>NZ_JBVHWR010000008.1:119642-370130 GCF_055564355.1 Streptomyces sp. NPDC029152 | reverse complement strand
GCAGGAAGGCCTCCCGCGCGTCACCGTCCACATCCGCGGCCATCGACTCCAGGACCGCCCGGTACATCGCCGCCAACCGGTCCACCGCGGCACGGTCGAAGTAGTGCCGTTGGGCGGTGATCACCATGAAGCCGGCCCGGGTGGAGACCCCGAGCGGGAACTCCGTGGGGCTGTCGTCGATCGTGGCCGGGTAGTCGACGAGGTCCTGGTCGACCTGCCGGAAGTTCTGGTAACTGAAGCGGACGTTGACGAGGCGTTCGGTGCCGGCGAGCTCGCGCTGCATGACGCCGAGGGGGAAGCGGCGGTGCGGCCAGACCTCGATCTCCTGGTCGAAGACCTGGCGTACCAGTTCGCGCCAGGTACGGGCGCCGCGCCGGTGCGCGAACGGCAGCGGGTTGAGGTAGACCCCGTAGACCCGTTCCGCGCCGGCCGCCTCGGGGCGGGCGTTGGTGACGAGGCCGGTGAAGAAGGCCTCTTCGGGGGTCAGCTGGCTCATCACCTTCAGGTGCGCGGCGTGCAGCACGCTCTTGATGGGCACCTTGGCCTGGCTGGCGAGGGTGCGCAGGCCGGCCTCGAGGTCGTGGTAGGGCACCCAGGAGCGGTTGAGGCCGCGGGGTGTGGTGGCGGGGTCGTCGCCGAGGCCGGAGGGGATCTCGAAGGGCGTGTGACCGTCGAGGATGCCCCGCCAGTAGGCACGGTCCTCGTCGGAGGCGAGGGACTCCAGTTCGGCGGCGACGAAGTCCGCGTACCGGACGTCGGGGGTGTCCGGGTCCGGGAGGGGCTCGCCGCCGCGCAGGGCGTGGTAGGTGGTGACGAGCTCCATCAGGAGGGAGTGGTGGCTCCATCCTTCGAGGACGGCGTGGCATTCGGTGAGGGTCAGCCACCAGGAGCCGTCGTCGCAGGCGTGGCCGGTGAAGCGGATCAGCGGGGCGCGGGTCAGGTCGAAGAGGCGGGTGCGCTCCTCGGCCATGTAGGCGCGCAGCGACCGCTCGACGGCGTCGGCGTCCAGTCCGGTGAGGTCCCGCGCTGCGACGGGTGAGGTCACGTCGGCGGCGGGGTGGACCAGTTGGAGGGGGACGGAGTAGCCCTCGACGGCGAAGGAGGAGCGGAGGATCTCGTGCCGGGCCAGGACGGTGTCGACGGTCCGCTGGAGGACCTCGGGGTCGAGGGGCCGGTCGTCGAGGATCCGGAAGCAGGTGGAGTTGTGGTAGTGGTTGCGGCCGTCGTCGGCGAGCATCTCGACGACCATGCCGAGCTGCACCTGCGCCAGCGGATAGGCGTCCACCAGGCCGTCCGGCAGCCGGTTCCGGTCCTCGTCGCCGATCAGAGCGAAGGGGGCGACGGGCGGCCGGGGGGCGGCGGGGGCGGGCCGGCCGGTGACGAAGGCGACGAGTTCGGCGGGCGTACGGTGCTCGAAGACGTCGCGGACGGTGACGTCGTACTCGCTGCCGCGAAGGGCGCCGACGAGGGCGACGGCGCGCAGTGAGTCGCCGCCCAGGTCGAAGAAGTTGTCCTCGACGCCGACGGTCTCCACACCGAGGACCTCGCGCCAGACGGCGACCATCTCCTCCTCGGCGGGCGTGCGGGGCGCGACGTGCACGGCGTCGACGCCGAGGGCGCCGCGGTCGGGGGCCGGGAGGGCGGCCTGGTCGAGCTTGCCGTTGACGGTGAGCGGGATGCGGCCGACGACGAGGAACGCGGCCGGGATCATGTAGTCGGGGAGGCTGCGGGCGAGCAGGGCGCGCAGTTCGCTGGGGGCGGCGACGGCGTCGCCGGTGGGCACGACGTAGGCGATGAGACGGCGGTCGCCGGGGGTGTCCTCGCGGGCGACGACGACGGCGTCCCGGACCCTCGGGTGCGTGGTGAGCGCGGCCTTGATCTCGCCGAGTTCGATGCGGTGGCCGCGGATCTTGACCTGGTGGTCGATGCGGCCCAGGTAGTCCAGGCTGCCGTCGGGCCGGCGGGAGGCGAGGTCGCCGCTGCGGTAGAGGCGGGTGCCGGGCGTGCCGTGGGGATCGGGTACGAAGCGCTCGGCGGTGAGGGCGGGCCGGCCCAGGTACATGAGGGCGACGCCGGGGCCGCCGACGTGGATCTCGCCGGGCACGCCGACGGGCACGAGTTCGCCGTGCGGGCCGAGCAGGTGGACCTGGAGGTCGCTCAGCGGCACGCCGACCGGGTTGCCGGTCTCGGCGGCCAGGTCGGCCTCGGTGACGCGGTGGAACGTGGTGTGCACGCAGGTCTCGGTGATGCCGTACAGGTTGGCGAGGACGGTGACGTCGAGGCCGCGGCGCTCCACCCAGGGCCGCAGCGCGGGGATGTCGAGCCGCTCGCCGCCGAACGAGACGACGCGCACGGCGAGTTCGTCGATCAGGGGGTTTCCGTCGGCGGCCAGGGCGACCAGGCCGCGGAAGGCGGACGGGGTCTGGTTGAGGACGGTGACCCGCTCGTCGGCGAGGAGGCGCAGGAAGTCCTCCGGGGAGCGGGAGACGTCCGGCGGTACGACGACGAGCCGGGCACCGTGGGTGAGGGCGCCCCAGATCTCCCACACCGACATGTCGAAGGCGTACGAGTGGAAGAGGGTCCACACGTCGTCCGCGTCGAAGCCGAAGTGTTCCTCGGTGGCGGTGAAGAGGCGCAGCACGTTGGTGTGGCTGAGGCCGACGCCCTTGGGGCGGCCGGTGGAGCCGGAGGTGTAGATCGTGTAGATCAGGTCGTCCGGGGTGACCCCGGAGTCCGGGTCGTGGCCGGGTGCGGCGGCCAGCGCGGCGGCCTCGTCCGGGTCGTCGAGGACGACGAGGCGGCCCTCGGCGGCGTCGCGCAGGTGGGCGGCGTGGCCGGTGGAGGTGACGACGAGGTCGGCGCCCGCGTCCCGGAGGGTGTAGGCGATGCGGTCGGTGGGGTGCTCGGGGTCCAGGGGCAGGTAGCCGGCGCCGGACTTGAGGACGCCGAGCAGGGCGGGCACCAGGTGCGGGCCGCGGTCGAGACCGACACCGACGAGGCGGCCGGGGCCGGCGCCGAGGGTTTGCAGGTGGTGGGCGAGGCGGTTGGCGCGGGTGTTCAGTTCGGCGTAGGTGAGGCGTTCGGTGCCGCAGACGACGGCGACGGCGTCGGGGGTGGCGGCGGCGCGTTCCTCGACGAGCTGGTGGACGCAGCGGGTGGGCGCGTCGAAGGTGTGGACCTCGGGCAGCAGGACGGCGAGGTCGGTCTCGTCCAGCATGTCCAGCCGGGACAGACGGCGGTCGGGGTCGGCGGAGGCGGAGGCCAGGAGCCGTGTCAGGTGCCGGGCCATGCGCTCGACGGTGGTCCGGTCGTAGAGGGCGGTGCTGTACTCCAGGGTGCCGGTGACGGAACCGTCGTCGGTCTCCCGCAGCTGGAGGGTGAGGTCGAAGCGGGAGACCCGGGAGGTGGCGGTCAGGGACTCGGTGTCGACGCCGGGCAGGGAGAAGCCGGTGGTGCGTTCGCGGTGCATGGTGAAGGCCACCTGGCACAGCGGGGTGCGGGACATGTCCCGCACCGGGGCCAGTTCGTCCACGAGGCGGGCGAAGGGGAACTCCTGGTGGTCGAAGGCGTCCAGGACGGTCTCCCGGGCGCCGACGAGGAGCTGCCGGAAGGTGGGGTCGCCCTGCCACCGGCCGCGCAGGACCAGGGTGTTGATGCCGTAGCCGATGAGCCCTTCCAGTTCGGGCCGGTTGCGGCCGGAGACCACGGTGCCCACGGCGATGTCGTCGCGGCCGGTGTAGCGGGAGAGCAGGCCCTGGTAGCCGGCGAGGAGGGTGTGGAAGAGGGTCGCGCCGTGCGCGGCGCCCAGGTCGCGCAGCCGGCCGGCGAGCGGCGCGGGCAGGTGGACGGGGACGGCGTCTCCGGCGTAGGAGCGGGTGGAGGGGCGCCGCCGGTCGGTGGGCACCTCCAGCGGGGTGAGACCGGCGAGGCGTTCGCGCCAGTGGTCGAGCTGCCGGTCGAGTTCTCCGGAGTCGAGACGGCGGCGCTGCCAGGCCGCGTAGTCGGCGTACTGGACCGGGAGCGGTGCCAGCGGTGAGGGCTTGTCGCGGCCGAACGCCTCGTAGAGGGAGGCCAGTTCGCCGAGGAACAGGCCGACGGACCACTCGTCGCAGGCCACGTGGTGGAAGACCACGACCAGCAGGTGGTCGTCCTCCTCGACGCGGATCAGCCGCGCCCGCAGCGGGGCTCCGTCGCCCAGGTCGAAGGGGCGGCCCGGCTCGGCCTCGGCCAGCTCGCGGGCCCGCTCCTGTCGCTCGGCGGCGGTGCCGCTGCCGGTGAGGTCGTCGACGGGCAGGTCGAAGGGGCCGGGAGGGTCGATCAGCTGGACCGGCTCGGTGCCGTCGAGCCGGTAGCGGGTGCGCAGGATCTCGTGGCGGGCCACCAGCTCCTCGAAGCCGCGGCGCAGCAGGCCGGCGGAGATCCGCCCGCGCAGCCGGAGCGCCACGGGGACGCTGTACTCCCAGCTGTCCGGGTCGAGCCTGCTGAGGAACCACATCTGCTGCTGCCCGTGGGAGAGGGCCAGCCGCCCGTCGCGGTCGACCGGGGTGACGGCGGCCCGCCGGCCGCCGCGCCCCCCGGCGAGTCTGGCTCGCACCAGTTCCTCGCGCCTGCTGTCGACCGTTCCGCTGCCGCCGACCGATCCGCTGTTGTCGACCTGTCCACCCGTGCGGACTTCGCCCGTAGTCATGCTGAGCGCCCCTCCCGACCTTCGTTCCGTACGACGTATCTCGTGTGGTGCCTGCTTGGTGCTGGTGATGTGCGGTGTGGTGCCGCCGCCGTCGGCGCGCGGGCCGTGCGGCCCGGTCAGACGCCGGACTGCTCCATGCGGCGGCGCAGGCTCGCCGGCCGCAGGTCCGTCCAGACCTCTTCGATCCGCTGGAGGCAGTCCTGCCGCGAGCCCTCGGTGCCCTCGGCGTGCCAGCCGGCCGGGAGTTCCCGGTCGGCGTCCCAGATCGAGTACTGCTCCTCGTCGTTCAGGACGACCCGGTAGGTGCGGTGGTCGGTCTGCTCGTCAGCCATGACGGTGTCCCTTCGGTGGTCGGATGCGCGCCCAGCGTCCGACGGCGACCTATACCGGGGCTCTTACCGGCTCTCTTATGGGCCCTGCGGGCCTTGCGCGCCGCCCTCGCCCGGCTTGCCGTCCGTTGCACGCCGGCACCCCGGAGACGGCACGCGGCCCGGTCCCGAGGGGGATCGGGACCGGGCCGCGTGGGTCCGGGGGCGGGGCGGGGTCGTACCCGGTGCGTCCTACTCGCGGGCTCCGACCAGCTGCACGGCACGGGCCCGCAGTGCCGCGCCGACCGGCAGGACCGTGCCGAGGAGTGCGAGCAGGGTGGAGACCACCGCCACGCCGGCGACCACCGCGTACGGCACGACGATCGGGGTGGTGCCGAAGAGCTGGAGCAGCGCTCCCCACAGTCCGGCCAGGTTGACGGCGGTGGCGGCCAGCGCCAGCACCACACCGAGCGCGGACACGAGCAGCGACTCGGCGACGAAGAACCGCAGCACCTGCCGGGGGGTGGCACCCGCGGTCCGCAGTACGGCCAGGTCGCGCCGGCGGTCCGCGGTCGCCATCAGCAGGGTGTTGAGGATGGCGATGAAGCAGAACAGCATGATGATCACCGCGGTGGAGCGTTGCCGGACCTCGGTCAGGTGCCGGGCGTAGGCGGACTCGGAGGCGACCAGTTCGTCCCGCGTCATGAAGGTGGCGCCGCTGCCGGCGACCGCCTTGCGGACGGCGGCGGTGGCCGCCTCCCGGTCGGTGCCCTCGTCCAGGGTGATGTACGCGCGGCGGGCCAGGCCGTCGCGCGCGAACAGCGCGGTGCCGGCGAACCGCGGCGGCAGGTAGGCCACGTCCTCGCCGCGCAGCGCCTCGTACACGGCGGCCACCTTCAGGCGTGCCGTGCTGCCGTCGGCCATCAGCACGGTCTGCGTGGAGCCGAGGTCCATGTGCCACAGGTCGGCGACGGCCATGCTGTTCTCGTCGAGGTCGTCCAGGGAGCCCTCGACGACCTTCAGGTCCATGGTCCGCTTCAGCGCCTCGGGGTCGACGACCAGGCCGTCGTTCTCGTCGTAGCGGTCCTCGTCCTTCCAGTAGACCGTGGTGAGCAGCGGCGCGGCGATCTTCACGCCGGGCACCTCGGCCACCCGGTCGATCACCTCGGTGCTGATGCCGGGTGTGTCGTCGGGGGCCAGGGCGTACTGGGAGACGACCCGGTTCTGCAGACCGCTGTCGCGGGCCGCGCCCAGGGAGTCGGTGGCGGCGAGCAGCGAGAAGGCCAGACCGACGGTGAGCAGTACCGGTGCGGCGGTGGCCGCGGTACGGCGGCGGGCGGTCAGGGCGCTCTCCCGGACCAGCATGGCGGTGGGGCCGGTGGCGTGGCGCCAGGGCCACATCAGCAGCCGGGTCAGCGGGCCCACGGCCAGCGGCGCGAGGACCGCGGCCGCCAGGACCGGCACCATCAGCGAGACCACGTACACCGTCGGCGAGAGCACCGTCACCGGGGATCCGGTGGCGATCCACGCGGTCCAGCCGACGCCCCCGAGCAGGGCGGCTGCGCCGAGCAGGGCGCGGCCCCGGGTGACGCCCGTGTCGTCCACGGCGGCTTCCCGCAGCGCCTCGACGGGCTGGATGGAACCGGCCCGGCGGGCGGCGGCGGCCGCACCGCCCACCGACACCAGCAGCCCCACCAGGAAGGCGGCGGCGAGCGGCACCAGCACCGTCCAGTGCAGGGAGGGGGTGACGGTGAACCAGTCCGGCGACACCCCCAGGGAGATCAGCATGTCCGCGAGGAGCTGTGCCCCGAACAGGCCGAGGACGGTGCCTGCGGCGGCGGCGAGGCCCCCCACCAGGAGGGCCTCGTTGCGGACCATCTTGCGCACCTGCCGGGGCGTGGCGCCGACCGCGCGCAGCAGGGCGACCTCCCGGCGGCGCTGGACGACCGCGAAGGCGAAGGTGGACGCCACCACGAAGACGGCGGTGGTCCCGGCGACACTCGCCATCACCGGCACCAGGGTGATCGTGTTGTCCAGGGTCTCCCGGTCCTCGGCCTCGCTGGCGTCGGCCTCGTGCCGGTCCTGGCCGGTGAGGACGTCGGCCCGGTCGCCGACGGCGGCCCGGACCGCTTCCGCCGGGCCGAGCGCCACGAGGGAGTCGATCCGGGGGGACAGCCGGGCGGCCTCCGCCTCGGAGAAGAAGACGGCGTCCTCGTAGTCGACGGGGGCGACGGTGCCGCTGACGGTGTACGCCCGCACGGTGGACGCGGTCAGCACGGTCACCCGTTCACCGGTGCGGGCCTGGTCGGAGGGGACGACGATCTGGCCGTCCCCGGCGGGGGCGACGCCGTCGGTCAGGCGGTAGCCGCCGAAACGCGCCACCGCCCACGGGTGTCCGACCTGGTCCTCGGGACCGCCGCGCAACTGTGCGTAGAAGGCGCGGTCCACGACGGTCGGGCCGGTCGCGGCGACCTGGTCGCGCAGTTCGGTGCTCAGCCCGCGGGCCGCCTGGGGGGAACGGACGCCCAGGTCGTGATGGGCCGAGTCCCAGCCGTCCGACGGCGGGCGCACCACGGCGGACGCGCCGGCGAAGCGCTCCACCGGCCGGTCGGGCAGGTCGAACGCGGTCGTCACCAGCAGCCCCATGGCCGCGACCTGCGCCACGCCGAGGACCAGCGCGACGAGGGTGCCGAGGAACGACACCCAGCGGGCCCGCAGGGTCTGGAAGGCCACCCTGATCACGAGGACACCGCCAGGTGCGTCATGCGGGCGGCGATGTCCTCGGCGGTCGGCTGGAGGAGCTCTCCGACGAGGCTGCCGTCGGCGAGGAAGAGCACCCGGTCCGCGTAGGCGGCGACGTTCGGGTCGTGCGTGACCATGACGATGGTGGTGGTCACCCGGCCGTCGGTGCCGTCGCCCCGTCCGGCCAGTGCCCTCAGCGTGGCGAGGAGTTCGCGTCCGGTCGCCATGTCGAGGGCGCCGGTCGGCTCGTCCGCGAAGAGGACGGCGGGCCGGGCGACCAGGGCACGGGCGATGGCAACCCGCTGCTGCTGTCCGCCGGACAGCTGGCTCGGCCTGCTGCCGGCCTTCTTGTCCAGGCCGACCTGGGCGAGCGCCTGCCGCACGGCGCCGCGCTGCGGCTTGCGGCCCGCGAGCCGCATCGGCAGGGCCACGTTCTGCTCGGCGGTCAGCGACGGCAGCAGGTTGAACGACTGGAAGATGAACCCGGTGGAGGCGCGGCGCAGTTCGGTGAGCCGGGTCTCGTTCAGGCCGGACGTGTCCTGCCCGTCGATGAAGACCCGGCCCGACGTGGGCCGGTCCAGCCCGGCCGCGCACTGCAGCAGGGTCGACTTGCCGGAGCCCGAGGGCCCCATGATCGCGGTGAAGCTGCCTCGTGGGAAGGACAGGCTGGTCTCCCGCAAGGCGCTCACCGCGCTGTCACCGGACCCGTACGTCTTGGTGAGCGACTCCAGCCGCACTGCGTCATCCATCGGTTCTCCGCGCTTCGTGGGTGAGGGGATCGGCCGGCGTCCCGTCCACGACGGAGGCCGGCGCGGGCACGTCCGGGGCCGGCAGCGCTGCCGGTGCCGGAGGTGTGTGCTCCGCGTCGGGAGGTTCGATGCTGTCTGCGCGGTCCTCCCGGGCCGCTCCGTCCCTGCTGAAGACGACGGCCGCGACCAGGGCCAGCACCGCCATCACCGCCGACAGCACCGTCAGGGCGACGCGGCTGCCGACCGCCTCCAGCAGGTATCCGGTACCGAGCGCGCCGAGCGAACTCGCCCCGGACACCAGGAGCATGACGACACTGCCGACCCGCCCCTGCATGTCGTTGGGGGTGATGCGCACCTGGTAAGACATGCCGGAGACCGTAACAGTGGCTCCTATAAACGACGTTATGTAGAAAAGCACCCCAAGTGCCAAGGGTTGCCGGAAAAACACCGCTGTGGGCATCACCACGGCCCAGGCGGTGTGCGCGAGGATCATGATCTGCCGCATCGGCAGCCGCCGGTTCAGCCGGCCGCCGGACAGCGCCCCGCACAGGCCGCCCATGCCGCCCGCCGCCATGATCAGACCGATGGTTCCGGCGGCGCCCCCGTCCTCCCTGATCACCACGGCGACGGTCAGGATGAGCCCCTGGAAGACCAGGTTGCTGGCCGAGATGATCAGCAGTGCCGTCCTGAAGTAGGCCCGTCCCCACACCCAGGCGAACCCGGCCGCGATCTCGGACCGCATGGGGCGTCCGGCGCGCGGCCGGCGCGGCGGCTGCCGCTCGCCCCGCAGCCGCACCAGGGTGATCAGCGACCCCAGGTAGAGCGTCACGCTGGTCAGGAACGGCACCCACGCCGACAGGCCGAACATCGCCCCGCTGGCCGGATGGCCGACGAAGTTGACGCCGCGGGAGCGGGCCTCGTTGGTGGCCATCGCCGCGCCCAGCTGCTGCGAGGGCACCACGTTGCGCACCATGGCCCGTTCCGACAGCTGGTAGAAGACGGTCATGCTGCTCTGCACGAACGCCACCAGGGCGATGTGCCACACCCACACCTGGTCCCCCAGCAGGGAGACGGCGACCGTCGCCACGGCGATCATCCGGACCACGACGCACGTCATCATGACGCGCCGCCGGTTCATCCGGTCCACCAGGACGCCCGCGGGCAGCTGCACGAGCAGCGCGGGCAGCAGCCCCGCGAACCCCACGATGCCCGCGGCGCTCTCCGACCTGGTGTGCCAGAGCACCAGCAGCGTGAAGGCCATCCCGGAGCAGCGCTCGGCCATCACCGACATCGCCGAGCCGGTCCACAGCAGCCGGAAGTCGCGGTAACTGCGCAGCGACGGCAGCCTGTGCCCGCCCTCGCCGTCGGGACGGGCTCTGCGCTTTCGGATCATGAGTGGACGGCCCGGCACCATTCGAGGACCGCCATCGCGCTGTGCAGCTTGTGCGTGGCCTGGGTGAACGCCAGGCCGGCCGGACCGTCCAGGACGTCCGCGGTGACCTCCTCGCCCCGGTGCGCGGGCAGGTCGTGCAGGAACACCGCGTCCGGGCTGGTCTCCCACAGGGCGCCGGTCACCTGGAACGGGGCGAACACCGTGCGCCAGTCCGCGGTCGGCTTGCTGGTGCCGGTGGTCTGCCAGCGGGTGGTGTACACGACGTCGAACCCGTCGGGCAGGCCCGCCATGTCGTGCTGCTCGGACACCTTCGCCCCGCTGCGCGCCGCCTGCTCGCCGGCGGTCGCGAGGATGTCGGGGGCGAGACCGTACCCGGGCGGCGTGCGCAGCTCCAGCTCGGTGCCCGGGTAGCGGGTGAGGGCCAGGGCCAGCGCCGCGGCACTGTTGTTGCCCTCGCCCACGTACAGCACCCGCAGGCCCTCGACCCGGCCGAAGTGGCAGTACAGGGTGGTGAGGTCGGTGAGCCCCTGCGTCGGGTGCTCCTCCGCGCTCATCGCGTTCACCACGGACATCGGCCCGGCCGCCGCCCAGGAGCGCATTTCGTCCGTGGCGTCCGCGGTCCTGGCCACCAGCAGGTCCAGCATGCCGGACAGCACCCGGCCGGTGTCCTCGGTGGTCTCCCCCGTGTTCAGCTGGAGGTCGCCGGGGCCGAAGGTCACCGTCTGCGCGCCGAGCCGCAGCGCCCCGCTGGTGAAGGCGGTACGGGTACGGGTCGAGGTGCGGCGGAAGTAGACGCCGACCACCTCGTCCCGCAGCGGCTTGGCGACCGCCCCCGCGGCGAACTCCGCCCCGCGGGCGACCAGCGCGTGCAGATCGTCGTCGGTCAGATCGGTCAGTGAGATGAGGTGGCGCATGCGGACGTCCTTCACTCGTTGGTCAGGAGGATTCGGCGAGCTGCGCGTCGATCTCGGCCCGGACGCGGTCCTCGATCTCCACGGCCAGCTGTGCGATGGTGGGCCGCTCGAAGACGACCCGCATCGGCAGGTCGAGGTCGAAGTCCTGCTGCAGCCGCGAGACGAGGCGCACCGCGAGGATGGAGTGCCCGCCGATCTCGAAGAAGCTGTCGTGCGCGCTGGCGTCCTTGCCGAGCAGGTCGCTCCAGATCCCGGCGATGCGTTCCTCGGTGGGGGTGCGCGGGGCGATGTAGGAGTCGGTGGCGGTCTGCTCGGGGTCGGGCAGGGCACGGCGGTCGAGCTTGCCGTTGGCGGTCAGCGGCAGCGCGTCCAGCCGCACGTAGAGGGAGGGGAGCATGTACTCCGGCAGCACGTCGGCCAGATCCGGGACCTCGCCGACGACGTAGGCGACCAGCCGCTGGTCCTGCGAGACGACCACCGCCGCGTCCGCCACCTCCGGCCGGGCGAGCAGCGCGGCCCGCACCTCACCCAGCTCGATGCGGTAACCCCGGACCTTGACCTGATCGTCGATCCGGCCCAGGAACTCCACCGCACCGTCCGACCGCCACCGCGCCAGATCCCCCGTGCGATACATCCGGCTGCCCGCCGGCCCGTACGGATCCGGCACGAACCTGTCCGCGGTGCGGCCGGGGTCGCCCACGTAGCCGCGGGCCACCCCGGCGCCGCCGACGAACAGTTCACCCACCGCACCCACCGGCACCGGCCGGAGACCACCGTCCAGCACACGCATGGTCATGTTCGGCAGCGGACGCCCGATCGGCACCACCCCGTCCACGGCTTCCACCAGCGGGAACACACACGTACCCACCGTGGCCTCGGTCGGCCCGTACTCGTTGAGGACCGCCCCGTCACCCATGACCCGGCGCCAGCGCTCCACCAACGCACCCGGCAGCGCCTCACCGGCCACCACCACCCGGCCCGCCAACGCCGCGATCTCGTCGTCCGAGAGCTGACCCGACAGCACCTCCAGATGCCCCGGCGTCATCTTCATGAAGGAGAACGGACGGGCCTCCGTCAACGCCTCCCCCAGATCGGTCAGTTCGCCGTCGTACAGCCAGGTGCGCTGCCCGGCCGCCAGCGGCGCCCACACGTTCGGCACCACCAGGTCGAACGCCACCGACGAGAACACCGGCGCACCACCCGACCCGGCCGACACCAGCTCCCGCACCGCCCAGTCCACATGATTGACCAGACTGCGATGCGAGACCTGCACACCCTTCGGCCGCCCCGTCGAACCCGACGTGAACACCGTGTACGCCACACCGTCCAGGTCCACTTCCCCAGCGGGCGACGAATCCGGGAACCCCGACAGCGCCGGATCGTCCGCCCGCACCACCGGCACCGCGAACCGGTCCGCATACGCGGCGGAAGTGACCGCCACCGTCACACCGGCATCCGCGACCATCCCCGCGACCCGACCGGACGGCAGCACCGGATCCATCGGCACATACCCCGCACCCGCACGCCACACCGCCAGCAACGCCACCACCAGATCCACCGAACGATCCAGCAACACCGCCACCGACGACTCGGCACCCACACCCGCCCCACGCAACGCATGCGCCAGACGATTCGCCCGCACATCCAACTCCGCGAACGACAACACCACACCACCCGACGCGACCGCCACCGCATCCGGCCGCCCCGCCACCTGCCGCGCGACCAGCGCCGGCACCGAAACCTCCGGCACCGCCACCGCCGAGTCGTTCCACAGGCGGAGCAGGCGGTGTTCGTGGACGGTGGTGAGGTCGATGGCGGAGAGCGGGGTGTCGGGGGCCTCGACGACGGCCTGCACGAGGCGGACGAAGTGGTCGGCCATGCGCTCCACGGTGGCGTGCTCGAAGAGCGAGGTGGCGTACTCGAAGGCGCCGGTGAGGGACCCGTCGGCGTGCCGCCAGACGAACAGGGTGAGGTCGGTCTTGGCGACCTGCCAGGCTCCCTGGAAGGCGTCCATGAGGACACCGTCGGCGGCCACCGTGGTGGCGCCCTCGTCCTGGAGGTCGAAGGCCACCTGGTAGAGCGGGGTCCGGGAGAGGTCGCGGACCGGCTGCAGTTCGTCCACCAGCCGCTCGAAGGGCAGCTCCTGGTGGGCGAAGCCGGAGAGCACGGTGTCCTTGGTCCGGTCGAGCAGCGTCGCGAAGGTGGGGTCCCCGGCCAGGTCGCAGCGCAGGACGAGGGAGTTGAGGAAGAAGCCCACGGTGTCCTGCGTCTCCGGGCGCAGCCGGCCGGTCACGGGGCTGCCGACGCCGAAGTCCTCCTGCCCGCTGTAGCGGGAGAGCAGCGCGGCGAACGCGGCGAGGAGGGCGGCGTACGGGGTGGCCCCGTGCTGACGGCCGATGCCGCTGAGGGCGTCGGCGAGGCCGGCCGGGACGGAGAACCGCACGCCCTGTCCGTGCCCGTCGCGGCGGGCGGGGCGGGGCCGGTCCGTGTGCAGCTGGAGCTCGGGCATGCCGCGCAGGGCGGCCTTCCAGTAGTCGAGTTCTCGGTCCAGGACGGCGTCGTCGGAGCGGGCCGCCTGCCAGGCGGCGTAGTCGGCGTACTGGACGGCGGGGGCGGGCAGGACCGGGGCCCGGTCCTCGTCGGCCGCAGCGCACAGTTCACGCAGCTCGCGCTCGAGGACGACCGTGGACCAGCCGTCGCTGGCGATGTGGTGGACGGTGACCAGGAGGACGGGGCCGCCGAGCGGGACCCGTACCAGCAGGGCCCGCCACAGCGGGCCGTCCGCCAGGTCGAAGCCGCGGCGGAACTGCTCGCCGAAGAGCCGCTCCAGGTCGGTCTCCCCGGCGTCCTCCACCCGGAGTTCGACGGGCTGCGCGTCGACGACGACCTGGCGGGGCTCCTCGCCCTGGAGGACGTAGCGGGTGCGCAGGGCCTCGTGGCGCTGCTCCAGGGTGTTCAGGGCGCCGCGGACCGTGCTCTCGGTGGTGCCGACGGGCAGCCGCAGGAAGAGCGGAGCCACCCATTCGGGACTGCCGGGGTGCATGCGGTCCAGGAACCAGAGGCGGTGCTGGCCGAAGGAGAGCGGCAGCGGTGCGCCGCGGTCCACCGGCACCACCTCGGGCACGGCGGGACGGGACTCCTCGATGAGGCGGGCCTGGGCCTCCACGGTGGACGCGCCGAACAGGCCGCGCAGCTGGACGTCGTCACCGGAGGCCTTGGTGAGGGCGACGGCGAGGCGGGTGAGGACCAGGGAGGAGCCGCCGAGGGCGAAGAAGTCGTCGTGCACGCCGACGTTCTCCACCTGCAGGAGCTGCTCCCACACGTCGGCGACGAGGCGTTCCGCGGGGGTGCGGGGGGCCACCCGTGCTGGTGTGTCGCCGCTCGTGACGGTCTCCGGGGACACCGGGTCGGGCAGGGCGGACCGGTCGACCTTGCCGTTGGCGGTCAGCGGGAAGGCGTCCATGGGCACGAAAAGGGCGGGGATCATCGGCTCGGGCAGCCGGCGCCGCAGGAAGCTGCGCAGCTCGTCGCGGGGGATGCGGCGCCCCGCCACCAGGTGCGCCACGAGCCGGGTGCCCCCGGCCGCGGTGTACGCCCCGACGACGGCCGACCGCACGTCGGGGTGGGCGTGCAGGGCGGCCTCCACCTCGGCCGGTTCGATGCGGACGCCGTTCACCTTGACCTGGTGGTCGACGCGGCCCAGGTAGGCGAGGCTGCCGTCGGAGCGCCAGCGGGCCAGGTCGCCGGTGCGGTACATGCGGCTGCCGTCGCCGCTGTGCGGGTCGGGCAGGAAGCGTTCGGCGGTCTGCGCCGGGCGGCCCGCGTAGCCGCGGGCGAGGCCGGTTCCCGCCGCGTACACCTCGCCGACGACGCCGATGGGCACCGGGTCGAGTTCCTCGTCCAGCACGTAGACCCGCAGCCCGTCGAGGGGCCGGCCGATGGGTACGGCCTCCGTGTGGAGTTCCGGGTCGAACTCCTGGGCGGTGACGTCGACGGAGCACTCGGTGGGGCCGTAGGTGTTCCACACCGTGGCGCCGGTCGGCTCGCTCAGCCGGCGGCACAGCTCGGCGTCGAGGGCCTCGCCGGCGGAGAACACCAGCCGCAGCCCGGCGCACCGGTTCCAGCCGGGTTCCTCAGTGAGCAGGCGCAGCACCGACGGGACGCCCTGCAGGACGGTGACGCGCTGTTCGGCGAGAGTGCGCACCAGCAGGGCCGGGTCGGACTCGGCGCCCTGCGGTGCCATCACCACGGTGCCGCCGGCGACGAGCGGCGCGAACAGCTCCAGGGCGGCGGCGTCGAAGGTGAGCACCGTCTTCTGCACCATCCGGTCGGCCGGGCCGAGGCCCTGGCGCCGTACCGTCCAGGACACCCGGTTGGTGATGCCGGCGTGCTCCACCAGCACGCCCTTGGGCCGGCCCGTGGAGCCGGAGGTGTAGGTGAGGTAGGCGGCGCCCGCCGGGTCGGCGGCGAGCGGCTCGGGGTCGGTGTCCGGCAGGGTGTCGAGGCCGGTGGCCGGGTCGTCCAGGAACAGCACCTCGCGGTCGGCCGGGTCCTCGGGGGCCGAGCCGCGCACCGCCAGGATCAGCCGGGCGCCGCTGTCGCGGACCGTCCAGGCGGTCCGCTCGGCGGGGTGGGCGGTGTCCAGCGGTACGTAGGCGGCGCCGGCCTTCCACACGCCGAGGAGCACGGCCGGCAGCTCGCGGACGCGGGGGAGGCAGACCGCGACCCGCTCCTCGGGGCCGACGCCCCGGTCCCGGAGCAGCCGGGCGACGCGGTTGGCGTGCCGGTCCAGCTGCTCGTACGTCATCGTCCCCTGTGCGTCGTCGACCGCGTTGGCGTGGGGGGTACGGACGGCTTGTCGGGCGATCAGTTCGTGCAGCGGGACAGACATCTCTTCTCCAGAGGTGTTGATCAGGTGCGGGTCTGCGGTGCGGGGTGGCCCTCGGGCTGGGCGGGCCCCGGGCCCTGTCGTCACGCTCCCGTCGTCCGCCCGGAGGCCGGGCCTCGCGGCGTCGGACGCGTGCTCCCGGCGCGCCGGACCCCTGCCCTCGTACGGGAGTGCTCGGCTCAGGGCCCGGTGCGGCGGGTGGGGCGCCCTCGCGGCGGAGCGTGCGGGGCGTCGCGGGGCAGGGGACGGCCGACGACAGGCCCTAGGGCGTACGGCCGGGCAGGAAGCCCTCGATGGAGGTGCCGATGCCCCGGGCGCGCGCCTCGTCGCGGACGAACCGGGCCAGTGCCAGGTCCAGCACGCCGAGACCGAACGGGGAGAACACCACGGGCCGGCCGTCCCGCGGCACGGGAGCGGCGGTGCCCCGCAGCAGCGCGCCGATGGACGCGTGGACGAAGTCCCGTCCCCCGGTGTGCTGTTCCGCCAGGTGCGGCGAGGTCTGTTCGCGGCACACGTGGTCCGGGTCGTCGACGACGTTGTGGCCGCCGAGGATCGCGGGCACCGTGAGGTCCCGCAGGGAGACGTGCAGCACCACGGTGCCCGGCGGGCAGGCGTCGAGCCCGGTGTACGGGGTGGCGGCGGTGGTCGCGAAGGACACCAGGTCGTGGGCGGCCAGTGCCTCGTCGAGGCTCTCGCAGTGCCGTACCCGGGCGCCGGGCAGCAGCCGGGCGTGGTCGGCGGTGAAACGGGTGGCCCGCTCCGGATCCGTGTCGTACACGGCGAGGGAGTCGAGGTGGGGGTGGACGACCGCGAGGAAGCGGAGCACCTCGCGGTTGATGACGCCGGTGCCGATGAGGGTGACACCGGTGGGCCGGCGGCCGTCGAGGAGCAGCCGGGAGGCGAGCGCGGCGGAGGCGGCGGTGCGCCGGGCGGAGATGAGGGAGCCCTCGACGAGCGCCTCGGGGTGCCCGGTCTCCAGCGAGTTCAGCAGGATCGCGGCGCTGGCCCGCTCGTGTCCGGTGGCCAGGTTGCCCGGGAAGGACGAGATCCACTTCATGCCGGCGACCTCGCCGCCCGGCGACTCGTCCCCGGCGGGCGCGCCGAGGTAGCCGGGGAGGCCGATGATGCGGTCGCGGGGGCGGTCGGGGAAGCGCAGGAAGACGGAGTGCGGCAGTACGGTGCGCCCCTCGTCGTGCCGTTCGTAGGCCTCGGCGACGAGGTCCACGATCTCCTTCTCGCGTCCGGTCAGCAGACCGGCCACCTGCCCGTGTTTGATGATCAGCATGTGCTCACCGCCAGGGAGAGTTCGGGTTCCTGCCACAGATGGGAGACCTCTCCGAAGTGGGCGCGCACCCAGTCGTCGGAGTAGATCGAGTCGAGGTACCGGTCGCCCCGGTCGGGGAAGATCAGGACCACGTTGCGGCCGGCCGGGATGCGGGCCGCGAACTTGCCGAGGGCGGCGGTGACCGCGCCGGAGGAGCCGCCCGCGAGGATGGCCTCGCGGTCGGTGAGCGCACGGCAGCCCACCACGCACTCCAGGTCGGAGACGTGCACGACCTCGTCGGCCAGCGCCGGGTCGAAGAGCGCGGGCCGTACCGCCGCGCCGTGCCCGGGCAGCAGCCGCGGGCCGGACACCCCGCCGAACAGCACGCTGCCCAGCGCGTCCACCCCCACCAGGGTGGTGGGCAGCCGGTGCTCGCGGATGTAGCGGGCGCAGCCGGTGAGGGTGCCGCCGGTGCCGGTGGAGCAGAACAGGTAGTCGACGCGGCCGTCCAGGGCGTCGGCGATCTCCCGCATGGTGCGCTCGTGAGCCAGCGGGTTGCGGGGGTTGGCGTACTGGTTGGGCCAGTACGCGCCGGGGATGGCCGCGACCAGTTCCCGCACCCGCTTGAGGCGCGTCGGCAGGTAGGCCCGCGTCTCGGGGTCGACCTCGGTGACCATGTCGACGGTGACGCCGTAGGCCCGCAGGATCGCCAGGTTCTGCTCGGTGGTCTTCGGGTCGACGACGCAGATGAAGTCGATGTCGAAGTAGCGGCAGATCTGCGCCATGCCGATGGCGAGGTTCCCGGAGCTGGACTCCACCACGGTGGACCGGCCCGGTACCAGGGCGCCGGCGCGGATGCGGCCCAGCAGCATGGAGAGCGCGGACCGGTCCTTGACGCTGCCGCCCGGGTTGAACGCCTCCAGCTTGGCGAAGACGCGGGAGCCGAGCCGGGGCAGCAGACCGGTGAGTTCCACCAGCGGCGTGTTGCCGACGCCGTCGAGGATGCCGTGGAGCACGGGCGCGGTCATGAGACGGCGCCGGGGTGGCCGCCGAGGGCCAGCAGGGCCCGCTTGTCGACGCCGTCGGTCAGCGGGACACGGCCGACGGGACGGTCCGCGTCGTCCGCGGCCGCGGTGAGGAACCGTACGTACTGGTCGAACAACCGCTCCATGGTGGGCCGTTCGAAGAGTTCCGTGTCGTAGCGGAGGGCGATGGTCAGGCCGTTGGCGTCCCGGGTGACCTCCAGCGACACGTCGCACTGGCCTTCCAGGTGGGAGATCTCCAGGTAGGTGACGGTGAGGTCGCCGACCCGCATCGGGACGCCGGCCGCGGCGACCTCCATGCCGCCGTCGAAGCGGTCGGTGGCGACCATCGTCATGGAGATCCGGTACAGCGGCCCGGCCTCCCCGGCGTCCCGCGCGACCAGCGGGAAGGGGTAGGAGGCGCGCGCGGTGGCCTGCCGGATCCGGTCCGCGGCGCCGGCGACGACCTCGCGCAGGGTGGCGTTCCTGGTGATCTCCGCGCGGACCAGCACCGGGTTGACGTAGTAGCCGACGACCTCGCGGGCCGCTGAGCGGCGGACGGACGCCGGGCAGGCGATGAGGAAGTCCCGCATGCCGGTCCACCGGTTCACCAGGGCCTGCAGCGCGCCGAGCGCCACGGCGAACTGCGAGACCTCCTGTTCGGCCGCGCTGCGCCGGATCCGTTCCGAGAGCGCGTCGGGCAGTCGGCGCACCAGGCTCGCGCCCTTGCTCGCCGGGACGGCCGGGCGAGGCCGGTCGGTGGGGAGTTCGGCGGCCTGGGAGCCGGCGCACTGCTCCCGCCAGTAGTCGGCCTGGCGGGCACCGCGCGAGGAGTCGAGCAGGGTGCGCTCGGCCGCCACGAAGTGGTCGAAGTCGGTGGCCGGCGGCTCCAGCCGGGGGGCCTTGCCCGCGACCAGGTCGGCGTAGGCGGTGAGCAGGTCGCGCCAGAGCAGCCACTGGGAGAGGGCGTCGGTGGCGATGTGGTGGGTGACGACGAGCAGCACGGCGTCGGGGCCGCGGCGCAGCAGCATGGCGCGCATCGGGCCCTCGTCGGTGAGGCGGAACGGCGCGGCGACCTCCGCGTCCACCGCCCGGCGCAGTTCCTCGTCGTCGGCGCCGGGCACCTCACGGACCGTGAGGCGGCCCGTCTCTCCGGGGGGCAGGACGCGGCGCCGCGGGCCGGCCTCGGTGTCCGCGTACACCGAGCGGAGCATGGGGTGCCGCTCGGTGACCGCGTCGACCGCCCGCGCCAGGATCTCGGGGTCGGGCGCCGGCTCCATGCGGACACCCCCCGCGAGGTGGTAGGTGGAGCTGTCGGGGGCCAGGCTGTGGAGGAGCCACAGTCCCTCCTGGCCCACCGAGAGGGGCAGCGCCCCGTTCCCGGGATCCGTGTGGTCCATGGGTCAGACTCCCGCCTTGTGCGTCATGAGGAAGTCCGCGACGTCACTGACCCGCAGCAGGTCGCCGACCTTCTCGTCGGGCACCGACAGACCGAAGTTTTTTTCCACGGCTGCCAGCAGGTCGATGCGGGTCAGGGAGTCCATGCCGATCTCCTCGAAGCTGGAGTCGGCGGTGACCTCGGCCTCCAGGTCGGGGGCGGTGCGCAGGGTGAGGTTGATGATCTCGACGATCATTTCGTCTCTGGTCATGGTCGTTCCCGTTTCTGTGAGAGGTGCCGGTGAGAAGCGGCGGTGAGGAGTGCCGGTGAGAAGCGGCGGTGAGGGGTGTCGCGGTGCGGGCGAGGCCCGTGTCAGGGCATGTCGACGACCTGGCCGGCGTAGGTCAGGCCGGCGCCGAAGCCGAGCAGCAGGACCTTGTCGCCGGGGGTCGCCCGGCCGCTCTCCTTGAGGCGGTTGAGCGCCAGCGGTACGGAGGCCGCGGAGGTGTTGCCGGTGTCGACGACGTCGTTGACGACGCGGTCCTGCGGCAGCCCCAGGTTGTCCGTCAGGGTGCGGATGATCCGGTTGTTGGCCTGGTGCGGCACGAACCAGGCGATGTCCTCGAGGGTGACGCCGGCGGCGGCGCACGCCCGCAGGGCCACGTCCGGCATGGTGGCCGTCGACCACTTGTAGACCAGGGGGCCGTTCATGGTGACGTACTCGCGGCCGTCGGACTTCTCCGTGATGCCGAGCACCTCGTGCCGCGCGCCGTCGCTGCCCCACACCGCCGGGCCGATGCCGGCCGTCTCGGAGCGGGAGACCACGGCGGCGCCGGCGCCGTCACCGAAGATGACGAAGGTGTCCGGGTCGTTCGGGTCGATCCACTCGCTGGTCCGCTCGGCGCCGATGACCAGCGCGTGCCGTGCCTCGCCGAGCCGCACCGCGTTGGAGGCCATGGCCAGGGAGTAGGTGAAGCCGGCGCAGACCGCGTTCAGGTCGTAGGCACCGGAGTTCGGCAGGCCGATCCGGCTGGCGACCTCGGGCGCCACGCCGGGCATGCGGACGCGGCGGGTGGCGCTGGCCACGATCGTCAGGTCCACCTCGGCCGGGTCGATGTCGGCCGCGACCACGGCCTTCTCGCCGGCCGCCGTCGCCATCGCGGCGATGGTCTCCTCCTCGTCCGCGTGGTGGCGGGTCTTGATGCCGGTGCGGCTCTCGATCCACTCCGGGGAGACCGTGGTCCGCTGCGACAGCTCCTCGTTGCCGACCAGGCGGGCCGGCCGGTAGACCGCGAGGGCGGCTATGCGTGATCCGTGTGTGGTGAGCATCTCTCTTCCCAACTGCGCGTTCGAGTCCCGCGCGTCGGCGGGTCAGACTTCGGACGGCTCTGCCATGGCCACGGCGATCCGCCGGGGCCCGGTGAACGGCTCGCGCGCGTGCGCGGCCAGCATGTTGTCGACGATCAGGACGTCGTCGCGCTGCCAGTCGAAGCGGACGGACGCCGCCCGGTAGCAGCCGCGCAGGTGGTCCAGCACGTCGTCGGGAATGACCCCGCCGTCGCCGTAGAAGGTGTGCGTGGGCAGGTCCTCGTCGTCGAAGATCGCGCGCAGTCCGGCGCCGACCTCCTCGGGCAGGGTGCTGGCGTGGAAGAACGTGACGTGGTTGAACCAGACCCGCTCTCCACTGACCGGGTGCCGGTGCACCGCGTCGCGGACCGCGGTGGTGCGCAGTCCTCCGTCGGGCCGCCACTCGGCCCGGATGCGCCGCTGAGCGCAGTACGCGACCACGGCGTCCCGGTCCGACGTGTTGAAGGCCTCCTGCCAGGGCACCCCGAAACCGGCGTGGAAGTTGCGCACCACCTGCCAGCCGCGGGCCTCGAACTCGGCCCGCACCTGCGGGTCGACGGCGGCGAGCACCCGGCGGATGTCGGCGAGCGGCGTCGCGCCCTGCGTGGTGGGCGGCTCCACGCAGTAGAAGTACAGCGTGCGGGGCCACACCGCCTGGTAGGAGTTCTCGTTGTGCAGGAAGATCTCCTCGGCGGGCGGGTAGTCCGTCGACGTGTAGACCTGGCCCTTGATGGTGGAGCGGGGCGACGAGCGTTCGGCGTAGGCCAGCGGGGGCGTGCCGGAGAAGGCGCGGACGGTCTGGTCGAAGCCGTCGACGCCGCCCACGTCGAAGCCCCGCAGCAGCAGCGCACCGCGCCGCGCGAGTAGGGCGCGCAGCTCGGCACGGTGCTCGGTCAGGTAGGCGTGGATGCCGGTGCCGGGGGCGTCCGGCCGGCACAGGCCGGGCACGGTTCCGTTCCCCATCCAGCCGGCGGGTGTCTCTTCCGAGGTGATGGTCATGGTCAACTCGCTTGGTCGTCGCGGCGTTCGGGGTCCGGGGAGGCGGGTTCGGGGACCTGGTGCGGTCAGTCGGACATCGCCACGAGCACCCGCCGGTCCCCGGTGTAGGGGCGACGGCCGTGCGCCAGCAGGACGTTGTCGATGAGCAGCAGGTCGCCGGCGTGCCAGTCGACGTCGACCGCGGCGTCCAGGCCCCGGTCGCGGATCTGGAGCACGTACTCGGCGGGGATGGGGCCGCCGTCCGCGAAGGTCACCGACTGCGGCAGCTCGTCCTCGGAGAGGATCTGCGCGAGTTCCTTCGCGGTGTCGTCGCCGAGGCCGGCCGGATGCCACTGGTCGGCCTGGTTGAACCACACCTCGGTACCGGTCACCGGGTGGACGGTGGTGGCGGGCCGCAGCGACTCGACGCGCAGGCTGCCGTCGCGCCGCCAGGTCCACTCGGCGCCGGCCCCCTTGAGGAACGCCTCCACCTCGCCCCGGTCGGACGTCTCGAAGGTGTCCTGCCAGCTCTTGCCCAGGCCGTAGCCGTCGTGCAGGTTCTGCACGTAGCGCACCCCGCCCGCGAAGGCGTCCCGCACCTCCGGGTCCAGCGAGGCCAGCCAGAGCGCCGCGTCGAGCACGGGGGTGGCACCGCCGCCGCCGGGGGTGATCTGGCAGAAGAACGCCAGCCGGGACGGCCAGGCGTGGGCGTAACTCATCTCGTTGTGCATCGAGATGGTGTACTCCTGCGGGTACTCCGTCGAGGTGTAGACGTTGCCCCCGACCTTGGTGCGCGGCGAGTTGCCGTGCACGTAGGCCAGCCGGTTCGGCAGCAGCCGGTCCAGCACCGGGTCCAGGGTGTCCGGGGTGATGCCGAACCCGCGGAACACCAGGGCCTTCTCGCGGGTCAGCGCCCCGGTCAGGCCCCCTTCCAGGGTGTCCACGCGCCGCAGCAGTTCCTCGGCGCCACCGCCCTCGGCCGCCTCGATCTCCGTCGGTGCCCAGGCCGCGGTACTCGCCATGTCACCTCTCCTTTCGCTGTCGTCTTGGTGCCGTGTGTACGGATGCCGGCGTCGCCGTGTGCACGGGGCGTCGGCTCAGGCCGGCCGGGCCACCGGGAGCCGCGCCAGCCGCTCGGTGACGTCCGCGGTCAACTCGGCCTCCCGGGGCGCGAGGTAGAAGTGGTCGCCGGGGAAGGAGCGCAGGGTGAAGTCGCCCTCGGTCAGCTCCGCCCAGGCCTCGACTCCCGGCCGTGAGACGCCCGGGTCGCGGTCCCCCAGGTACGCGACCACCGGTGCCCGCAGCACCGCCGGCCGCGGCCTGGCGTACGTCTCGATCAGCCGGTAGTCCGCCCGCAGCACCGGCAGCAGCAGCTCCCGCAGCTCCGGTACGGCGTACGCGTCGCCGCCGAGGGTGCCGAGCCGGGTCACGCCCGCCACCAGCACGTCGTCCGCCGCCCGGTGCAGCGCGGTGGATCCGGTGCGGTGCGGCGCGGGCCGTCCGGAGAGCAGCAGCAGGGCCGCGCCGGGGCCGTCGGCCGCGGGGCTCTCCAGCCGTACCGCGACCTCGTAGGCCACCGCCGCTCCCATGCTGTGGCCGAAGAGGGCCAGTGGGAGGTCGCGTTCGGGCTCGAGCGCCCCGGTGATCCGGTCGGCCAGTTCGTCCATCGACTCCACGCACGGCTCGTCCATCCGCTCCTGGCGGCCCGGGTAGCGCACCGCGAGGAGTTCGACGTCCGCGGGCAGCCGGGACGCCCAGCCGTGGAAGAGCCGGGCGTTGCCGCCGGCGTGCGGGAAGCACACCAGCCGCACGCGCGGGGCCACCGGGCCCCGGTAGCGGCGGAACCAGATCTCCTGCCCGGTCACAGCGCCATGCCGCCGTCGATCCGCACCACCTGGCCGGTGATGTACGCGGCCTGCGGCGAGACCAGGTAGGAGACCAGGGCGGCGACCTCGTCGGGGGTGCCGAAGCGGGCCAGCGGAATCCGGCCGATGGCGTCCTTGGCGACCGACTCGGGCACCCCGGCGACCATCTCGGTGTCGATGAAGCCGGGGGCGACCGCGTTCGCCCGCACCCCGTACCGGCCGAACTCCTTCGCCAGCGCCTGGGTCAGGCCGATGATGCCGGCCTTCGACGCCGAGTAGTTGGTCTGCCCCGCGTTGCCGACGACGCCGGCCACCGAGGACAGCGTCACCACGGTGCCCTCCCGGCGGCGGATCATCGACCGCACCACGGACCGCAGCAGGTTGTACGTCCCGTCGAGGTTGGTGCGCAGCACGGCGTCCCACTCGTCGTCCTGCATCAGCGCCAGCGGACGGTCCCGGGTGATGCCCGCGGACGTCACCACCGCCGACACGGGGCCGAGCTCCGACTCGACGTCGGCGACGAAGGCCCGCACCCCGACCCGGTCGGCCACGTCCACCCGGCGGGTCAGTACGCGGCGGCCGGCGGCCAGGATCTCCTTGGCGACCTGCTCCGCCGCGCTCTCGTCGGACCGGTAGCAGATCGCGACGTCGAAACCGTCGTGCGCGAGCCGGGTGGCGACCGCTCGCCCGATCCCTCGCGACCCCCCGGTCACCAGAGCCACCTGAGTTGCTTGCTCCGACATCTCTCCCCCATCCGTTCGGATGCGTCGAGCGTGTGTTCGCGGGCTATATCTGGCCTATACGGCACCCTGCATCCGGCCCCCGCGCACGCCCCGCGCACGCCGCCCACCGCGCCGACGCGCTCTCCCCACGGGTGCGGCGCCGGTGCCCGCCGTCCCGCAGGTCGTCGCCGTCCGAGCCCACCGCGTCGCGGACGGACCGTCCCCGTCACCGAGTCGGTCGTGACTGCCCGTCATGTGCCCTCCGTACCGGGCGCGTCCACCGCCGCCCGCCTCCGGCACTGGCTGAATACGGTGTTCCGCTCACCCGGCGGACACGAGTCCGACGCGGGCCGCGCGCTTTCGGTGATCGCCGCCCCCTCGCGCCGGCACCGCGTCCGAAGGACACTTGCATGCCTGGGAGTCACCGAGGGAGTTGCCGCCGGAGGGGGACGCGACATGCGGGACGGTCATCGGGCGGAGGCGGAGCGGCTGCTGCGGCGCGCCGTGGAGGAGGAGGTGCGGCGCTCGGGCGGGCGCACCGACGGGAACGTGCTGCTGTCGCGGGCCCGCGGGGCCCTGGACGCGATGGCCGAGACGGCCGCCGAGGAGTACGAGGCCTACGTCCGCGCCCTCGACGAGGCGTCGGCGGGCCGGCTCACCTTCCGGCAGCGCTACGCCCAAGAGGGCGGCGGCACTCCCCTGCTGGTGGCCGCCGTCGCGGCGGTCGCGGCGGTCGTCGCCGACGTCGCGCTCGGCACCGGCACGGGCACGGCGGTGGGCGCGGGAGTGGCCGTCGGGGTCGTCGGCGCCGCGGCGACCGTGGTGAAGGTGGCCGGGTCCCACGTGCCGGCCGCGCACCACCGCGCCGGGGCCGCCGGGCAGCCCGGCGGGCCCGAGCAGTTGCGGCTGCAGTGGCTGACGGCGCTGGAGGTGCGCGGCATCCGCCCGTTCCTGGACCAGCAGCGGATGCTCGCCGCGTCCACCGGTCCGAAGAAGACCGGACCGAAGCTGCGGGGCGCCGACAAGAGCGCCGCGGCCCGGGGGCGCAGCGCCCTGGAGCAGTCGTTCGGGCAGCTCCCCGAGCCGGGGGGCGCCTTCGCGGGCCGGCGGCAGGAGATGGCGCGGCTGCGGCAGTGGGTGCGGGCGGCCCGCGCGAGCACGGAGACCAGAGCGACGGTGGTGGTCCTGCACGGGGCGCCCGGCAGCGGCCGTACGACGCTCGCGGTGCGGGCCGCGCACGAGCTGCGGGACCACTTCCGCGGGGCGTGCGTGGTCGATCTGCGCGGGGACGGCGCCTCGTCGGGCGGCGAGGCGCCGCTGAGCACCCGGGACGCCCTGCTGCACCTGCTGAACCGGCTCGGGGCACCCCGCGAGCAGCTCCTGTTCCGCGAACGCTCCTCGGCGGACCAGCAGGTCAAACGGCTGAGCGAGCTGTACCACCAGCATCTGACGGGCGTGCCGGTCACCGTCGTCCTGGACGACGCCCGCGACCCCGAGCAGGTGCGCGCGCTGGTGCCCGAGCGGTCGGACAGCCTGGTGCTGGTCACCGCGCGCGAGGCGCTGGACCTGCCGCCCGACCTGCCGGCGCGGGTGTTCCGGCTGCCGGTGGAGCCGCTGGACGCGGCCGGCGCGGAGGAACTGCTCGGCGCCGTCGCCCAGGACGCGTCGGGGCCCTACGACGCCGAGTCCGCCGAGCGGATCCGGCAGCTGTGCGGCGGGCTGCCGCTGGCGCTGCGCGTCGCGGGCTCCTCGCTGGGCCCGCGCTCACCGCGCCGGCTGGCCGCCGACCTGGGCGCGTACGGCCCGGTGGAGCCGGTCGAGCGGGCGCTGTGGCTGCGCTACACCGACCAGTCGGAACCGGCCCGGCGGCTGCTGCGGCGCCTGGCGCTGGCGGGGCGCACCTCGCTGGGCGCCGCCGCTGCCGCCGCGCTGCTGGCCACCGACGAGACGGAGGCGGCGCGGCAGCTGGCGGCCCTGTCGGACGCGGGGCTGCTCGATCACGTCCGGGGCAGCCGCTACCGGCTGCACGACGTGGTGCGGGCCTTCGCCGGGGCCCGCCTCCGCGACGAGGAGGAGCCGGCGCAGACCGTGGCGGCGCAGGAACGGCTGATCGCGAACTACGCCGAGCTGGCCGACTCGGTGCTGCGGCTCGTGGACGGCAACGTGTCGACCCGCTCGGACCGGTTCGGGCAGCACGGCTTCACGTCCCTGGAGGAGGCGCTGCGCTGGCTGGACGACGAGTCGAGCTTCATCACGGCGACGCTGCGGCACACGGAGGGCGTCGGCCAGGGCGCGGTGCTGAACCTGCTGGGCGCGCTGTGCGACTACTGCCTGCTGCGGGGCGACCTGTACCGGCTGGGTGAGATCAGCGAGCTGGCGCAGTCCGTGGACCAGGGGCTGCTGGTGCGCTCCGTGCAGTGGCGCACCGGTATCGCGGCCCGGCAGCTCGGCGAGCTGGACAAGGCGCGGACCACGCTCACCTCGGTGGTCGACCTGTACCGGGAGGCCCATCACGACGCGGGGGCGGCGCGTGCCCTGTGCTCGCTCGGCATCACGCTGCACCACCAGGGCAGCCTGACCGAGGCGGCGGCGAAGCTGCGGGAGGCGCTGGACCTCCAGGCCCCGCCCGAGCTGGCCGCGGACCGGGCGTGGACCCTGCACGCGCTGGCGGCCGTGCAGCGGGACCGGGCCCGGCCGGCGGAGGCCCTGGAGCTGCTCACCGAGTCACTGGTCCTGCACCGCGCGGGCGAGTCGGTGCACGGCCAGGCGTGGGCCCACTTCCAGCTCGGCCAGCTGCGGCTGCGGATGGGCGACGTGCCCCGGGCCCGGACCGAGCTGCGGACCGCCCTGGAGCTGTACGGCCGTACCCAGGACGCCCGCGGCGAGGCCTGGGCGCTGACCCAGCTGGCGCGGGCGCGGCTGACGGACGGCGACGCCCCGGAGGCGGCCGAGGAGCTGCGGCGGGCGGCGGCCCGCCACCGCGAGAACGAGGACGCGCGCGGCGAGGCGTGGAGCGTCTACTACCTGGGGCAGGCCCTCGAGGAGACCGGCGACCTGGACCGGGCGGTCCGCGAGCTGGAACGCTCGCGCACGATGTTCTCGCGGATGCGGGACGTGTACGGCCTGGCCTGCGCCCGGCACCATTCGGCGCGGGTGACCCGCGACCAGCGGGCCGCCCTGACGGGTTCGCTCAGGAACTCGGGGTTTGCCCGCCAGCTCCTCGTCGACGCGCGCGCCGACTTCCAGCGCATCGGCGTCGGCCACGGGGAGGCGTGGACGTGCCTGGAGCTGGCCGTCGTGGACGCCGGCAACGCCCGCGCGCCGCAGGCGCTGGCGCTGTGCGACGAGGCGGCGGAGCTGTTCGCGGCGTACGGCGACCGGCGCGGCGAGGACTGGGCCCGCTTCCTGCGCTGCACCCTGCTGCCGTACGCCGCCCCCGGCGGTGTGGAGATCGGTACGGCGGTGGCGCAGGAGGAGCTGGCCCGGCTGTCCCGCGCCCGGCATCCGGCACGCGACGCGAAGCTGGACGACTGCGTGGAGACGTACCGGCTCCTGCTGGAGCGGGGCGTGCGGCTGGAGGACGGGTGGCAGGCCTGGCGCCTCGGCATGGTCCCGGACCGGCACGCGCGCGAGGTGATGGGCGTGGCGGTGACGGCGGGGCACTGAGCCACGGGCACCGCCGGTCCGGGCACCGCCGGAGCGGGCACCGCCGGAGCGGGCACCGGGCCGGAGCGGCACGGCCGCCGGCCCGGCCCCGGGCCGGACGTCCCGGGGGCGGGTGTGCCGGGTCAGCCCCGCTGGGGCTCGGCCCGGCCGGAGGTCTTGCCGGTCCCGCCGCCGGAGGCACCGGCCTCCGGGTCCTGGGCCTCCTTGAAGTCGACCCTGCCCATGTGCCGGTTCATGGACTTCATCAGACCCCACACCGCCAGGGCCATCACCGCGAAGACGATGAAGCCGAGGACGCCGGGGGTGACCTTGTCCTCGTCGATCTCGGCGAGGGTGACGAGGTGCGTCATTGCCAGGCTTGCGCTTGCGCTCATGTCAGGCATTGTCCCGGATGCCCGCGAAGAGGTCGTCCTCGGGGAGGGAAGTGTCCACGAGGGACTTCGCGAGCTCGTACTCCTCGGTGGGCCAGACCTCCTTCTGGAGCTCCATCGGCACCCGGAACCACCCGCCGTCCGGGTCGATCTGCGTGGCGTGCGCGATCAGCGCCTTGTCACGGATCTCGAAGAAGTCGGCGCAGGGCACGTGCGTGGTGAGCGTGCGCTCCTTGCGCTCGAACTCCGACCAGCGCTTGAGCCAGTCCCCGTACGGCGACTCCAGGCCGCGCTCCAGCATGGCGTTGTGCAGCGCCTCGGTGCGGGGGCGGTTGAAGCCCTGGTTGTAGTACACCTTCAGCGGCTGGTACGCCGGGCCGTACTCGCTCTCCGGGTACTTCTCGGTGTCGGCCGCGCCCTCGAAGGCCACCATCGTGATCTTGTGGGTCATGATGTGGTCGGGGTGCGGGTAGCCGCCGTTCTCGTCGTAGGTGGTGATCACCTGGGGGCGGAAGGAGCGGATCTTGCGCACCAGCTCACCGGCCGCCTTGTCGACGTCCTCCAGGGCGAAGCAGCCCTCCGGCAGCGGCGGCAGCGGGTCGCCCTCGGGCAGGCCGGAGTCGACGAAGCCGAGCCACTCCTGCTTGACGCCCAGGATCTCCCGGGCCTCGTCCATCTCCTTCCTGCGCACCTCGTGGATGTTCTCCTCGATGTACGCGTCACCCTGCAGCTTGGGGTTGAGGATGGAGCCGCGCTCCCCGCCCGTGCAGGTCACCACCAGCACGTCCACCCCCTCGGACACGTACTTCGCCATGGTGGCCGCGCCCTTGCTCGACTCGTCGTCGGGGTGGGCGTGGACGGCCATCAGTCGCAGCTGGTCAGTCAAGACTCGATCCTCGGTTAAGTCGGCGCCCCGGTGTCCCTCGGCGCGTTCGGCGGCTTCTATAGTGACCGAATCGGAGGGTGAATAATTCCGGAGTCAGACTCCGGGGCCCTTTTCGGGACATCCGTCCCGCTCCTGCCGAGAGGACGATCATGAGCACGGCGACCACGAGAGCGCCCGAGGACCGGTACGGCCGCTCCTCGGACGAACGGTCCGACCGCACCCTCAAGGTCGTCGGCGCCGTGCTCGGCGCCGTGCTGCTCGCGGTGATCGGCTGGTTCGGCTACCACTACGTCGGCCAGAACGAGATCAGCGCCGAGGTGATCGGCTTCGAGACCGCCGAGAACGCGGTGCGGGTGCACCTGGAGGTCCGCAAGGACGCCGGGACCGCCGGCTACTGCACGATGCGCTCCCGGTCCGAGGACGGCGACGAGGTGGGCCGGGCCGACTTCCGCTTCGACGGCGACGCCACGCGTATCGACAAGGTCGTCACGCTGCGCACGAAGGCCCGCGGCACGTCGGCCGAGCTGCTCGGCTGCCACCCGGAGTGACACCCCCGGGTATCCGTCCGCGCCGACCTGCGCCGACGAGGAACTAGTGGCTTATGTCCTCCCTCTTTGGCCATTGAATTGTTAGGCTCGTGGTTTCGCCCTTCCGTGGAGGAACATCCTTCTGGGTAGGGCGTTGCTTTGTATTCCCAGTACCGACGAGGAGCACCTGTGACCCAGACCAGCGAGAACGTCACCTGGCTGACCCAGGAGGCGTACAACAAGCTCAAGGAGGAGCTTGCGTACCTTACTGGTCCCGCGCGCACCGAGATCTCTGCCAAGATCGCCGCGGCGCGCGAGGAGGGGGACCTGCGCGAGAACGGCGGGTACCACGCGGCCAAGGAGGAGCAGGGCAAGCAGGAGCTCCGTGTGCGCCAGCTGACCCAGCTCCTCGAGAGCGCCAAGGTGGGCGAGGCCCCCGCCGCGGACGGCGTGGTGGCCCCCGGCATGGTCGTCACGATCGCCTTCGACGGCGACGAGGACGACACGCTGACCTTCCTGCTCGCCTCGCGCGAGTACGCGAGCTCGGACATCGAGACCTACTCGCCGCAGTCCCCCCTGGGCTCCGGCGTCAACGGCCACAAGGTCGGCGAGAACGCGGAGTACGAGCTGCCGAACGGCAAGACGGCCTCCGTGAAGATCCTCAAGGCCGAGCCCTACAACGGCTGACCCCGGCCCGGCCGGCGCGTCCGGCCTCCCCTGCCGTCGACGAAGCCCCCGGCGTCCTCGTGACGCCGGGGGCCTCGTCGTCCCGGTTCCCGCCGTCTCAGGCGCCGGCCCTGCGGGCGGTCTGCCGCCGGGCCTCCTCGGGGTCCGGCCCGGCGGCCGCCCTCTTCAGCGCCTCGATCTCCTCCAGGGTGGTCACGCGCGTGCGCCTGCGGGTGACGCGCGTGACCGGCTTCTCCTCCACCGGGGCGGTGACCGCCTTCCCTGCGGCCGGCGCGCTGTCGCCGGCGTCCCCCAGCAGGGCCTCCAGCGGCGCGGCGCACGTCTCGCACAGGTCCCTGCCGACGGACCGGCCGTCGTCCGCCTTGATCTCATAGGTCCTGGCGGGAGTGCGCCGGTCGTTGTCGCACACGACGATCTGGATCTTCACGCCTGCTCCCCGTACATGTCCCTCACGCGCCTCGCGGCGTGACGGTGTGCAAGTTTGTCAAGATCACGAGGCGATGGAAGTGTAAGCGCTCCAGGGACGGCGAGGGCGGGCCGGACCACCGGAACAGGAAGAGGGCATGGCCAAGCGCAAGATCGTCGACGAGGGTGAGGTCATCCGCTGGTTCGAGCAGGGATGGACCTACCAGCAGATGACCGACGAGTACAAGAGGAAGTACGGCATCGACACCGTCTCCTCGATGTGGGGGAACTTCCGCTACCGCAAGGGTCTGAACAGGCGGATCGCGAGGGACGACGACCTGATCCCGTGGGCCATGAGGCCCGAGCACCGGCAGCTCTACCCGGTCGCGATGCTGCGGGTGGAAGGCCGGCGCCGCGCCGGCATGCCGCTGGACGAGGACCGGCTCACCCGGCTGGCGTCCTGGAAGGCGATGCTGGAGGAGGAGAACGCGGTCGTGCACTACGACCCGGAGACGGCAGAGGGTTTCTTCTACGTCCCCCGGGAACCGCAGGACGACGACATCATCCGCCGGCCGCCGCGGAAGACCACCCGGCGCCGCAACGCCGACGAGCGCAAGGGCCGGCCGTGACACTTCCCCACCCACCGCCGGCGAGGGGCGCGCCCCCGCCCGTCCGGACGCCGGGGAGCATCTCCGGCAGGGTCACGCGGCCTGTCCCGGGCCGTCCCCGCGCGGCCGGGTGACGGCGTGGCGAAAGACGTCGGGGGCACGGAGCCGGCGCCGCCCCGGCTCCGTGCCCCGCGCCGGCCGGTCCCCGGTCGGGCGCTAGCCGTCGGCCGAGCGGTACTTGCGCACCGCCAGCGTCCGGAAGACCGCGATGATCAGGACGGACCAGAGCACCGAGGCCCAGACGGGGTGCTGCATGGGCCAGGCGTCGGACCGCACGACGCCCGGATTGCCGAACAGTTCCCGGCAGGCCTGCACCGTGGCGCTGAACGGGTTCCACTCGGCGATGTGCCGGAGCCAGGGGGTCATCTGACCGGAGTCCACGAAGGCGTTCGACACGAACGTCACGGGGAACAGCCAGATGATCCCTCCGGAGGTCGCCGCCTCCGGGGTCTGCACGGACAGGCCGATCAGCGCTCCGATCCAGGTGAAGGCGTACCCCAGGAGGAGCAGCAGGCCGAAGCCGGCCAGGACCCGTCCGGCGTCGGTCGGCGCCGCGGACCCGGGGCGCCACCCCACGATCAGCGCGACGACCGCGAGGACGAGCAGCGTGATCGCCGTCTGCACCAGGTCGGCGACCGTCCGGCCGGTCAGCACCGCGCCGCGGGCCATCGGCAGGGAGCGGAAGCGGTCGACCAGCCCCTTCTGCATGTCGTCGGCGATGCCGGCCGCCGATCCCGCGGTGGCGAAGGTGACGGTCTGCGCGAAGATGCCCGCCATCAGGAAGTCCTTGTAGACGTCCGGGTCGGTGGTGTTCCCGATCTGCATCGAGCCGCCGAAGACGTACGTGAAGAGGACCACGAACATCACCGGCTGGATGATCCCGAAGAGGACCATCTCGGGGATCCTGGTCATCCGGATCAGGTTCCTGCGGGCGATGACCAGGGAGTCGGCCATCATGCTCACTTGGTGACCTCCTTCTCCTGCCGGTGACCGGCGTCCCCCTGCGGGCGGCCGTCCCCCTCCGCGGGGCCGTCCGCCTCCACCGGGGCCTTCGCCTCGTCCCCCGCCTCGGCCGCGTGACCGGTGAGGGAGAGGAAGACGTCGTCGAGGGTGGGGCGGCGCAGGCCGATGTCGTCGATCTCGATGCCGCGGGTGTCGAGTTCGCGGATGACCTCGGCGAGCAGCTTGGCGCCGCCGGTCACGGGCACGGTCAGCTTGCGCATGTGCTCCTCGACCGTCGTGTCGCCCTTGCCGAAGCCGCGCAGCACCTCCGACGCGGTGCGGATGTGCCCGCGCTCGTGCACGACCACTTCGACGCGCTCGCCGCCGATACGGGCCTTGAGCTGGTCGGAGGTGCCCTTGGCGATGACCCGGCCGCGGTCGACCACCGCGATGTCGTGCGCGAGGTGGTCGGCCTCCTCCAGGTACTGGGTGGTCAGCAGCAGCGTCGTGCCGCCGGAGACGAGCTGCTTGATGACGTCCCACAGCTGCTGGCGGTTGCGCGGGTCCAGGCCCGTCGTCGGCTCGTCCATGAACATCACGGGCGGTGACACGACGAGGGCCGCCGCGAGGTCGAGCCGGCGGCGCATGCCTCCCGAGTAGGTCTTGGCGGGGCGGTCGCCGGCGTCCACGAGGTGGAACTGCTCCAGCAGCTCGGCCGCCCGGCGCTTCGCCTCCTTGGCGCGCATCTGGTACAGCCGGCCGACCATCTGCAGGTTCTCCCGGCCGGTCAGGTACTCGTCGACCGCGGCGAACTGGCCGGAGAGCCCGATCGAGCGACGTACCGCGTCGGGCTGCTCCAGCACGTCGAGGCCGGCGACGACGGCCTTGCCGCTGTCGGGCCGCAGCAGGGTGGTCAGGCAGCGGACGGCGGTGGTCTTGCCCGCGCCGTTCGGCCCGAGCAGGCCCAGGACCGTGCCCTCGGGGACGTCGAGGTCGACGCCGTCCAGAGCCCTTACGTCACCGAAGGTCTTCACCAGGCCTTCGGCATGAATGGCACCTGGCATATGAGTCTCCACGTCGTCGGGGATTCTTCGGGAAGCCTAGGATCGTGCGGTTTCTTCCGCTTGTTCTTCCGCCAGTTCTTCCACCGGTTCCTCCGGCACGCTCGGCCCGCCCCGCGCGTGCCGCCGGTCGCCGGGCGGCCGAATGACCGAGTGACCGAGTGGCGCGCGACACAGAGTAACGCGATGTATCGCGTGCCACAACGGAATTCTCCGAACAGGTGACGGGAGGGGAGGGAGGGACCCGGCCCGGCTCAGCCGATGACCGGGTAGCCCGCGTCCCGCAGCGCGCGGCCGACCTCGGCGCAGTGCTCCGGGCCCTTCGTCTCCAGGTGCAGCTCGACCTCCGCCTCGGTCAGCCCGAGCCGCGGGTCGGTCCGGACGTGGCTCACGTCCAGCACGTTCGCGTCCACCACCGACAGCACCCCGAGCAGCGTGGCGAGGGCGCCCGGCCGGTCCGTCAGCCGCAGGCGGACCGCCAGGTAGCGGCCCTGCGCGGCCATGCCGTGCCGCAGCACGCCCTGCATCAGCACCGGGTCCACGTTGCCCCCGGACAGCACCGCCACCACCGGGCCCTCGAAGGCGCCGGGATCGCTCATGAGCGCCGCCACCGGACTCGCCCCGGCCGGCTCCACGACCAGCTTGGCCCGCTCCAGGCACAGCAGCAGCGCGGCGGACAGCTCGTCCTCCGAGACCGTGCGGACCTCGTCGACCAGGTCGCCGACGATCTCGAACGGCACGTCACCGGGGCGCCCCACCCTGATGCCGTCGGCCATCGTCACCGGGTGCTCGACGGCCACCGGCCGCCCCGCGGCCAGCGAGGGCGGGTACGCCGCCGCGCCCTCCGCCTGCACGCCCACGACCCGCACGTCCGGCCGGACCGCCTTCACCGCGACCGCCGTCCCGGCCACCAGCCCGCCCCCGCCGATGCCGACCACCACGGTCCGCACCTCGGGGCACTGCTCCAGGATCTCCAGCCCGACCGTCCCCTGCCCCGCGATGACGTCGGGGTGGTCGAAGGGGTGGATGAAGACCGCGCCCGTGCGCTCCGCGTACTCCTGCGCGGCGGCCAGCGTCTCGTCGACCACCTGGCCGTGCAGGCGCACCTCGGCGCCGTAGTCCCGGGTCGCGCTGATCTTCGGCAGCGGGGCGCCCTTGGGCATGAACACCGTCGCGTGCACCCCGAGCAGCGAGGACGCCAGCGCCACCCCCTGCGCGTGGTTGCCCGCGCTGGCCGCGACGACTCCGGCGGCCCGCTCCTCGGGCAGCAGCCCGGCGATCCTGACGTACGCGCCGCGCAGCTTGAACGAACCCGTCCGCTGGAGGTTCTCGCACTTGAGGTGCACCGGCGCCCCGACCAGCTGCGACAGGTACCGGCTGCCCTCCATCGCCGTCACCCGCGCCACGCCCGAGAGCATCTTCCGGGCTCCGCGCACGTCGTCGAGGGTGACGGGTCGGACAGCGGCGGCGGTGCTGTAGCTCATGCCCTCAGCATCGCAGTTCACGGGCGCGGACGACCGTTGTGACCAACCTCCGAGACCCGCTTTGCGCAGCGGCGGTACGTCTCGCCGCCCGGCCGCGTACCCTGTCCCCCAATCAGCAGCCCTCCACGAAGTGAGCCCCCGGCCATGCCCACAACGCCCGAGATGTCGATGGACATGACGACCGCCGGTGACACCGGTCTTCTCGAGACGCTCCAGCACGAGGTGGCGCTCTTCGCCCGCCGGGCGGAACAGACCCGGCTCGGCGGGGTCGGGCAGGTCCGCAACTCCATGGACCGCGCCGCCTACCTGCTCCTCAACCGCCTGGACAAGGAGGGCCCGATGGGGGTCAAGGCCCTTGCCGCGAGCATGGGGATCGACTCCTCGACGGTCACCCGGCAGGTGGCCCCGCTCGTCGACAACGGGCTCGTCAAGCGGACCTCGCACCCCGAGGACGGGCGCGCGGTGGTGCTCGAGCTGTCCCCGCGCGGTGTCTCGCGGCTGGACGAGGTGCGGTCCTCGCGGCGTCAGCTGATGGCCGAGCTGACCCACGACTGGGCGCCGGAGGAGCGCGAGGCGTTCTGCACGCTCCTCACGCGCTTCAACAGCGCCCTGTCCGCCCGTACGGGTGGACAGGGCGCGGCGGGCCCGGAGTCGTCGGCCTCCTGAGCCCGCCCGCCCCCGGGTCCGCGGGGCCCCGCCGGGCTTTCCCGGGCGGACGGCGCCGCACTCTTGACCGGCGGGCCGGCCCTGGCCTGATATGAGACCGGGCCCCCGGCGCACGCGGCCGGCACACGCTCACGCGCGCGACGGGTGCCCCTGTCCTCGACGAGGCCACGGGTGTCGCCCACCAGGCGGGAGGCGCGGTGCGAGAACGGCATGCGGTCCGAGACGCCCGCCGGACCCGGGAGTTCGAGGCCTTCGTCGCGGGCGCGGCGGGGAGGCTGCTGCATTCCGCCACCCTGCTCACGGCCGAGCTCCCGGACGACAACCCGCGCGCGCGGCGCCTGCTGGCGCTGTCCCTGGCCCACGCGTACGCGTGCTGGGACGGGCTGCGCGGCGAGGACCCCTACGACCGCGCCCGCCAGTACCTGGCCACCCGGTTCGCCCGTGAGGCCTGGCACCGTCACCGCGGCGCCCTCGGCCGCCTCCGCCGGCGCCCCGGCGGGGCCCTCGGCGGGCTCGCCCCGCAGGAGCGCCTGGTCCTGGTGCTCAGGCTGTACGAGGGGGTCGCCGAGGAACAGGTGGCGGCTCTGCTGGCGCTGCCCGTGGAACGCGTGCGGACGGTCCACGACCGGGCGGTGGCCGCCCTGCTGCATCCGCCGCCGGAGCCCGTCCGCCGGATCGCGAAGGCGGCGGCGCCGTGACCGGCACGCGCGCGTGGGGATGCGGGAGGCGCCGGTGAACCGGCTCGAACGGGAGGCCGCCGTGCGGCGGATCATGGAGCAGTCGCCGCCGCGGGTGCCGCCCGAGCTGTACGCGGACGCCCTGCGCCGCGGCAGCCGGATGCTGCGGCGCAGGACCGCCGCCCGCCGTCTGATGTGGCTGGTGCTGTGCGCCGCGGCCGTGGCGTTCACGGTGTGGGCGCTGACCGTCCGGCCCTGGGCGGAGCCGCCGTCGGGGACGACCCCGCCCGTGACGGGCTGGGAGGGCTGGTGAGCCCGGCGGACTAGCCGAGCGCCTGCTGGAGGTCCTCCAGGAGGTCGTCGGCGTTCTCGATGCCGACCGACAGACGCACCAGGTCGGCGGGCACCTCCAGGGCCGAACCGGCGGCGGAGGCGTGCGTCATCCGGCCGGGGTGCTCGATCAGCGACTCGACGCCGCCCAGGGACTCGCCGAGCGTGAACACCTTCGCGCGGTTGCAGACCTCGACGGCCGCCTCCTCGCCGCCCTCGACGCGGAAGGAGACCATGCCGCCGAACGCCCTCATCTGCTTGGCGGCGACCTCGTGCCCCGGGTGGTCCGGCAGCCCCGGGTACAGCACGCTCGTCACGCGCGCGTGCCGGGTGAGCATCTCGGCGACCTTGCCGGCGTTCTCGCTGTGCCGGTCCATGCGCACCGCGAGCGTCTTGGTGCCGCGCAGCACCAGCCAGGAGTCGAAGGGGCCGGCGACGGCGCCCATCGCGTTCTGGTGGAAGGCCAGCTCCTCGCCGAGCTCCTGGTCGTTCACGATCAGCGCACCGCCGACGACGTCCGAGTGGCCGCCCATGTACTTGGTCAGGGAGTGCACGACGACGTCCGCGCCGAGCGCCAGCGGCTGCTGGAGGTACGGCGTGGCGAAGGTGTTGTCGACGACGAGCCGGGCGCCGACGTCCCGGGCGACCTGGGCGACGGCCGCGACGTCGGTGATGCCGAGCAGCGGGTTGGACGGGGTCTCCACCCACACGGCCTTGGTCCGGTCGGTGATCGCGGCCCGCACGGCGGCGGGGTCGCCGCTGTCGGCCACCGACCACTCCACGCCCCACCGGGTGGCGACCTTGGCGAAGAGCCGGAAGGTGCCGCCGTAGGCGTCGTTGGGGATGACCACGTGGTCGCCGGGGCGCAGCAGCGTGCGCAACAGGCAGTCCTCGGCCGCCAGTCCGGACGCGAACGCGAGGCCGCGGCGGCCGCCCTCCAGGGCGGCGAGGTTCTCCTCCAGCGCGGTGCGGGTCGGGTTCGCGCTGCGGCTGTACTCGTAGCCGCCGCGCAGGCCGCCGACGCCGTCCTGCTTGTAGGTCGACACCTGGTAGATCGGCGGGACGACCGCTCCGGTCAGGGGATCGGCGGTGTTGCCCGCGTGGATCGCGAGCGTCTCGAAGTGCTGACTGATGTGCCTGTCGCTCATGAGCCCCGAGAGTAGTGCCGCGGACGGCTCCGCGCGTCCTCCCCGGGCCGGGGCACAGGTTGGCCAAGTGGCGGCGGCGTCTGGTTCGCTGGTGGCATGGAGATTCTCTGGGTCCTGATCGCCCTGGTCATGCTCGGCTTCGTGCTGCTCCCCGTGCTGCGGCGCCGGCAGAGCGCGGTGGGGCTGGTCCCGCCCGGCCACCCGGACGCCGCGGACCCCGCGAACTACGGCTTCGCCCGCGAGGAGGAGCTGGACGTCCGCATGCCGGGTCCCGACCAGGACCTGCTGGACGTCCTGGACCTGGTCCAGCGCACGCGGGACCACCGGGGGGCGCAGCAGCTGCTCGCCGGCACGGAGACGGAGGGCGAGCGGCGCTGGCAGCGCGTGCAGTCCTTCGCGGGCGCCGCGTCGCTGGAACTGCAGCAGCGGCCCGGCGGGACCGGCGAGGCGCCGGGCGGGCAGTGGCTGCGGGTGTGGCGGACGGAGGCCCCCAAGGACGCGGGCGGCGCGGCCGTGCACGCCGAGTTCCTGGCGCAGCAGGCGTGGCGGACGGCGACGCCGGGCACGGACGAGTTCCGGATCATCATGGAGGAGGCGAGGGCGGCGTGCGCCGAGGCGGCGCTGCTGGCCCCCGGCGACCCGGTCCCGTACATCATCGAGCTGTCGGTGGCGCGCGGCCTGGCCTACCCGCGCGAGGACTTCGAGCAGCTGTGGCTGAAGATCCTGGACCGCGCCCCGGCCCACATGGGCGCGCACCTGGCCGCCCTGCACTACTGGTGCGAGAAGTGGCACGGATCGCGTGAGCTGGCGTACTCGTTCGCGGAGGCCGCCGCGGCCCGCGCGCCCCAAGGGTCGCTGCTGGCCGCGTTGCCGCTCTTCGCGGTCTTCGAGCACCTGCCCGAGGTCAATCTGGTCAGCGGCTTCCACCAGAGCGAGGTCGTCACCAAGGCGGTCCACGGCGCCCTGCACGCGGTGCACTCGGCACGCCCCGACGACCCGATGCAGGCGCACGTGCGCCATCTGCTGGTGTTCTTCCTGGTCCGCGGCGAGCGGTGGGCGGAGGCCATGAACCAGCTGATACTCGTCGACGGCCATGTCGGCGCCCTGCCGTGGATCCTGTCCGCCGACCCGGCCGCGGAGTTCGCGGTCTACCGCGCCCTGGCGGTGGCGGGCTACGAGGCGAACGGCGGCAGCCCGGCGACGCTGCCGCACTGAGCGGTCGCCGTGGGGGCGGCCCGGCCGGAACGCCGGCCGGGCCGCCCCGGGCTCAGCCCTCGCTGCGGGAGGGCAGCCGCCATCCCGGGCGCGGGAAGTGGCAGGTGTAGCCCTCCGGGTAGCGCTGCAGGTAGTCCTGGTGCTCGGGCTCGGCCTCCCAGAAGGGGCCGACCGGCTCCACCTCGGTGACGACCTTGCCGGGCCAGAGTCCGGAGGCGTCCACGTCGGCGATCGTGTCCTCGGCGATCCGCTTCTGCTCGTCGTCGACGTAGTAGATCGCCGAGCGGTAGCTGAGGCCGATGTCGTTGCCCTGGCGGTTCTTGGTGCTCGGGTCGTGGATCTGGAAGAAGAACTCCAGGATCGCGCGGTAGTCGGTCTGCTCGGGGTCGAAGAGGATCTCGATGGCCTCCGCGTGCGTGCCGTGGTTGCGGTACGTCGCGTTCGGCACGTCACCCCCGGTGTATCCGACCCGGGTCGCGGTCACACCCGGAAGGTGGCGGATCAGCTCCTCCATCCCCCAGAAGCATCCGCCCGCCAGGACGGCCCTCTGCGTCTGCGCAGCCATTACGGCCCCTCCAAAATCGTTCGATCCGGTCGCTCGGGCCGGCCGGCTCGCACACCACCGGCGTTCCTTGCCCGCTTCCCTCAACGCGCGGGGGTTCCGCGCGATTCCGTGCCCGCCCGGCCGCTCACCGCGTCAGGGCCCAGGACGGCCGCCAGGACGGCCCCGGGGGCGGTGTCAGGGTGGCGAGGTGGTCGATGACCGCCCGGAGTCCCGGGTGCGGGTTCGTCCTCGGGAGCATGAGGGAGAGCGGGTAGGCGAGCGTCGGGCCCACGATCGGGATGCGCCGCAGGTCGTGCCGGTCCGGCCAGGTGTACCGGTCGCGCGCGCCGACGAGGGTGGCGACGTCGGCGGAGTCCGCGAGGGTGTCGAGGAGCACCTCGTCGCCGAAGTTCGGGCCGGCCGCGTCGATGCGGAGGTCGAAGGCCTCGGTGAGCTGGTCGTAGAAGTCCGCCCATTCGCTTCCGGGCGCGATGCCGGGCACCCGGATCCGCAGTCCGCGCAGCCCGGACGGTGTCAGGGTGCGCGCGGAGGCGAGCGGGTGCCGGGGGCCGACGAGGAGTTCCAGCGGGGAGTCGAAGGCGTGGATCATCCGCACGTCCGGCGGCAGCGTGGCCGGGTCGGTGACGCTGCGGAACGAGGCGTCGATCTCGCCCGCCCGGACGGCGGCGGCCGCCACGTGGGGGTCGTCGACCCTGAGGGTCACCACGTCGAGGTCGGTCCCGGGATGCGCACGCCAGTGGTCGTGCAGCACGACGGCCTGCGCGCTCCGCAGGCCGAGCACGTCGATCCGCAGGGCCCGCGAGACCGGCCGGACCGCGGTGACGGCGCGGTCGACGGCCGCGACGACGCTCCGCGCGTGCGGGAGGAACGCCTGGCCGTCCAGCGTCGGTTCGACGCCGCGGGCGGTGCGGGTGAACAGACGGACCCCCAGCTCGCGCTCCAGGGCGGCGATCCGCTTCGAGACCGCCTGCTGGGTCACGCCCAGCTCGTCGGCCGCGTGCCGCAGCTGTCCCAGCTCGGCCGCCCGGACGAAGGTGCGCACCGCCTCGGTGTCCATGGGTGCAGCCTATGCGCGTACAACCGGTGGTTGTGGCGTGCCGCGATCCGGTTGTTTGATCCCGTGCTCACGCGACCGATGTGATGGGCGCGTCCCGTCACCGGTCGTTCCCGAGGAGTCGTGCGCGTGAGTTCGGAGTCCGGTTTCCGCCGGCTGTGGTGGGCCTACGCCGTCAGCACGTACGGCACGTGGACGGCGTTCGGCGCGTTCCCGCTCATCGCGGTGCGGGTGCTGGACGCGTCGGCGTTCGCGGTCTCGGTGCTGGAGGCGGCCGGGCCCGCCGTCGCCGCGCTCGTCGCGTTCCCGCTCGGGCCGTGGGTCGAGCACCGGGCCAAGCGCCCGGTGATGGTCGCGGCGGACCTGGTCCGGTTCCTCGCGATGGCGAGCGTCCCGGCCGCGTACGTCCTCGGCCTGCTGTCCTTCGTGCAGCTGCTGGTCGTCTCGGTCGTCTCCGGGACGGCGGGCATCGCCTTCACCGCAGCGTCCGGCGCGTACCTGAAGCACCTCGTGCGCGGCGAGGGCCTCCTCGCCGCCAACGGCAGGTTCGAGGGCACCGCCTGGGTGGCGACCGCGGCCGGCCCGCCCCTCGGCGGCGCGTTCGTCGGGCTGCTCGGCCCGGTCGTCACGGTCCTGGCCGACTCCCTCAGCTATCTGCTGTCCGCGCTCGGCGTCCTGCGCATCCGCGGGGACGACGTCGCCACACCCCGCGGCCCGGCGGACCGGCCGGGCGTGGCCGGCCTCCTCGCCGGCTGGCGGTTCATCCTCGACGACCGCGTCCTGCGGCGGCTGTTCCTCAACTCGGTCCTGGTGGGCGGCCTGATCATGGCGACCGTCCCCCTCCTGGCCGTCCTGCTGCTGGGCGAGTACCGCTTCCCGGCCTGGCAGTACGGGGTCGCCTTCGGCGTCCCGGCACTCGGCGGCTTCCTGGGCGCCCGCCTCTCGCCCCGCCTGGTGCGGCGTCACGGCCGGTACCGGGTGCTGGCCGTCTCCGGCCGGCTGCGGTCCCTCTTCCCGCTGGGTCTCGCGTTCGTGGGGCCGGGTGTCCCCGGGCTCCTCACGGTGATCGCCGTCGAGGGCCTGCTGATCATCTGCATGGGCGTCTTCAACCCGGTCCACGCCACCGAACGCCTGCGACGGACCCCGACGGGCCGTGCCGCGCGCGTCATGGCCGCGTGGACCGTCAGCAGCAGACTCGCGCAGGCCGCGCTGATGCTGCTCCTCGGCGTCCTCGCGGGCCTCACCGGCGTCCGGGCCGCGATCGCCGTCTCCGGCGTCCTCCTGCTCGCGACCCCGCTGCTGCTGCCCCGCCGGGCGCATCTGTCCGACCCGGCCCCCACCGCGCCGCCGGAGGGGGTCCCGGCCGGGTGACGCACCGCCGCGCGTCGTCCGGCGGTCAGGACCTCGACGCCCTGCCGCGACGGTTGCCGGAGCACGGGGCGGCCGGGGCCGGGGCCGGTACCGGTGACCGGTCCGCCGATCTGCACGACGGGCCGTCCCCGGCGGCAGGACCGTCGCGCTCCCGCACCGGGCCGCCCCGGACGGTCCGTTCCTCCCGCGGCGGCCGCCGGCCGGTACGGTCCCGCCCCGGTGAGGGCCGCCCGAGTCCGGAAGCGGCCGAGCGCGCCCACCGGTGGGGTGGACGCGCCCGGCCCGCGGGTGTGGTCGACGGGTCAGATCGTCGCGGTGTCGATCACGAAGCGGTAGCGGACGTCGCTCGCCAGCACGCGCTCGTAGGCCTCGTTGATCTCGGCCGCGGCGATCAGCTCGATCTCGGCGCCGATGCCGTGCTCCGCGCAGAAGTCCAGCATCTCCTGGGTCTCGGCGATGCCGCCGATCATCGAGCCGGCCAGGGTCTTGTTGCCGCCGATGAGGGAGAAGAGGTTCAGCGAGACCGGCTCCTCGGGGGCGCCGACGTTCACGAGGGCGCCGCCGGTCTTCAGCAGGCCCAGGTACGCGCCGAAGTCCAGGGGCGCGGAGACGGTGGAGAGGATGAGGTCGAAGGACCCCGCCAGCTCCTCGAAGGTCTTCGGGTCGCCGGTCGCGTAGTAGTGGTCGGCGCCCAGCTTCAGGCCGTCGTCCTTCTTGCGCAGGGACTGGGACAGGACCGTCACCTCCGCGCCGAGGGCGTGCGCGATCTTGACGCCCATGTGGCCGAGGCCGCCCAGGCCGACGACGGCGACCTTCTTGCCGGGGCCCGCGCCCCAGTGCTTGAGCGGGGAGTACGTGGTGATGCCGGCGCACAGCAGCGGCGCGGCCGCGTCCAGGGGCAGCCCGTCCGGGATGCGCAGGGTGAAGGCCTCGTCGACGACGACCTTCTGCGAGTAGCCGCCGTAGGTGGGCTCGCCGTCCTTGCCGATGCCGTTGTACGTCGGGACGTTGCCGCGGACGCAGTGCTGCTCGACGCCCGCCCGGCAGTTCTCGCACTCGCCGCAGGAGTCGACCATGCAGCCGACGCCGACGTGGTCGCCGACCTTGAACTTCGTCACGCCGGAGCCGACGGCCTCGACGACGCCCGCGATCTCGTGGCCGGGGACCATCGGGAAGATGGCCTCGCCCCAGCCCTCGCGGGCCTGGTGGATGTCGGAGTGGCAGATGCCGGCGAACTTGATGTCGATCAGGACGTCGTGCTCACCCACCTCGCGCCGCTCGATGGTGGTGCGCTCCAGCGGAGCCTTGGCGGCGGGTGCGGCGTACGCGACGACAGTGGTGGTCATGCCGGAGTCTCCGGGATTCTCGTAGAGGGGTGTTCGGTCTCCACCCTGCCCCGCCCGCCGGACTCCACCCAGACCACGGTCGTGCCTACGTCCGGCGTGCCTACCACCAGCGGGGACAGGCTCCCGTGCGTACGACCGGGAATACTGGAGGGCATGGATGGACAGCTGGACCGGCGTGCCGAACTGAGCGAGTTCCTGCGCACCCGGCGGGCCCGGCTGAAGCCGCAGGACGTGGGGCTGCCGGAGTTCGGGCGGCACCGCCGGGTGCCCGGACTGCGCCGCGAGGAGCTGGCGCAGCTCGCCGGGGTGTCCGTGGCGTACTACACACGGCTCGAGCAGGGCAACGGACAGAACGTGTCGGCGGAGGTCCTGGACTCCATCGCCCGGGCGCTCAGGCTCACCGACGCCGAGCACGCCCACCTGACGCACCTCGCCAAGCCCAAGCGGCAGCGCAGGCGGGCCTCGGCGGCGCGGGCGCAGCAGCCGGTGCGGGTGGCGCTGCTGCAGCTCCTGGAGTCGATCGACACGGTGCCCGCCTATGTGACGGGCCGCCGCTCGGACATCCTCGCCTGGAACCGCATGGCCGCCGCCCTCTTCGGCGACTGGGGCGGACTGCCGGCCCAGGAGCGGAACTGGGCCCGGCTGGTCTTCCTGAACCCGGAGTACCGCGAGCTGTTCGTCGACTGGGACCAGAAGGCGTACGACATGGTCAGCTTCCTGCGCATGGACGCGGGCCGGCACCCGGACGACCCGCGGCTGTCCGCCCTGGTCGGCGAGCTGTCCGTGAAGAGCGAGGAGTTCCGGCGGCTGTGGGCCACGCACGACGTCAAGGAGAAGAGCTACGGCGTCAAGCGCATGCGGCACCCGCTGGTCGGCGACCTGACGCTGTCCTTCGAGACGTTCCGCCTGGTCGACGACGACGAGCAGGCGTTCATCACCTACCACGCCGAGCCGGGCTCCTCGTCGGCGGAGGGGCTGCGGCTGCTGGCGAGCTGGGGGAGGGACGCGGCGGCCTCGCTGACCGCGTGACCCGGCCGGCCGCGGCGCACGCCGGGGCCGGTGCCACGGGCGGCCGGTGTCACGGGGCCGCGGCCTCCAGCTCGGCGACGGTGCCCGACATGATCGTCCGGATGTGCCGGGTGATGTGCTCGACGGGCCAGTCCCACCAGGCCACGGCCAGCAGGCGGGCGGTGTCGGACGCGTCGTGGCGGGTGCGGATCAGGCGGGCGGGGTTGCCGCCGACGATGCCGTAGTCGGGCACGTCCGCGGTGACCACGGCGCCGGTGCCGATGATCGCGCCGTGCCCGATCCGTACGCCGGGCAGCACGGTCGCGCCGTGCCCGAACCAGACGTCGTTGCCGACGACGGTGTCCCCGCGGTTCGGCAGGCCGGTGAGCAGGTCGAAGTGGTCGGCCCAGGAGCCGCCCAGGGTGGGGAAGGGGAAGGTGGAGGGGCCGTCCATGCGGTGGTTGGCGCCGTTCATGAGGAAGCGCACGCCGGTGCCGAGGGCGCAGAACCTGCCGATGACCAGCTTCTCCGGACCGTAGTGGTGGAGCACGTTGCGGCTCTCGAACGCGGTCGGGTCGTCCGGGTCGTCGTAGTAGGAGTACTCCCCCACCTCGATGAGCGGCGACGTCACCAGCGGCTTGAGCTGCACGACGCGCGGCTGTCCGGGCATCGGGTGGAGCACGGTCGGGTCGGCGGGGACGAGGGGCATCGCGGTTCGGCTCCCTTAATGCGACGGATGCTGCATTAGGATGCTGTCACGCGTCCCCGTCCATGAACAATCGGATTTCCCATGACCGAACCACCGGACAGCGCCCGTCCCGCCGAGGACCGGCCGGCCGGCCACCGGCGCGCCGACGGCGCGTCCGCCGCACGGGGCGCACGTCGGCCGGGGGGCCGTACCGCCCGCGTGCGGGCCCAGGTCATCGCCGCGGTGCGCGCCGAACTCGGTGACCACGGCTTCGAAGGGCTCACGCCGGAGGGCGTCGCGGCCCGCGCGGGCGTGCACCGCACCACGGTCTACCGGCGCTGGCGGGACGTGGGCGGTCTGCTGGCCGACGTCCTGGACGCCGCGGGCGAGGACGACTGGCAGCCCCCGGACACCGGGTCCCTGCGGGGCGACCTGACGGCGCTCAACACCGAGATCCAGGAGTCCCTCACCGCGCGGCCGTCGCTCGCCGCGGCCCTGATCGCCGCCTCGTTCCGCTCCGAGCAGGCCGCCCGGGCCCAGCAGCGGCTGTGGGAGGACCGTTACGCGCGGTGCGAGGCGGTCGTGGAGCGCGCCGTCCGGCGCGGTGAACTCGCGCCGGACACGGACGCCCGGCGCCTGCTGGTCGCCTCGACCGCGCCGCTGTACCACGAGTTGGTGCTGCTGCGGACCGCTCCCGATCCGCGGCTGCCCGAACGGGCCGCCGCCACGGCCGCCACGGCCGCGGAGGCGGGGGCCTTCGCCGGCCCGGGGAGCGGGGAGGGGGAGCCGGGGGAAACGGCAGGCGCCCGCCGCCCCGGTGCGGGGTGACGGGCGCCTGCCGTGAAGTCGCCGTGGGTCGCGGGGCGTTCGGCGTCAGACCGCCGAACCCGCCTTCCACTGGGCCCAGTCCATGTTCCAGCCGTTGAGGCCGTTGTCCGGGGCGATGGTCTTGTCGCCGGTGTTCTGGACGACGACCACGTCACCGACGATGGAGTTGTCGTAGAACCAGGCACCCGGCGTGTTCGGGTCGCCGGCGCCCTTGGCGTCCTCCAGGCCCACGCAGCCGTGACTGGTGTTGGCGCTGCCGAAGATGCCCTTGCCCCAGTAGTTGCCGTGGATGAAGGTGCCGGAGGTGCTCAGGCGCATGGCGTGCGGCACGTCCTTGATGTCGTACTCGCCCTTGCCGTCGTCGTCGGTGAAGCCGACCGTCGAGCCGTCCATCCGGGTCTCCTTGTACTTCTCGGAGATCACCATCTGACCCTCGTAGGTCTTGTTCTCGGGCGAGCCCGCGGAGATCGGGATGGTGCGGATGGTCTTGCCGTCCTGCGTGACCTTCATCTGCTTGGTCTGCGCGTCGACGTACGAGACCTGGTTGCGGCCGATCTTGAAGGTGACCGTCTTCTGCTGGACGCCGTAGACGCCCTCGGCGCCCTCGACGCCGTCGAGCGCCAGCTTGAGGGTGACGGTGGAACCCTCCTGCCAGTAGTTCTCGGGGCGGCAGTCCATGCGCTGGGTGCTGAACCAGTGGCAGGCGACTTCCTGGCCGCTGGTGGTGTTGACGGTGATCGCCTTCTGGACGGCGGCCTTGTTGGTGATCTCCTTGTCGAAGTTGATCGACACGGGCATGCCGACGCCGACGGTGGTGCCGTCGTCCGGGGTGAAGGTGCCGATGAAACTGTTGCTCTTGGAGACCGTGGTGAACGAGGAGTTCTCGTGGGCGGCGCGGCCCTCGGAGTCCTGCGCGGTGACCGACAGCCTGTAGGTGGTGGCCCGCTCGAGCTGGCCGCTGGGCTTCCAGCTGGTCTTGTCGGCGGATATTTCGCCCTTGACCTCGGTGCCGTCGGTCGTGGTCATCTTGACGTCCGTGAGCGTGCCCTTGCTCACGGTGACGGTGGCCGAGTTGTTGATGGAGGCGTTGTCCGAGCCGTTCGCGGGTGTGATCTTGATCTGCGCCTCGGAGGTCTTCTTCGCCGCCGCCTCGTCGACCTGCGCCTGCGAGGTGTTGCCGTCTCCGCCTCCGGAGGCGTCGGCGTCATTGCCGGAACATGCCGAGAGCACCAGCACACCGCCGAGCAGTGCGGACGCGGCCGCCAGACCCTTGCGCCGCTTACCGTCCGTCATCACACGCTTCTCCATCGTTGCCGATTCCCGAAAACCCCGAGATCCCCCGTCAAGACGTCCAACGCTACGACCGGTTCGTCCCGTTCCATATCGCCGGCGTATGTGGGACACACCACGTCCGCCGTGGGGCGGTGGTGGTGCGGGGGTCGGTCGGTGCGTCCCTTGAGACGGCGAAACCCCGGACGGCGGTTGCCGCCGGGGGTCGACTTTTCCCCACGGTGCGTCAGCCGGCCGCCGATTCCCCGTCTTCCGGATCGTCCTGGCCGCCATCATCCTCGTCCAGGCCCCAATCGGGCGAGCCGGGGTCGTGGTCGATCCGCTCGCTGCTCCAGGAGGCCTGCTGGAGTTCGATCCCGGGCACCGCGCTGACCAGGTCGAACGGATCCACGAGATAGGCCAGGGCCTCGGCGGTGTCCTCGGTCACAGCACACTCGGTGTGCGCCCGTTCCGCGTCGGACAGCCCGAAGTCCCCGGCGAGGTTCCGCAGCGCGGCGCCGGTGACCGCCTCCTCGTCGTCGATCGCCAGGACGAGGTCCACGCGAAGCCGCACAAAACGTGATGTCTCTGGAGTGCTCATGCCCGGAGAGTAAGGCCGGCCGCTCCCGTGACTTTCCTGTGACCCGCGCCTTTCACTAACATCTGCCCACACGGCCAATTCGCCAGCGCCACAAGGGGATCGATATTCCGTGTCATCCGCTCGCCGTCCGTTGCTGACCGCCGCCGCCGCGGGGGGCCTGCTGTGCGCCCTGTGGTTCGTCCCGTCCGCGAACGCGACGCCCGGGACCCCGGCCGCGGGTACCACCTCCACGAGTCCGTCTCCGCAGGTCACCGAGCAGGCCAGAGCCGTGTCGACGGACACGGGGACCACCGCCGCCGAGAGCGCCCGGCTGGCCGACACCGGAAGCTTCGACAGCACTCCGTACGTCCTCGGCGGCACCGCCTGTCTCGGCCTCGGCGCGGGGTTCGTCATGTACTCGGTGCGTCGGGAACGCCTCGGTTTTTGAGATCACTTGACGTTCTTTTGACACTGTCGACCCTGCCGGGGCCGGGGCGAGCCCCTCGGGGAGCCGGACCGCGCGCGTGACGGTGCCGTCCTCCGGCCGAGGGGTCCACCCCTCGGCCGGAGGGTGCGGAACGCCGGCGCGGCCACCACGCCCTGCCGCCGGACTCCCGCCCCCTAGGGCGAATGCCGCCCGCGGAAGCGGCGCCGCTCCCCGTCCTCCTCCCCCCGGGGCGGCTCGTCCGCCAGCCGGACGACGGGATCGTCGGGTCCCTCGCGGCCGGCCACGACCGGCCGGCCGGCCCGCTCGGCCTTGGCCCGGTACTGCGCGGCGTCGGCCAGCCGGAACAGCCGGCGGGCGGAGCGGACGGGACCCACGGGATCCTCGGTGGAGGCGACCCCGCAGGCCACGCCGTCGCCGAGCTCCAGCTCGGCCGCCCGGCGGCACAGCTCCTCCGCCGCCTTGACCACCTCGTCGGCGGACGGCCCGACCGCGAGCAGGCAGAACTCGTCGCCGCCGAGCCGGGCCGCGAGCGCCCCCGGCAGCATGGCCCCGCACAGCGACAGCACCGACCCGAAATGTTCCAGGAGCCGGTCGCCGACGGCGTGCCCGTGGGTGTCGTTCACCCGCTTGAGCCCGTTGAGGTCGCACACGACGAGACTGACGACGACGCCCTCCTCGCGGTGCCGCTCCACCGCCTCGTCCAGACGGGAGTCGACCGCCCTGCGGTTGGCGAGCCCCGTGAGCGCGTCGGTGTACGCGAGGCGCCGGACCTCCTCCAGCCGCTCGGTCTGCGCGATCCCGGCGGCCACGACCGAGGCCAGGACGGTGGCGAAGTCGGCGTCGCCCCGCGCGAACACGGGCTCGCCCACCGGACGGGCCACGTACAGCTCGCCCCAGGCGCGGCCGTGCAGCACGATCGGCGCGATCACGCAGCAGCCGCGCCCGCGGCGGCGCAGGGCCGCGACGCGCTGATGGACGTACCCGGGGCTCCCCGCCGCGGGTCCCGCGGCCGTCTCGACCCAGGCGTCGGGCTCGCCGCCGCCGGCCCAGCGCTCGTGCAGGAACTCGGTGATCTCGGCGAACTGGTGCACGGGGTAGGACTCGTCCTCCGGGAACTCCTCCTCGTCCTCGGCCCGCTCGCCCACGTTCACCAGGACCCGGAGCCGGCCGAGCTCGCGCTCCCACACCGACAGGGCCGCGAAGCTGCCGCCCAGCGCCCGGCACGCGCCGACGGCCGCCGCCCGCCACGCCTCCCGCGAACTGTGCGCGGCGGCCATGCCCTGCGCCAACGCCACGACGGCCGTGAGCCGTCTGTCCTCACCCATCACTCCAGGCTAGGGACGTTCTATCCAAAAGTGGACATGAACGACGCGAACGGGGCCCGGTCCACGCCCTCGGCCCGTCACTCCCCGGGCCAGCGCGGCGCCCGCTTCTCGTTGAACGCCGCGACACCCTCCGCGCGGTCCCCGGAGAAGGCCACCGACCGCCACGCCGCGTCCTCGACCTCCAGGCCGGCCCGCAGGTCCAGCCCGTGGCCGAGCCGCAGCGCCCGCTTGGCCGCCCGCAGCCCCACGGGCGAGTTCGCGGCCATCCGGGACGCCAGGCCGAGCGCCTCCTCACGGTCGCGGCCCTCGTCCACCAGCTGGTCGACGAGCCCCAGCTCGCGCGCCTCCGCGGCCTCCACCCGCCGCGCCGTGAACACCAGCTCGGCGGCGCGCGCCGCTCCCACCCGGCGCGGCAGCAGCTGCGTGCCGCCGCCGCCCGGGATCACTCCGACCGACACCTCGGGCAGCCCCACCACCGCCGTGCGGTCGGCCACGATCACGTCGCACGACAGCGCCAGCTCGAAGCCGCCGCCCAGCGCGAACCCGTGCACGGCCGCGACCGTCGGCACCGCGAGCTCCAGCACCGCGGTGTACGCGCCCCGCGTCACCGGGCGCTGGCGCAGCAGATCGGAGTCGGAGAAGGAGTTGCGCTCCTTCAGGTCGGCGCCGACGCAGAAGGCCCGCTCGTGCGTCGAGGTCAGCACCACCACCCGTACGTCCCGGTCCTCGCCCAGCGCCGCGCAGGCCGCGCCGATGGACCGGGCCATCTCGGTCGAGACGGCGTTCATGGCCTTCGGCCGGTCGAGGGCGAGCTCCGCGACATGCCCGTCCCCGTGCCGCCGCATCAGGACGAACTCTCCGAACCGCTCCTCGCTCATGACACCCTCCGGTTAACGCGGGTTAACAACTCGACCGCCCGATCATCGCAGGCGCGGACGCGCGGGGAAAGGCCGGGCGCGTGCCATCGCGGCATCCCCTCTCCGTCCACCCGTTCGAGTGACATCCGGTCGATGCCGCCGCCCCGGCGCCCGGCAGCGCCTATGGTCGCTCGCCAAGCGCAGCGGCGGGGGCACCTGCGCACCGGGGAGGAATCATGACGACGACGGACACGCCGATCACGCCGCGCCCTCGGCTCCCCCGGATCCGGGGCCGTCACCGCCGGCCACGTCCCCGCAAGGCCCTCCTGGCGGCCGGCGGCCTGGTCCTGGCGGCCGGCGCCCTCAGCCTCGTACGCCTGGTCCCCGAGCCCGGGGGCGGCGGACTCCACGGCTACGGCGCCGAGGCCGCACCGCGCGTGGAGACGGGCGGGGACGGCGCGGGCGACACCGGAACGGACCGGGACACCGGAACGGGCCACGGCGCCACGCCCGGGGCGAGTCCGTCGGCGACGTCCGTCATGGGCGGCACGAGCGCGTTCCCCCGCCCGGGCGGCCTGATACCGGGCCCCTCCACGAGCGGCTCCCCGGCGCCACGTCCCTCGGCACCGGCCGCGCCGGGACGGCCGTCAACGGGCTCGACGGCCGTCCCGGACCGCCCGAACACCCCGAGCGCTTCGAAGACCCCGCACGCGCCGGACACCGGGGAACCGACGCCTCCCGCGCCGCGGCCGCCGGAGGCCGGCACCCCCGCCCCGCGCCCCGTGCCCACGCCCGCCCCGAGCCGCACCGCACCCCCCGCTCCGGAGCCGGAGCCCTCGGGGGGACTGTGCGTACCGCTGATCGGCCTGTGCGTGGACCTGCTGGACGGCGACGGCTGACCACCGCCCGCGTCCGCCCGCCCCCTGTCCCGCGCGTCACTCCCCGCCGTCGCCGCGCCGGGAGAGCAGCCACGGCTCGATCACGCCGAGACCACGCACCGGCCGCTGCCACATCGGCTGGAGCGCGAAGCGGTACGCCGGCGGCTCCTCGCCCTCCTTCTCCGCCGCGGCGGCCTCCTCGGCCGCCTGCGCCTCGGAGGCCGGGGCGTCCCGGGTGCGGATCAGCTCCTCGGCGAAGGCGGAGTCGATGAGCACGGCGTCCTTGGGGGCTATGGAGGTGAGCCGGGAGGCCAGGTTCACGGTCGTGCCGAACACATCGCCCATGCGGGTGGTCACCGTGCCGAAGGCGAGGCCCACGCGCAGCTCCGGCATGGTCTCGTCGTTCGCCATCGTCTCGATGAGGCGCAGCGCGATCTCGGCGGCGGTACCCGCGTCGTCGGCGGCGTACAGCACCTCGTCGCCGAGGGTCTTGATCAGGCGCCCCCCACGGGCGGCCACCAGGTCGGCGGCGGTGGTCTCGAAGGCCTCGACGAGCTCGCCGAGCTCCTCCTCCTCCATCCGGCGGGTCAGCCGCGTGAAGCCGACCAGGTCGGCGAAGCCGACCGCGAGCCGCCGGTCCACCATCTCCTCGTCGTCACCGGCCTGCACGACCCGGCCGGTCGCGGCGGCGAGCTGACGGCGCCAGACGTAGACGAGGAACTCCTCCAGCTCCGGCAGCAACAGCTCGACCAGCGGATACGTCACCTCGGTGCGGGTCATCCCCGGCTCCGGCGGCTCGGTCAGGCCCTCCAGGAAGGAGTCGATCTGCCACTCGGCCAACCGGGCGGTGGTCTGCCCGGTGGACCGGGCCACCTGCACGGCCATGGCCTCGCTGAGCAGCCCCGCCTCCACCAGACCGGCCAGGCGCCGCAGGGCCAGGACGTCGGCCTCGGTGAGTGCCTTGGCCTGTCCTATGTCGGCGAAGCCCATGGCCCGCCAGAAGCGGGAGGCCAGTTCCATGGAGACGCCCGCGCTGCGGGCGGCCTGGAAGGGGGTGTAGCGACGCTCGGCGCCCAGGATGAGCCCTTCGAGGCGCAGCGCGAGCGGGTCCTCGCCGGAGTCGGCGGGATCCGGGGCGGGCTCGGGGTCCACCCGGCCGTCCCCGTCCGCGCCGGAGCCCGTGTCGTCGACGGTCACGCCTGCTGCCCTTCCGATCTGCCGCGGTCAGGTTCGACCGGCCCCAACTTTACGTCAGGTGTGCCCCAGCTCACTCCCGCGAGCCGCCTCCCGGAGCGGTCCGGCCACGCGGCCCGCGCTACCAGGTCACCCGGCGCGGGTGTGGACGCGGGGTGGGTTCGCGCGGCTCGGCTCTGCCGGGTCACCCGGCGTAGGGGTGGATGCGGGGTGGGTTCGCGCGCCCGGCGCTTTCGGGGTGCCTCCCCCACTCTCGGCTTCGCTCGAGCGGGTGGACCCCCACCGCCCACCCGTGCCGCCCCGGGGGTACCTCCCTGGGGGTACCGCCCTTGGGGGGTACCCCCAGGCCGTTCAGGCACTGGGGGAGGCACGACTGCCCGCAGCGGCGGCGGCACGGCGGCTGCCCGCAGCCGGGACGGCGGCGCACGACGGCTGCCCGCAGCTGAGTGGGGACGGCGGGGGAGCCGCGTACGGCGGGAAGGGGACGTGTCGGGGGGTGTCCGCCCGCAGCGGTTGGCGCGTCAACGCCCCGTCTGTTGGTCAGTACCCGATTCCGCGCCGTTCCGAGGACGGACACCCCCCGGCGCGGCCCCGACCCACAAGACCACGCACCGCGCTACGCGCACCCCCACCAAAGCCGCACGGGCCGCCGCAGGCACCCGCGCACCCCCACCGGAGCCGCACAGGCCGCCGCAGGCACCCGCGCACCCCCGCCGAACCCGCACAGGCCGCCGCAGGCACCCGCGCACCCCCACCGAACCCGCACAGGCCGCCGCAGGCACCCGCGCACCCCCACCGAACCCGCACAGGCGCCGCAGGCACCCCGCACCCCCACCACACCCGCACGGGCCGCCGCAGGCGAGACCCCCCTCAAGCCGGTCGCAAGTGCACGATGTCCCCCGCCCCCACCGGCTCCCGCACCCCTTCCTCCGTGGCCAGCACCAACCGCCCGTCCCCGTCCACGGCCACCGCCTCCCCCACCAGCGCCCGGTCCCCCGGCAGCTCCGCCCGCACCACCCGGCCGAGCGTGGCGCACCCCGCCGCGTACGCCTCCTGCAGCCCGCTCACCGCCGGGTCACCCCCGGCCGACCGCCACCGCCCGTACCATTCCTCCAGCGCCCGCAGCACTCCCCGCAGCAGCGGGTCCCGGTCCGTGCTCACGGCCCCGGCCAGCGCCAGCGACCCCGCCCGCGGGACGGGCAGCTCGTCCGCCCGCAGGGTGACGTTGATCCCGACGCCGACGACCACCCCGCCGTCCCCGGCCCGCTCCGCCAGGATCCCGCCGGCCTTGCGTTCCTCCCCGTCCACCGTGACGAGCAGGTCGTTGGGCCACTTCAGGGCCGTGTCCACCCCCGCCGCCCGGGACAGCCCGGTCGCCACCGCGACGCCGGTGAGCAGGGGCAGCCAGCCCCAGCGGGCCACGGGCACCTCGGTGGGCCGCAGGAGTACGGAGAAGAAGAGGCCGGAGCGGGCCGGTGCCGTCCACTGCCGGTCGAGACGCCCCCGCGCGGCCGTCTGCTCCTCGGCGACGAGCACGGCCCCCTCGTCCGCCTCCCCCGCCGCGGCGCGGGCCACCAGGTCGGAGTTGGTGGAACCGGTGCGCTGCACCACGTCCACCTGGCGCCACAGTCCTCCCTCCCGTACCAGGCCCCGGCGCAGCGACGTGGTGTTGAGGGGCGGCCGGTCCAGGTCGGACCAACGGCTGGGCGAGGGGTCGGAGGCGTCTCGGGGTGTCATGCAACCCACACTAGGTGTGGGAAAGACCGCACTGCCGATCGGAGGACCCCCTACTACTCTACGGATGAGTAACCGTCCCCCCTTTTGAGCAGGCAGGGAGCCGCATCCCGATGTCCGAGCCGGAAGAGCAGCAGCCTGACATCCACACGACCGCGGGCAAGCTCGCGGATCTCCAGCGCCGTATCCAGGAGGCTACGCACGCCGGTTCGGAACGCGCCGTCGAGAAGCAGCACGCCAAGGGCAAACTGACGGCGCGTGAGCGGATCGACCTCCTGCTCGACGAGGGGTCCTTCGTCGAGCTGGACGAGTTCGCCCAGCACCGGTCCACCAACTTCGGCCTGGAGAAGAACCGCCCCTACGGGGACGGCGTCGTCACCGGCTACGGCACGGTCGACGGCCGCCCGGTCGCGGTGTTCTCGCAGGACTTCACCGTCTTCGGCGGAGCGCTGGGCGAGGTCTACGGCCAGAAGATCGTCAAGGTCATGGACTTCGCGCTGAAGACCGGCTGCCCGGTCATCGGCATCAACGACTCCGGCGGCGCCCGCATCCAGGAGGGCGTGGCCTCCCTCGGGGCGTACGGCGAGATCTTCCGCCGCAACACCCACGCCTCCGGCGTGATCCCGCAGATCAGCCTGGTCGTCGGCCCGTGCGCGGGCGGCGCGGTCTACTCCCCCGCCATCACCGACTTCACGGTCATGGTCGACCAGACCAGCCACATGTTCATCACCGGCCCCGACGTCATCAAGACGGTCACCGGCGAGGACGTCGGCTTCGAGGAGCTGGGCGGCGCCCGCACGCACAACTCCACCTCGGGCGTGGCCCACCACATGGCCGGGGACGAGAAGGACGCCGTCGAGTACGTCAAGCAGCTGCTGTCGTACCTGCCGTCCAACAACCTCTCCGAGCCCCCCGCCTTCCCCGAGGAGGCGGACCTCGCGGTCACCGACGAGGACCGCGAGCTGGACGTGATCGTCCCGGACTCGGCGAACCAGCCGTACGACATGCACACGGTGATCGAGCACGTCCTCGACGACGCCGAGTTCTTCGAGACGCAGCCGCTGTTCGCGCCGAACATCCTCACCGGTTTCGGCCGCGTCGAGGGCCGGCCCGTCGGCATCGTCGCCAACCAGCCCATGCAGTTCGCCGGCTGCCTGGACATCACCGCGTCCGAGAAGGCCGCCCGCTTCGTGCGCACCTGCGACGCCTTCAACGTGCCCGTGCTGACCTTCGTGGACGTCCCCGGCTTCCTGCCGGGCGTGGACCAGGAGCACGACGGCATCATCCGCCGCGGCGCCAAGCTGATCTTCGCCTACGCGGAGGCCACGGTCCCGCTGATCACGGTCATCACCCGCAAGGCCTTCGGCGGCGCCTACGACGTCATGGGCTCCAAGCACCTGGGTGCCGACCTCAACCTGGCCTGGCCCACGGCCCAGATCGCCGTCATGGGCGCCCAGGGCGCCGTCAACATCCTGCACCGCCGCACCCTCGCCGAGGCCGAGGCGGGCGGCGAGGACGTCGAAGCCGTCCGCGCCCGCCTGATCCAGGAGTACGAGGACACCCTCCTCAACCCCTACACGGCGGCCGAACGCGGCTACGTCGACGCGGTGATCATGCCGTCCGACACCCGCCGCCACATCGTCCGCGGTCTGCGTCAACTGCGCACCAAGCGGGAATCCCTGCCCCCGAAGAAGCACGGCAACATCCCCCTGTAAGGAGCCGCTGTGACGATCAAGGTCGTACGGGGCAACCCGACCCCCGAGGAGCTCGCCGCCGCCCTGGCGGTGGTCCGCGCCCGCGCCGCGGCGGCCCAGCCCGAGCCGTCCGGCGCACCGGCCACCAGGGACGCGTGGTCCGACCCGTCCCGCATCGCGGCCCACAGGCTGCCCCAGCCGGGCCCGGCGTCCTGGGGCCGTACGTACTGGCCGGCGTAGGGAGGACGCCCCGGGGCGCGGGGCCGTGCGGTACGCGGATTCGCCGCGTGGGCGCGCGGAGGAGGAACCCCGCGCCCTGGACGAGTGCCCGTACTCAAATGAGTACCCGTACTCAAGCGCCGCCGCCTCGCCCGGCCCCACGCTGGTGGAATGCTGTGGTCCGATCCCGAGAACGAGCCGCCCGAAGAACTGCGCGACATGCAGCACATGCTGCGGCGGCTGAGTGTTCTCCTGGCCATGGCCATGGTGCTGGCGATGATCGTGATCGGCCTGAGGTGAGCCGGCCCCGCCCGGGTGGCTAACCTGACCCCATGACTGCTCAGCGCCGCAGGCGTCTCGTCCTCGCCTCCCAGTCCCCCGCCCGGCTCGGGCTGCTGCGTCAGGCCGGGCTCGACCCCGAGGTGCTCGTCAGCGGCGTCGACGAGGACGCCGTGACCGCCCCGACCCCCGCCGAGCTGGCCCTCGCCCTCGCCGAGGCGAAGGCCTCCGTCGTGGCCGCGAAGCCCGAGGTCCACGGTGCCCTGGTGATCGGCTGCGACTCGGTGCTGGACCTGGACGGGCGGGCCCTCGGCAAGCCCGCCGACGCGGAGGAGGCCACCGCCCGCTGGAAGGCGATGCGCGGGCGGGCGGGCACGCTGCAGACCGGCCACTGCGTCTGGGACACCGCCACCGGCCGCCACGTCTCGGCCACCGCCTCCACCGTCGTCCGCTTCGGCGAGCCGACCGACGAGGAGATCGCCGCCTACGTCGCCTCGGGCGAGCCGCTGTACGTCGCCGGGGCCTTCACCCTGGACGGCCGCTCGGCGCCGTTCATCGACGGCATCGAGGGCGACCACGGGAACGTGATCGGCATCAGCCTGCCCCTCGTCCGGCGCCTGCTGGCCGAGCTCGGGGTCGGCATCACGGAGCTGTGGGCGCCGGCGGAGGACTGACCGGGGAACCGCCGTCGCCCTTGCCGGCCCCGGCCGGCCCGGCGGCCGGGTCCTCCCGGTCGTCGTAGGTCATCAGCAGCAGCACGATGAGGCCGAGCACGAGGAGCATGAACAGGAAGGCGCTCCAGCCCACCAGCCCCCAGGTGAAGGCGCCGAGCAGCCCGTGCACCACGGCCGCGCTGATCAGCAGGACCCGGCCGAGGCCGGCGGGCGGGCGGTCGCGCAGCGCCACGAGCAGGGCGACCAGCCCGCACAGCGCGAAGTAGAGACCGAAGACAACGCCGCCGATCTTCGAGGACACGGACATCGCGTCCGGGTCGAGGCCGGCCAGGGACATGTCCTGCCGGTCGACGACGATCCCCAGGAACCAGTTCAGCGCGGCGACGCCGAGCGCCTCCGCGAAGAGCACGACCGCCACGGTCCACGCCACCGGCCTGCGCACCCTCACCGGTCCCCACCCACTTTCGACCGCTGCCCCGCAGGACAGCTGTTACCCCAAGTACGTTCGAGACCCCACGAACGTTACTAACGGGTAAACCTCGCGACAAGAGGTCCGCCGCGAGCAAAGAATCATTGGGCCATTCGTAGGGACTCCACAAAGAAACGGAGTGGCCCGCAGCACGCTCTCACAGAGACCTTGACCACATGGGAGGGCTAGGGTTTGTCCGAGGAGTCCTGCGTATCGCGGTGCGGCAAGGGATTTCGCGGGTCGAGCGAGCCTCGAATCACGCTCCGTGTGGGCAAGCTCACCATTGGGGACGGGTCGAAGTGCCGTGTCGGCAGTCCCTAAACTCGGCTTGTTTCAAGGAGGGAGCCTCAATCGTGCGCAAGGTGCTCATCGCCAACCGTGGCGAAATCGCTGTCCGCGTGGCCCGGGCCTGCCGGGACGCCGGGATCGCGAGCGTGGCCGTCTACGCGGACCCGGACCGGGACGCTCTGCATGTCCGCGCCGCTGATGAGGCGTTCGCCCTGGGTGGTGACACCCCCGCCACCAGCTACCTGGACATCGCCAAGGTACTGAAGGCCGCGAGCGAGTCGGGGGCGGACGCCATCCACCCCGGGTACGGCTTCCTCTCGGAGAACGCCGAGTTCGCGCAGGCGGTCCTGGACGCGGGTCTGATCTGGATCGGCCCGCCCCCGCAGGCCATCCGCGACCTGGGCGACAAGGTCGCCGCCCGGCACATCGCCCAGCGCGCCGGCGCCCCGCTGGTCGCCGGCACCCCGGACCCCGTCTCGGGTGCGGACGAGGTCGTGGCCTTCGCGAAGGAGCACGGCCTGCCGATCGCCATCAAGGCGGCCTTCGGCGGTGGCGGACGCGGCCTGAAGGTCGCCCGCACCCTCGAAGAGGTGCCGGAGCTGTACGACTCGGCCGTCCGTGAGGCGGTGGCCGCGTTCGGCCGCGGCGAGTGCTTCGTCGAGCGCTACCTCGACAAGCCCCGCCACGTGGAGACCCAGTGCCTGGCCGACCAGCACGGCAACGTGGTCGTCGTCTCCACCCGTGACTGCTCGCTGCAGCGCCGCCACCAGAAGCTGGTGGAGGAGGCCCCGGCCCCCTTCCTGTCCGAGGAGCAGGTGGCCCAGCTGTACTCCGCCTCCAAGGCGATCCTGAAGGAGGCCGGCTACGTCGGCGCCGGCACCGTCGAGTTCCTCGTCGGCCTGGACGGCACGATCTCCTTCCTGGAGGTCAACACGCGCCTGCAGGTGGAGCACCCGGTCACCGAGGAGGTCGCGGGCATCGACCTGGTCCGCGAGATGTTCCGCATCGCCGACGGCGAGGAGCTCGGTTACGGCGACCCGGAGCTGCGCGGTCACTCGTTCGAGTTCCGCATCAACGGCGAGGACCCGGGCCGGGGTTTCCTGCCCGCCCCCGGCACCGTCACCACCTTCGCCCCGCCCACCGGCCCCGGCGTCCGCCTGGACGCGGGCGTGGAGTCCGGCAGCGTCATCGGTCCGGCGTGGGACTCCCTGCTCGCCAAGCTGATCGTCACCGGCCGCACCCGCAAGGAGGCCCTGCAGCGTGCCGCCCGCGCGCTGGAGGAGTTCCAGGTCGAGGGCATGGCCACCGCGATCCCGTTCCACCGCGTGGTCGTGCGTGACCCGGCGTTCGCGCCCGAGCTGACCGGCTCGGCCGACCCGTTCACGGTCCACACCCGCTGGATCGAGACGGAGTTCGTCAACGAGATCAAGCCGTTCACCGCCCCCGCGGACACCGAGGCGGACGAGGACGCGGGCCGCGAGACGGTCGTCGTCGAGGTCGGCGGCAAGCGACTGGAGGTCTCCCTCCCGTCGTCGCTGGGCATGTCCCTGGCCCGCACCGGTCTGGCGGCCGGCGCCAAGCCCAAGCGCCGCGCGGCGAAGAAGTCCGGCCCGGCGGCCTCCGGCGACACCCTCGCCTCGCCGATGCAGGGCACGATCGTGAAGGTCGCGGTGGAGGAGGGCCAGGAGGTCCAGGAGGGCGACCTGATCGTCGTCCTGGAGGCCATGAAGATGGAGCAGCCCCTCAACGCCCACAAGTCCGGCACCGTCAAGGGTCTGGGCGCCGAGGTCGGCGCGTCCGTCACCTCCGGTGCCGCGATCTGCGAGATCAAGGACTGACACCCGCACGACAGCAGGACGGCCGGGGCGCCCGGCGGACCGTCTCCCACGGTCCGCCGGGCGTCCCGCTGTTGTCAGGGGGGACGCGACGGACCGTGCGGCTCCTCAGCGCCGGCGCAGGTCCGCGACCCGGGCCCGCTCCGCCCCGGCGTTCTGCTCGCCGAGCGCCGTGGCCGTCCGCAGCGCCGCCCCCGCGCCGGGGACCTGCCGGCGCGGCCCGGGCAGCGGCACGTCCCGGCGCTGCCGTGCCGGGGCCGCCTCAGCCGGGGCGGCCTGGTGATTTCCCGCGTCGGCCGCACCCCCCGGCGCCCCGGCCACGGCGATCTGCACGCCCTGGTCGGCCAGGGCCTGGAGCTCCGTGGCCGCGCGGTCGTCGTGGCCGGGCGGCTCGTCCGTCACCAGGCGGGTGACGAGGTCCGTCGGCACGGTCTGGAACATGGTGTCCGTGCCCAGCTTGGAGTGGTCGGCGAGGACGACGACCTCGGCGGCGGCCTGCACCAGCGCGCGGTCGACGGACGCCGACAGCATGTTGGACGTCGACAGACCCCGCTCCGCCGTCAGGCCGCTCCCGGACAGGAAGGCCTTGGACACCCGCAGCCCCTGGAGGGACTGCTCGGCGCCGCTGCCGACCAGGGCGTAGTTGGACCCCCGCAGCGTGCCGCCGGTCATGACGACCTCGACGCGGTTGGCGTGGGCGAGGGCCTGGGCCACCAGCAGCGAGTTGGTGACGACGGTCAGCCCCGGCACCCGCGCGAGCCGGCGCGCCAGCTCCTGGGTGGTGGTCCCCGCCCCCACCACGATGGCCTCGCCCTCTTCGACGAAACCCGCGGCGAGGTCGGCGATGGCCGTCTTCTCGGCGGTCGCGAGATGGGACTTCTGCGGAAAGCCGGATTCTCGCGTGAACCCGCCCGGCAGTACCGCACCGCCGTGCCGGCGGTCGAGGAGTCCTTCTGCCTCCAGCGCGCGCACGTCCCGCCGTACGGTCACTTCGGAGGTCTGGACGACGCGGGCGAGCTCACGGAGCGACACGGCCCCGTTCGCTCGCACCATTTCGAGGATCAATTGGCGACGTTCTGCAGCGAACACGAAACTGACAGTAACCCCAACGACCGTCTGCTTTCAGCAGTATGCGCCGGATAACAGAAGTTGTTCGCACGGCAGGGACGGAAGTGGTATACGCGCCCACTCCGGACGCGCATGCCGTCCGCGGCCCCGCGACTCCCCGTGACCGGCGGGGGCCGGTTCCGTCCGTGTCAGCCCTCTCCGTTGGTCTTCCGGGTGTGCAGCTGCCGTGCCACCTCGGCGATCGATCCCGAAAGAGAGGGATAGACCGTGAAGGCGTTCGCGATCTGTTCGACCGTCAGGTTGTTGTCGACCGCGATCGAGATGGGGTGGATGAGCTCGGAGGCGCGCGGCGCCACGACCACGCCGCCGACCACGATCTCGGTACCGGGCCGGCAGAAGATCTTGACGAAGCCGTCCCGGATGCCCTGCATCTTGGCGCGCGGGTTGCGCAGCAGCGGCAGCTTCACCACACGGGCGTCGATCTTGCCGGAGTCGACGTCGGCCTGCGAGTACCCGACCGTGGCGATCTCGGGGTCGGTGAAGACGTTGGCGGAGACGGTCTTGAGGTTCAGCGGAGTGACCGTGTCCCCCAGGAAGTGGTACATGGCGATGCGCCCCTGCATGGCGGCCACCGAGGCGAGGGCGAACACGCCGGTGACGTCACCGGCGGCGTACACGCCGGGAGCCGAGGTCCTCGACACCCGGTCGGTACGGATGTGCCCGGAGTCCTTGAGCTTGACCCCGGCCTCCTCCAGGCCCATGCCCTCGGTGTTGGGGATGGCGCCGACGGCCATCAGGCAGTGCGACCCGGTGATGACGCGCCCGTCGGCCAGCGTCACCTCCACCCGGTCCCCGACGCGCTTGGCGGACTGGGCCCGCGACCGCGCCATGACGTTCATCCCGCGCCGCCGGAACACGTCCTCCAGGACGGCGGCGGCATCGGGGTCCTCGCCGGGCAGCACCCGGTCGCGCGACGACACGAGCGTCACCTTGGACCCCAGCGCCTGGTAGGCGCCGGCGAACTCGGCACCGGTCACACCGGACCCGACGACGATGAGCTCCTCCGGCAGCTCCTCCAGGTCGTAGACCTGGGTCCAGTTCAGGATCCGCTCGCCGTCGGGCCGCGCGTCGGGCAGCTCGCGCGGGTGCCCGCCGGTCGCGATCAGCACCGCGTCCGCGGTCAGCGTCTCCTCGCTCCCGTCGGCGGCCCGCACCACGACCTTCCGCGACCCGTCGAGGGCCTGCATGCCCTCCAGCCGCCCGCGCCCGCGCACGACCCGCGCGCCCGCGCGCGTCACGGAGGCGGTGATGTCGTGCGACTGCGCCAGCGCGAGCCGCTTCACACGCCGGTTGACCTTCCCCAGGTCCACGCCGACCACCCGGGCGGCCTGCTCCATGGGCGGGGTGTCGTCGGCGACGATGATCCCCAGCTCCTCGTACGAGGAGTCGAAGGTGGTCATCACCTCGGCCGTGGCGATCAGAGTCTTGGACGGCACGCAGTCGGTCAGCACCGACGCCCCGCCCAGGCCGTCGCAGTCGACGACGGTCACCTCCGCGCCGAGCTGCGCGGCCACCAGGGCCGCTTCGTATCCGCCGGGTCCGCCACCGATGATCACGATCCGAGTCACGTACTCCATTGTCCCGCACCGCCCGGTGTGGAACCGCCCGGGGGCACGTCTGTGACGACGGCGACGCCCGGGACGCCTGCCGTACGCTCTCCCCCATGTCGCTCTACGCCGCATACGCCGGCAACCTCGACGCGCGGTTGATGACCCGTCGCGCCCCGCACTCGCCGCTGCGCGCCACCGGCTGGCTGAACGGGTGGCGGCTGACCTTCGGGGGCGAGCACATGGGCTGGGAGGGCGCGCTCGCGACCCTGGTGGAGGACCCGGTCTCCCAGGTCTTCGTCGCCCTGTACGACATCGCCCCGATGGACGAGGACTCGCTCGACCGCTGGGAGGGCGTGGGGCTGGACATATACCGCCGCATGCGCGTGCGCGTCCACACCCTGGACGGCGAGGAGGGGGCCTGGACGTACGTCCTGAACGCCTACGAGGGCGGCCTGCCCTCCGCCCGCTACCTCGGCGAGGTGGCCGACGCGGCGGAATCGGCGGGCGCGCCCCACGACTACGTCATGGAGCTCCGCAAGCGCCCCTGCTGAGCGGCGCCCTCGTCGGAAACGACAAAACAACAATCGCGATCCCGTGAGCTCCGTCATCTACGCGCGTAGGCGTAAACCGGCTACCCTCATCGGCGTGAACGCATCTCTTCTTCCGGACGACATCCAGGGCGACCCCTACGCCGCCGCCGACGCCGCCGCGGCCCGCCTGCGCGAACTCACCGGCGCCGAGACCCACGACGTAGCCCTCGTGATGGGCTCCGGCTGGGCACCGGCCGTGGACGCCCTGGGCGCCCCCGAGGCCGATCTCCAGGTCACCGACCTGCCGGGCTTCCCCAAGCCCGCAGTGGAGGGTCACGGCGGCAAGATCCGCTCGTACTCCATCGGCGACAAGCGCGCGCTGGTCTTCCTCGGCCGCACCCACTACTACGAGGGCCACGGCGTGGCCGCCGTCTCCCACGGCGTCCGCACGGCCGTCGCCGCCGGCGCCAAGACGATCATCCTGACCAACGGCTGCGGCGGCCTGCGCGAGGGCATGCGCCCCGGCCAGCCGGTCCTGATCAGCGACCACATCAACCTCACCGCCACCTCCCCCATCGTCGGCGCGAACTTCGTCGACCTCACCGACCTCTACTCCCCCCGCCTGCGCGCCCTGTGCAAGGAGGTGGACCCCACGCTGGAGGAGGGCGTCTACGCCCAGTTCCCCGGCCCGCACTACGAGACGCCGGCGGAGATCCGCATGGCGCGCGTCATCGGGGCCGACCTGGTGGGCATGTCGACGGTCCTGGAGGCGATCGCCGCCCGCGAGGCGGGCGCGGAGGTGCTGGGCATCTCGCTGGTGACCAACCTGGCGGCGGGCATGACGGGCGAGCCCCTCAACCACGAGGAGGTCCTGCAGGCGGGCCGCGACTCCGCGACGCGGATGGGCGCGCTGCTGACGCAGGTGCTGGGGCGGCTGTAACCGACGCGGGGCGAGCCACGTGACCCGGCGCGGGTGCGGGTCGGGGTGGATCACGTGGCCCGGCGCTGCCGGGGTGCCCGGCGCGGGGGTGGACGCGGGGCGGGTTCGCCCGGCCCGGCGCTACGGGGGTGCCTCCCCCACTCTCGGCTTCGCTCGAGCGGGGGGACCCCCACCGCCCACCCGTGCCGCCCCTGGGGGCACCTCCCAGGCCGTTCAGGCACTGGGGGAGGCACGACTGCCCGCAGCTACGGCGGGCGGTGCATGGCGGCTGCTCGCAGCTGGGGCGGCGGCGTATGGCGGCTGCCCGCAGCCGGGGCGGCGTGGTGCGACGGCGGGGGAGCCGCGTACGGCGGGAAGGGGACGTGTCGGGGGGTGTCCGCCCGCAGCGGTTGGCGCGTCAACGCCCCGCCTGCTGGTCAGTACCCGATTCCGCGCCGTTCCGAGGACGGACACCCCCCGACGCGGCCCCAACCCACCACCGGACCCAAGGCGCTACCCGCACCCCCACCACACCCGCACAGGCGCCGCAGGCACCCCGCACCCCCACCGAACCCGCACAGGCCGCCGCAGGCACCCCGCACCCCCACCACACCCGCACAGGCCGCCGCAGGCAAGACGTACGACCGACGCACCGACCACACGAGAGGCTGACCGACGTGCAAGACGACGACCTCCTCGCACGCGCCAGGACATGGCTGGCCGAGGACCCCGACGCGGACACCCGCGCGGAGCTCGCCGAGCTCATCGACACCGAGGACCACGCCGAACTCGCCGCACGCTTCGCCGGCACCCTCCAGTTCGGCACCGCGGGCCTGCGCGGCGAACTGGGCGCCGGCCCGATGCGCATGAACCGCTCCGTCGTCATCCGGGCCGCCGCAGGCCTCGCCGCGTACCTCAGGAAGCAAGGCCACACCGACGGCCTCGTCGTCATCGGCTACGACGCCCGCCACAAGTCCGCGGACTTCGCCCGCGACACCGCCGCCGTCATGACCGGCGCCGGCCTGAGGGCGGCCGTCCTCCCCCGTCCCCTCCCCACGCCCGTCCTGGCGTTCGCCATCCGGCACCTCGGCGCGGTCGCCGGAGTCGAGGTCACCGCCAGCCACAACCCGCCCCGCGACAACGGCTACAAGGTCTACCTCGGCGACGGCTCCCAGATCGTGCCCCCCGCCGACGCCGGCATCGCCGCGGAGATCGACGCCGTCCGCTCCCTGAACGACGTCCCCCGCCCCACCACCGGCTGGCAGACCCTGGGCGACGACGTCCTGGACACCTACCTCGCCCGCACGGACGCGGTCCTCGCCCCCGGCTCCCCCCGTACCGCCCGCACCGTCTACACGGCGATGCACGGCGTCGGCAAGGACACCCTCCTCGCCGCCTTCGAACGCGCCGGCTTCCCGGAGCCGGCCCTCGTCGCCGAGCAGGCCGACCCCGACCCGGACTTCCCCACCGTCGCCTTCCCCAACCCGGAAGAGCCCGGCGCGATGGACCTCGCCTTCGCGAAGGCCCGCGAGACCGACCCGGACCTGGTCATCGCCAACGACCCGGACGCCGACCGCTGCGCCGTCGCGGTGCACGACGGCACCGACTGGCGCATGCTCCGCGGCGACGAGGTCGGCGCGCTCCTCGCCGCCCACCTGGTCTCCCGCGGAGCGCACGGCACGTTCGCCGAGTCGATCGTCTCCTCCTCCCTCCTCGGCCGCATCGCCGAGAAGGCGGGCCTGCCGTACGAGGAGACCCTGACCGGCTTCAAGTGGATCGCCCGCGTGGAGAACATCCGCTACGGCTACGAGGAGGCCCTCGGCTACTGCGTCGACCCGGAGGGCGTCCGCGACAAGGACGGCATCACCGCGGCGCTGCTGATCACGGAACTCGCCTCCGCCCTCAAGGCGGAGGGCCGCACCCTCCTCGACCTCCTGGACGACCTCGCCGTGGAGCACGGCCTGCACGCCACCGACCAGCTCTCGGTGCGTGTCGAGGACCTCTCCCTGATCGCCGCCGCGATGCACCGCCTGCGCGAGCAGCCCCCCACGCGCCTCGCCGGTCTTCCGGTCACGAGGGCCGAGGACCTCACCCGGGGCACGGACACGCTCCCGCCCACGGACGGCCTGCGCTACACGCTCGACGGCGCCCGGGTGATCGTCCGCCCGAGCGGCACGGAGCCCAAGCTGAAGTGCTACCTGGAGGTGGTCGTCCCGGTCGCCGCGCACGCCGGCCTCCCCGAGGCCCGCGCGAAGGCGACGGAGCTGCTGACGGCGCTGAAGCGGGACCTCTCGGCAGCGGCGGGCATCTGACGGGCCCCGGCCCCGGCCTCCGGCCCCGACGACGGGGTGCCTCCGCCCGGCGGCACCCCATCGGGTGATTTACCCCCACCCGTTGACCCGCCCTGCACCTCCCTGGCCGCCCCCCGGGCAACGGTGGACCGGAAACCGCACCACCGAGCACCGCCAGGGAGCCGCCGCCGTGTCCTCGACCGCCCCCCGAACGACCCAGAGCGGACACATCCCGGGCACCCGGCGCCCCCACACCCGCACGGCCGCCCCGCCTCCCCCGCAGCGCAGCGCCCGGGCCCGCGCCCGGCGGCTGCTGCGGGCCGCGCGCCGCGCCGCCCCGGCTCTCGGCGCCTATCTCGCCGTACGCGTCACGGGCCTGCTGCTGCTCGCCGTCTGGGCCCACCGCCGGCACCAGGACCTCTGGACGGTGCTGGCCGCGCAGTGGGACTCCGACTGGTACCTCGGCATCGCCGACCACGGCTACACCCGCGAGCTCGGCACCGCCCTGAACGCCAACGACCTGGCCTTCTTCCCGCTCTACCCGGTCCTGGTGAAGGCGGTGGCCGTCCTCACCCCGGGCACCCGCGCCTCCACGGGCCTCGGCATCGCGGTCGTCGCCTCGCTGGTCGCCGCCTGGGGGATCTTCGCCGTGGGCGACCGGCTGTACGGCCGGCGCGTCGGCGTGCTGCTCACCACGCTGTGGGCCGCGTTCCCGGTCGGCGCGGTGCAGTGGATGGGGTACACCGAGTCGCTGTTCACGGCGTGCGCGGCCTGGTCGCTGTACGCGGTGCTCAGCGGCCGCTGGCTGTGGGCGGCCGGCTGCGCCGTACTGGCGGGCCTGACCCGGCCGACCGGCATCGCGGTGGCGGCGGCGGTCACCGCGACGGCCCTGGTGCACCTCGCCCGCCACCGCACCCTCCGCCCCCGCGTCCTCGCCGCCGCGGTGCTCGCACCGCTCGGCTGGTGTGCGTACATCGGCTGGGTGGGCCTGCGGCTGGGCCGCTGGGACGGCTACTTCGCGGTGCAGCGGCTGTGGCACAACGAGCTGGACGGCGGCCTGCGGACGCTGCACCAGGTGCGCTGGCTGCTGTGGCGCGACCCGACGCCGCAGCTGTTCCTGGTGATGGTGACCCTCACGCTGATCGCGTCGGTGGTGCTGTTCGGCCTGTCGGCGTGGGACCGCCAGCCGCTGCCGCTGCTGGTCTTCGCCGGCGTCCTGCTGGTGATCGTCCTGGGCAGCGGCGGGGTCTACTTCCCGAGGGCCCGCTTCCTGCTGCCGGCCTTTCCCCTGCTCCTGCCGGCGGCGGTGCACCTGTCCCGCGCCTCGGGGCGGCACCGCGCGCTGACCCTGACGGCGGCGGTGCTGGGTTCGGCGTACTGCGGGGCGTACATGCTCCTGGTCTGGCCGGCCGCGCCGTAGCGGGACGGCCCACGACGGCCGGCCGGATCACCCCACGGCCGGGAGACCGGAAGTCCAGAAGACCGGGAGACCGGGAGACCGGAAGTCCAGAAGACCGGGAGACCGGAAGACCGGAAGACGGGGAGACCGGAAGGACCGTCACCCCAACCCCAGCAGCACCGCCAGCAACACGGCCCCCACCACCGCCGGCACGACGATCTCGTAGGCCCAGCGGACGGTGACCCCGTCCCGCGCGGCGCCGTCCTGCTCCGGGGCCCGCAGTTCGCGTGCCTCGAGCAGTTCCCGCAGCTCGTCCATGGCCCGGTCGCCCTCCGCCCGCACCGGCCCGTCGGCGAGGGCCCCGGGCCCGGCGCCACGGGCGCCGCCGGTCAGGTCCCCGAGGCCGCCGCGCCCGCGGGTGTCCCCGGCCAGGCGCCGCTCCTCCCGCCGCACCGCCTTCTTGCGGGCCCGCAGCGAGACGGGGATGGCCCACAGCTGGTACTTGGTGCCGTCCTGGGTGCGGACCTCGTTGGAGTAACCGGACCGCAGCGAGGCGACCTGGTCCCAGGGCAGCACGACGACGCGGAGGGGGTTGCGCACGCGCAGCCGCTCCTCGTTCGCGAAGACGGCGGGCCGCACCGTGTAGGCGGCGGCGAGCGGCACGAGGAGCAGCATCGCGGCGAGCGCCTTCCACGGGGTGTCCCCCTCGCCGGAGACCACCGCGTCGATGCCGAGCCAGGCGACGAGGGCGAGCAGCAGGACGCCGCCGAGGATGCCCGCGGGCGAGCGGTAGACCCGGTCCTTGGGCGCGGGTGCCGAAGGATGGGGCGAGGGTGACTGGGGCTCCGGGGTCGTCATGCTGCCGATTGTGCCCGACGGGCCGGGCGTCCTTCGGCCGCGGTGCCGGCCGGCGGGACGAGCGCCGGGGACTGTACAGCCGCTACGCGCGTAGATATGCTCGGCTGGTGACCATGCCCACCACTGCATCCGCTGCACCCGTTGCATCCGCTGCGTCCTCCCACGGACTCACGGACGTCACCGCGTCCGACAGCACGCTGCGCCGCTTCCTCCACGGGCTGCCCGGCGTCGACGCGGTCGGCCTGGAGGCGCGCGCCGCCTCGCTCGGCACCCGTTCCATCAAGACCACCGCGAAGGCGTACGCGCTGGACCTGGCCATCTCCATGGTCGACCTGACGACGCTGGAAGGCGCGGACACCCCGGGCAAGGTCCGGGCGCTCGGCGCCAAGGCGGTCCGCCCCGATCCGACGGACCGGACGAGCCCCGCCACGGCGGCCGTCTGCGTCTATCCCGACATGGTGGCCGTCGCCAAGGAGGCCGTCGCCGGCTCGGGCGTCAAGGTCGCCTCGGTCGCCACGGCGTTCCCGGCGGGCCGCGCCTCGCTGGCCGTCAAGCTGGCCGACGTGCGCGAGGCCGTCGCGGCGGGCGCCGACGAGGTCGACATGGTCATCGACCGCGGGGCCTTCCTCGCGGGGAACTACATGAAGGTGTACGACGAGATCGTCGCCGTGAAGGAGGCCTGCGGGACGTCCGCCCGCCTGAAGGTCATCTTCGAGACCGGCGAGCTGTCGACGTACGACAACATCCGCCGCGCGAGCTGGCTCGGCATGCTGGCGGGTGCCGACTTCATCAAGACGTCCACCGGCAAGGTCGCGGTCAACGCCACGCCCGCCAACACCCTCCTCATGCTGGAGGCGGTCCGCGACTTCCGCGCGCAGACGGGCGTCCAGGTCGGCGTGAAGCCGGCCGGCGGCATCCGCACCGCGAAGGACGCGATCAAGTTCCTGGTCCTGGTCAACGAGACGGCGGGCGAGGACTGGCTGGACAACCACTGGTTCCGCTTCGGCGCCTCCTCGCTCCTGAACGACCTGCTGATGCAGCGTCAGAAGCTGGCCACCGGCCGCTACTCCGGCCCCGACTACGTGACGGTGGACTGATCACCATGGCACCTGTTTTCGAGTACGCACCGGCGCCCGAGTCCCGCGCGGTCGTCGACATCGCCCCGTCGTACGGCCTGTTCATCGACGGCGAGTTCACCGAGGCGGCCGACGGCAAGGTCTTCAAGACCGTCTCGCCGTCCACCGAGGAGGTCCTCTCCGAGGTCGCCGAGGCCGGTGAGGCGGACGTCGACCGCGCGGTGAAGGCCGCCCGCAGGGCGTTCGAGAAGTGGTCGGCGCTCCCCGGCTCCGAGCGCGCGAAGTACCTCTTCCGCATCGCCCGGATCGTCCAGGAGCGCAGCCGCGAGCTGGCCGTCCTGGAGACCCTGGACAACGGCAAGCCGATCAAGGAGACCCGCGACGCGGACCTCCCCCTGGTCGCCGCGCACTTCTTCTACTACGCGGGCTGGGCGGACAAGCTCGGCCACGCCGGCTTCGGGGCGGACCCGAAGCCCCTCGGCGTCGCGGGCCAGGTCATCCCCTGGAACTTCCCCCTCCTGATGCTGGCGTGGAAGATCGCCCCGGCACTGGCGACGGGCAACACGGTGGTCCTCAAGCCCGCCGAGACGACCCCCCTCTCCGCCCTGTTCTTCGCGGACATCTGCCGTCAGGCCGGCCTCCCCAAGGGCGTCGTCAACATCGTCACCGGCGACGGCCGCGCCGGAGCCGCGCTGGTCGCCCACCCCGACGTGAACAAGGTGGCCTTCACCGGCTCCACCGCCGTCGGCAAGCAGATCGCGCGCACGGTCGCGGGCACCCGCAAGAAGCTGACGCTCGAACTGGGCGGCAAGGGCGCCAACATCGTCTTCGACGACGCCCCCGTGGACCAGGCCGTCGAGGGCATCGTCAACGGCATCTTCTTCAACCAGGGCCAGGTCTGCTGCGCGGGCTCCCGCCTCCTCGTCCAGGAGTCGGTCCACGACGAGGTGCTGGACTCCCTCAAGCGCCGCCTGTCCACGCTGCGCCTGGGCGACCCGCTGGACAAGAACACCGACATCGGCGCGATCAACTCCGCCGAGCAGCTGGCCCGGATCACCGCGCTCGCCGACCAGGGCGAGGCGGAGGGCGCCGAGCGCTGGTCTCCGTCCTGCGAACTGCCCTCCTCCGGCTACTGGTTCGCCCCGACGCTGTTCACCAACGTCACCCAGGCGCACACCGTCGCCCGCGACGAGATCTTCGGCCCGGTGCTGTCGGTCCTCACCTTCCGCACCCCGGACGAGGCCGTGGCCAAGGCCAACAACACCCCGTACGGGCTGTCGGCGGGCATCTGGACGGAGAAGGGCTCGCGCATCCTCGCGGTCGCGAACAAGCTCCGCGCGGGCGTCGTCTGGTCCAACACGTTCAACAAGTTCGACCCGACCTCGCCGTTCGGCGGTTACAAGGAGTCGGGCTTCGGCCGCGAGGGCGGCCGCCACGGCCTGGAGGCGTACCTCGATGTCTGACCAGAACCGACTGAGCGTCTTCAAGACCTACAAGCTGTACGTGGGCGGGAAGTTCCCGCGTTCCGAGAGCGGCCGGGTGTACGAGGTGACCGACGCAAAGGGCAAGTGGCTGGCGAACGCCCCGCTCTCCTCCCGCAAGGACGCCCGTGACGCGGTGGTCGCCGCGCGCAAGGCGTTCGGCGGCTGGTCCGGGGCGACGGCGTACAACCGCGGCCAGATCCTGTACCGGATCGCGGAGATGCTGGAGGGCCGCCGCGACCAGTACGTCGCGGAGGTCGCCGACGCCGAGGGCCTGTCGAAGTCCAGGGCGGCCGCGGTCGTGGACGCGACGATCGACCGCTGGGTCTGGTACGCGGGCTGGACCGACAAGATCGCCCAGGTGATCGGCGGCGGCAACCCGGTCGCGGGCCCGTTCTTCAACCTCTCCTCCCCGGAGCCGACCGGTGTGGTCGCCGTCCTCGCCCCGCAGGAGTCGTCCTTCCTGGGCCTGGTCTCGGTCGTCGCCCCGGTCATCGCCACCGGCAACACGGCGGTGGTGATCGCGAGCGAGAGGTCCCCGCTGCCGGCCCTCTCCCTCGGCGAGGTCCTGGCCACCTCCGACCTGCCCGGCGGCGTGGTCAACATCCTCTCCGGCCGTACGGCGGAGATCGCCGCGCCGCTCGCCGCCCACCAGGACGTCAACGCGATCGACCTGACGGGCGCCGGCGAGGCGCTGGCGAAGGAGCTGGAGATCGCGGCGGCGGACAACCTCAAGCGCGTCCTGCGTCCACAGCCTGTGGGCGACTGGTCGGCGACGCCCGGCACCGACCGCATGACGGCGTTCCTGGAGACCAAGACGGTCTGGCACCCCACGGGTTCGCTGGGCGCGTCCGGCTCCGCGTACTGAGGCACCCGCGAGCGAGCCGCGTCCTTCCCCCGTCCGGGAGGGGCGCGGCTCCGCGCGTGCCGGGCGACGACGGGCGCCGGCGCGGCACGCCGGGCGTTCGGGGTGCTCCGGGACGCCGTGTCGGCACTGCGGAGGGTGACCGGTCCACCGCGCGGCGTCGCCGGGGTGTGACGCGCGCTGCAAAGCCCGCCCGCGGGCTCGTACGGCGACCGGCCGATGCCTCACACTGGTGTCCCGTGACCTCCCATCCGCCCATACCGACGCGAGTCGTGCTGCTCTGCGGCCCCTCCGGCTCCGGCAAGTCCCTCCTCGCCGCCCGCTCCGGTCTCCCGGTGCTGCGGCTCGACGACTTCTACAAGGAGGGCACCGACCCGACGCTGCCGCTGGTGGCGGGGGGTTCCGACATCGACTGGGACCACCCCGGCTCGTGGGACGCGGACGCGGCCGTCGCCGCGATCACCCAGCTGTGCCGGTCTGGCCGCACGCAGGTGCCCGTCTACGACATCTCGCTCAGCGCCCGCACCGGCGAGGACGCGGTCGACATCGGACGCACCCCGTTGTTCCTCGCGGAGGGCATCTTCGCCGCGGAGATCGTCGCGCGCTGCCGTGAACTGGGCGTCCTGGCCGACGCGCTGTGTCTGAGCCGGGGGCCGCTGACGACCTTCCGCCGACGCTTCCTGCGGGATCTGCGGGAGGGCCGCAAGTCCGTGCCGTTCCTGCTGCGCCGCGGCTGGCGGCTGATGCGTCAGGAGCGGACGATCATCGCCCGGCAGACGGCCCTGGGCGCCCACGCCTGCGACCGGGACGAGGCGATGGGCCGTCTGGCCGCCGCGGCGGCGGGCCGGCGCCCCACGGCACGTACGGCTGTTTGACGGACGTACGCGGGCGCGTACGCGGGGAGACGCAAAGAGAACGGGACTGGACGGACCCCCCGGCCCTCCAGTCCCGCTTCCTTGTACTCCCCCGTGTTCCCCGTTCCCCCCGCTTCCCCCGTCCCCCGTCGTTCCCCCGTGGTGCTTCCCCGTGAGTAAGAGCCCGGGAGCGCCCCCGTGATACACCCGGACTCCAACTTTTTTTCCGCGGGTCCCCCCAGGACCCCCGGGCCCTCAGGCGACCAGTTCGCCGAAGGCGTCCTCCCGGTCACGGCCGAAGCTGAGGGCCTCGTCGTCGCGCAGCCGGCGCAGCGAGCGCCAGATGCTGGACTTCACCGTGCCGACACTGATGCCGAGGATGTCCGCGATCTCCGGGTCCGTGCGGCCCTCGTAGTAGCGCAGGACCAGCATGGTGCGCTGGAGTTCGGGGAGCCGGGCCAGCGCCTGCCACAGGACCGTGCGCAGTTCGGTGCCGCGCATGGCGTCCGTGTCGCCGGGCGTCTCCGGCAGTTCCTCGGTCGGGTACTCGTTGAGCTTGCGGCGCCGCCAGGCGCTGATGTGCAGGTTGGTCATGGTGCGGCGGAGATATCCGCCGACGGCCGCCTTGTCGCTGATCCGGTCCCACGCCCGGTAGGTCGAGAACAGCGCGCTCTGCAGCAGGTCCTCGGCCTCGAAGCGGTCGCCGGTGAGGTGGTAGGCGGTGGCGTACAGGGAGGCGCGGCGCTCCTGGACGTAGGCGGTGAACTCCGCCTCCGACAGCGAGCTCCGCTCCCCCGGGCCCTCCCCGTACGTCGTTCCCCCGTGCGTTCCCCCCTTGGCCGCGTCCACCACCGTCATGTAGGTGATGTGCTGCCGTCCGGCGCCGCGAGCGCACCCCCGCCCGCTCACGGCACCGGACTTCTCGGAAGACCGGTGTGTGTGCACGTCGTGCAGACGCGTGACCACTGCGCTGGTGCTGGTGCCCTTCAGCGTGTTCATCTCGCGCCCCCCGTCGTGGACTTCCGGTGTTCGACCTGCTGTGTTGCCCGTGCCGAAAAGCTTGCCGCGCCCACTTCATGGCCGTGTCCGCCGACTGTCACAGACCTGTCACAGGGGTCGGCCACAGTTGCGCCACGGATCCTTCACAGGGCCCGTCGGCGGGTCGGGAGTCCATCCGGGCCCGCGGGTCGAACCCCGGCCCCTCCATGGGCCAGAATGAGCCCGTGCCTTCCCTGTTGCTGATCGAGGACGACGACGCCATCCGGACGGCCCTGGAGCTCTCTCTGACGCGCCAGGGCCACCGCGTGGCGACCGCTGCCAGTGGTGAGGACGGTCTGAAGCTGCTGCGCGAGCAGCGGCCGGATCTGATCGTGCTGGACGTGATGCTGCCCGGCATCGACGGTTTCGAGGTGTGCCGGCGCATTCGGCGCACCGACCAGCTGCCGATCATCCTGCTGACCGCGCGCAACGACGACATCGACGTGGTCGTCGGCCTGGAGTCGGGCGCCGACGACTACGTCGTCAAGCCCGTGCAGGGCCGTGTGCTGGACGCCCGGATCCGGGCCGTGCTGCGGCGCGGGGAGCGGGAGTCGAGCGACTCGGCGAGCTTCGGCAGCCTCGTCATCGACCGGTCGGCGATGACCGTGACGAAGAACGGCGAGGACCTCCAGCTCACGCCGACCGAGCTGCGGCTGCTGCTGGAGCTGAGCCGGCGGCCGGGGCAGGCGCTGTCGCGGCAGCAGCTGCTGCGGCTGGTGTGGGAGCACGACTACCTCGGCGACTCGCGGCTGGTGGACGCCTGTGTGCAGCGTCTGCGCGCGAAGGTCGAGGACGTGCCGTCGTCGCCGACCCTGATCCGTACCGTGCGGGGCGTGGGCTACCGGCTGGATCCGCCTCAGTGACACAGGAACACCAGGGGGGTTCGCACGGCTGGGCCGCGACGCGCAAGGGGGTCCGGTCCCGGCTGCGCCTCACCAGCCTGCGCCTCCGGCTGGTCGTCGTCTTCGGGCTCGTCGCGCTCACCGCCGCCGTGTCGGCGTCCGGCATCGCGTACTGGCTGAACCGCGAGGCGGTGCTCACCCGTACCCAGGACGCCGTGCTGCGCGACTTCGAGCAGGAGATGCAGAACCGGGCGGGTGCGCTGCCCGCGCGCCCCACGCAGGACGAGTTGCAGCGCGCCGCGGGGCAGATGGCCAGCAGCAGTCAGCGCTTCGGCGTGCTGCTCGTCGCCGAGGACGCCGACGGCCGCGCCGTGTACGGCAGTTCGGGCGGGCTCGGCGGCTTCTCGCCGGCCGACGTGCCCGAGTCGCTGCGCACCGCGGTGAACAAGCAGCAGAAGGTCTCCTCGGCCAACAAGTACCCGTACCACCTGTACTGGCAGCGGGTCGTCGAGGACGGCACCCCCTACCTCGTGGCGGGTTCGAAGGTGATCGGCGGCGGGCCGACCGGGTACATGTTCAAGTCGCTGGAGCCCGAGGCCAAGGACCTGAACTCGCTGGCCTGGTCGCTGGGCATCGCCACCGGGCTCGCGCTGCTCGGCTCCGCGCTGCTCGCCCAGGCCCTGGCGACGACCGTGCTGAAGCCGGTGCACCGGCTCGGGGTCGCGGCGCGGCGGCTGGGCGAGGGCAAGCTGGACACCCGGCTGCGGGTCTCCGGCACCGACGAACTGGCCGATCTGTCCCGGACGTTCAACAGCGCGGCGGAGGCGCTGGAGAAGCGGGTCGCGGACATGGCCGACCGCGAGCAGGCCTCGCGGCGCTTCGTGGCGGACATGAGCCACGAGCTGCGCACGCCGCTGACGGCCATCACCGCCGTCACGGAGGTGCTGGAGGACGAGCTGGAGTTCGAGGGCGGCGGCATCGACCCGATGATCGAACCGGCGGTGCGGCTGGTGGTGAGCGAGACCCGGCGGCTGAACGACCTCGTGGAGAACCTGATGGAGGTCACCCGCTTCGACGCGGGCACCGCCCGTCTGGTCCTGGACGACGTCGACGTCGCCGACCAGATCACCGCCTGCATCGACGCCCGCGCCTGGCTGGACGCCGTCGACCTGGACGCCGAGCGCGGCATCCACGCCCGCCTCGACCCGCGCCGCCTGGACGTCATCCTGGCCAACCTGATCGGCAACGCGCTCAAGCACGGCGGGTCGCCGGTACGGGTCTCGGTGACGCGGGCGGACCACGAGGTCGTCATCCGGGTGCGGGACCACGGCCCCGGCATCCCCGAGGACGTCCTGCCGCACGTCTTCGACCGCTTCTACAAGGCGAGCGCCTCCCGGCCCCGCTCCGAGGGCAGCGGGCTCGGCCTGTCCATCGCCCTGGAGAACGCCCACATCCACGGCGGCGAGATCACCGCCGAGAACTCCCCCGAGGGCGGTGCGGTGTTCACGCTGCGGCTGCCGCAGGACGCGTCGGTGCCCGCGGAGGAGGACGCCGGGGACGCGGCGGCGGGTGACGGCGACGGGGGCGGGGACGCGGACCGGGACCGGGGCAAGGACGCGAAGGGACAGGGCTGATGACCGTACGCCGCCTGCCGGCACTCCTCGTGCTCCCCCTGCTGGCCGTGCTGCTCGCCGGGTGCGGGATCCGCGCCACCGAGGTGCCCACGGACTACGGCCCCGCGCCCTCGCGGGTGCGCTGCTCGCTCGCCGGGCCGGACGGGGCCACCACCGGCATGCCGGTGCGGGTGTTCCTGCTGTGCGGCTCGTCGCTGGTCGGCGTGGACCGGGCGGTACGGGTCCCGGACGGCGCCGCCGGTGCCGCACGGCGGGTGCTGGTCGCCCAGGGGCTGCTGGACCAGCTCGCCGTGCCGCCGTCGGCCGCGGAGAAGGAGGCCGGGTACACCACGGACGTGCGCGCCGGCGTCACCGTGGAGGGACCCCGCCCCGGCGACCCCGAGGACACCCTGCGGCTCGGCACCGCGCCCGGCGACCTCACCTCGTACGCCCTCGCCCAGGTGGTCTGCACCTTCTCCGACTCGGCCGCGGCCGAGGGCGACGGTTCCGTGGTCCTGGCCGGGCCGGACGACCGGGCCCCGCGCCGCTACACCTGCACGGACGAGGTCCGCGCCCGGCCCGGCGGCAGCGAGCCGCCCTCGCGGGCCGTCGCCGGCGGCTGACGCCGGGCCCGGGGGCCGTGTGGCGCAAGCCTCACCCTCGGGTGGGAGGGTCCGGAACCGACCGAGCCGGAGGCCGCGTCTAGGGGGGCGTGCAGCGTCAAGGGTTCATCGGCGGCAGCGCCCCGCACCGCATCCGTGTGACAGGAGGTGTCCTCCTCGTCGCGCACCTCGCGTTCGTCGCCTGGTACACCCTGCGGCCGCTGGACGTCCCCTGGGTCCTGCCGCCCAACGTGCAGCCGCTCGCCGGTATCCGCGCCGACCTGGCGCTGGGCTGGCCGGCGGCGGCCCGCTCCCTCGGCGGAGCGCTGGCCCTGCTGGCGCCGCTGGGGGTGCTGCTGCCGATGGTGAACGGGCGGCTGGCCGTGTCGCCGACGGCCTCCCTGCTGCGCACCACGGCCGCGGGCGCCCTGCTGTCGCTGGGCATCGAACTGCTGCAGACCGGGGTGCCCGGTCAGGTCGTGGACGTCGACTCGCTGCTGCTGAACACCCTGGGCGTGGCCCTCGCCCACCTCGCCGTCGTCCCCGCGGGCCGGGCGCGGCTCCGCCGCAGGTCCGAGCGGGAGCACCGGGAGGACGTTCCCCGGGAGGAGCCGGCTCAGGGTCGGACCCCGACGATTCCCAGGGTCGGTATCGCACCGTAGAGCGACGCTTTGTTCCGTTCGTCTCCGTAGCGTGGAGGGCAGATGAGGGGCGGTCGACCGACAGCCTCCGCCACACGCTCACGAAGGAGCCGCGATGTCCCGCCTCGCCCGCCCCACCCACGGCCGCATGATCGGCGGAGTGTGCGCCGCGCTGGCACGGCGCTTCGGCACCTCCACCACCACGATGCGGGTGCTCTTCGTCCTCTCCTGCCTGCTGCCGGGCCCGCAGTTCCTGCTCTACCTCGCCCTGTGGATCCTCCTGCCGTCGGAGGAGAAGGCGGCGCGGACGGCCTGGTGACGGGCGCGCGCGGGCGGTGCCGGCGGCCCGCCCGGACCCGCCTGTCCTTCTGGTGCGCCGACGGGGCGCACCCGGTGTCCGGGTGCGCCCCGTCGGCGCGTGGAGCGGGTGGGGATCAGTCGCCCAGCGACAGACCGTTCGTCGACAGGTCGTGCGCGGGCAGCGTCCGCGGCGGCAGCGCCTGGGCCGGCAGGGTGTGCGCCGGCAGTCCGCCGAGGAGGCCCGTGGCCTGATCGGCCGGGCCGTCGGCGAGCTTCCCGCCGAGCGTCTGTCCGGCGGCCGGCTGCGTGGCGGTCAGACCCGCGCCCGCCACCTGGCGTCCCTGCTCCAGCACGGTGCCGGCGCCCGGTGCCACCTGGGAGACGGCCTCGGCGGGGAGCGTCCGGGCGACGGAGCCCACGGTCCCGGCGGCGTCCGGGAGCTGCGGCGCCGCGTGGGCGGCGCCCGCGCCGACGGCGGCGAATGCGGCACCGAGGGCGGCGACGCCGAGGGTCTTGGCAGCAGACTGCTTCATGAAATGCGTCCTCGAAATGGATGACGGGGATGTGAGCGGTTCTCGACCGTAAACACGCGGCACCGTCCACCGCAAACATCGAAATGCGGACGGATGGTGAACACCCCTCCGCGGACCGCTTTCCCCCTCGGCGCCGCCCAGCCCTTATTCTTCCGAAGAGCCGCTGGTGGAGGCCGTCTGCTGGAACAGCCATTCGGACTTCAGTTCCGCATATCCCGGCTTGATCACGTCATTGATCATGGCCAGTCGTTCATCGAAAGGAATGAACGCTGATTTCATCGCATTGACGGAGAACCACTGCATGTCGTCGAGCGTGTAACCGAACGCGTCGACAAGGTGCTCGAATTCCCGGCTCATGTCCGTGTGGGACATGAGCCTGTTGTCCGTGTTGACGGTGACGCGGAAGTACAGCCGGCGCAGCAGGCCGACGGGGTGCTCGGCGTACGAGTCCGCCGCCCCGGTCTGGAGGTTGGAGCTGGGGCACAGCTCCAGCGGGATCCGCTTGTCCCGCACGTAGGAGGCGAGCCGGCCGAGCTTGACCGTACCGTCCTCGCGGACCTGGATGTCGTCGATGATCCGCACCCCGTGCCCGAGCCGGTCGGCGCCGCACCACTGCAGGGCCTGCCAGATGGACGGCAGCCCGAAGGCCTCGCCGGCGTGGATGGTGAAATGATTATTCTCCCGCTTGAGGTACTCGAAGGCGTCGAGGTGCCGGGTGGGCGGGTGGCCGGCCTCGGCGCCCGCGATGTCGAAGCCGACGACGCCGAGGTCGCGGTACCGGTTGGCGAGTTCGGCGATCTCCAGGGAGCGGGCGGCGTGCCGCATGGCGGTGAGCAGGGCGCCGACGCGGATGCGGTGGCCGTTCTCCCGCGCCCGGCGCTCGCCCTCGCGGAAGCCCTCGTTGACGGCCTCGACGACCTCCTCGAGGCTCAGCCCGGCCTCCAGGTGCTGCTCGGGGGCGTACCGGACCTCGGCGTAGACGACCCCGTCCTCGGCGAGGTCCTCGGCGCACTCGGCGGCGACCCGGACGAGGGCGTCGCGGGTCTGCATGACGCCGACGGTGTGGGAGAAGGTCTCCAGGTACCGCTCCAGCGATCCGGAGTCGGCGGCCGCCCGGAACCAGGCGCCGAGCCGGCCGGGATCGGTCTCGGGGAGGTTCCCGTACCCGGCGGCGCGGGCGAGGTCGACGACCGTGCCGGGACGCAGCCCGCCGTCGAGGTGATCGTGCAGCAGAACCTTCGGTGCCCGGCGGATCTGGTCCGGCGTCGGAGTCCTCCCGGCGGTCTTCGCGCCGGCCTTCGCGGTGTTCTGGCTCGTCATTCGCGCACTCTAGTTCCCTACGCGCGCAGAACGGCAGGACTACGGGCGAGCAGGGACAGAAGTGTCCGCCCGTGGGGAAATCCCCCGGCGCACCGGTGTACGCCGCCGCCGAAATGTAACGGTGCCCGCGAGGACGGGTCGCGTCCACCTCGTCTTCTGAGAATGTTCTGTCATGGCACAGCAAGCGACGCCGGTCCGTCGGGCCCGGCTGGGGCGAACGCTCGGTCCTGAGGGGACGGCGGTCAGCGGTGTGGTGCTGCTGCTCCCCGGTGGCGACGAGGTCTCCGGCCGCCGGCCGTCTCCGCTGCTGGCGACCGCGTCGGTCCGCGCGCTGGGACGCCGGCTGGCGCGCGCGGGCCGGGACGAGGGCCTGGCCACGCACGTCGTCCACTACAGCTACCGGGGCTGGAACGGCGCCGAGGCGCATCTCGCCCGGGACGCCGACTGGGCCGCCGCCGAGGCCGTGCGACGCTACGGCGACGTCCCGGTCTGCCTCGCCGGCGTCGGCATGGGCGGCCGGGCGGCGCTGCGCGCGGGCGGGCACGAGGCCGTCAACTCCGTGCTGGCGGTCGCCCCCTGGCTGCCCGACGAGGACGTGGCGGCGGAACCCGAACCGGTGAAGCAGCTCGCCGGGCGCCAGGTGCTGATCGTGCACGGCACGAACGACGCGCGCAGCGACCCCGAGCTGTCGTTCCGGCTGGCGTCCCGGGCGAAGAAGGCCAACCGTGACGTGTGCCGGTTCGAAGTGCACTCCGACGGACACGGGTTGCGGCACTACCGGGACGAGGTCGTCGCGCTGGCCGAGGACTTCGTGATGGGCACGTTGTTCGGGCGGTCCTTCTCGCGGCCCGTGGAGGACGCGCTGGCCGCGCCGCCGCCGCTGGGGCTGCGGATGCCGCTGGCGACGGGGTTCGGGAAGTCGCTGCGGCGGTAGGGGCGGGTTCAGCCGGGGAGCAGGTTGCCCCTCCTGGACAGCAGGAACTTCTTGAAGGCCGCCACCGGGGGCGTGTCCGTGCGGCCCGCCAGCCAGGCGACGCCGATCTCGCGGGCCGCGCGCGGTGACGTGACCGTCAGTTCGACCACGCCGGGGCGGGGCACGGTCGGCGGCGGCAGGAGCGCGACGCCGAGGCCCGCGGCGACCAGGCCGCGCAGCGTCTCCGCCTCCTCGCCCTCGAAGGCCACCCGGGGCCGGAAGCCGGCCGCGCCGCAGAGGTCGTCGGTGATGCGGCGCAGCCCGTAACCGGGCTCCAGGGTCACGAAGTTCTCGTCGGCCGCCTCGGCGAGGCGGATGCGCCGGCGGGCGGCCAGCGGATGGTCGGCCGGGACGACGAGGCGCAGTTTCTGCTCGTCCAGGCGGCGGGCGACCAGGTCGGGGGCGTCGGGGACCGGGGAGGTCAGGCAGAGGTCGAGTTCGCCGGCGCGCAGCCGCTCCAGCATGGCCTCGCCGTAGTTCTGGACGAGGCTGAAGCGGACGCGGGGGTGGTCGGCGCGGAAGGCGTGCAGCAGGCCGGGGACGGTCTCGGCGCCCATGGTGTGCAGGAAGCCGAAGGCGACCTTGCCGGTGGCGGGGTCGGCGTCCGCGCGCACCTCCTCGGCGGCGCGCCCGATCTCGGCGAGGGCGCGTTCGACGGAGCCGAGGAAACCGTGCCCGGCGGGGGTCAGGGCGAGGGTGCGGCCCCGGCGGACGAACAGGTCCACCCCGAGGTCGGCCTCCAGGCGGACGAGGGCGCGGGAGAGGGTCGACTGCGGGACGTTCATCTCCTGCGCGGCCCGGGTGACGTGCTCGGTGCGGGCGACACCGGCGAAGTGCGCGAGGCGCGGCACGAGCAGCGTGACGATGTCTTCTGTGTCACCGGACGGTGACAGGGACGCCCGTGAGCTCTGCTGATGCATCATGGGAACGATTATGGCGATTCCATGCATTGGACGGATGAGTCTCGTGCTCCGTACCTTCGCAGCATGACTCCCGCCGATACCGGGGCGTCCACCACCGTGGGCGCCGCTGCATCCGTCTCCCCCGCCCCCTCCGTCTCCGCCGCCGTCGCCGACTCCCGGATGGCACCGGGCGGTCCCGGCTACCGCCGGATGAGTTTCGCCCTCTTCCTCGCGGGCGTCGCGACCTTCGCGCTCCTGTACTCCACCCAGGCCCTGCTGCCGCTGATCTCCGGCGACCTCGGGGTGTCGGCGGGCGACGCGAGCTGGACGGTGGCCGCCGCGACGGGCGGCCTGGCGGTGTTCGTCCTGCCGATGAGCGCCCTGTCGGAGCGCTTCGGACGGCGTACGGTCATGACGGCGTCGCTGGCGGTCGCGGTGACCGTCGGGCTGCTGGTGCCCCTCGCCCCGTCGCTGCCGGCGCTGGTCGCGCTGCGCGCGGTGCAGGGCGCGGCACTGGCCGGGCTGCCGGCCTCGGCGACGGCGTACCTCGCGGAGGAGGTGCGGCCGCGGGCGCTGGTCACCGCGATCGGACTGTTCGTGGCGGGCAACAGCGTCGGCGGCATGAGCGGCCGCGTCATCACCGGCTGGGTCGCGCAGGAGTGGGGCTGGCGGGCCGCCGTCGGGGTGATCGGCCTGGTCGCGGTGGCGTGCGCGGTGGCCTTCCGGCTGCTGCTGCCGGCGCCGCGGCACTTCACGGCGGGGTCGCTGCGCCCCCGGGTCCTGGTCAGCACGGTCCGCGACCACCTGTCCGACCCGCTGCTGCGCCGCCTGTACGCGATCGGCGCGCTGTTCATGACGGTGTTCGGCGGCGTCTACACGGTGATCGGTTACCGCCTGACCGAGGCCCCGTTCTCCCTGCCGCAGGGGGTCATCGGCTCGATCTTCCTGGTGTACCTGGTCGGGACGGTCTCGGCGTCCGCGGCGGGCCGGCTGGTGGGCCGGCTCGGGCGCCGCGGGGCCCTGTACCTGGGCGGCGGCACGACGGCGGCGGGTCTGCTGCTGTCCCTCGCGCCCTCGCTGCCGCTGGTCCTGCTGGGGCTGGTGCTGATCACGGCGGGCTTCTTCGCCGGGCACGCGGTGGCCTCGTCGGCGGTCGGCAGGACGGCCACGCACGGCCGCGCCCAGGCGTCGGCGCTGTACCAGTCCGCCTACTACATCGGCTCCAGCGCGGGCAGCACGGTGGGCGCGGTGGCCTTCCACTCCGGCGGCTGGGCCGGGACGGTCGGGGTCGGGCTGCTGGCGGTGCTGGGCGTCGTGGCGATCACGGCCCTCGGGACGCTGGCGGCGCGCCGCCAGGGCGCGGGCGCTCCGGTCCGGACTCTGGGCGTCACCCGCTGACCTGTGCTTTTCCCGACTCCACGGGCCATTGTCAGTCCCCTGCGGTAGCTTCCGAAGTGCGAGGCGCGAAGACGCGCACGAGGGACGGCCACAGGGGTGGGTGGACGATGACCGACGGCACCGTGACGCCGGAGCTGGACTCCGCACTGGAGAAGCACCGGGTCGAGCTGACGGGGTACTGCTACCGGATGCTCGGTTCCTCCTTCGAGGCCGAGGACGCGGTGCAGGACACCCTGGTCCGTGCCTGGCGGAGCTACGACAAGTTCGAGGGCCGCTCCAGTCTCCGCTCCTGGCTGTACCGCATCGCGACCAACGTCTGCCTGGACATGCTGTCCGCGGGCAACAAGCGGGCCCGCCCGATGGACCTGACGGACTCGACGCCGCTCGCCCGGGCCGCCCTGTCGCCCCGCCCGGACAACACCTGGCTGGAGCCGGTGCCGGACGCCCGCGTGCTGCCGGCGACGGCCGACCCGGCGGAGGCCGCCGTCGCCAAGGAGTCGGTGCGGCTCGCCTTCATGGCGGCGCTCCAGCAACTGCCGCCCAAGCAGCGGGCGGTGCTGATCCTGCGCGAGGTGCTGGCGTGGAGGGCGAGCGAGGTCGCCGAGCTGCTCGGCACGACGGTCGCGTCCGTCAACAGTGCCCTCCAGCGGGCCCGGGCGACCCTCGCCGAGCGGGAGGAGAGGGGCGCGGACGCGGCGGTGTCCGACCCGCTGGACGAGGAGCAGCAGAAGCTCCTGGAGCGCTACGTCGCGGCCTTCGAGGACTACGACATGACGGCGCTGACGGCGCTGCTGCACGAGGACGCGGTCATGACCATGCCGCCGTTCGACCTGTGGCTGGCCGGCCCGTCGGACATCACCGGTTTCATGTCGACGCTCGGCGCCGCGTGCGCGGGCTCGCGGCTGGTATCGGTCCAGGCCAACGGGCTGCCGGCCTTCGCGCACTACAAGCCGGACCCGGAGGCGGGCGGTTTCGCGCCGTGGGCGGTCCAGGTGCTGGAGATCTCAGACGGCCGCATCACCGGGTTCCACTGCTTCCTGGACACCAAGCGGTGGTTCCCGCTGTTCGACCTGCCCCTCCGTCTCGAAGCGGAGACCGACGAGGTCGAGTAGGGCGTACAGCGCGGGATCGGGGTCGCGCAGCCGTATCCGGCCCCCGCCCCGCCGGGCGGTGAGCTCCAGCCGGGCCAGCAGGTCGACGACGGCGAGCCCGGGCGGTCCGAGACCGCCGACGTCGCAGACGACCACCCCGGCCCGGGTGGTTTCCAGCAGTGCGCGCACCTCGTCGCAGAGCCGGGGCGTCTCCCCGCGGGAGACAGGCCCCGGCAGCACGAGTACGGCGGGTGTCACGGCGTCCACGTGCGGTAGACCAGGGGCGGGCGGGGAACTCATCGGTGCCCGCGGGCAGAGATCACATTGACCTGCCCGCGCCCTCCCCCGGAGGGTTTGACGTATGCCCCGCATACCCCGGCGCGCCGCGCTGCCCGACGCTCTTCGCCTCCTCGTGACCGGGGAGGCGTCGCCGTGCAGGGGGTGCTGACCGGCTTCGCGGTGATCGCGGTGGTGATCGGCGTCGGCTATGTGCTGGGGCGGCGCGGCCACCTCGGCCCCCAGGGGCGCGAGGTCCTGACGAGGCTCGCCTTCCATGTGGCCTCCCCGGCCCTGCTGTTCACCACGCTCGCGGGGGCCGACCTCTCGGTGGTGTTCTCCAGCCGCCTCCTGGTGACGGCGCTGTCCACGGTCGCGGTGGCCGGCGTCTTCGTGGCGGTGGGTGCGGTACGGGGCTGGGGCGTGGGCCGTACGACGATCGGCGCGCTGTGCTCGGGTTATGTCAACTCCGGCAACCTCGGCATCCCGATCGCCGTGTACGTGCTGGGCGACGCCTCGCTGGTGGCGCCGGTGCTGCTGTTCCAGCTGGTGCTGGTGACGCCGGTGGCGGTGACGCTGCTGGACCTGTCGGGCGAGGGCGGCCGGGGCGGCTCGGTGACGCGGCGGCTGCTCACGCCGCTGCGCAATCCGATCGCGCTGGGCTCGCTCGCCGGGGTGGCGGTCGCCGCGAGCGGGCTGCGGGTGCCGGACGCGGTCATGGACCCGGTGACGCTGATCGGCAACATGTCGGTCCCGGCGGTGCTGCTGGCCTTCGGCATCGGCCTGTGCGGCTCCACGATGCCCCTGCGGGGCGCGGAGCGGCGGCCGGTGCTGCTGGCGGTGGCGTTGAAGGTGGCGGGTCAGCCGGCGGTGGCCTGGGCGCTGGCGTCGGGGGTGTTCGGGCTGCGGGGCCCTCGGCTGCTGGACGTGGTGGTGACGTCGGCACTGCCCGCCGCGCAGAACCTGTACACGTACGCGTCGACGTACGGGGTGGGCGAGCGGCTGGCGCGGGACGCGATCCTGGTGTCGACGGTGGTGTCCGTGCCGGTGCTGGTGGGGGTGGCCGCGGTGCTGGGGTGAGTCAGGCCTCGGGGAACTCGCCGGTGTCGATGACCAGGCCGAAGGGGGCGGGCAGGGTGAGGGGATCGCCGGACTTGGCGGCGCTCAGCACCCGGTAGACGTCGCCCTCCGGTTCACCGTGGAGCGTCGCGGTGGGTCCGCCGGGGGCCCAGCGGTCGATGAGGAGGTAGAGCGGGATGCCGGCGGTGGCGTAGGCAGCGGGCTTGCTGATGCGGTCGTGCCGGGCGTCGGACTTGGAGGTCACCTCGACGACGAGCTCCGCGAGAGCGGCCGGGATGTGGGTGTCGGACTCCGTGTGATCGGGCAGCTGTGCCACCACGAGATCCGGGATCAGCATCCCGAGGCGGGACGGCACCGAGAGCGCGAGGGTCTGGTAGATCCCCCAACGGCCAGGGATCATCGAGTACAAACGGCGCTGAATTCGGTGATGTCGTTGTGAGGCAGTCCCGGAGCAGGTGACACGGTGATGATCCCCTCGATGATCTCCACCTTGCTGCCCTCGGGCCATTCCCTCTCCTCCCGGAACCGGACGAGGTCGTCCCAGTTCCGGTCGGGCTCCTGGCTCACGGTGAGTGCCCTCACGGCGGTTCTCCCATCGGTGCGTCACCGATCCCAGCGTGCCGAACGGGACCGGCAGTGGTCTGCCGATCCCGTTCACCCGAAAGATGAAAGCGCAGGTCAGGCGATGCGCTCCAGCACCACCGGCGAGGCGGTGAAGTCCGTGCCCGCCGGCGCGATGTCGTACGAGCCCTCCACCGCCGCGAGCGCGTACGCGAAGCGGTCCGGGGTGTCCGTGTGGAGGGTCAGGAGGGGCTGGCCCTCGGTGACGGTGTCCCCGGGCTTGGCGTGGAGTTCGACGCCGGCGGCGGCCTGCACCGGGTCCTCCTTGCGGGCGCGGCCCGCGCCGAGGCGCCAGGCGGCGACGCCGATGTCGTAGGCGTCGAGGCGGGTCAGGACGCCCGAGGAGGCGGCCTTCACCACGTGCTGCTCCTTCGAGGTGGGAAGCTCGGCGTCCGGGTCGCCGCCCTGGGCCGCGATCATGCGGCGCCAGACGTCCATCGCGGAGCCGTCGGCGAGGGCCTTCGCCGGGTCGGCGTCCTTCAGACCCGCCGCGTCGAGCATCTCGCGGGCCAGGGCGAGGGTCAGCTCGACCACGTCGGACGGGCCGCCGCCGGCCAGGACCTCGACGGACTCGCGGACCTCCAGGGCGTTGCCCGCGGTGAGGCCGAGCGGGGTGGCCATGTCGGTGAGCAGCGCGACCGTCTTCACGCCGTGGTCGGTGCCGAGGCCGACCATCGTGGAGGCCAGCTCGCGGGCGTCCTCGATCGTCTTCATGAAGGCGCCGCTGCCCACCTTCACGTCCAGGACCAGGGAGCCGGTGCCCTCCGCGATCTTCTTCGACATGATCGACGAGGCGATGAGCGGGATCGCCTCGACCGTGCCCGTGACGTCGCGCAGCGCGTACAGCTTCTTGTCCGCCGGGGCCAGGCCGTCGCCCGCCGCGCAGATCACCGCGCCGACGCCGTCCAGGACGTTCAGCATCTCCTCGTTGGACAGCAGCGCGCGCCAGCCGGGGATCGACTCCAGCTTGTCCAGGGTGCCGCCGGTGTGGCCGAGGCCGCGGCCCGACAGCTGCGGGACGGCTGCGCCGCAGGCCGCGACCAGCGGTGCGAGCGGCAGGGTGATCTTGTCGCCGACGCCGCCCGTGGAGTGCTTGTCGGCGGTCGGGCGGGACAGGGACGAGAAGTCCATGCGCTCGCCCGAGGCGATCATCGCGGCCGTCCAGCGGGCGATCTCGCCGCGGTTCATGCCGTTGAGCAGGATCGCCATCGCGAGGGCCGACATCTGCTCGTCGGCCACCTCGCCGCGGGTGTACGCGTCGATGACCCAGTCGATCTGCTCACCGCTGAGTTCGCCGCGGTCCCGCTTGGTGCGGATGACGGAGATGACGTCCATGGCCATGTCTGGCTTTCCTTACTTCGTGAGGTGGTCGGGGCCGAAGGCCTGCGGGAGCATCTCCGAGAGCGGGAGCACCCCGGCCGGGGTCTCCAGCAGCAGCTCCGGACCGCCGAACTCGTACAGCAGCTGGCGGCAGCGCCCGCACGGCACCAGGATCTCGCCGTGGCCGTCGACGCAGGCGAAGTGCGTCAGCCGGCCGCCGCCGGTCAGCTGGAGCTGGGAGACCAGGCCGCACTCGGCGCACAGGCCGATGCCGTAGCTGGCGTTCTCCACGTTGCAGCCGGTGACCGTGCGGCCGTCGTCGACGAGGGCGGCGGCGCCCACGGCGTACCCGGAGTAGGGGGCGTACGCCCGGGACATCGCGTCCCGGGCCGCCGTGCGCAGGGCCTCCCAGTCGACGCCGGTCACTTGCCCTGCCCCTTCCGGTACTGCATGCCGTCCGCCTTCGGCATCCGCAGGCGCTGCGCGGACAGGGCGAGGACGACGAGGGTGACGACGTACGGCGTGGCGGAGACGACCTGGTTCGGGACCTCGTCGGTGCTCGCGTACCAGGCGAAGACCAGCGCGCCGACGACCAGCGTGACCACGGCGTTGACGTACTTCTTGCGGACCGCCAGCCAGATGGCGCCGGCGACCAGCAGGAGCGCGCCGAGCAGCAGCAGGGCGTGCACGTTGGCGGAGCCGCCGCGCAGGTTGAGGCTGTCGGTGTAGCCGAAGAGGCCGGCGCCGATGGCGAGGCCGCCCGGCATCCAGTTGCCGAAGATCATCGCCGCGAGGCCGATGTAGCCGCGGCCGCTGGTCTGGCCCTCCAGGTAGAAGGGGTTGGCCACGATGGAGAGGAAGACACCGCCGAGGCCGGCCAGACCGCCGGAGATGATCACGGCGAGGTACTTGTACTTGTAGACGTTGACGCCGAGGGACTCGGCGGCGACCGGGTTCTCGCCGCAGGAGCGCAGGCGCAGGCCGAACGGCGTGCGCCACAGGATCCACCAGGTGGCGGGGATCAGGGCGACGGCGATCAGGGTCAGCCAGGACACGTCGGTGACCAGGCCGCCGAGCAGGCCGGCGACGTCCGAGACCAGGAACCAGCCCTTGTCGTTGAGGGTCTGCAGCCCGTCGGACAGCCCCGGCACCGTGAAGTGGCCGAGGGAGTCGACCGGCGGGGACTGCTTGGCCGAGCCGCCCTGGTGGCCCTCGAAGGCGAGCGGGGCCAGGTAGCGGGTGGCGCCCAGGGCGAGGATGTTGATGGCCACACCGGAGACGATGTGGTTGACGTTGAAGGTGACGGTGACGATCGCGTGCAGCAGACCGCCGATCGCGCCGCCGACGATGCCGACGAGGACACCGGTCCACGGGCCCCACTGGAAGCCGGCCCAGGCGCCGAACCAGGTGCCGAGGATCATCATGCCCTCGAGGCCGATGTTGACGACGCCCGCGCGCTCGGCCCACAGGCCGCCGAGACCGGCGAGGCCGATGGGCACGGCGAGCTGGAGCGCGGTGGACATCTGGCTGACGTTGGTGATGCCGTCGGCGCCGGTGATGAGCCGGACGATCGAGGTCAGCGCCAGGGCTCCGACGATGACCAGCAGCAGTACGGGCAGCGGCATGCGGCGGCCGGTCGGCGCCGCGCTCTGCAGCGAGGGCTGGTTGACGTCGGTCGCTGAGGTCGGCGTGGTCATCGGCCAGCCACCTCCTTCTGGGTGTTGTCGGTGGCGCCGAGGACGTGACCGGCGGCCAGCTCCGCGCCGACCCGGCGCTGCTGGCGGCGCAGGCCCCACTCGCGGACGGCCTCGTAGGAGACGACGACGGACAGGACGATCAGGCCCTGCATGATGACCGCGATCTCCTTGTCGTAGCCGTGGAAGTCCAGCTCGGGGCTGGCCTTGTCGAGCCAGGCCCACAGCAGGGCGGCGAAGGCGATGCCGACCGGGCTGTTGCGGCCGAGCAGGGCGATGCCGATGCCGAGGAAGCCGATGCCGGTGGGGAAGTTCAGGCTGTAGGTGTGGGTGCCGCCGAGCAGGATCGGCAGGCCCGCGAGACCGGCGAGGCCGCCGGAGATGAGCATCGCGGTGAGCACCATGCGCTTGGGGTCCACGCCGCTGGCCGCGGCGGCGGACTCGGAGGCGCCCGAGGCGCGCAGGTCGAAGCCGAAGCGGGTGCGGTTGAGGACGATCCAGTAGCCGATGCCGAGCAGGACGGCGAGGATCACCAGGCCGTAGACCTCGCCGGCCGCGCCCATGTCGATGCCGGGGATCCAGCCGGACTCGTGCATCTCGCCGGTGGTGTTGTTGTTGCCGATCTTGACGCCGAAGACGTCCGGCAGCCACAGGTAGCCGATGACGGCGGTGGCGATGGCGTTGAGCATGATCGTCGCGACGACCTCGCTGACGCCGCGGGTGATCTTGAGGACACCGGCGACGCCGGACCAGAAGGCGCCGGTGCACACGGCGGTCAGGAGCAGCAGCGGGATCTGGAGGGCGGCCGGCAGGTTCGCGTGGGCGCCGACGATCGCGGCCATCATGGCGGCGAGCTGGTACTGGCCGTCGACGCCGATGTTGAACAGGTTCATCCGGAAGCCGATGGCGACCGCGAGGGCCGCGATGTAGTACATCGACGCCTGGTTGACGATCAGGACCTGGATGTCGGAGAAACCGGCCTGCTCGAACATGAGGGCGAACGGCTCGACCGGGTTCTTGCCCGAGGCGATCAGGACGATCGCGCTGAGCACGAAGGCCACGGCGAGCGCGATGACCGGTCCGGCCACCGCGAGGAGCACGCGCTCCTTGTCGAACTTCTTCATCAGCGGGCCTCGTCTTCCGGAGACTCGGGAGACTTGCGGATCTCGGGGGTCTCGTCGTGTTCCAGGTGGCCCGAGGCGGCGCCGGTCATCGCCGAGCCCAGCTCCTCGGGGGTGATGGTGGCCGGGTCGGCGTCCGCGACCAGCTTGCCGTCGTAGATCACCCGGAGGGTGTCGGACAGGCCGATCAGCTCGTCCAGGTCGGCGGAGATCAGCAGCACGGCCAGGCCCTCGCGGCGGGCCTCGCGGATGTGGTCCCAGATCGCGGCCTGCGCGCCGACGTCCACGCCGCGCGTGGGGTGGGCGGCGATCAGGAAGCGCGGCTCGTGGCTCATCTCGCGGCCGACGATCAGCTTCTGCTGGTTGCCGCCGGACAGGGAGGCCGCGGTGACGTCGATGCCGGGGGTGCGGACGTCGTACGCCTCGACTATGCGGCGGGTGTCCTCCTGCGCGGCCTTCGGGTCCAGCCAGACGCCCTTGGCGTTGGGCTTCTCGGTGACGTGGCCGAGGATGCGGTTCTCCCAGAGGGGGGCCTCCAGGAGCAGGCCGTGCCGGTGGCGGTCCTCGGGGATGTAGCCGACGCCCTGCTCGCGGCGCTTGCGGGTGGGCAGGGAGGTGATGTCCTCGCCGAGGAAGCGGATGGTGCCGGAGTCGGCGTGGCGCAGGCCGATCAGCGCGTCGACCAGCTCGGTCTGGCCGTTGCCCTCCACACCGGCGATGCCGAGGACCTCGCCGGCGTGGATGGTGAAGGAGACGTCGTCGAGCAGGGCCTTGCCGCCCGGCGCCACCAGGCGCAGCGTGTCGACGGTGAGGACCGGACGGTCGGTGACCGTCGACTCCGCCGTCTCCGGCGTCGGCAGCTCGCTGCCCACCATCAGCTCGGCGAGCTGGCGCGGGGAGGTCTCGGCGGGCACGGCCGTGCCGACCGTGGTGCCGCGGCGGATGACGGTGATGTCGTCCGCGACGGAGAGGACCTCGCCCAGCTTGTGGGAGATGAAGATGACGGACAGCCCCTCGGCCTTCAGCTCGCGCAGGTTGTCGAAGAGGGCGTCCACCTCCTGCGGCACCAGGACGGCCGTCGGCTCGTCGAGGATCAGCGTGCGGGCGCCGCGGTAGAGGACCTTGAGGATCTCCACGCGCTGGCGGGCGGCGACGCCGAGCTCCTCGACCAGGACGTCGGGGCGCACGCCCAGGCCGTAACGGTCGGAGATCTCCTTGATCTTGCGGCGGGCCCTGCCGCCGATGCCGTACAGCTTCTCGCTGCCGAGGACCACGTTCTCGAGGACCGTGAGGTTGTCGGCGAGCATGAAGTGCTGGTGGACCATGCCGATGCCGCGGACGATGGCGTCGGCGGGCGACGAGAAGGAGACCTGCTCGCCGTCGATCGCGATGGTGCCCTCGTCCGGCTTCTGCATGCCGTAGAGGATCTTCATCAGCGTCGACTTGCCGGCGCCGTTCTCGCCGACGAGGGCGTGGACGGTGCCCTTGCGGACGGTGAGGTGGATGTCGCGGTTGGCCACGACACCGGGGAAACGCTTGGTGATCCCGGCGAGTTCGACGGCGGTCACCGATTCGTTGACCGCCGCTCCGGCCGGAGGGCTGCTGGACGCGTTGATGGCGCACTCTCCTGGGGACGGGGGTCGTCTACGCGCGTAGCGCCCCTACGGCATCTGAAGCGGCGGCGGCACATCGACACGACGGGGTACGAGGAGGACCGAAGCGCCCTCCCCGTACCCCGCCGAGCGGCGCAACCCCGCGGTTACACGCTGTTCGAGGTGGTGCTCAGGTCAGCTGCTCTTGACCTTGATCTCGCCGCTGACGATCTTCTCCTTGGCCGTCTTGATGGCTGCCTGGAGCTCGGCGTCGTTCGCGAACTTCGGGTTGGAGACCGACAGGCCGACCTCGCCGGACTTCAGATCGCCCTTGACGATACCGGTCGCCGGCTTGCCGTCCTTGACCGACTTCGCCAGGTTGTACACGGCCTTGGCGACGTCCTTGGTGGCCGAAGTCAGGATCTGGTCCTTGTACTTGGCCAGGGCTTCCTGCTTGTACTGGTCGGAGTCGACGCCGATCGCCCAGATCTTGTGGGCCGCGGCGGCCTCGATCACGCCCTGGCCGGAGAGGCCGGCGGCGGCGTAGACGACGTCGGCCTTCTTCTCGATCTGGCCCTCGGCGGCGGTCTTGCCCTTGTCGGGGCTGGAGAAGCCGCCCTCCTCCGCGGTCTGCGTCAGGTACTGCGACAGCACCTTGACCTTGGGATTGGTGTCCGTGACGCCCTGCTCGAAGCCGGCCTGGAACTTGTGGATCAGCGGGACGTCCACACCGCCGACGAAGCCGACCGTGTTGGTCTTGGTGCTCTTGGCGGCGGCGACGCCGGCGAGGTAGGAGGCCTCCTCCTCGTTGAAGACCAGGTCCGCCACGTTCTTCGCTTCGATCGTGGCGTCGTCCACGATGCCGAAGGTGGTGTCCGGGTACTTCTCGGCGGCGCTCTTCATGGCGGTGGCGTACGCGTAGCCGACGCCGATGACCGGGTTGTAGCCCTGCTTCGCCAGCGACGCGAGGCGCTGCTCCTTGTCGGCGTCCGTCTCGCCCTCGGTGGGCTCGATGTCGGCCGTCTCGTAGCCGAACTCCTTCTTCGCCTGCTCCAGGCCCGAGAAGGCGGCGTCGTTGAAGGACTGGTCGCCCTTGCCGCCGACGTCGTAGGCGATGGCGAGGCCCTTGTCGCCCTTCGACTCGGACGACCCGGAGGAGGTCGAGGTACCACCGCAGGCGGCGAGGGCGAGGGCCAGGGAGGCGGTCGCTGCGCCTGCGACCGTGATCCGGGAAATCCGGCGCATTGTGGAGCTCCTGTCGTACAAGCGCCGTACGGTTCGGCTTCGGCGCTGGCTTCGCCGCAGATTAACGCGCGTAGACCTGCCTGAAAACCCCTTCTGTCCACCTTGTTATCCGCCCGTGAGCAAGGTGACGCGGAGGAGGGCCGGGGGCTTGCCGGCCGCGAACGCGGGGTGGCGGAGGGTGACGCGACGGGCCTGGGGCCCGGCCCGCGGGAACGCCGAAGCGGGCGGGCGCCGGGGGCGCCCGCCCGCTTCATGGGGTTCCGTGCGGCCGTCTACTCGGTCTTGACCTTGATCGAACCGCTGACGATGCCCTCCTTGGCCTTGGCCACGGCGTCCTTGGCGCCCGGGACCCCGGCGAACTTCGGATTGCTGTCGGACAGGCCCACGCCGTCGGACTTCAGGTCGAAGGTCTGGGTGCCGGTCAGCGGCTTGCCGTCCTTCACCGACTTGGCCAGGGCGTACACCGCGCCGTCGATGTCCTTGAGGGCGGAGGTCAGGATGTAGTCCTTGTACGCCGCCAGGGCTTCCTGCTTGTACTGGTCGGAGTCGACGCCGATCGCCCAGACCTTCGCCTTCGCGGCGGCCTCGATCACGCCCTGGCCGGAGAGGCCGGCCGCCTGGTAGACGACGTCGGCCTTCTTCTCGATCTGGCCCTCGGCGGCGGCCCGGCCCTTGTCGGGGCTGGAGAAGCCGCCCTCCTCCGCGGTCTGCGTCAGGTACTGCGACAGCACCTTGACCTTGGGGTCGGTGTCCGTGACGCCCTGCTTGAAGCCCGCCTCGAACTTGTGGATCAGCGGGACGTCCACACCGCCGACGAAGCCGACCGTCCTGGTCTTGGTGGCCTTGGCGGCGGCGACGCCGGCGAGGTAGGAGGCCTCCTGCTCGGCGAAGACGAGGGAGGCGACGTTCTTGCCCTCGACGACGGAGTCCACGATGCCGAAGGTGGTGTCCGGGTACTTCTCCGCGACGGCCTTCATCGCCGGGCCGTAGGCGAAGCCGACGCCGATGACCGGGTTGTAGCCCTGCTTCGCCAGCGAGGCGAGCCGCTGCTCCTTGTCGGCGTCCGTCTCGCCCTCGGTGGGCTCGATGTCGGCCGTCTCGTAGCCGAACTCCTTCTTCGCCTGCTCCAGGCCCGCGTACGCGGCGTCGTTGAAGGACTGGTCGCCCTTGCCACCGATGTCGTAGGCGATGGCGAGACCCTTGTCGCCCTTGGTGCCCTTGTCGACGCTGTCGCTTTCGCTGCTGGTGCCTCCGCAGGCCGTGGCGGCGAGTGCGAGCGACGCGACCCCCACCGCGACGCGGGTCAGTCTCGATATCCGACGCATCCGAAGTTCCCCATTCTCCAAAGCCCCGCAGCGGGCGCTCGGTTCGGCGCACATTAACGCGCGTAGAAACTCCTGGGAACGGGATTCCGCGGGGCCGTTACCCATTCGTGCCGCTGGCCCGTCACGGCCCGGTGGGCCACCGGGCCGAACGCGGTCGAACGGTACCGGGGCGGGCTACTGCACGGCGTCGATGAGGGCGGCCGCGGTGAACATCTCCACGCCGACGGTGATGGCGTGCTCGTCCACGTCGAAGTCGCCCTGGTGCAGGTCCCGCACCGTGCGCTCGCCGGGCGGCCGGACGCCGAGCCGGGCCATCGCGCCGGGCACGTGCTCCAGGTACCAGGAGAAGTCCTCGCCGCCGAGGCTCTGCTCGGTGCTCTCGACGGCGTCCGTGCCGCGCCGGGCGACCATGGCGGCCTGGAGCAGTTCGGTGCTGGTCACCTCGTTGACGACGGGGGGGACCCCGCGCACGTAGGTGATCTCGGACTTGGCCCGGTGCAGGTTGGCGACCTCGTCGATGGCGCCGACCAGGAGGTCGGGCGCCTGGCGCCAGGCGTCGAGGTCGAGGCAGCGCACGGTGCCCGCGAGCTCGGCGTGCTGCGGGATGACGTTCGGGGCGTGGCCGCAGTCGATCCGGCCCCAGGTCATGGCGAGGCCGCTGCGGCTGTCCACCCGCCGGGCGACGATCGCGGGCACGTCGACGACGACGCGGGCGGCGGCGGTGACCAGGTCGGTCGTCAGGTGCGGCCGGGCGGTGTGCCCGCCGGGCCCGTTCAGGGAGATCTCCAGCCGGTCGCAGGCGGAGGTGATGGGGCCCACCCGCAGCCCGATCTTCCCGGCGTCCACCCGGGGGTCGCAGTGCACGGCCAGGATCCGGCGCACCCCGTCGAGCGCGCCGCCCTCGATGGCGTCGGCGGCGCCGCCGGGCAGCACCTCCTCGGCGGGCTGGAAGATCAGCCGCACGGGCCGGGGCAGCAGGCCCTGCTCGTGCAGGGCGGCCAGGACGAGACCGGTCCCGAGGACGACGGTGGTGTGCACGTCGTGCCCGCAGGCGTGGGCGCGGTCCGGGACGATCGAGCGGTACGGGCACTCGCTCTTGGTGTCCGGGATGGGCAGCGCGTCGATGTCGGCGCGCAGGGCGAGCATGCGCGGCCCGCCGGCCCACTGCCCCGAGTCCGTGCCGATGTCGCAGACGAGCCCGGTGCCGACGGGGAGCACCCGCGGCTTGAGACCGGCCCGCTCGAGCCGCTCCTTGATCGCGGCGGTCGTGCGGAACTCCTGATTGCCCAGCTCGGGGTGCATGTGCAGATCGCGGCGGAAGGCCACGAGCTCGGCGCGCAGCGCCTCGGGAAGGGTGCCGGGAAGCAGCGCTTCCCCGGACGGGTCGGCCTCGGACTCTCGGGACATCAATTGCTTCACCCTTTGAAGGGTAGGACGCCGAGGCGGTCAACTGTCCTGCGATCAACAAAAGTTCAACCCGTTAGGGGAAGAAAAGTTGGCCGTACGGCGCATGGCTGCCGACGGAGGTGGGTAAACTCACCCGCTTTTGGCTGCCCTGCCCGCCTCCGCTTTCCTTGCTGTATCCACGGATACCACGGTACGGGCGTGCCACGCCGGAGTGGTCCACGTCGTGGCCCGGCCGGGTGCCCCTACCCGGCCCCCGTCACCGCCGACAGCCGGTGCGCCCCCCTCGCCGTGCCCGTCACGCCCGACAGGAAGCCGCTCGCCCGGGGTGAGGCGGAGCGGGTGAGCCAGGCGGGGTCGATGTCGCAGACGGCGACGCGGACGTCCGTGCCGGCGAGGGCCAGCGGGAGGGTGTGGACGACCGTGGACGGGAAGCTGAGGACGGTGCGGCCGATGGGGCCGCGGCGGGCGATCAGTTCCAGGGGGAGGTCGGGGCGGACGATCTCCAGGCCGGTCTCGACGGCCAGGCGGTGGAGCTTCTCCGCGCTCTCGCGGCGGTGGGCGAAGTAGCGGGCGGCCCCGTGGGTCTGCGCGAGGCCGCGTACGGCGTCCACGTAGCGGTCGCCGTCCACGACGCCCGTCTCCACCAGGGAGGTGCCGACCATGTCGGCGCCCCTGGTGATGCGGGGCGGGCCGAAGCGGGCACGGGTCCAGGCGAAGGCGTTGGGAGTGACGGTGACGCCGTCCGGGGTGTCGTCCACGGGCATGGCGGAGAAGACCTCCACGTCGCGGCCCCGGGCCGGGGTCAGGCGTCGCCGGGCGGACGCCGAGACGGGGGCGAGGAGCAGGTCGCGGGGGCCGGGCCGGGCGCCCTTGCGGTGCCAGCGGACCAGGCGTTCGCCGCGGGCCAGCTGGGTGACGAACTCCATCGTGGCCGTGCCGTCGTCGACGACGACCAGGTCGCGGGCGCGGGTGATGGTCAGGAGCAGCTGGACGTAGCGGGAGAACGGGTCGCCCATGACGACCCGGTCGGCGCGGCGCAGGGGGGCCGTCAGACCCCCCACCGTGCGGAAGGGGGCCGTGGCGCCGCCCCGCGCCTCCTCCCAGCGGACCTCGTGGCCCTCGCGCCGGGCCAGTTCCGCCATGCGGCGCAGCTGGCCCCGGGTCATGGGGTCCACCGGGGAGAGGACGACGAGGGTGAGCTCCGCGCCGGGCGCACGGGTGTGCGCCCACTCCAGTACGTTCAGCAGCTGTACCGGGCTCTCGACGAAGGCGAGAGTGCGGGAGCCGGTGTTCCCGGCACGGGGGCTCATCGGTGTGCGACCGTCCCGTCGTAGGGCGTGGTGGAGGGTGGGTCAGACCGTGACCGGCTCGCCGGCCGCCGCGGCGATCTCCGCCTCGGCGACGACGCCGGTGACGCGGCGCAGCTTCTTCATGGGGCCGAGTTCAGAGTCGTAGACCTTCTTGACGCCGTCGCCGAGGGAGGCCTCGATGGTGCGGATGTCGCGGACGAGGCGGGCCAGGCCCTGCGGCTCGACCGAGGCGGCCTGGTCGGAGCCCCACATGGCGCGGTCGAGGGTGATGTGGCGCTCGACGAAGGTGGCGCCGAGGGCGACCGCGGCGAGGGTGGTCTGCAGGCCCGTCTCGTGGCCGGAGTAGCCGATCGGGACGTTCGGGTACTCCTGCTGGAGGGTGTTGATCACGCGGAGGTTCAGCTCCTCGGCCTTCGCCGGGTAGGTGGACGTCGCGTGGCACAGCAGGATGTTGTCGCTGCCCAGGACCTCGACCGCGTGGCGGATCTGCCTGGGGGTGGACATGCCCGTGGACAGGATGACCGTGCGGCCCGTGGCGCGCAGGGCGCGCAGCAGCTCGTCGTCGGTCAGGGAGGCGGAGGCGACCTTGTGGGCGGGGACGTCGAACTTCTCCAGGAAGGCGACGGCCTCGGTGTCCCACGGGGAGGCGAACCAGTCGATGTTCCTGGACTTGCAGTAGTCGTCGATCTGCCGGTACTCGTCCTCGCCGAACTCGACGCGGTGGCGGTAGTCGATGTAGGTCATCCGGCCCCAGGGGGTGTCGCGCTCGATGTCCCACTGGTCGCGCGGGGTGCAGATCTCGGGGGTGCGCTTCTGGAACTTGACGGCGTCGCAGCCGGCCTCGGCGGCGGCGTCGATCAGCCTGAAGGCGTTCTCGATGTCGCCGTTGTGGTTGATGCCGATCTCGCCGGTGATGTAGACGGGGCGGCCGGGGCCGGCCTCGCGGGTGCCGAAGGTGCGGGTGCGGGAGTCGGTGCTCATGCCAGGGGGTTCCTTACGTGGGCTGGGTGTGCGTGGGGGTTCAGAGGGAGTCGGGTACGTCGAGGGAGGGGCCGAGGAGCCAGCTCGCGATCTCGCGGACGGCGCCTTCTCCGCCGGGGACGGTGGTGACGGCGCGGGCGGCGCCGCGGACGGCGTCGTGGGCGCTCGCGACGGCCACGGGCCAGCCGACGAGGGCGAAGCACGGCAGGTCGTTGACGTCGTTGCCGACGTAGAGCACCCGCTCGGGGGCGACGCCCTGTTCCTCGCACCACTGCTTGAGGGCGAGGTCCTTGCGGTCGATGCCGTGCAGCACCGGGATCCGGAGCTTGCGGGCGCGGGCGGCGACGACCGGGTTCCGTTCCGTGGACAGGATCAGCATCCTCAGGCCGCTGCGGCGCAGGGCGGCGATGCCGAGTCCGTCGCCGCGGTGCACGGAGACGAACTCCCGTCCGTCGGAGTCGATCAGCACCCGGTCGTCGGTCTGGGTGCCGTCGAAGTCGAGGACGACCGCGTCGATGTCCTCGCCGGCCGGGAGGGCGCCGGGCCGGGCGCCGTCGAGGAGGGGGGCGAGGGCCCGGGCGCGGGCCAGGTCGTGCGGGTCGTCGATCTCCAGGACGCGGGCCGGGTCGGTGCGGACCAGTTCGGTGCGGCCGAAGAAGCGGTGCCGGTGTGCGCGGAAGCCGGCCGCGTCCATGGCGTAGGCGGCGCCGGTCTCCAGGAGGTCCTGGGGGCGGTCCTGGCGGCGGGGGCGGTGGGCCTTGTCGTGGTTGACGCCGTGGCCGCCGTCGCCCTCGCCCTCGCCGTCCCGCCAGACGAAGCCGTGGAAGGGGGCGACGGTGACCGCGGTGTCGGCGCCGCCCTCGGCGACCGCGCCGGCCACCGCGTCGACGTCCTCGCGGACGAGGAAGGGGCTGGTGCACTGCACGAGCAGCACCACGTCGACGGCGGCGCCGTGCAGGGCCTCGTGGGTGTCCATGGCGTGCAGCACCGCGGCCTCGGAGGTGGCCGTGTCCCCGGCGATGGCGGCGGGCCGCAGCACGACCTCGGCGCCGGCCTCGCGGGCGGCGGCGGCGATGGCCCGGTCGTCGGTGGAGACCACGACGTCCGTCACCAGGCGGGTGGCCCGGCACTCGCGGACGGCGCGGGCGACGAGGGGGACGCCGCCGACGGGGGCGAGGTTCTTCGCGGGCACGCCCTTGGAGCCGCCGCGCGCGGGGATGACGGCGAGCACACGGCGCACCGAGGCGTCTCGGCCCGCTCGCGGGTCGTCCGGCTGGGTCATGGGAGGGGCTCCTCGGTCTCCGGGGGCGGGTACGCGGGTGCGGGGTCGGGCGGGGCGCGGGCCGGTCACAGCTCCCCCATCCGCCGGATCACCGGGGCGACGCGCTGGACGCCGTGCCGGTAAGCGCCGCGTGCGGCGCGGCGCACGATCTGGCGGACCGGTCCGGGCGCGCGGTCGGCCGCGGGGGCGCCGGGCAGCGGGCTGCCGTCCGGGGCGAGGTGGTGGCGGGCGAGGATGCCGGGCAGGTAGCCGGGGGCGGTGACGGGCGTGTAGTAGGGGGCCAGCGGGGGCAGGCCGCCGGGCCGGTCGAGCAGCGCGGTGATGCGGGCGCGGGCGGTGTCGAAGGCGGTGGCGTACGTGCCGTCGGCCGCGACGCCCTGCCGGGCGGTCCACACCGGGTCGGGCACGGGCAGGTGGCCGTCGTCGAGCTGGTCCCAGGAGGCGAGGCAGCCGGAGCCGGTGAAGTGGTGGTTGCCGAGGGCCTCGCGCACCCCGAGGTCGGTCAGCACGGCCGTCGGGATGCGGCGGTGCAGGGCCTCCAGGGCGGCCGTGGAGCTGACGGTGACCAGCAGGTCGGTGCGGTCGAGGACGTCGCCCATGTGCCCGTAGACCAGGCGGAAGTTGGGCGGCGGGTCGGCCTTCTGCACCAGCTTCTGGTAGGGCAGCTCCTCGATGTGCGTGGTGTGTTCGCCGGGCTTGGAGCGCAGCTTGAGCAGCACCTCCCGCTCGGGGTGGAGCCGGGCGTGGCCGACGAGCCGGTCGAGCAGGTACGTACGGTCCCGGCGGCTGTCCGGGACGGAGGGCTGGGCGGCGAAGACCACCGTGTACGGGTGGCCGTGCTCGCCGGTGTGCTCCGCCCCGCCCAGGAAGGGCAGCGCGACCTCGGTCACCGCGGAGGCGTCGGCGCCGACCCCCTCGTACACGGCGCGGAAACGGTCCGCGTCCTGGCGGGAGTTGGCGAGGACGAGGTCGGCGCCGTGGCGCAGCAGCAGGCCGTCGGTGAGCTTCTCGTAGACGACGCCGACGTAGCCGGTGACGACGACGGGCCGGCCGGTGCGGCCTTCCCACACGTGTCGCAGGCCGTGCAGCACGGCCTGGACGCCGCCGCCGACCAGGGCGAGGACGAGCACGTCGTACGGCTCCTCGGCCATGACGCGCAGGAACTCGGCGGCGGTCACCTCGCGGAGCGAGTCCGCTTCGGCGCCGACTTCCGCCAGTTGGCGGGCGGTGGGGGTGGCTCGGCCCCGCAGGAGGTAGCCGTCCAGGTGGAGGTCCGCACCGTCGGGGGAGATGCGGGCCGCGGTGAGCGCGCCCCATTTCCACCGGGTGTCGGAATCCGCGAGAACGGCGACTCGCCGGGCCTTCGTTGCACTTGCTGGCACGCCTAAGACGCTAGGAATCCATTTCTAGGAACCGCCCAACCGGAAAGCAACAAAGGGTGAACAGCACGTCGCCGAACGGCGAATCGGTGCACCGGGGGCCGGAAATCCCGTCCGCTTCACGGCTTCGCCATGCCTCGTTCACCTCGCATCAAGACACAGGTAAAGCGGCATGCCGGGCCGGCGCCTAACGTCGCGGACGTGCCCAAGCTCTCCGTCATCGTGCCGTTCTACAACGTGCGGCAATACGCACCCGACACCCTGCGGAGTCTGCGCGCGAACGCGCGGGACGACTTCGAATTCATTCTCGTCGACGACTGTTCGTCCGACGGCACCGCGGACCTCCTCGCGCGCGCTCGGGACGAGCTGCCGGGGGCGGTGCTGGTCCGCCACGAGCGCAACGGCGGCCTGGCGACCGCCCGCAACACCGGCATCGACCGGGCGCGCGGCGAGTACCTGACCTTCCTGGACGGCGACGACTGGCTGGCCCCCGGCCACTACGACCGTCTGGTCGCCGCGATCGAGGGTCTGGGCTGCGACTTCGTGCGCACCGACCACGTGCAGTGCACGGCCAGGTCCCGGGCCGTGTTCCGGGTGCCGCACGGGCGCCGGAACGTCTCCCTGTGCCCGCGCGACGCGATCCTGCCCGCCCACCGCTCCACCTCGGTCGACTACGCGTACGCCTGGGCGGGGATCTACCACCGCCGGCTGGCCGACCGGGGTCTGCTGCACTTCACCGACGGGCTGCGCACGGCCGAGGACCGGCCGTGGATCTGGAAGCTGCACCGGGAGGCGGAGTCCTTCGCGGTGACCGGGCTGCTCGGCGTCTTCTACCGGCGCGGGGTGGCGTCCTCGCTCACCCAGATCGGGGACGTCCGCCAGCTGGACTTCGTCCGCGCCTTCGACCAGGTCGTCGCGGAGACGGCCGCGGACGCCGACGCCGCGCGGCTGCTGCCGAAGGCGGTGCGCACGTACTGCGCGATCATCTCCCACCATCTGGGTTCCATCGAGAGGTTCGAGCCTGCCGTGGCACGCAAACTGAAGGCGATGAGCGCCGCCGCGCTGCGGCGGATGCCGCAGGACGCGCTCGACGAGGTGCTCGCCTCGATGGACACCGAGCGGGCGACGCGGCTGCGCCGGCTGCGCCGCCGTCCGGTGCCGGCCGCGGAGGTGGCCGCGTGAGCACGCAGATCTTCCTGGCGTCGACGCTGTACGGCACGGCCACGCTGGCCGCCGCCCTGGACGCGGGCTGCTTCGAGGCGGCCGACCGGCGGATCCTGCTGGTGTCCAACAACGCGGCGACGCCCGAGACGACGCCGTCCCTGGACGCGATGCCGGGGTTCGAGAAGCTGCGGGACCGGTTCGACGACGTGGTGTCGTGGAACGAGACGGTCTTCCCCTTCCACCCGGGCGGCTGGGCGCCGCGCGTGGACGACGCCCCGATGTGGGAGCGGTACCTGCGGCTGGCCTGGGGGCTCGGGGACGACGACGTGGCACTGGTCGTGGAGTCGATCCAGGTGCAGCCGGCGCTGGGGGTGGCGCAGATGTTCCCGGACGCGCCCCTGACCGTGTACGCGGACGGTCTGATGAGCTACGGGCCGACCCGCAACAAGCTCGACCCGCTGGTCGGCACCCGCGTGGAGCGGCTGCTCCACCTCGACCTGGTGCCGGGGCTCACCCCGCTGCTGCTGACCGAGTTCGGGGTGGGCCCGCAGCTCGTGCCGACCCCGGCGTTCACCGGGGTGCTGGCCGAGCTGGCGGACACCGGCGCCGGCCTGCCGGACGTCGAGGAACCCGCGCTGCTGCTCGGCCAGTACCTGTCGGCGCTGGGCATCCTCTCCGCCGAGGAGGAGGAGGCCCTGCACGTGCGGATGCTCACCGGCGCCGTCGGCCTCGGGCACACCCGGGTGGTGTTCAAGCCGCACCCCACGGCCCCGGCCCGCTTCATCCGCACCCTGGAGGAGGAGGCGGAGCGGCTCGGCGTCGCCCTCACGGTGGTGGACACGCCGGTGCTCGCGGAGGTGCTGTACCAGCGGATGCGCCCGGCGCTGGTGGTCGGCTGCTTCTCCACGGCGCTGCTCACCGCGTCCGCGCTGTACGGCCTGCCGGTCGCGCGGGTCGGCACCGGGGCGCTGCTGGACCGGCTGACGCCGTACGAGAACAGCAACCGGGTGCCCGTCACGATCGTCGACGCGCTGCTGCCCGAGCCGGACGACGCGGCGGCCGTCGCGAAGGGGCGCCCGGGCATGGACACGGACACCCTCGGCGCGCTGGTGCGGGCGGTGGGTTTCGCGATGCAGCCGAAGATCCTGACCGGGCTGCGGCCGGACGCGGAGGAATTCCTGCGCGGGAATCCGGACGCCCGCACCCGGCGGTATTTCAAGAAGCGGCGGCTCACCTCGCTGGGGCTGCCCGGCGGAATTCCGGAGCGGCTGGCCTTCCTGCCGCACAATTCGGCGGCCCGGAAGGTGGTGCGGCGGGCGCGGGCCATTCGGCGCTCGGTCAAACGCTGAGGTGACGCCGGACGACGGGAAGGTGAACCGCGCGGGGGGACCGGCGGCCGTCACCGTTCCGTCGTCCGACGTTCGGCAGAAATTCCCCCGGTGGTCCGCTCGGCGGTGCCGTTCCCGGCCGGGGGCATGCCTAGCCTTGCCCCACCCACCACACACACGTTCCCCGCACGGCTGTTCGCACCGGCCTGTCCGCGGGCGTCCCGACGACGACGGGTGAGGGAACGGCCGAGGGAGACGAGCAGTGACCGAGACGGTCGTGAGCACGACGGCAGCGGGGCCGGGCACGGCGACCGCCCCCACCGCGGAGTCCGGCCCGCCGGTACCGGAGGCGCCGAAGGCGAAGGCGGCGCCGGCCCGGCTGCGGGCCCTGGACGGGCTGCGGCTGGTGGCCGCGCTGATGGTGGCGGCGTACCACTACGGCGGGCGCGGCGGCTCCGTCACCGACGCGTGGGGCAGCTCGGCCCGGCTTCAGTTCCCCACGCTGCACGCCTTCTTCGCCTACGGCTGTCTCGGCGTCCAGGTCTTCTTCGTGATCAGCGGCTTCGTGATCTGCATGAGCGGCTGGGGCCGTTCCCTGACGTCGTTCGTCGCCTCCCGCGCCTCCCGGCTGCTGCCCGCGTACTGGGCGGCGGTGATCCTCGTGACGGCGGTGTTCGCGCTGCCGGTGGTGGTCTACGAGGCGGTGTCGCCGAGCGACGCGCTGGTCAACCTGACGATGCTCCAGCAGCCGCTGGGCGCGGACCGGGTGCTGGGCGTGTGCTGGACGCTGTGGGTGGAGATCCGCTTCTACGCGCTGTTCGCGCTGTGCGTCGTCCTGCCCGGCGCGAACCGCCGGCGCGTCCTGATGTTCTGCGCCGGCTGGCTGTTGGCCGCGGCGCTCGCGCAGGCCGCGCACGAGCCGCTGCTCGAACTGGTGCTGATGCCGGAGTACGCCCCGTTCTTCGTGGGCGGCGTGGGCCTGTACCTCGTCCACCGCGACCGGCGGGACGCGCACGCCTGGGGCCTGGTGGCCGCCGGGTTCCTGATCGGCCAGCACCACGCGGTGCGCGACCTGTGGAACGCCACCGACCCGAACGCCTTCGCGCACCGGACCACCTTCGGCATCGTCCTGGTCGTCGCCCTCGGCTTCGTGGCGGTCGCGGCCGTCGCGCTGGGATGGCTGAACCGGGCGAACTGGCGCTGGCTGACGGTGGCCGGCGCGCTGACGTACCCGTTCTACCTGGTCCACGAGCACCTGGGCTGGGTGGTGATCCGTTTCCTGCACCGCGGGCTGCACGTGCCGTCGGCGGCGACCTTCGCGCTGACGGTGGCCGGGATGCTGGGGCTGGCCTGGCTGCTGCACCGGTTCGTCGAGAAGCCGCTGACGCCGCGGCTGCGGGCGGTCCTCAACCGGTCACATTGAGCGATTCGTGCGATATTCCGCCCACCGGGCCGCGCGCGCCCGCCGCCTTCCGGTGCCGAGGGGGCATCCTCCCCTCATGGCGACCGCGCAAGCTACGCACACGTATCCCGCTGAGCTGAACGACGTCCCCGGCTGGTTCTGGCCGCTCGACCAGGTGCTGTTCTCCTGGTTCCTGGAACGGCAGGAGATCGCGGGCACCCGCGGCGACCTGCTCGAGCTGGGCGCCTACCTCGGCAAGAGCGCGATCCTGCTGGGTCACCACCTGCGGGACGGCGAGAAGCTCACCGTCTGCGACCTGTTCGAGGCGGACGCCCCGGACGAGGCGAACCGGGCCGAGTCGGCGAAGTCGTACTCCACGCTCACCCGGCAGGCCTTCGAGCGGAACTACCTGTCCTTCCACGACACCCTGCCGGCGATCGTCCAGGCCCCGAGCTCCGCGATCACCGGGGAGGTCGCGCCCGGCACCTGCCGCTTCGCCCACGTCGACGCCTCGCACCTGTACGAGCACGTCCACGGGGACATCGGCGCGGCCCGTGACCTGCTGCTGCCCGAGGGCATCGTCGTCCTCGACGACTACCGCACCGAGCACACCCCGGGCGTGGCCGCCGCCGCCTGGGAGGCCGTGCTCGACCGGGGACTGCGCCCGGTCTGCCTGAGCAGCCAGAAGATGTACGGCACCTGGGGCGACCCCGAGCCCGTCCAGGAGGAGTTGCTCGCCGCGCTGCGCGAACGCGACGACGTCGCGGTGACCGTGGAGCAGGCCGCCGGGCACCGGCTGGTGCGGGCCCGCGCCGAGGGCAGGACCGTGCGGCCGCCGTCGCTGCCGGTCTCCCGGCACCGGGCGCCCGCGCCGGGCCCGGCGGGCCGGCAGCCGGGTGCCGCGTCGCTTCCGGGACAGACGAAGGCGGCGCCGCAGGCGGGCCGCACGGCACGGCAGGCGCCCGCACCGTCCCCCCGCGCCCGGGCCCGCCGGCTCGCCGTGGACCTGCTGCCGCCGGTCGTCACCCGGGCGGTGCGCCGTCGGCTGGCCCGGCGGCGGGCCGGGGCTCAGCCGAAGCCGTAGCGCGCCGCGATCCCGTCGATCACCAGCGCCAGCCCTTCCTCGAAGTGCCGGTCGTAGTCCGCGAAGATCTCCGCGCCCGCCGCGGCCGACAGGGGGAAGTCGGCCATCCGGCGGGCGCGTTCGTTCATGTCGTAGCCCTCGCGCCGCTGGTCGGGCAGGGGTGCGACGCCCTGTTCCTCGGTGACGAAACCGAGCGTGTAGACGTACGTCGTCGAGGTCGCCCGCACCGCCTGGGGGAGGGTGAAGCCGGCCGCGGTGAACAGGCGCAGGCCGTCCTCCATCTGTTCGGCGTGCTCCAGGCCGGTGAAGCGTGAGCCGCTGAAGACCTTGGCGCCGTCGCGGTAGCGGAGCAGCGCCGCGCGCAGGCCCCGGTTGGTCTTGAGCAGCCGTTCGCGCCAGGTGTCGCCCGGGTCGAGCGAGCCCTCGGCGACCATCCGGCGGTACATCTCGGTGGCCATCTCGTCGAGCAGGGCCTGTTTGTCCTTGAAGTGCCAGTACAGGGCGGGCGCCTTGACGTCCAGTTCCCGGGCGATGGTGCGCAGGGTCAGGCCGTCGAGGCCCACCTCGTTCAGCAGCTTCAGCGCCGTGTCCGCGACCCGTCGGCGGTCGAGGGGGGCGCGCCGTTCCGTTCCCACGCCCACAGCTTGACACCTTAACGCCGTTAAGGGGATCCTCGGGGGCAGGCGGCACTTAACAGCGTTAAGGAGAAGCGGCATGCACACGGACGTCCTGATCGTCGGCGCGGGCCCCACCGGACTCGCGCTCGGCATCGACCTGGCCCGGCGGGGCGTGGACGCGCTGGTGGTGGAGCGGGAGGGGACACTGTTCCCCGGATCGCGCGGCAAGGGCCTCCAGCCCCGCACCATGGAGGTCTTCGACGACCTGGGCGTCCTCGGCGCGATCCACGCGGCCGGCGGCGGCTACCCGGTCGGCATGATCTGGAAGAACGGCGAGCGGGTCGGCGAACACCACATGTTCGACCCGGCCGAGCCGAGCGAGGACTCGCCGTACAACAGGGCGTGGATGGTGCCGCAGTGGCGCACGCAGGAGATCCTGGCGGCACGGCTCGCGGAACTGGGTGGCGAGATCGCCTTCGGGCACGAGGTCGTCGGCGTCTCGCAGGACGACGAGAGCGTCACCGCGCACCTCTCCTCGGGCGGGACGGTGCGCGCCCGCCACCTGGTCGCGGCGGACGGCGGCCGGTCGGCGGTGCGCCGCGCGCTGGGCATCGGCATGACCGGCGAGCCCGTCGACCCGAATCCCACGCTGGTGGCGGACGTCCGGATCAACGGCCTGGACCGGGACAACTGGCACGTCTTCCCGCCGCACGAGGGCGACGGGTTCCTCGCCGTCTGCCCTCTGGCCGGCACCGAGGACTTCCAGGTGATGGCGCGGTTCCCGGAGGGCGCGGACGTGGACACCTCCCCCGACGGCGTCCGCAAGGTCGTCGCGGAGCGTTCGCACATCGCCGTCGAGGACGTGACCGAGATCCGCTGGGCCTCCGACTTCCGGCCGCGGGCGGCCCTGGCCGACCGTTTCCGCGCGGGCCGGGTCTTCCTCGCCGGCGACGCGGCGCACGTGCACTCACCCGCGGGCGGTCAAGGGCTGAACACCAGCGTCCAGGACGCCTACAACCTGGGCTGGAAGCTGGACGCGGTGCTGACGGGCGGCGCCCCGGCCACGCTCCTGGACAGCTACGAGGAGGAACGGCGCCCGGTCGCCGCGGAGATGCTCGGCCTGTCGACCGCCGTCCACCGCGGCGAGGTGCGGCGCGGCGGGGCGACCCGGCAACTGGGGATCGGCTACCGGGAGTCGTCCCTGACGACGGAGACGCGCGCCGTCCCGGACGGTGCCCTGCGGGCCGGCGACCGCGCGCCCGACGGCACGGTGGACGGCGTCCGGCTCTTCGACGCGTTCCGCGGACCGCACTGGACGCTGCTGGCCCTGGGCACCGGGGCGCCGCCGGTGCCGGAGCCGGTGTCCGTGGTCCGGGGGCCCGGGCACCGGGCGTACGGGACGGGACTGTTCCTGGTCCGGCCGGACGGCCACGTCGGCTGGGCGGGCGAGGACCCGGCCGGCCTCGACGGCTACCTGGCCCGCTTCGGCCTGGTCTGACGGCCGGTGCCTAGGCGCCGGCCATCGACAGCTTCACCGCGAAGCCCAGGAACAGCGCTCCCGCCGCCGTGGTGGCCCCCGCCGACAGCCGCTTGCGGCGGCTGAAGGCGGCGGCCAGCCTGGTGCCGCTGAAGATCAGCGCGCTGAGGTAGAGGAAGCTGAAGAACTGGGCGAAGGCGCCGAGGACGACGAAGGACAGGGCGGGGTAGGCGTAGCCCGGGTCGACGAACTGCACGAAGAAGGCGACGAAGAAGAGGATCGCCTTCGGGTTGAAGAGGCTGACGACCAGTGCCCGGCGGAAGGGCCGCTCGTCCCCGGCCACGGGGGCGGCGGCGTCGGGCGCCGCCTGCTCCCGGCGCGTCCGCCACATCCCCCACGCGGCCCGCATCATCCCGACCGCGAGCCACGTGAGGTAGCCGGCGCCGGCGTACTTCACGATCCCGAACAGCACGGCGTTGGCCTGGAGCAGCGAGGCCACCCCGGCGGCCGACAGGGTCATCAGCACCGTGTCCCCGCACCAGACCCCGGCGGCGGCCGTGTACCCGGCGCGCACGCCCCGACGGGCGGCCACGGAGAGGACGTAGAGGGAGTTGGGGCCGGGCAGCAGGACGATGAGGGCAAGGCCCGCCAGGTAGGTGGGGAGGTCGATGACGCCGAACATGGAGGGAGTGTCGCACGGGGGTGCGACACTCCGTACCGGCGTTCCAGCCGTCGGTACGGACGCGCACGCAGCGCGTCCGACGGGTGATCAGAAACGCGCTCAGAAGGCGTCCGAGGGCACGTACGTCCCCCACACCTCGCGCAGCGCGTCGCACACCTCGCCCACCGTGGCCCGGGCCCGCAGCGCGTCCTTCATCGGGTAGAGGACGTTGTCCTCGCCCTCGGCGGCCTTCTTCAGGGCGGTCAGGGCCGTGTCCACCGCCTGCTGGTCGCGCTCGGCACGGAGTCTGGCGAGGCGTTCGGCCTGCTGGGCCTCGATGGCCGGGTCGACGCGGAGCGGCTCGTACGGCTCCTCCTCGTCGAGCTGGTAGCGGTTGACGCCGACGACGACCCGCTCGCCGGAGTCGGTCTCCTGGGCGATGCGGTAGGCGCTGCGCTCGATCTCGCTCTTCTGGAAGCCGTGCTCGATGGCGTTGACCGCGCCGCCGAGGTCCTCGACCTTCCGCATCAGCTCCAGGGCTGCGGCCTCGACGTCGTCGGTCATCTTCTCGACGACGTAGGACCCGGCGAACGGGTCGACCGTCGCCGTCACGTCCGTCTCGTAGGCGAGGACCTGCTGCGTGCGCAGCGCGAGGCGGGCGGACTTGTCGGTCGGCAGCGCGATGGCCTCGTCGAAGGAGTTGGTGTGCAGCGACTGGGTGCCGCCGAGGACGGCCGCCAGGCCCTGGACGGCGACGCGGACCAGGTTCACCTCGGGCTGCTGGGCCGTCAGCTGGACGCCGGCCGTCTGGGTGTGGAAGCGCAGCATCAGCGACTTGGGGTTCCGCGCGCCGAACTCCTCCTTCATCACCCGCGCCCAGATCCGGCGGGCCGCGCGGAACTTGGCGACCTCCTCCAGGATCGTCGTGCGGGCCACGAAGAAGAAGGAGAGGCGGGGCGCGAAGTCGTCGACGTCCATGCCGGCCGCGACCGCCGTGCGCACGTACTCGATGCCGTCCGCGAGGGTGAACGCGATCTCCTGCACGGGGGACGCGCCCGCCTCGGCCATGTGGTAGCCGGAGATCGAGATGGTGTTCCACTTGGGGATCTCGGCCCGACAGTACTTGAAGATGTCCGCGATCAGCCGCAGCGACGGCTTGGGCGGGAAGATGTACGTCCCGCGCGCGATGTACTCCTTCAGCACGTCGTTCTGGATCGTGCCGGTCAGCTTGTCGGCGCTGACGCCCTGCTCCTCCGCGACGAGTTGGTAGAGCAGGAGCAGCAGCGAGGCGGGCGCGTTGATCGTCATGGACGTGGAGACCTTGTCCAGCGGGATCCCGTCGAACAGCACCCGCATGTCGTCGATCGAGTCGATCGCCACGCCGACCTTGCCGACCTCGCCCGAGGCGATCGGGGCGTCGGAGTCGTGGCCCATCTGGGTGGGCAGGTCGAAGGCGACGGACAGGCCCGTCGTGCCGTTGGCGATCAGCTGCTTGTAGCGGGCGTTGGACTCCGTCGCCGTGCCGAAACCGGCGTACTGGCGCATCGTCCAGGGGCGGCCGGTGTACATCGTCGGGTACACGCCGCGGGTGAAGGGGTACCGCCCCGGCTCGCCCAGCTTCTCGGCCGGGTCCCAGCCCTCCTGGGTGCCGGGTCCGTAGACCGGTTCGATGGGCAGTCCGCTCTCGGTGGACCGAGCACCGCCCGACTCGCGCGTCATGGTGTGTTGCCTCCCGCTGAGCATGTGTTCGAGCTGCTCGAACTGCCCGTCAGTTACTCGCCAGTACAGACCGACCCTCCGACGGAGGGTATCGGCGGGCGCGCGCCCGGGTGGAGGGGCACACGCTGGGACCTTCCTCACAGCCGCGTTGCGGTCCCGGTCACAACGATGCCGCGCCGTTCGCGGCGCGTCATCCGCGGGGAGCATCTCGGGGGGACATCCGTGCGGAACCGTGAGACGGCGGGGACAGTGATGCGTATGAGGCGCATGAGGAGTGTGCGGTACGGGCGGGGCGCGGTGGCCTGTGCCCTGGGCGCCGTGCTGGCGGCGGGCGGCTGCACGGTGCAGGGCCCCGGCATCGACGGCACGGGCCGGCCGCTTCCCGGCGTCGACGGCACGGGCCGGCCGGCGCCCGGCGCCGGCGGGCCGGGGGGCTCGCCCGTGCCCGGCGCCGCCCCCGGTGGGCCGTCGGAGCGGGCCCCGTCCGCCCGCCGGCCGGCCGCCGCTCCGCCCGCCCGGCCCGCGCCGGTGCTGTGGTCGCGGGGCGACACGGGCCGGAACGTCCGCGAACTGCAGGCCCGGCTGCGCCAGATCGGCTGGCTCGTCGACGGACCGACGGGGACGTACGACGACCTGACCGAGCGGGCGGTGAGCGGCTTCCAGCGCAAGCGCGGGCTGCCCGGGACGGGCCGCACGGACACCGTCACCTGGCAGCGGCTGCTGGCGATGACGCGCGAACCGGGAAAGTGGCAGCTGTACCTGATGGGCGGGCAGCCGGCCGCGGCGCCCGATCCGCGCTGCATGACCGGACGGGTGCTGTGCGTCAGCAAGTCGAGCCGGACGCTGCGCTGGATGGTCGACGGCCGGACGGTGTCGACGATGGCGGTGCGGTTCGGCTCCCAGTACACGCCGACCCGCGAGGGCGTCTTCCACGTCTACTGGAAGTCCCGTCACCACTGGTCGACGCTCTACCGCTCGCCGATGCCGTACGCGCTGTTCTTCAGCGGCGGCCAGGCCGTGCACTACTCGTACGACTTCGCCGCCCGCGGCTACGCCGGCGCCTCGCACGGGTGCGTCAACGTGCGGGACGAGGGGGCCATCGCGGATCTGTACGCGCGGGTGCGCAACGGCGACAAGGTCGTCGTGTACCGGTGAGACGGCGCGGGAGCGGGAAGGGGCGCGGGCGGGACAGGGGGAACGTGTCCCGCCCGCGCCGAGGGGCACGAGCCGCGGGTACGGGGGGAACCCCGGCTCGGTGCGAAAGCCGATGACCAGTCGGCTCACTCAGTACTGCGCACCGGCGGCCAAAAGTGTCACACCTACCGCGGAAAAAACCCCGCCCGTTCACGAAATCGCAGGTCAGGCGGTATTGCCAAGCACCGCCGCCTACTGCGACGCGCGCTTCGGCCGCTGGTCCGGCGGGGGCACGAGGGCCGTGTGAGCGCCCGTGGCGTGGGCGGGCCGCGGTGCCGGGGCCCCGTGGGCGCGGGGGACCGTGCGGGGACCGTCGCCGTGCTCGCCCCCGCCGTTCCCGCCGCCCCCGCCCTGCTTGCCGCCGCCCTGCTTGCCGTTGTCGCCCTGCTTGCCGCCGCCCTGCTCGCCGTTGTCGCCCTTGCCGCCGGTGCCGCCGGTGTCCTTCTGGGGTTCGCCGTCGCTCCCCGCCCCGCGGAGGAGGCCCTCCGCGGTCTTCCCGGCACCGGCCCCCGCCCCTGCCCCTGCCCCGGCGCGGCCCCGGGCCGCGGTGCCGGTGTCGGTTCCGGCGAGGACGCTCCGGCAGAACGCGCCCACCCCCGGGGTGCCGCCGGCCGCCTCCGCCAGCGCGCGCCCGCGGGCGCCGTCGAGTGCCTTGCCGGCGCTCATGTCACGGCAGGACCTGGCGAGTTCCGGCCACCGTCCGCCGGCGCCGTCCCGCGCCCGGTCGTCGGCGCCCGGGTCGTGGTCACCGGCCGTGCCGCCGCCCGCCTCGTCGCGCGTGGTTCCGGAGGGGCCGGGCGTGGCACCGTCGGGCGTGGATCCGCCCCGCGGGCCGCCCGGCCGCGTGGACGGACCGAGCGGGCCGTCGGAGGACGACACCGCCGCCGAGACGGTGGGCGCGGGGGCCGGTTCGGTACCGCCGAACGGCGTCGGCAGGACTCCGGTTCCGGCCGCGACCGCGACCCCGCCGACCATTCCCGCGGTCAGCGCCGCGGCCAGCCCGAGGCGCAGGGGACGGCCCCAGCGGGGGCCCCGGGCGCCGCCGCGACGCGCACCGGTGCGGACCGGTCCGGCGTCAAAGGACCGCGCCGCGGTGCCGTGGCCGAGGGCGCCCGGCACGTCGGCCCGCTCCCCGGCGCGATCGGCGCGCGCCTTGCGGAAGGCGGCCAGCGCGGCGGCCTCGCCGGGCAGTTCGCCGCTGGTCGGGGCGGGGTACGCCGCGAGGGCGTCCAGGGCCCCGGCGAGCCGTTCGGCCCGCTCCCGGACCGCGGGGTCGACAGCCTTCAGTGACTCTCCGCGCAGCAGGATCTCCGCCGTTTCGCGGTCCAGCCACCCGTCCTGCTCGTCCGCCATCACATGTCCTTCTGCGTCCGCGCACGCGTATGCGTCACCGTCGCGGACGTCACCGTACCGCCGCGCGGTTCTCGCTGGGGCGGCACGACGTCGAGCGCCCCGGTGGATTCCGGATCGCCGCCGAGAAGTTCGGCCAGGCGCTTCAGACCACGGTGCGCCGCCGTACGGACGGCGCCGGGGCGCTTGCCCAGCGTCCGGGCCGCGCTCTTGGCGTCGAGGCCGACGACCACCCGCAGGACGACCGCCTCGGCCTGGTCCCGGGGCAGCCGGGCGATGAGGGAGAGGGTGCTGTCGGTGGCCAGGGCCTCGATGGCCTCGCCGGCGGTGTCGGACTCGGCGGGCCGGCCGGTCAGCTCGGTCTCGTCGCCGCCGATCGCGGGCCGGCGTCCGCGCAGGCGGATGTGGTCCAGCGCGCGGTTGCGGGCGATACGGACGGCCCAGCCGCGGAACCGGTCCGCGTCACCGTCGAAACGCTCCAGGTCACGGGCGATCTGGAGCCACGCCTCGGATGCCACGTCCTCGGCGTCCGGATCACCGACCAGCGTCCGCACGTACGCGAGCAGCCGCGGGTGCACCGCGCGGTACACGGTCCGGAACGCGGTCTCGTCCCCGTCCTGTGCCGCACGCACCGCGGCGGTCAGCTCCGCGTCGTCCCCCAGCACCGAACGCGCCTCTCTCTGCGCCTGAGCCGGTACCGCTCTCGCGGACCGGGTGCTCGCCGTCGTGGTTCCGCGTTGAGTGGTTGCGGTGGTCCACCGCTGGTGCGACGCGGGAGGAAGATCCCCCCGCTGGTCGGCGCGAAAGGCACGTTACGTCTTGAAACCGCCGCTCGTCCATGTCCTCATCGCATTGCCGTACAAGATGCAACTAAGCCGTGACTCGGTGAGGTGTGACAGAAAACGCGTCGGCGACGCTGTAGGGAGTACGGGCCGCCGCGCGGCCCGTGCCGCGCGACGGCCGGGGCCTCTCCTGTGGGGGGTGGCGGCCTCGGCCGTTGCCTCGGCCGGGGCCGCCACGCCTCCGTCGCGGGTCTACCCGCCCTTGCCGCGGCCCTGGTCCGCCTTCTTCCCGTTGCCGGCGTTCCCGCTCTCGTCGCCGTTCCCGTTGCCGTTCCCGTCGCCGTTCCCGTTGCCGTTCCCGTCGCCGTTTCCGCCGTCCGTGCCGCTGCCGCCGCCCGGCCCGGTGTCCGTTCCGAGGTCACCGCTCGCCCCGGCCGGTCCGCCCGGCCGGCCCCCGGCGGAGCCGGTGTTCCCGGCAGGCCCGGTGCTCCCGTCGTCCGCGGTGGAGGGTTCCGTCCGCCGCGCGTGCCGCCGGGCGCAGTCCTCCGCGACGTGCTGCTCGCCGCCCGCCACCGCGACGGGCCGCTGCCGGTCCCCGGCGTCCGGCGCGCGGCAGCGGGCGGCGGAGTCCCGGTCGGCGGCCGGGCCGCCGGGCGCGGCGGTGGCGCCGGAGGGCATGGCGGAGGGTACGGCGGAAGGCCCCGGCCCGGCGGGACGGCCGTCACCGCCCGTGCCGGTGGGGGCGATGGGCGCCGGCCCGCGGTCTCCGGCGGGGGGTGTGCCCGTGGCCGGGGGACCGCCCGTGTCGCCCGCGCCGATCGCCGCGTACGCGACACCGCCGAGCGTGAGGCTCGCCAGCACGACGGAGAGGGTGGTCCTCAGGGAGCGCCGCGCGCGACGCCGTTCCCGGGGCCGCCAGTCGTCCCGTCGGCGGACGCGCGCGGTGCGCGCCGCCTGGTGCGCCCCCGCGTCCCGGGCGTCCCGGAAGGCGTCCACCGCCCGCCGTTCCCCCTCGCCCCCGACGCGGTCACCGCGCAGGGCGGCGGCGAGCAGTACCGCGGCCCGCGTGGCACCGGGGGCGTCCCGGGCGTCGTCCCCCGCGTCGGGACGGGCAGACCGGCGGCCGTGGAGGCTGCCGGCGCTCCGCTGTGCACCCATGTCCGCTTCCGTTCCCGCTCGGTCCGCCGGGCCGCCGCCGTCGGCGCCCGTCATGTCGACTCCCCCAGCGTCCTGGGCCCCTCGTCCGTCACACCGCCGGTGCCCAGCTGCCGGGCCAGCCGCTTCAGCCCCCGGTACGTCGCCGTGCGCACCGCGCCCGGCCGCTTGCCGAGGACGCGCGCGGCGGCGGGGCCGTCGAGACCCACGACGACGCGCAGCAGCACGGCCTCCGCCTGGTCGCGCGGCAGCCCGCGCACCAGTTCCAGGGCGGTCCGGGTGGACAGCGTCTCCAGCGCCTGGTCGTGGGTGGAGTGCGGGCCGGGCAGGTCCAGCACGTCCTGTTCCAGCGCGGACGCCCGGGGCCGCACCTTCTGGCGGCGCAGGTGGTCCAGTGCCCGGTGCCGGGCGATGGTCGCCGTCCAGCCCCGGAAACCGGCCCCGTCGCCCCGGAAGCGCCCGAGGTCGCGGGCGATCTCCAACCAGGCGTCGGACGCCACGTCCTCGGCGTCGTCCCCGACCAGCCCGCGCAGGTAGCCGAGCAGACCGGGCTGCACGAGCCGGTAGGCGGCCGCGAAGGCGGCCTCGTCGCCCTCCTGGGCCAGCGCGACGGCCTCGCCCAGTTCCCCGTCGTACGCCTGTACGCGGCGGGGTTCCCCTCCCTGGCCCAAGAAGCGTCCTCGTCCGTACCGGATTCCCGGCGCGCCCCTCGGGCCCGCCTCCACGGTCATCAGCGCCGGGCCGCGCGGAAGTGTCACAGCGAACGGCCCGTGGGCCCGCCCGTCCCGCCTCCCCGCGTCCGCCCCACCACCGCGCCGTCCCCCCGGGACGGCCGCGGACCGGCGGGCGTCAGCCCCGCCCGGTCAGCCCCGCCCGGTCAGCCCCGCCCGCGCGCCCTGCGGGACACCACCGCCCGCAGCACCCGGCGCCCCTCGACGGACACGTCCAGGGCGCCGCGCAGCCCCGCCGGGCCGTGGCCGGCGGGCAGTTCCAGGACGGTGACCTGGCGGCGCAGTTCGGGGGCGACCAGCGGTGACGTTCCCCGCGCGGGCTCCTCGCGGCCGGTGCCGGCGCCACCGGCGGCCACCGGAGCGGGGTCGAGGAGCCGGTGGATCCGCAGCGAGGCCACGGAGCAGGCGTCGGCCCAGGCCCGCACCTCGGCGGCCGAGCCCCCGGCCGGGGCGGCGGGACGGCCTCGTCCTCGCCGGCCGCGTCGGGCCCGGCGAGGTCGCCGCGCACCCGTTCCCACGCCGGCGCCCAGGCGGGCCCGTTCCCGGTCACGTCCGCGTCGGCGAGGGTCGCCCACAAGGGCCGCAGCACGTCGTCGTCGCCGTCCAGCAGGGGCAGGCAGCGGTCCAGACAGGCGAGCCCGCGTGCGTCGGCCTGCGCGATCAGTTCCACCGGACTCATCCGGCGCTTCCCTCGTCCCTGCCGCTCCGGCCCGCGTCCCGCCGCGGAACCCGCACTTCCCCCTCCTGCGCGCGACGGCCCGCGAGTGTCACAGCGGCACCACGCCCAGCCGGTCGAGGAAGCGGAAGAAGAGGTCCTCGGCCGTCGGGGCCGCCCCGGTCGCGGCGCCCGGGCCGGGGCCCGCGTCGTCCCCCGGCTCTGCCGCCAGCACGTCGGCCAGCTCCCCGGCGTCCGCGGTGCGCCCGGCCTCGGCGGCCCAGGCGACGGCGCGCTCGGCGGCGTCGCGGGGCTCGAGGAAGTAGTCCTCCAGCGTGAGTCCCTCGTTCTCGGCGCCGAGGTACTTGGCCATCGCGGCCCGCACCAGACAGGTCGTCCACGCCCCGCTCCCGGGGGCCGCCGCCTCCACGACCACGCAGGCGCTGTCCATGACGTACCCGAACAGCGCGGGCGCGCCGGTCTGCGCGGCCAGGTCGTTCATGTTCCCGACGTCGCCCTCGCCGCCCGGGTACTCCCACATCTGCCAGCCGTCCGGCGCGGACACCCGCAGGTCCATGTCCGCGGCGCCCGCCAGCGCGTCCAGTTCCGCGAGCGGCCGCTCGGCGCGGCCCACGACGAAATATCCCCAGTAGCCCATGTCCCGGCTCCCCCCGGCGTGTCGGTTCGGCTCGTCCACACATCACCACAGCCGCACGGGAGTTCGCAGCCGTATCGGGCAACACGGCGCGGCCGGTCCGCGCCCCGGTCAGTCGAGCCGGTCGGCCAGCGTCTTGAAGTCGGCCCAGGACAGCTCGGGCTCGTCCGGGTCCCACAGCTTCTGGACCGTCGCCGCCAGCGGCAGCCGGATGCCGGCGGCGACCTGGGCCTGGGTCTGGGCGTTCGGGATGTCGCCCCAGACCGCGAAGCTGCCGCCGAGGATCTGGTCGTCGTACTTCGCGTCGACGGCCGTGGTGCCCCGCAGGACGCGCGGGGTCCACTGCTCGTAGATGCGCTCGCCGGTCGGGTAGACGAAGGTCTGCGGCTCCCCGAGCACGTAGTAGAGGAACTCGTCGTTGTAGTTGAGGACCTCGCGCCCCGCGCTCAGGTACTCCGCGGGCTTCCGGGCGCCGATCTCCTTGCCGGTCCAGTAGGCGACCTTGATGTCCTTCAGGGGCTCGACGGAGGTGTCCTTGAAGAAGCCGTCGTTCCAGGCGCGCGGGGTGCGGTCGTGGGCCAGGACGGTCTTGGCACGGCCGTTGAGCCAGCCGGTGGTGAGGTCGGCGACGGTGCCGCCGGGACCGTAGGCGTCGCGGGCGGCGGCGGCCAGCGTCGGGTAGGACGCCTCGGGGTCCGGCACGACGAGCGCCTGGTACTCGTCGGCGCCCAGGTGGAACTGGGAGCCGGGGAAGAGCTCGGCGTACTCGTCCAGCAGGTCGTCGACGATCTCGGCGGCCTGGGGCTTGGAGATGTCGATGGCGCCGCGCGTGGCCGTGCCCCGGGCGTTGCGCAGCTGGAGGTCGGGGTGGGCGGCGATCACCGCGCCGAGGTGTCCCGGCGAGTCGATCTCGGGGACGACGGTGATGTGCCGGGAGGCGGCGAGGTCGGTGATCTCCTTGACCTCGGCCTTGGTCAGGTGGTCCTGGGAGACGATCTCCGGGTGCGAGTCGGACTCGATGCGGAAGGCCTGGTCGTCGGAGAAGTGCAGCCCCAGCTCGTTGTACTTCAGGTCGCCCAGCTCGCGGACCCGGTCCTTGATCCAGTCGGCGTCGTAGTGCTTGCGGGCGATGTCGAGCATGAAGCCCCGCTTGGGCTTGGCCGGCTCGTCCTCCACCACCCCCTCCGGCGCGGTGCCGCCGCCGTCCACCGCCTGCTTCAGGGTGCGGGTGCCGTAGAAGACGCCCGCCTCGGCCGGCCCGCTGACGGTGACGCGGCCGTCGCGCACGGTCATGGTGTACGACTCGGGGTTCGCGCCCTTGTCGGTTCCGACCTCCAGCCGCAGGTCCCCGGCGCGCGCGTCGTCCTTCTCGCCGGCGTACGCCATCCCCAGCTCGCCGGCCACCAGACGCCCCTCGTCGGCGAGGGACGCGTCGGCGACGACGACCCGGTGGCCGGGGGCGGGCCGCCAGCCGGGGCCGCGGGCCGGGGTGTGCTGCCGTACGGCCGGTATGGTCCGCGGCGCCCGGGACAGGGCGTAGGAGCGGCTGGGGCTGGGCGGGGCGGAGGGGGCGGCCGCCTCGTCCGAGGGCCGCGCCGCGGAACCGGCGGGCCCGCCGGTTCCGCCGCCGTCGGCGGCCCACAGGCCGGCTCCCACGCCGAGCGCCGCGACCGCCGCGCCGGCGATCACCGCTCGCTGCCTCACCTTGCGTGCCGGTGTCCGGCGTCCGTGCTGGCTCACATCGCCAACCTAAGTCCGCGGGCTTCACAACGCGTCCACCACATGTTCCGAAACTCTCCCGTTCGGGTGAAATTCGGGCAGCGTACGGACACGCGGTGCCCTCGCTCGATAACGTGTCGCCACATCTCTCGCACAATCCCCTGCCGACACACACGTGACGCCCACAAGGACCCACGCTGCCTGTGCACCGTCTCCCAGACCTCCCCGGACGAGTCGCCATACCGGTGCCGACGCAAACCCGCGTCGCGCCGGCCGCCGGCTCCCCGCTGGAGCTCTTCAACGCCGCCCCCGCCGACGAAGCCGCCCGGACCCTGCTCACCTGCCTGAACAGCCGCCGCTGGGCCCGGCTCCTCGCCTCCCACCGCCCCTACCCGGACCTGCCGGCACTATGGGCGGCGGCCGACGAGGCGGCGTACGACCTGACCCCGCGGGACCTGGCGGAGGCGCTGGCGGCGGAGGCCCTGCCCGCCCTGCCGGAGGACACGTACGCGGTGGCCCACACGGCCCTGAGCGCGGCGACGGCGGCCTACGAGAGCCGCTTCGGACACGCGTTCGCCATCTGCCTGGACGGCATGCCGCCGAACGAGGCGCTGGACCACGTGCTGGCGGCCATCCGGTCACGATTGACGAACGATCCGGACGAGGAACGGCTGGTGGCGGCCGAAGAGCTCCGGCGCCTGGCGAGGACGCGGCTGACCGGCGTCTTCGGGGGCACGGGGCCGTGAGGACGGCGGCCGCGCCGCACGGTCGCGGGCGACAGCGGGCGCCCCGCACCCGGCGAACCGGGCAAACCATGTCACTCCGGTAGCCGTCCGCAGTCGGCCGACTGCTCCTTTGAGTGCAACTTTGATCACATAGGCAGGCCCCCCGTAAGCACCACAGGCACACGTCGCTACCATGCTGGGGGCCGGTGGACCGTACCCGGCCGGGCCCGACCGACAAGGAAAGCCGGCGCGGCCCCAATCCCCGCTCCCGGAGGAAATTTCCGTGCCGGCTGGAACGCTGTACCGCGGCCGGGAAGGAATGTGGTCCTGGGTGGCTCACCGAGTCACCGGCGTCCTCATCTTCTTCTTCCTGTTCGTCCACGTGCTGGACACCGCGCTCGTCCGCGTGTCCCCCGAGGCCTACGACAACGTCGTGGCCACGTACAAGAACCCGATCGTCGCGCTGCTGGAGTACGGCCTCGTCGCCGCCATCCTGTTCCACGCGCTCAACGGTCTGCGTGTCATCGCCGTCGACTTCTGGATCAAGGGCGCCCGCTACCAGAAGCAGATGCTCTGGACCGTCGTCGCCGTCTGGGTCGTGCTGATGCTCGGGGCGATCTACCCCGTCCTCGGCCACGCCGCTCGTGAACTGTTCGGGAGCTGACGCGCATGTCCACCTCTGAATCCACCGCTTCCGGGATCGGCCCCGTCGAGGGCGCCTCCGTCTACACGGTCGACAACCCGGCACCGCTGATCGAAGCCCCCCGCGTCCGGACCAAGAAGACCCCGAAGTCCACGCGCGGCAACTTCGAGCTGTACGGCTGGCTGTTCATGCGCCTGTCCGGCGTGGTGCTGGTCGTCCTGGTCCTCGGGCACCTGCTCATCCAGCTCGTGCTGGACGGCGGCGTCTCGAAGATCGGCTTCGCCTTCGTGGCCGGCCGCTGGGCCTCGCCGTTCTGGCAGGTCTGGGACCTGCTGATGCTCTGGCTCGCGATGCTGCACGGCTGCAACGGCCTGCGCACGGTCATCAACGACTACGCGGAGCGCGCGAACACCCGGCTGTGGCTCAAGGGCCTGCTCTACACCGCCACGGTGTTCACCATCCTGCTGGGCACGCTGGTGATCTTCACCTTCGACCCGAACATCCGCTAGGCACGGGGCTGCGAGAATCATGAAGATCCACAAGTACGACACCGTCATCGTCGGCGCCGGTGGCGCCGGCATGCGCGCGGCCATCGAGTCGACCAAGCGCAGCCGCACCGCCGTCCTGACGAAGCTCTACCCCACCCGCTCCCACACGGGCGCCGCGCAGGGCGGCATGGCCGCCGCGCTGGCCAACGTAGAGGAGGACAACTGGGAGTGGCACACCTTCGACACGGTCAAGGGCGGTGACTACCTGGTCGACCAGGACGCCGCCGAGATCCTGGCGAAGGAGGCCATCGACTCGGTCCTCGACCTGGAGAAGATGGGCCTGCCGTTCAACCGGACGCCGAACGGCACCATCGACCAGCGCCGCTTCGGCGGTCACTCCCGCAACCACGGCGAGGCCCCGGTCCGCCGCTCCTGCTACGCGGCCGACCGCACCGGCCACATGATCCTCCAGACGCTGTACCAGAACTGCGTCAAGGAGGGCGTGGAGTTCTTCAACGAGTTCTACGTCCTGGACCAGCTCATCACCGAGGTCGACGGCGTCAAGAAGTCGGCCGGCGTGGTGGCGTACGAGCTGGCGACCGGCGAGATCCACATCTTCCAGGCGAAGGCCGTGATCTACGCCTCCGGCGGCACCGGCAAGTTCTTCAAGGTGACGTCGAACGCGCACACGCTGACCGGTGACGGCCAGGCCGCCGTGTACCGGCGCGGGCTGCCGCTGGAGGACATGGAGTTCTTCCAGTTCCACCCGACCGGCATCTGGCGCATGGGCATCCTGCTGACGGAGGGCGCCCGCGGTGAGGGCGGCATCCTCCGCAACAAGGACGGCGAGCGCTTCATGGAGAAGTACGCGCCGGTCATGAAGGACCTCGCGTCCCGTGACGTCGTCTCGCGCTCCATCTACACGGAGATCCGCGAGGGCCGCGGCTGCGGTCCCGAGGGCGACCACGTCTACCTGGACCTCACCCACCTCCCGCCGGAGCAGCTGGACGCCAAGCTGCCCGACATCACGGAGTTCGCGCGGACCTACCTCGGCATCGAGCCCTACACGGACCCGATCCCGATCCAGCCCACCGCGCACTACGCCATGGGCGGCATCCCGACCAACGTCCAGGGTGAGGTCCTCGCGGACAACACCACCGTCGTGCCGGGCCTGTACGCGGCCGGCGAGGTCGCCTGCGTGTCCGTGCACGGCGCCAACCGCCTGGGCACCAACTCGCTGCTGGACATCAACGTCTTCGGCAAGCGGGCCGGCATCGCCGCCGCGGAGTACGCGCAGAAGGCGGACTTCGTCGAGCTGCCGGAGAACCCGGAGTCCCTGGTCGTCGAGCAGATCGAGCGGCTGCGCACCTCCACCGGCTCCGAGCGGGTGTCGACGCTGCGCCGCGAGCTGCAGGAGACCATGGACGCCAACGTCATGGTGTTCCGCACCGAGCAGACGATCAAGACGGCCGTCGAGAAGATCGGCGAGCTGCGCGAGCGGTACAAGAACGTGGCCATCCAGGACAAGGGCCGCCGGTTCAACACCGACCTGCTGGAGGCCGTCGAGCTGGGCAACCTGCTCGACCTGGCCGAGGTCATGGCGGTCTCCGCGCTCGCCCGCAAGGAGTCCCGCGGCGGTCACTACCGCGAGGACTACCCCAACCGCGACGACGTCAACTTCATGCGCCACACCATGGCGTACCGCGAGGTGGGCGACGACGGCACCGAGTCCATCCGTCTGGACTACAAGCCGGTCGTCCAGACCCGCTACCAGCCGATGGAGCGTAAGTACTGATGGCTACCCCTGTCATGGAGAAGAGCGACAAGGCCCCCGAGCCCGGTTTCGCCGACTCCCCCTACATCACCGTCACCGTGCGGGTCCGCCGGTTCAACCCGGAGGTCTCGGCGGAGGCGACCTGGCAGGACTTCCAGCTGGAGATCGACCCGAAGGAGCGCGTCCTCGACGCCCTTCACAAGATCAAGTGGGACCTGGACGGCACGCTGACCTTCCGCCGTTCCTGCGCCCACGGCATCTGCGGGTCCGACGCCATGCGGATCAACGGCAAGAACCGGCTGGCCTGCAAGACGCTGATCAAGGACATCAACCCCGAGAAGCCGATCACGGTCGAGCCCATCAAGGGCCTGACGGTCCTGAAGGACCTCGTGGTCGACATGGAGCCGTTCTTCCAGGCGTACCGGGACGTGATGCCCTTCCTGATCACGAAGGACACCAACGAGCCGACGCGCGAGCGTCTGCAGTCCGCCGAGGACCGCGAGCGCTTCGACGACACCACGAAGTGCATCCTGTGCGCCGCCTGCACGTCCTCGTGCCCGGTGTTCTGGAACGACGGGCAGTACTTCGGCCCGGCCGCGATCGTGAACGCCCACCGCTTCATCTTCGACTCGCGCGACGAGGCCGGGGAGCAGCGGCTGGAGATCCTCAACGACCGCGACGGCGTCTGGCGCTGCCGCACGACCTTCAACTGCACGGACGCCTGCCCGCGCGGCATCGAGGTCACCAAGGCGATCGCGGAGGTGAAGCGGGCGCTGATCACGCGCCGCTTCTGACGTCCGCCGGCTGACGCCGCCTCACGTCCGTGAGGGCCCCGTTTCCCCTGGAAGCGGGGCCCTCTGGCATATGCCACACGATGGGGTGAAGGGGCGATGAAGGGCCCCGCGGGCCCGGTCCGGCCTACGATGATGCTCTCGACACCAGCCCCTAGGAGGCACGCGATGTCCGCAGCATCCGTCGAGCTGCCCCACGGCGAACTTCCGCTGATCGCGGAGGCGAACCGCCTCATGGACCGGCTCCCGGGCTACCGCGTCGAGATCATCGGAGGCCAGCTCCTCGTGACCCCGCCACCGGACGTTCCGCACTCGCGGGCCCTCACCAAACTCATGCGCCCGTTCATCGCGGCAGGCCTTGATGACGGCGAAACCGAAGTACACCAGGGCATCGGTCTCTGGCTGCCCACCGACGCCGAGGACTACGCGATTCCGGACCTGGCGATCGTGGACGCCGACGTCGACGACCACCTCGTCGAGAACAACTGCTACGACCCGGTCTGCTTCCGCCTCGTCCTGGAGGTCACCTCCAGCAACTGGAAGAACGACCTGAAGGCCAAGGTCACCGCCTACGCCGCCGCCATGGTCCCCGTGTACGTGATCGTCGACCGCAAGCACCAGCGCCTCCACGTCCTGACCGACCCCGACTGTGCCGATTACTCCACCCACCGCGTCCACTCCCCCGGTGAGACCGTCACCCTGCCCGACTCCCTCGGTGCCGAGGTCACCCTGGACGTCGCCGGGATCCTTGCCGCCGGACGGCCGAAGAGCGCGCCCGACGAGGGCTGACAATCAGCCGCTCCGGGCGATGACCGTCCTAGCCTGACTCCATGTCAGATGACGAGTCGTACGAACTGCTCGGGTTCGACAACGTGCTGCTGCCCGTCGGTGACCTCGGCGAGGCCGTCGGGTTCTACGAGCGGGCCGGCTTCCCGGTGGCCTTCCGGCTCGACGAGGCCGGGATCGCGCTGCTGAAGGTCGGCGGAGAGACGCCGGGCGTCCTGCTGCGGGCCGAGGAGGAGTTCGGGCGGCGCCCGCCGCCGTGGCCCTCCGCGCGGGTGTGGCTGGAGGTTCCCGACGCCCGCACGGCGGCCCGGGCGCTGGGCGAGGCGGGCATCACGCCGCTCGACGAGCCGTTCCCCGTCGCCACCGGCTGGACCGTCGAGTTCGCCGACCCCTGGGGCAACGTCATCGGCCTCACGGACTACTCCAAGCGGCCCGAGCTGGGCCGGCGCCCGTAGCCGCCGGTCGCGTGACGCGGGCCACTCCGCCCTTGAGTTGAACACGTTCAAAAGCAGGTCTACAGTCACTCCCGTCAGCGTTTTGAACGCGTTCAAGAAGGGGTGGGGCATGGACCGCACCGTCATCGCCTACGTCATCTACCTGGTCGTCAGCATCGGTCTGACCGTCTGGGTGGCCCGCACGCTCAGCCGCAACGGCCGGGTCTTCCTCGCCGACGTCCTGCACGGCAACGAGAAGCTCGCCGACGCCGTCAACCACCTCCTGGTGGTCGGCTTCTACCTCGTCAACCTCGGCTTCGTCGCCCTGTACCTGAGCGGCGACGAGACGATCACCGACACCCGCGGCGTCTTCGAGGCGCTGTCGACCAAGCTGGGCGTGGTGCTGCTGGTGCTCGGCGTGATGCACCTCGGCAACGTGTACGTGCTCAACAGGATCCGGCGGCGCGGCATGATGGAGCGGGAGCAGGTGCCGCCGGTCCCGCCGCAGGGCTGGGTGGCCCCGACGGCCGGGGCCTGAGCCGATGGCTCCCGCTCCCGGGGCGGCCGGCGCCCCCGTGCGCCGGCTCACCGTCCTCTACGACGCCGAGTGCTCCCTGTGCACCCACGTGCGGGACTGGCTGCTGCGGCAGCCCCGGCTGGTGCCGCTGGAACTGCTCCCGGCGGGGTCGGACGAGGCCCGGCTGCGCTTCCCCGGGCTCGACCACGGCGCCTCCCTCGACGAGGTCACCGCCGTCGGCGACGCCGGACAGGTCTACCGGGGCGCCGCCGCCTGGATCGTCGTCCTGTGGGCGCTGCGCAAGTACCGCAGGCTCGCCCACCGGCTCAGCACGCCCGCCGGGGCCCGGCTGGCCCGGGGCGCCGTCCTGGCCGCCGCCAGGTGGCGGGCCGGACAGCAGCGGTGGGGCGGCAACGGGTACCGCCGCGCGGACGGCTGGGTCTACGAGCCGGGGCTCGGCTGGCTGTACACCGGGCCGGGCTGCGACGACGGCGCCTGCGCCACTCGTTAGGCTCTCGTCCTGTGCCTGCGAAGAACGACGGCCCCGACGACGGTGCCCCCCTCAGCAAGTCCGAGCAGACCCGCGCGCTGATCCTGGAGACGGCCATGCGGCTGTTCCAGGAACGCGGTTACGACCGGACGACCATGCGGGCCATCGCCCAGGAGGCCGGCGTCTCCGTCGGCAACGCCTACTACTACTTCGCCGGCAAGGAGCACCTGATCCAGGGCTTCTACGACCGGATCGCCGCCGAGCACCAGGCGGCGGTCCGCGAGGTCCTGGCGCGGGAGACCGACCTGGAAGCGCGGCTCGCGGGCGTGCTGAAGGTGTGGCTGGACATCGCGACGCCGTACCACGAGTTCGCGGTGCAGTTCTTCAAGAACGCCGCCGACCCGGACAGCCCGCTCAGCCCCTTCTCCCCGGAGTCGGAGCACGCGCGCGTGGAGGCCGTCAGCGTCCACCGCGCGGTGCTGGCCGGCGCGAAGACCAAGGTGCCCGAGGAACTGCGGGACATCCTCCCCGAGCTGATGTGGCTCTCCCAGATGGGGCTGGTCCTGTACTGGGTGTTCGACCGCACCCCGGGCCGCGAGCGCAGCTACCGGCTCGCCGAGCGCGGCGCCCGGCTCACCGCCCGGGGTGTCGCGCTGGCCCGGTTCCGGGTGCTGCGCCCGCTGGTGCGCGAGGTGCACGAGCTGTTCACGGACTTCCTGCCGGGGATGACCCGGGCGCTGCCCGACCCGGCGGCCGGGAGGACCGCCGGTCAGGCCTGACGGGACGCCAGCTCGATCACCGTGATGTCCGACGGCGCCCCCACCCGGGTGGGCGGACCCCAGGCGCCCGCGCCCCGGCTGACGTACAGCTGGGTGTCGCCGTAGCGCTCCAGGCCCGCCAGCGTCGGGTTGGCGGCACCCGCGATCAGGTTGCCGGGCCAGAGCTGGCCGCCGTGGGTGTGGCCGGAGAGCTGGAGGTCGACGCCGTGGTCGACGGCGTCGTGGATCTGCACCGGCTGGTGGGCGAGCAGCACGCAGGCGCGGGAGCGGTCCCGGTCGCCGAGGGCACGGGCGTAGTCGGGGCCCTGGCCCTCGTCCTCGCCCGCCACGTCGTTGACGCCGGCCAGGTCGAAGTGGGGCAGCTCGGTGCGGGCGTTCTCCAGCGGGAGCAGGCCGAGCCGCCGTACCTCGGCGACCCACTGCTCGGCGCCGGAGAAGTACTCGTGGTTGCCGGTGACGAAGTACGCGCCGTGCCGGGCCCGCAGCTGCGCGAGCGGGGCCGCCGCCGGGCCGAGGTCCTTCACGCTGCCGTCCACCAGGTCGCCGACGACGGCGATGAGGTCGGGCTGCGTGGAGTTGACCGTGTCGACGACCGTCTGCGCGAAGCCCCGGCCGAGCACCGGGCCGAGGTGGATGTCGCTGACCACGGCTATGCGGAAGCCGTGGGCGGCGCGCGGCAGCTTGGCCAGCGGCACGGTGACCCGCTTCACCTTCGGGCCGCGCAGCACGCCGTACGTGCCGTACCCGACCGTCCCGACGGCCGCCGCGGCCGCGGCGCCGGCGACGACGCGGGAGACGAACAGGCGGCGCGAGGGGACGGCGAGGGGGCTCGGGGGCGTGGCGCCGGACGCGGCGGAGGGCTCGGGAGGGGCGGGGGGCGTGCCCTGGGTCGCGGTCCCCGCCGTCGTGCGCTCGGGCTCCTCGGCCGGGACGCGCGGCTCTTCCGGCTCCGCCGGCCGCGCGGCCGCCCGCCGCTCCAGGAACCGGCGCAGCAGCGGCCGTACGGCCTCGCCCGCCAGCACCGCCAGCAGCAGGTAGACCGAGAGCGCCAGCCACAGGAAGCCCGGCCAGGCCAGGACGCGCTGGAGCCGGAAGGGGGCGCCCGTGCGCTCGGCGACCAGCGCGCCGACGGCCAGCGCCCAGCCCCCGGCGATCACCAGGGCGCCGACGCGGCGCGCGGTGCCGGGCCCACGGGTCGTGTCGCGGAACAGGCGCCGCCACACGTACCAGTTGGCCGTCACCAGGACGCCCACCACGGCCAGTACGACGAGCGCGAAGACGACCACCATGGCGTCGGATCCCCCTAGGTTGTGACCTGCGTGACGTTATGACGTTCGGCGCAGTGCGCGCAGTCCGCGCAACCCGATGACCCCGACGGCCGTCCCCAAGAGGAAGGAGACGACGGCGAGCAGCAGGTGCACCCAGAAGTACGCCGTGGGGTCGCCGTCCTCGAAGGCCAGCCCGCTGCCGTCCTTGACCAGGTTTTTGACGAAAGTGATCCAGATGATCCAGCTCCACACCCCGAAGGCGAGCAGGAACCAGGAGACGGGGCGGCTGAGCTTCATGAATCCAGTATCGCCGCCGCCCGTCCGGTTCCGTGTCCGGGGTGGGGAGCGGGGTGGGAGCACTCCGCCGCCGGGCGGTACGTTCTCGCTCGTGCCCGCATCCAAGAAGACCGTCCGGCGTCCCCTGCCGGTCACCGCCGCCGCCCTGACCTCGCTCGTCCTCCTCGCGCCCGCCGCTCTCGCGGCCCCGGGCCCCTCGGCCAGTCCCTCGGCGAGCCCGTCGGCCACGCCCCCGGCGACGATGTCGTCCGTGGGCGGCACGCGGCTCGGGCGGCCCGGGACGCAGGTCGATCTCGCGGGCGGGGCGCCCGTCCTGCCCAAGGACCTCACCGCCCGCTCCTGGATCGTGGCCGACGCCGAGTCCGGCGAGGTGCTCGCCGCGCACAACGCGCACTGGCGCCTGGCCCCGGCGAGCACCCTGAAGATGCTGTTCGCCGACACGCTGCTGCCGAAGTGGCCGAAGACCGCGCGGCACAAGGTGGCGGTGTCCGACCTCGCGGGCGTCGGCGCCGGGTCCAGCCTGGTCGGCGTCAAGGAGGAGGAGACGTACACGGTGGAGGACCTGTGGCGCGGCGTCTTCCTGATGTCCGGCAACGACGCGGTGCACGTGCTGTCGGCGATGAACGGCGGGGTCGACAAGACCGTGGCGGAGATGAACGAGCACGCCGAGGAGCTGCAGGCCCTCGACACGACCGTGGTCAGCCCCGACGGCTACGACGCGCCGCGCCAGGTCTCCTCCGCGTACGACCTGACGCTGTTCGCCCGCTCGGGGCTGCAGAAGAAGGACTTCCGCGAGTACGCCTCTACGGTCCGCGCGAAGTTCCCGGGCGAGACCACCAAGGACAAGAAGGGCAGGACGTCCCGTGAGTCCTTCGAGATCCAGAACACCAACCGCCTGCTGCGGGGCGACTCCGACATAGACGTCTACCCCGGCATCGCCGGTGTGAAGAACGGCAACACCACCAACGCGGGCGCCACCTTCACCGGTGTCGCCGAGCGGAACGGCAGGGTGCTGCTCGTCACCGTCATGAACCCGGCGAAGAACGAGCACAACGAGGTCTACAAGGAGACCGCCCGGCTGTTCGACTGGGGGTTCCAGGCGGCCGGCAAGGTGAGGCCGGTGGGCGAGCTGGTGCCGCCGAGGAGCGCGGTGCCGGCGAGCCCGGGGACCGACGCCTCGGGTCAGGCCGGGGGCGGTGAGGGGAAGGGCGCCGCGGGGACGAAGCCGGTGGCGGGCGCCCCGGCCGCGGACGGCTCCACCGGTGTCGGCGTCGCGGCCGGCATCGCCGCCGGGGTGCTGGTGCTGCTCGCGGGCGGCGCGTTCCTGGTCAACCGTCGCTGGCCGCTGCCGGAGCTGGTGCGCCGCCGGTCCCGTCCGTGAGTTCCTCGGCCTTGCTGCCCGTGGCCGTCCAGGCCGCGCAGAACAGCACCAGCTTCGAGGTGAAGTTGATCCACAGCAGCAGGGCGACGGGGACGCCGAAGGCGCCGTACATGCTCTTCGCGGCGACGCCCTGCATGTAGCCGCTCAGCAGCAGTTTGAGCAGTTCGAAGCCGACCGCGCCGATCAGCGCCGCGACCAGCAGACGGCGGCGGGCGGGATGGACCCCGGGCAGCAGGGTCAGCACGTACAGCAGGAGCAGGAAGTCGGCGAGGACGGCGACGGCGAAGGCGGCGATGTGCAGCAGGACGCCGCCGAAGCCGCCCTCGGCGATGCCGAGGTGGCGGATGATCCAGCCGACCAGCGCCGAGGCGACGGTGGAGATGGCGACGGTGGCCAGGAGCGCGCCGCCGAGTCCGACGAGGATGCCCGCGTCCTTGCCCCGGCGCAGGACCGGGTTCTCCTCCTCGTCCGGCAGCTCCCACACGGCGCGCAGACAGCCCCGGGTGGCGTCGACCCAGCTCATGCCGGTGAACAGCAGCAGGAGGCCGGAGATGAGGCCGACGGTGCCGGCGTTGTCGATCAGGCCCTGGATGTCCAGCTGGTCGGAGATGCCCGGCACCTGCTCGGCGATCTTGTCCTGGAGTTCTTTCTGCCGGCCCTCGCTGAGCAGGGCGGCGGCGACGGAGGCGGAGAGGCTGAGCAGCGGGAAGAGCGCGACGAAACTGGTGAACGTCATCGCGGCGGCCAGCCGTGTCCACGTGACCCGGTCCAGCCGCTCGTACGACCGCCACGCGTGCGTGGTCGTCAGCCGTGCGATCCACGGCCCCACCACGGGGAGCCTCTTCAGCCAGTCCATGATCCGACTCTGCCCCCGGTCGTCCCGGTCCACGGTCCCGGCCCGCGGCCGGTCGTCCTCCCGGAGCGGAAGACCAGTGTCCTTGTGCCCCAGAAACGCAGGATGGTGGCCAGCGCCATGCCGATTCCCGCCCCCGAGACGGTGTCGGCGCGCTGCGAGGTGAGGCCGAGGCCGTAGTGGCTGACGGCCAGGCACAGCAGCTGCACGGCGGCGCCGGCGACGTTCACCGCGAAGAACACGGCGTACGGGCGCAGGCCGCGGGGGCGGGTGTGCCGGTAGGTGCCCAGCGCGTTGCCCGCGTAGGCCACGGAGCAGCCGGCGACGAAGGACAGGGACTTGGCGGTGAGCGGGCCGAGTCCGGCGGGGCCGCGCAGCACGGTGAAGAGACCGAGGTCGACGGCGTAGGCGAGCAGCCCGGCACAGGCGAAGCCCACCAGTTCGCGCCGGGCTGCTACCAATTGGCCACCGCCAGGCCGTACATCGCCACCCACACCGCGCCGATCAGCGCGAGGGCCCGGTCGCGCAGGACGACGTCCTCGGGTTCGCCGGCGGTGCCGCGGTCGGCGAAGACGGCGTAGCGCAGGACGGCGAGGATGAAGGCGACCATGGACAGCTGCCGCCAGGGCAGCACGCTGGTGTGCGGGACGCCGCCCTCCTCCATGGCCCACATGCAGTAGCCGAGGACGGCGACGCCGGCCGCGAGCTGCCAGACGAAGCGGAGGTAGCCGGTGGTGTACTCGGTGAGCAGCGCGCGGGTGGCGCCCGCCTTGTCCGCCATCTGCACGGCTTCGCTGTAGCGCTTGGCGGAGACCATGAACAGGGCGCCGAAGCCGGTGGTGATGAGGAACCAGCGCGACAGCGGGATGCCCAGCGCGAGCCCGCCGATCACGGCCCGCATCAGGAAGCCGGTGGTGACGACGGCGAGGTCGACGACCAGGACGTGCTTGAGGCTGACGCAGTACGCCAGTTGCATCACGAGGTAGGCGGCCAGCAGGGCGGCGACGGGCGGGGGGCACAGCCAGGCCGCGAGGGCGGGCGCGAGGACGCCCAGGACGCCCCCGGCGGCGTAGGCGGCCGGCACCGGGACCTGTCCGGCGGCGACGGGGCGGTGGCGCTTGACCGGGTGGGCGCGGTCGGCCTCGGCGTCGCGGGCGTCGTTGACGAGGTAGACGGCGGCGGCGCAGGCCGTGAACAGGAGGAAGACGAGGACGAGTTGTGCCAGGGCGTGCCGGGAGAACAGCTCGCCGGCGGCGGCCGGGGCGGCGACGACCAGGACGTTCTTGATCCACTGGCGGGGGCGCGCGGTCCTGAGCAGGCCGCCCGCGAGGCCGCCGCTGCGGGGCGGGGCGGACTGCGGGGGCTGTTCGGACGAGCGCTGCCGCAGGACGGCCGTGTCGGTCACCGGGTCCCTCCCCGCATCCAGTCGGCGCCGAGCCGGGCCGTGAGCGCGCCGAGGGCCGCCCCCGCCGCCACGTCGGACGGGTAGTGGACGCCGACGACCAGCCGGGACACGCACACCGCGGCGGCCAGCGGCCAGGCCGCGCGCACGCCGAGCGCGCCGAAGACGACGGCGGCGGCCGCGGCGGAGGTGGCGTGGGAGCTGGGGAAGGAGTGCCGGCCCGCGGTGCGCACCAGGGGCTGGACGTGCGCGGGGCGGGGACGGCGCACGACCCGTTTCAGCCCCATGCTGGCCAGGTGCGCGCCCGCGGTGAGCGCGGTGCCGCGCAGCCAGACCGCGCGTCGCGGGCCGTCCACGGCGGCTGCGGCGAGGCCCGCCGCGAGCCACAGCGTTCCGTGCTCCCCGGCCCAGGACAGGGCGCGCGCGGCACCGGCCACGCGCGGGTCCGTGCCGCAGGCTCTGAGCGCCGTCACGATCCGGTGGTCCATGTCGTCGAGGTCGTCCATGTGGACTCACTGTTCACCGCGGAGGCGCGGTAAGTCCGGCATGATCGAGCGACATACCATTAATCACCCGTTTCGGGGAGGGACGGGATGTTACGGAACTGATCGGTCACACCGGGGGGATACGGTCGCCGGCATGTCTGCCGACACCGTTCCCGTCACCGGCTGGGGCCGCACGGCGCCCACCGCGGCCCGTCTGGTCCGTCCGCGGACGTACGAGGAGGCCGCGGCGGCGGTCCGGGACTGCGGGGCCCGCGGCGGCATCCCGCGGGGGCTGGGCCGGGCGTACGGCGACGCGGCGCAGAACGCGGGCGGTGCCGTGCTCGACATGACGGGCCTGGACCGCATCCACGCCGTCGACGTCGACGGCGGCACCGTGCTGTGCGACGCGGGCGTCTCCCTGCACCGGCTGATGGAGGTCCTGCTGCCGCTCGGCTGGTTCGTGCCGGTGACGCCCGGCACCCGCTACGTGACGGTCGGCGGGGCGATCGGCGCCGACATCCACGGCAAGAACCACCACGTGTCCGGGTCCTTCGCCCGGCACGTGCCGTCCCTGGAACTGCTCACCGCCGACGGCGGGGTCCGCACGGTGGAGCGGGGCACGCCGCTGTTCGACGCCACCGCCGGCGGCATGGGCCTGACCGGGGTGATCCTCACCGCGACCGTGCGGCTCCAGCCGGTCGAGACCGCGCTGATGTCGGTCGACACCGAGCGCGCCGCCGACCTCGACGACCTCATGGCCCGCCTGACGGCCACCGACCACCGCTACCGCTACTCGGTCGCCTGGATCGACCTGCTGGCGCGCGGCAGGGCGACCGGCCGCGCGGTCCTGACCCGCGGTGACCACGCCCCGCTGGACGCGCTGCCGGCCCGTGCCCGGCGCGAACCGCTGGTCTTCCGCGCCTCCCGCCTGCCGGCGGCCCCCGCCTTCCTGCCGGAGGGACTGCTCAGCCGGACGAGCGTGGGCCTGTTCAACGCGTTCTGGTACCGCAAGGCCCCCCGTGCGCGGCGCGGGCAGCTCCAGCGGATCTCCACGTTCTTCCACCCGCTGGACGGGGTGCCCCACTGGAACCGGATCTACGGCCGCGGCGGCTTCGTGCAGTACCAGTTCGTCGTCGGTCACGGCCGGGAGGAGACCCTGCACCGGATCGTGCGGCGCATCTCCGCGCACCGCTGCCCCTCCTTCCTGGCCGTCCTCAAGCGCTTCGGCGAGGCCGACCCGGGCTGGCTGTCGTTCCCGGTGCCCGGCTGGACCCTCGCGCTGGACGTCCCGGCCGGGCTGCCGGGGCTCGGCGCCTTCCTCGACGAGCTCGACGAGGAGGTCGCCGCGGCCGGCGGCCGGGTCTACCTCGCCAAGGACTCCCGGCTGCGGCCCGAGCTGCTCGCCGCGATGTACCCGCGCCTGGACGACTTCCGCGCGCTGCGCGCGGAGCTGGACCCGCGCGGGGTGTTCACGTCCGACCTGTCCCGGCGCCTCGCCCTGTGACCCCTCCTGGAGCTGTCGTGAAGGACGCCTTCGGCCTCCCCCAGTCCCTTCTCGTCCTCGGCGGTACGTCCGAGATCGCGCTGGCCACCGCGCGCCGGCTGGTCGCCCGCCGCACCCGCACCGTGTGGCTGGCCGGCCGCCCCTCCCCCGCGCTGGACGCGGCGGCCGGACAGCTGCGCGGGCTGGGCGCCGAGGTGCGCACCGTCGCCTTCGACGCGCTGGATCCCGAGTCCCACGAGGAGGCGCTGGGCAAGGTGTTCGCCGAGGGCGACATCGATCTGGTGCTGCTCGCGTTCGGCATCCTCGGCGACCAGGCGCACGACGAGCGCGCGCCGCTGAACGCCGTGCGGGTCGCGCAGACGAACTACACCGGCGCGGTCTCGGCCGGCCTGGTCAGCGCCCGCGCGCTGCAGGCGCAGGGGCACGGCTCGCTGGTGGTGCTGTCGTCCGTGGCCGGGGAGCGGGCCCGCCGGGCCAACTTCATCTACGGCTCCAGCAAGGCCGGCCTGGACGCCTTCGCGCAGGGCCTCGGCGACGCGCTGCACGGCACGGGCGTGCACGTCATGGTCGTACGTCCCGGCTTCGTGCGGTCGCGGATGACCGCCGGGATGGAGGAGGCGCCGCTCGCCACGACGCCCGAGGCGGTCGCGTCGGCCATCGAGCTGGGGCTGCGGCGCCGCTCGGAGACGGTGTGGGTGCCGGGCGCGCTGCGGGTGGTGATGTCGGCGCTGCGGCACCTGCCGCGACCGCTGTTCCGGCGGCTGCCGGTGTAGTGGCCGTGCGCTAGCGGGCCGGCAGGGTGCCGCTCTCCACGCGGCCCGCCTGCGGGGGGACGACCGCGCTGCCGAAGGGGAACTCGCGCAGCTTGCGCCACACCCCGTCGGAACCCTGCTCGTAGAGCGCGAAGCCGGTGCAGGGCCACTGGGCCTCGTAGTCGGCCAGCTCCTCGTAGGCGCGGTCCATCGCGGCCTCGTCGATGCCGTGCGCGACGGTGACGTGCGGGTGGTACGGGAACTGCAGTTCGCGCGGGACCGGCCCGGAGGAGTCACGGATCCGCTTCTGGAGCCAGGAGCAGGCCGCGGCGCCCTCGACGACCTGGACGAAGACCACGGGCGACAGCGGGCGGAAGGTCCCGGTGCCGGACAGCCGCATCGGGAAGGGCCGGCCGCGGGCCGCCACCTCCGCCAGGTGCGACTCGACGGCGGGCAGCGCCGCGCCGTCGATCTCGGTCGGCGGCAGCAGCGTGACGTGCGTGGGGATGCCGTGCGCCGCGGCGTCGCCGAAGCCCGCGCGCAGCTGCTGAAGCCGGCTGCCGTGAGGCTCCGGGACCGCGATCGACACGCCGATCGTTACGGTCCCCACGTCGTCTCCCTGTCGTTCTGTCGGTGCCGCCGCCCACCGGCGCGCGGCGGTGGCCGCCGATGCGGCCACCCGGTTATCGACTGTACGGCCACGGCCCCGCCCCGGGCAGGCGCAACCGGAGTGATGTGCAGCGCTACGGCGGCGTGCCGGGCGCTCGGTGCGGTACCGCCGGTCAGTGCTTGGCGGGCAGGAACCCCATGCCGTCGTAGGCGCGGGCGAGGGTCTCCGCGGCCACGGAACGGGCCTTCTCCGCACCCTTGGCCAGCACCGCGTCGAGGGTCTCGGGGTCGTCCAGGTACTGCTGGGTGCGCTCCCGGAAGGGCGACACGAACTCGACCATGATCTCGGCGAGGTCCGTCTTCAGCGCGCCGTAGCCCTTGCCCTCGTACCGCTGCTCCAACTCGGGGATCGACGTGCCGGTGAGCGTGGAGTGGATCGTCAGCAGGTTGCTGACGCCGGGCTTGAGCTCACGGTCGAAGCGGATCACCGTGTCGGTGTCGGTGACCGCGCTCTTGACCTTCTTCGCGGTGACCTTCGGCTCGTCGAGCAGGTTGATCAGGCCCTTCGGGGTGGCCGCCGACTTGCTCATCTTGGCGGTCGGGTCCTGGAGGTCGTAGATCTTCGCCGTCTCCTTGAGGATGTACGCGCTCGGCACGGTGAAGGTGTCGCCGTAGGTCTGGTTGAACCGGTCGGCGAGGTCGCGGGTCAGCTCGAGGTGCTGGCGCTGGTCCTCGCCGACGGGGACCTGGTCGGCCTGGTAGAGCAGGATGTCGGCGACCATCAGCATCGGGTACGTGAACAGGCCGACAGTGGTGCGGTCGCTGCCCTGCTTGGCGGACTTGTCCTTGAACTGGGTCATCCGGGAGGCCTCGCCGAAGCCCGTGATGCAGTTCATCAGCCAGCCGAGCTGGGCGTGCTCGGGCACGTGGCTCTGCACGAACAGCGTGCAGCGCTCCGGGTCGAGGCCGGCCGCGAGGAGCTGGGCGGCGGCGACCCGGGTGTTCTCCCGGAGCACCTTCGGGTCCTGCGGGACCGTGATCGCGTGCAGGTCGACGACCATGTAGAACGCGTCGTGGGTGTTCTGCATGTCGACCCACTGGCGGACGGCGCCGAGGTAGTTGCCGAGGTGGAACGAGCCGGAGGTCGGCTGGATACCGGAGAGCACGCGGGGACGGTCATTCACCATGCCAGCCATTCTCTCAGGCCGGGGCGGGCGGTCGGGCACTGGTCCGGTACGGAGGTGTTCCCGGCCGGCCGCGGTGGTGTAACAAGGGAGGACGGGGCGGGAGGGGGCGTCATGCGACGGCTGGTGTGTGCGGTGGCCGCGGCGGCGGCGGTGCTGCTCGGGGGCGGTCCGGGGGCCGCGGCGGCGAAGAGCGCGCCGCTCGACCAGCCCGACGTGGCGGTGGTCGTGTGGTCCGGCACCGGGCGTACCGCGTCCTGGCACGCCGGGGAGCCCGACTTCGACCGGCTGCGGGACCTGCTGGAGCAGGATCACCCGGACACGGAGCGGGTCCCCGGGTCCTGGACGGCGGGCGGTGCGCCCCCCGTGCGGCTCACCGTCCTGTGGGGGGTGACGGGGGTGGGGGGCTGGCCGCAGACGCGGCGGGCGCCCGGCGGTGACGTGGCGATGCTGCGCCAGGACCAGTTGCTGGTGGCCGAGGACGGCACCCCGTGGGTGCGTACGGACCCCGCGCCGGACATCGCGGACGACGACATCCGCTGGCGCCGGGCCCCGCGGCGGGTGTACGACCGGCTGGCCGCCGAGGGATTCCTCGGCGAGGAGCCCGCCGACGCCGATGACGGCGGTGACGGCGGACCGTGGGACGGAGTGCGGTGGGGCGCCGCGGGGCTCGCGGCGGGGGTCGCCGCGACCCTGCTGGTACGCCGCGCGGCGGCCCGGCACGGTGCCGGACCGCCGCGCGGCGAGCCGCGTCAGGAGCTGATCGACCTCTGAACGCCGCCGGCCGCTCAGCCCAGGTCGATCTCCGGGTACAGCGGGAAGCCGGCGACCAGGTCCGTCGCGCGGCGGGAGATCTCGTCGGCGATCTTCCCGTCCAGGACGTGGGACGCCTTGGAGGGGGCGCCCGACTTGGTGGTGCCGGGCTCGGCGGCCGTCAGGACGCGGTCGATGAGGCCCGCCACCTCGTCCATCTCGGCGGTGCCGAGGCCACGCGTGGTCAGCGCCGGGGTGCCGATGCGGATGCCGGAGGTGTACCAGGCGCCGTTGGGGTCGGCCGGGATGGCGTTGCGGTTGGTGACGATGCCGGAGTCCAGCAGGGCCTGCTCGGCCTGGCGGCCGGTGAGGCCGTAGGAGGAGGCGACGTCGATCAGGTTCAGGTGGTTGTCCGTGCCGCCCGTGACCAGGGTGGCGCCGCGGCGCACCAGGCCCTCGGCGAGCGCGCGGGAGTTGTCGACGATGCGCTGGGCGTAGTCGCGGAAGGACTCCTGCCGGGCCTCCGCCAGCGCGACCGCCTTCGCGGCCATGACGTGCGGGAGCGGGCCGCCGAGGACCATCGGGCAGCCGCGGTCGACCTGGTCCTTGAGGGAGTCGTCGCACAGCACCATGCCGCCGCGCGGGCCGCGCAGCGACTTGTGGGTCGTCGTGGTGACGATCTGGGCGTGCGGGACCGGGTCGAAGTCGCCGGTGAGGACCTTGCCCGCGACCAGGCCGGCGAAGTGCGCCATGTCGACCATGAGGGTCGCGCCGACCTCGTCGGCGATCTCGCGCATGATCCGGAAGTTCACCAGGCGGGGGTAGGCGGAGTAGCCGGCGACGATGATCAGCGGCTTGAACTCGCGGGCCTGGGCGCGCAGGGCCTCGTAGTCGATCAGGCCGGTCGCGGGGTCGGTGCCGTAGGAACGCTGGTCGAACATCTTGCCGGAGATGTTCGGGCGGAAGCCGTGGGTGAGGTGGCCACCCGCGTCGAGGGACATGCCGAGCATGCGCTGGTTGCCGAAGGCGTGGCGCAGCTCGGCCCAGTCGGCCTCGGAGAGGTCGTTGATCTGGCGGGCGCCGGTCTTCTCCAGGAAGGGCACCTCGACGCGGTCGGCGAGGACGGCCCAGAAGGCGACCAGGTTGGCGTCGATGCCGGAGTGCGGCTGGACGTAGGCGTGGCGGGCGCCGAACAGTTCGCGGGCGTGCTCGGCGGCGAGGGACTCGACGGTGTCGACGTTGCGGCAGCCGGCGTAGAAGCGGCGGCCGACGGTGCCCTCGGCGTACTTGTCGCTGAACCAGTTGCCCATGGTCAGCAGGGTGGCCGGGGACGCGTAGTTCTCGGAGGCGATCAGCTTGAGCATCTCGCGCTGGTCGGCGACCTCCTGGCCGATGGCGTCGGCGACGCGGGGCTCCACCGCACGGATGACGTCGAGGGCGGCGCGGTAGGCGGTGGACTCGGGGGTCAGGTCTACGGACACGGGGGCCTCCGGACGTGGGAATCAGCGTTCAGGTCGGCCCAGGCGCTCGGCACTCGTCGCTCGGACCGCTTCCCGATGGTTCATCCCATCCTTGCGCGCCAGTCACGGCCCGGGGCCAGGGTACCGGGTGTGTTCTGCCGGTGCCCTCGGCGTCCGGGATGCGGGAGCGGCCGCGTGGCCGCCGTCCGTCGCGGGGCGCGGCGCCCGCCGTGACCGGTCGCGTCCACGCGGCGGAGCCGCACACGTCACGGCCCCGCGCCCCTTCGGGGTGCCTGCCCCGGGGTCCGCCTAGAGGATCACGTGGGGCAGGAAGCGGGCGTACTCGTCCGTGATCAGGCCCGACGACTCCCTGATGCCCAGGCCCGCCGCCTCGTCCCCCACGACCCAGGCGCCCAGGACGACGTGGTTGCCGTCGAAGGAGGGCAGGGGGGCCAGTTCCTGGTAGCAGCAGGGTTCGTCCCGGGGTGCCGGGTCGGTGCCGGGGGCGTGGACCGTGACGCCGGCGCCCTCGCGGCCGAGGAGGGGCTTGGCGACCCAGCCCGTGGTGCCGGCCAGCTCGCGCGGGCCGTCCAGGTGGGCCGGGAGGAGGTTGGGGTGGCCGGGGTACAGCTCCCACAGGATCGCCAGGAGGGCCTTGTTGCTGAGCAGCATCTTCCAGGCGGGCTCGATCCACAGGGTGCTTCCGGTGCCGCCGCCGTTGTCGAGGGTGTCCAGGACGTGGCCGGCGAAGCGGTCGGTGGTGAGCCACTCCCACGGGTAGAGCTTGAAGATGCTGCGGATGAAGCGGAGCTTGTTGTCGACGAAGCGGCCGGACAGGCGGTCCCAGCCGATCTCCTCCATCGAGATCCAGTCGGTGGCCAGGCCGGCCTGCTCGGCGGTCTCCTTGAGGTAGGCGACCGTCATCAGGTCCTCGCCGAGCTCGTCGTCCGAGGAGTGCGCGAAGTACAGGGGGCTGCCCGGCGGAAGGAGGGCGGCCTGCTTCTTCCAGGCGTCGACGAGACGCTCGTGCAGCGAGTTCCACTGGTCGGCGCCGGGGAAGCGCTCCTCCATCCAGAACCACTGCGGGGAGGCCGCCTCGACCAGGGAGGTCGGGGTGTCGGCGTTGTACTCCAGCAGCTTGGCCGGGCCCGTTCCGTCGTAGCGCAGGTCGAAGCGGGCGTAGACGGAGGGGAGTTCGGCGCGCCGCCGCCAGGCCTCGGTGACCGCGTGGACGACGCGCGGGTCGGTGATGCCGAGGTCGGTGAAGCGGCCGGCGGTCACGATGTGCTCGGCCGCCGCCAGGCACATGCGGTGCAGCTCCTCGACGACCTCCTCCAGCGCCTCGACCTCGTCCAGAGGGAAGACGTAGTAGGCGCTCTCGTCCCAGTAGGGGCGCAGGGAGCCGTCGGGGTAGCGGGTGAGCGGGTAGATGAGCCCCTGTTCCTCGACGGTCTGCTGCCAGCCGGGGCGGGGGGCGACGGTGCGGCGTTCCATCGCGGCTCAGCCGCCGCCGCTGCCGGAGCCCGAGCAGCCGAAGCCGCCGCGGTCGACGGCCTCGTCCCGGCTGAAGGTGCCGGAGTCGGCCCAGCCCTTGCTGACGTCGGCGTCGTAGTACCAGTCGGCGTTCGTGACGCGCGAGGTCTTGCGGCCCGTGCCGGAGGAGCTGCCGGACGAGCCCGGCTTGCAGTTCTTGTCGGCGACGACCTTGTAGCCGTTGAGGTAGTCGTAGCTGTCGCGGTCCACGCAGCGGCGGTCGGGGTCCGAACCGCACGCGCTCAGGGCCGCCGCGAGCACTCCCATGCCGCCGAGCACCACCGTGCTCGACCGCAGCCGTCGCCGGGTCTCCGCCATGTCCTCGTCTCCCCCGTCGTCCACAGATGTACGGCAGTTGGACCGTTCGAGTGTACGGACCGCGCCGCCGGTGGACTCTACGGCAGCGCCCGGCACAGCGCGTCCAGAGCCCCCGCCCAGGCGTGGTCGGGCGGGGTGCCGTAGCCGACGACCACGGCGTCCAGCGGTTCGGTCACGGCCTCGGGATGCCGGAAGACGGACAGGCCGTACAGGCCCAGGCCCTGCCAGGCCGCCGCCCGGACCACCTGCTGCTCGGTGCCGGGCGGCAGCCCGAGGACGGCGTGCAGACCGGCCGCGATCCCGGTGACCCGCACCTCGGGCGCGCGGTCGGCGAGCGCCGCGACCAGGGCGTCCCGGCGGCGCCGGTAGCGCAGGCGGCCGGAGCGGACGTGGCGGTCGTAGGCGCCGGAGGTGAGGAACTCGGCCAGGGTCAGCTGGTCCAGCACGCCGCTGGTGTCGAGGCCCCCGCGGGATGCCGTGAGGTCGTCGGAGAGGCCCGGCGGCAGCACCGCCCAGGCCAGCCGCAGGCCGGGGGCGAGGGACTTGCTCGCGGTGCCGAGATAGACGACGCGGTCGGGGTCCAGGCCCTGGAGGGCGCCGACGGGCTGGCGGTCGTAGCGGAACTCGCCGTCGTAGTCGTCCTCCAGGACCAGGCCGCCGGTGCGCCGCGCCCAGTCGACGACGGCGGCCCGCCGGTCGGGGTGCAGGGGTACGCCCATCGGGAACTGGTGGGCGGGGGTGAGCAGCACGGCGCCCGCGTCGGCCGGCCCGGCGGGATCGGTGCCGCGCGCGTCGAAGGGCAGCGGGACGGTGCGCAGTCCGGCGGCGGTCAGCAGGTCGCGGTGCACGTGCAGGCCGTACGACTCGACGGCGACGGTGTGCACGCCGCGCGCCTTCAGCACGGCGGCGAGCAGGGTCAGGCCGTGCGCGAACCCGCCCAGGACCACCAGGCGTTCGGGGTCGGCGCGCACGCCGCGGGCCCGGGCGAGGTAGTCGGCCAGCGCGGTGCGCAGCTCCGGGCGCCCGCGGGGGTCGCCGTAGCCGAGGGCGTCGTGGGGGGCGGCGGTGAGGGCGCGGCGGGCCGCCCTGAGCCACTCCGCGCGCGGGAAGGAGGCCAGGTCGGGCGTGCCCGGGCGGAGGTCGTAGGCGGGACGGGTGCGGGCGCGGGGGCGCGGGGGCGAGCCGGCGGGCGGGACGACGGCGCGGTCCGCGACGCGGGTGCCGGAGCCCTGGCGCGCGGTGAGCCAGCCCTCGGCCACGAGGTCGGCGTAGGCGTCGGCGACGGTGTTGCGGGCGATGCCGAGGTCGGCGGCGAGGGCGCGGGAGGAGGGCAGCCGGGTGCCGGCGGCCAGCCGGCCGGTGCGCACGGCCTCGCGCAGGGCGTCGGTCAGCCCGCGGCGCAGGCCGGGCCCGGCCGGTTCCAGGTGCAGGTCGACGCCGAGAGTGGCCCAGGATCTCGCCATGGAAATGGACCATACTCCTGGGCTGCTTCGTTCCTAGGGTCGAGGGCATGACGACGCACACCGATGACACGACGACCGCGGAGCACGCCTCCGAACTGCCCGTACGGCTGGAATGGGCCAAGCACGCGCCCGAGGTGTACAAGGCGATGGTCCGGCTCGACGCGGCCGCCCGGCGGGGGGTGGACCCGACGCTGTTCGAGCTGGTGAAGATCCGCGCCTCCCAGATCAACCGCTGCGCCCTGTGCATCGACATGCACAGCAAGGACGCCCTCGCGGCCGGGGAGAGCGTGGAGCGGATCATCCAGCTCAGCGCCTGGGAGGAGTCGCGGCACTTCTACACCGAGAAGGAGCTCGCGGCGCTGGAGCTGACGGAGGCCGTGACCGTGCTGACGGACGGTTTCGTCCCCGACGAGGTCTACGAGCGGGCCGCGAAGCACTTCGACGAGCCGGAGCTGGCGCAGCTGATCGCCGTCGTCACGGTGATCAACGCCTGGAACCGCTTCGGCGTGACCTGCCGCATGACCCCGGGCCACTACCGGCCGGGGCAGCACGGATGACGGCCCGCACGCGGCTCCTGGACCCGGAGGTCGCGCAGGCCATGTCCGCGCTCAGCGCGGCGGCCAAGAAGGGGCTCGGCGACCCCGCGCTCGCCGAGCTGGTGATGATCCGGGCCTCGCAGCTCAACCACTGCGCGTTCTGCCTGGACATGCACCTCGCCCTCGCCCGGAAGAACGGCGAGAGCGAGCAGCGGCTCGGCCTGCTCGACGCCTGGGAGGAGGCCGAGGACCTCTACAGCGAGCGGGAGCGGGCCGCGCTCGCGCTGACCGAGGCGGTGACGGTCCTGACGGAGGGCTTCGTGCCCGACGCCGTGTACGACCGGGCCGCCGCGCACTTCGCGGACGGCGAGCTGGCCCACCTCGTCGGGCTGATCGCCGTCATCAACGGCTGGAACCGGCTGATGGTCTCCCGCCGCATCCCACCAGGGGGGTACACGCCATGAGCAAGGCCGGCGCCTTCCGCGCCCTGCACCACGGCCGGGCCCCGGGCGACCCCCTCGTCCTGCCCGGCCCCTGGGACGCGGCGAGCGCCCGCGTGTTCGCCCAGGCCGGGTTCCCGGCGCTGGCGACGCCCAGTGCCGGGGTCGCCGCCTCCCTGGGGTACGAGGACGGGCGGACCCCGGCCGACGAGATGTTCGCGGCGGTCGCGCGGATCGCCCGGGCCGTCGACGTACCGGTGTCGGCGGACGTGGAGGACGGGTACGGGCTGGCGCCCGGGGAGCTGGTGGAGCGGCTGCTGGCGGCGGGTGCCGTGGGCTGCAACCTGGAGGACTCCACGGGCGGGGTGCTCAAGGACCCGCACGAGCACGCCGAGTGGCTGGCCGAGGTGCGGGCGGCGGCCGGGGACCGGCTGTTCGTCAACGCCCGCGTCGACACGTTCGTCCGGGGCGTCGCCGACCCGGACCGGGCCGTCGAGCGGGCCGCGCTGTACGTCGCCGCGGGCGCCGACTGCGTGTACCCGATCGGCGCCCCCGTGGACGCGGTGCCGCTGCTGCGGGCCGGCGTCCGGGGGCCGGTGAACGTCGTCGCGCGCCCCGGGGAGGGCCCCTCGCCCGCCGAGCTCGGCGAACTCGGGGCCACCCGGGTCACGTTCGGGCCGGGTCTCCAGCGGCTCGCGGAGCGGGCGGTGCGGGAGATCGCGGCCGGGCTGACGAAGTGAGGGTCAGGGCAGCCACTTCCGCCAGACGGACTCGTGGCTGTCCACCCACTTCTCCGCCGCCTCCTCGGGCCGCATCTTCTGCTCGGCGATCATCAGGGAGACCTGGTTCTGGTCCTCGGTCGTCCACCGGAAGTTCTTCAGGAACTCCGCCGCCTCGCCGCCGTTCTCCGCGAAACCGGCGTTGAGGTACTTCTGCAGCGGGGTGACCGGGTAGGCGCAGTCGACCTTCGCCGGGTCGGCGTCGCAGCCCTCCTTGTACGGCGGCAGCTCCACCTCGGTCATCGGGACCTTCTCGAACAGCCACTGGGGCGTGTACCAGTAGGTCAGGAAGGGCTTCTTCTCCTTGGCGAACTGCTTGATCTGGGTGATCTGGGCGGCCTCGGAGCCGGCGAAGACGACCTGGTAGTCCAGGCCGAGGTTCTTCACCAGCGCCTTGTCGTTGGTGACGTAGGACGGGGAGCCGTCCATCAGCTGGCCCTTGCCGCCGCTCTCGGCGGTGCGCAGCAGCTCGGCGTACTTGTCGAGGTTCTTCCAGTCCGTGACGTCCGGGTGCTTCCTCGCGAAGTACGTCGGGACGAACCAGCCGATGTGGCCGGTGACGCCGAGGTCGCCGCCGGGGGCGATGGTCTTCTTGTCCGCGACGTAGCGCCGTTCCTGCTCGGGGTGGCCCCAGTCCTCCAGGATGGCGTCGACCCGGCCCTGGCTGAGCGCGTCCCAGGCGGGGACCTCGTCGACCTGGACGGTGTCGACGCGGTAGCCGAGCTCGTGCTCCAGCAGGTACCGGGCGACGGCCACGTTGGCCTGGGCGCCGACCCAGGACTGCACGGACAGGGTGACGGTCCTCGCGCCCCGGGCGTTGGCGAACGGGGACGCCTGCTCGGTCATGTCGGCGGCGCCGCAGCCGGTGGCCAGCACCAGCACGGCGGCGGCCGCCGCGATCCGCTTGGCGGTCATCTCAGGCTCCCTTCGTCGTACGGCGTCCGGTCGGCTGGGTGACGCGGTCGAGCATCAGGCCGAGGCAGACGATCGCCGCTCCGGCCACCAGGCCGGTCGCCAGGTCGCCCTGTGCGAGACCGAAGACGACCTGGTAGCCGAGCGCGCCACCGCCGACCAGCCCGCCGATGATGACGACGGCGAGGACCAGGACGACGCCCTGGTTGACGGCGAGCAGCAGCGACCTGCGGGCCAGTGGGAGCTGGACCTGGCGGAGCTGCTGGCCGCTGGTGGCGCCGAGCGAGCGGGCCGACTCCATCGCGGCCGGGTCGACCTGGCGCAGGCCCTGCGCGGTGATGCGCACGACGGCCGGGAGGGCGTAGACGACCGCGGCGGCGACGGCGGGGGCGCGGCCGACGCCGAACAGGGCGACGACCGGGATCAGGTACACGAACTGCGGCATCGTCTGGAAGACGTCCAGGACGGGCCGCAGCAGGCGGTCGAAGCGGTCGCTGCGGGCGGCGGCGATGCCGGTCGCGAAGCCGACGACCAGGGTGACGGCGACGGCCGCCAGCACCTGGGAGAGGGTGTCCAGGGACGGGTTCCACACACCGAGCACGCCGATCGCGGCCATGGCGAGGACGGCGGTGAGGGCGGTGCGCCAGGTGCCGATCAGCCAGGCCAGGGCGGCGACGACCAGCAGCACGGACCACCAGGGCAGCCACTGGAGGCCGTCCCGCAGCGGGTTGAGGACCCCGTTGGTGAAGTGGGCGGCCCAGTCGGCGGTGCCGCCGACGACGGGGACGCCGGAGTAGAGGTGGGCGGTCATCCAGTCGACGGCCCGGTTGACGGGCTCGGCGATGTCCGCCTCCCACGCCTCGGGCCAGTCGAGGAGGCCGACGAGACGTCCGGCGAGCGCCACCGCCACGGCGGCGGCCAGGACGTACAGCCAGGTCACGGGGGACTTCCCGGCCTCTCCGAGCCGTTCCCCCGCCGCGCCGGTGACGCGGTCCAGGACGACGGCGAGCAGCACGATCGGGATGCCGGCGGCGAGGGCGGCGCCGACGTCGACGGAGGCGAGCGCCTGGTAGACGCGGTCGCCGAGGCCGCCGGCGCCGATGACGGAGGCGATGACGGCCATGGACAGCGCCATCATGATCGTCTGGTTGACGCCGAGGAGGAGTTCCCTGCGGGCCAGCGGGATGCGCGCGGTCAGCAGCCGCTGGCGGGCGGTGGTGCCGAGGGACTCGACGGCCTCCAGGACCTCCTTGTCGGCGCCGCGCAGGCCGAGGGCGGTGAGCCGGGCCATGGGCGGGGCGGCGTAGACGACGGTGGCCAGGACGGCGGCGGGGACGCCGATGCCGAAGACCAGGACGACGGGGAGGAGGTAGGCGAAGGCGGGCAGCACCTGCATGGTGTCGAGCACCGGGCGCAGGACGCGGTCCATGCGGTCGGACAGGCCGGCGGCGAGGCCCAGCAGGACGCCCACGGCGACCGAGGCGAGGACGGCGACGGCCATCAGGGCGAGGGTCTGCATCGTCGGTACCCACATGCCGAGCAGGCCGCAGGCCAGGAACGCGGCGGCGGTGCCCAGCGCCGGCTTCACGCCGGCCGCGCGCCAGGCGACCAGGGCGCCGATCGCGGTGACCCCGGCCCAGCCGACGGCGAGGAGGGCGAGGTAGACGGCGCGTACGGCGATGGTGACGGCGTTGCTGATGTGGCCGAGGAAGTAGAGGAAGAGGGGGTGGCTGTCGCGGTTGTCGATGATCCAGTCGCTGGCGCTGCCGAGCGGGGCGGAGACGTCGACGGTGAGGGCGGCGGGCCAGGCGGCGCCGGGCCACCGGGTGACGGCCAGGGGGACGAGGACCGCGGCGAGGACCGCCAGGGCGAGGAGCTTGCGGGCGGCGGGGCGGGTGAGGACGCCCGGCGGGGACACCTTCCGGGACGTCGCGGTGATCGTTGCCATCAGACCACCGGCTCCTCGCTGGGGGCGGGGGCGGGGCCGGTCCGCTCACGGCGCTTCACGGGTGCCTCCCCCGCTCTCGGCCTCGCTCGAGCGGAGGGACCCCCGTCGCCCACCCGTGCCGCCCCAGCGGCACGACCGCCCGCGGCTGCGCCGGCCGGGGCGGGTCCGGCCGGGGACGTGTCGGACGTGCCCGCCACCACCGACAGCAGGGCGTCCGCGTCGATGACGCCCAGGCAGCGGCCGTCGGACATCACGCGGGCCGGGGAGCCGGCGCGGGCGACGGCCTCGATGGCCTCCGTGACCGTGGCCTCGGGGCGCAGCGCGGGGCCGGTGCCCGCCTCGTCGGCGGAGGAGGCGGGGCGCATGGCCGTACGGACCGTCAGGACCTGCTCGCGCGGGACGTCGCGGACGAACTCGCGGACGTAGTCGTCGGCGGGCGAGCCGACGATCTCCTCCGGGGTGCCGAGCTGCACGACGCGGCCGTCGCGCATCAGGGCGATGCGGTCGCCCAGTTTCAGGGCTTCCTGGAGGTCGTGGGTGATGAAGACCATCGTGCGGCCCTCCTCGCGGTGCAGCCGGACGACCTCCTCCTGCATGTCCCGCCGGATCAGCGGGTCGAGCGCGCTGAACGGCTCGTCGAACAGCAGCACCTCGGGATCGACGGCGAGGGCGCGGGCCAGGCCGACGCGCTGGCGCTGGCCGCCGGAGAGCTGGCCGGGGCGGCGGTGTTCCAGGCCCTCCAGGCCGACCTTGGAGATGATCGCGGCGGCGCGCTCGCGGCGCTCGGCGCGGCCCATGCCCCGGACCTCCAGGCCGTACGCCACGTTGTCGAGGACCGTGCGGTGCGGGAGCAGGCCGAAGTGCTGGAAGACCATCGCGGCCCGGTGGCGGCGCAGTTCGCGCAGCCGGGACCGGTCCATGGCGCGGACGTCCTCGCCGTCGATGGCGATGGTGCCCGCGGTCGGCTCGATCAGCCGGGTCAGGCAGCGCACCAGCGTGGACTTGCCCGAACCGGACAGGCCCATGACGACGAAGACCTCGCCCTTGCGCACGTCGAAGGAGACGTCGCGGACGGCGGCCGTGCAGCCGGTGCGGGACCGCAGCTCGGCCGGGGACAGGGCGGTCAGCTCGGGGTCGGCGGGGACGCGGGCGGCCTTCGGGCCGAAGACCTTCCACAGGCCGTCCACGGAGAAGACCGGCGGCCGCACCTGCGTGGTGCCGTCGACGGGGGCGGTCATCGCGCATCACCGCCGATCAGCTCGACGGCACGTTCCCCGACCATGAGGACGCCGATCATCGGGTTCACGGCGGGCATGGTCGGGAAGACGGAGGCGTCGGCGATGCGGATGCCCTCCAGGCCGCGGATGCGCAGCTCGGGGTCGACGACGGCCCGCTCGTCGTCGGCGGCGCCCATCCGGCAGGTGCCCGCCGGGTGGTACACGGTGTGCGCGACCTTGCGGGCGTACTCGCTCAGCTCCTCGTCACCGGTGATGTCCGGGCCCGGGCAGACCTCGCGCCTGAGCCAGTGCGCGAGCGGCTCGGTCCTGGCGATCTCCCGGGCGATGCGGATGCCGTCGACCAGGGTGCGGCCGTCGTAGTCGTCCTCGTCGGTGAAGTAGCGGAAGTCGAGGGCGGGCTTGACCTCCGGGTCGGCGCTGGTGAGGTAGAGGCGGCCGCGGCTCTTCGGCTTGGGGATGTTCGGGGTCATGGAGACGCCGAACTCCGGGCGCTCGTAGCCCAGTCGCTCCGGGTTGTCCGTGAACGGGATCTGGTAGAAGTGGAACATCAGGTCGGGGCCCGCGTGTCCGGGGTCGCGGCGCACGAACAGACCGGCGTCGGAGTCCATCGCGGAGTTCTCCGGGATGGGTCCGTCCGTCTCCCACACGATGACCGACTCGGGGTGGTCGAGCAGGTTCTCGCCGACGCCGGGCAGGTCGAGGGCCACAGGTATGCCGAGCGCTTCGAGGTCCTCGCGGGGGCCGATGCCGGAGTGCAGCAGCAGGCGCGGCGAGTCGACGGCGCCGGCGCACAGCACGACCTCGTTGCGGGCCTCGACCAGGATCTCCTCGCCGTCCTTGGTGCGGACGTGGACGCCCTCGGCGCGGGTGCCGTCGAGCTGGAGCCGGTACGCCCAGGTCTCCAGCATGAGGGTGAGGTTGGGCCGCTCGTCCATCACCGGGTGCAGGTACGCCACCGAGGCCGACGAGCGCTTGTTGTCCTCGGGGTGGTAGGCGAGGTCGAAGAAGCCGACGCCCTCGGTGAACGGCTTCTTGTTGAAGCCCTCGATCCGGGGGACCTGGAGGGCCTTCTGCGCCGCGTCGACGAAGTCGCGGGCGATGGCGTTGCGGTCCTTCTCGTCGACCGGGACGATGTTGTTCTCCAGCCGGGCGAAGTACGCCTCCATCTGCACCGCGCCCCAGCCCTTGGCGCCCGCGGCCTCCCACTCGTCCCAGTCGGACGGCAGCGGCTTGAAGGCGATGAGGGTGTTGTGGGAGGAGCAGCCGCCGAGGACGCGGGCGCGGCTGTGCCGGATGTGGGAGTTGCCGCGTGGCTGCTCGGTGGTGGGGTAGTCGTAGTCGAGTTCGCCGCCGAGCAGGCCCATCCAGCGGCGCAGGGTCAGCACGTCGTCGCGGCCGACGTCGCTGGGGCCGCCCTCGATGACGGCGACGGTGACGTCCGGGTTCTCGGTGAGGCGGGAGGCGATGACGGAGCCTGCGGTGCCGCCGCCGACGACGACGTAGTCGTAGACCTGGGAGGTCTCGGGCATGGGGGTACTCCAGAAGGGCGTGGGGACGGTCGGGGGTGGGCGGGGAGGTCAGCCGGCGAACCAGCGGACGGGCTTCGGCGCGAGGTTCTGGTAGACGTGCTTGGTCTCGCGGTACTCGGCCAGTCCCGCGGGGCCCAGTTCGCGGCCGACGCCGCTCTTGCCGAAGCCGCCCCACTCCGCCTGCGGCAGGTAGGGGTGGAAGTCGTTGATCCAGACGGTGCCGTGGCGCAGCCGGCCGGCGACCCGGCGGGCGCGGCCCGCGTCGGCGGTCCAGACGGCGCCGGCGAGTCCGTACTCGGTGTCGTTGGCGAGGGCCACGGCCTCGTCCTCGGTGCGGAAGGTCTCCACGGTGAGGACCGGTCCGAAGACCTCCTCCCGTACGACCCGCATCTCGCGGTGGCACTGGTCGAGGACGGTCGGCTCGTAGAAGTAGCCGCCCTCGGGCCGCTCGGGGGAGGGCTCGGGGCGCTTGCCGCCGCAGCGCAGCACGGCGCCCTCGGCGAGGGCGGAGGCGACGAAGTCCTCCGTCTTGGCGCGCTGCTGCTCGGAGACCAGCGGGCCGCACTCGACACCCTCCTCGGTGCCGCGGCCGAGGCGGATCCTCGCGGCACGGCGGGCGAGTTCGGCGACGAAGCGTTCGCGGACCGACTCCTCGACGATGAGGCGCCCGCCGGCGGAGCAGACCTGACCGCTGTGGATGAAGGCGGCGTTGAGGGCCTGGTCGACGGCGGTGTCGAAACCCTCCTCGGTCTCGCAGGCGTCGGTGAAGACGACGTTGGGGTTCTTGCCGCCGAGTTCCAGGGCGACCTTCTTGACGGTGACGGCGGCGGCCCGGGCGACCTCGGTGCCGCTGGCCAGGCCGCCGGTGAAGGAGACCAGGTCGACGTCGGGGTGCTCGGCGAGCCGGGCGCCGACCGAGTGGCCGGGACCGGTGACGATGTTGGCGACGCCGGTGGGGAGTCCGGCCTCGGTCAGCAGGCCGATCAGGGCGACGGTGGTGAGCGGGGTGATCTCACTGGGCTTGACCACGAAGGTGTTGCCGGCGGCGAGAGCGGGCGCGATCTTCCAACTGGCCTGCAGCAGCGGGTAGTTCCAGGGCGTGATCATCGCGCAGACACCGACCGGCTCGTGCACGACGACACTGTGGATCTCGGGCGAGCCCGCGTCGACGACCCGGCCGGGGGCCTCGCCGGCGACCAGGTCCGCGAAGTAGCGGAAGGCGTCGGCGACGCAGTCGATGTCGACCCGGCCCTCCTCGACGGTCTTGCCCGCGTCACGGCTCTCCAGCAGACCGAGCTCCTCGCGGTCGCGGACCAGCAGACCGGCGACACGGCGCAGCAGGGCGGCGCGTTCGGCGACCGGGGTGCGCGGCCAGTCGCCGGTGTCGAAGGCGCGCCGGGCGGCGGCCACCGCGAGGTCGGCGTCCTTCTCGTCGCCCTCCGCGACCACGGCGAACGGCCGGCCGTCCGCGGGGTCGAGGATCTCGCGCGTGGCCCCCGAGACGGCGCCTCGCCATTCCCCTCCCACGTGGTGGGTCCGCCCCGCGTACTGCTGTATGTGGTCCGCCATGATCGGTGCTTGCCTTTCGTTCCTGTCCGGTGCCCGTGTGTCACATCCGTGTCACCCACGGGGACCGTGAGCGCATGCCCGTACCCCTCGGAGCCATGCGGAATCCGTCGACGAAAGTGCGCTGCCTCACGGAAATCAGGAACGTCGACGGACAAACGGGACCCGTCGGCGCACCGTGCCGACCTGTGCCGAGCGCGCCGGCCGGACCGGGCCCGTCGGCGGGGGGCCGGACCCGACGGAGGCGGGCCGGACCCGACGGAGGCCGGGTCTCCGGCCGAGTGGCCGGGGCCGTGAGATCGGCGCGACCCTGGGCGTCGTGGTGGCGGGCGCGGCCCCGACGGGTCACAGGGTCCGCAACCGGCGCGGGCCCGGCCCTGCGCACGGTCGGTCCGGCGGTGCCGGTCGTGGTGGCGGGAGCGACGGCGGTCGTGGCGGCGGGCCACCACGGCGTCGGCCGCCCCACCCCCGACGCCCCGACCCCCGGCACGGCCGTCACCGGTGGGGGCCTGCGGCCTGAACCTCCCGCCGCCCCGGACCGGGACACGCGACGTCTGCGACCGGAGCGCGGACGGTGCCGGATGCCTGCCGGGGCGCGGACGGTGCCGGGTCCGGTCGGCAGGTCCCGCGGAACGGGACGAGGCCCGCCCCGCGTGAGCGGGACGGGCCTCGTTTCGGAGCGCCGGGCAGGCCTTGCACCTGCATCTCCCCGCAGGAAGCGGGGCGTCTTTCCTTGGACCACCAACGCATCACCTGGTGCCGTTCTCCGGCGGCCGGTGCGTGATCAACTGTAGCGCACCGGCGCCGGGGACACCACGTCGGATCAGAGGAGGCCGAGACCGCGGACCGCCTCGCGCTCGTCCGACAGCTCCTTGACGGAGGCGTCGATGCGGGCGCGGGAGAACTCGTTGATGTCCAGGCCCTGGACGATCTCGTACTTGCCGTCCTTGCAGGTGACCGGGAAGGAGGAGATCAGGCCCTCCGGAACGCCGTAGGAACCGTCGGACGGGATGCCCATGGAGGTCCAGTCGCCCTCGGCGGTGCCGTTGACCCAGGTGTGCACGTGGTCGATGGCGGCGTTGGCGGCGGAGGCGGCCGAGGACGCGCCGCGGGCCTCGATGATGGCCGCGCCGCGCTTGGCGACGGTCGGGATGAAGTCGTCGGCCAGCCACTTCTCGTCGTCGACGACCTCGGCGGCGTTCTTGCCGGCGATCGTGGCGTGGAAGATGTCCGGGTACTGGGTGGCGGAGTGGTTGCCCCAGATGGTCAGGCGCTTGATGTCGGCGACCGTGGAGCCCGTCTTCTTCGCGAGCTGGGTCAGCGCGCGGTTGTGGTCGAGGCGGGTCATCGCGGTGAAGCGCTCGGCCGGGACGTCCGGGGCGGCGGCCTGGGCGATCAGGGCGTTGGTGTTGGCCGGGTTGCCGACGACGAGGACCTTGATGTCGTCCGCGGCGTGGTCGTTGATGGCCTTGCCCTGCGGCTTGAAGATGCCGCCGTTGGCCTCGAGGAGGTCACCGCGCTCCATGCCCTTGGTGCGCGGGCGGGCGCCGACGAGGAGGGCGACGTTGGCGCCGTCGAAGGCCACGTTCGGGTCGTCGGTGATCTCGATGCCCTGCAGGAGCGGGAACGCGCAGTCGTCCAGCTCCATCGCGGTGCCCTCGGCGGCCTTGAGCGCCGGAGTGATCTCCAGGAGGCGCAGCTTGACCGGCACGTCCGCGCCGAGCAGCTGGCCGGAGGCGATGCGGAAGAGCAGGGCGTAACCGATCTGGCCGGCCGCGCCGGTGACGGTGACGTTCACGGGAGTGCGGGTCATGGCGTTCTCCGTATGACAGCTGGCGGTGGGGCGTCCCTGCCCCGGGGTGCGGGATCCCGCTCCGGCTCGTGACCGGCCCGCCGTGATGATCGATCGCCGGTACGGATGGATCACCGACGGATGATCGATCTCTTGGCGTCAAGAGAGATCCAGCGGTCAGGCTATCGCGCCCGCGGTGTCCGGGACGTCCGGGTCGGTGTGGCCCGGCCCACAGACCCGCGTCCGGTCACCCGCAGGGGGCACGGGCCGCACGCCGGCCCGGACAGGAAGAGGCGGCCGCCTGTCCGGGAGAGGGAGGGACTGAGGCGACCGCCGTTCGGGGACCGTTGCCGGACTCCCGTGGGGGGATGTCTGTCGCGTGCCCGTGGGGGCGCCGGCCATGCCTGCGCCGGGAAGATTTTCTTCCATATCCTCGAGATCTCCACCGAACGGCCCAACGCCTCGCCGCGCGAGCCGCGGCCCGGCGCCCGTCGCGCCCGGCCCGACACGGTCGGCGAATCCCGGCGCGACCACGGCGAGGGGGTGCCTGTCGGGCGTCGGGGGATTCGCCGCCGGCGTCCCCGGACCGGGCCCGGGGGCCCGCCTCCGGGCGGACCGGGCCCCGGCGGGGCCGGCCCCTCAGCCCGTGCAGCCCTGGCCGCCCGCCGCCAGGGTCACGCACGCCTTGGCCTCGTCCGCGGTTCTCACCGCCACCATCGGGGTGTACGCGGCCGTGGCGCCAGCGTCGGTGATCCTGCCCGTCTGCTCGTTCTTGCCGCCCGCGCTGACGTGGACCTCGTCGCCCTGGCCGGCCTGGGTGACACGGGCCCACGCGGTGCCGCAGGTCTTGCTGTAGCGGACCTCGACGGACGCCGTGCCGACGGTGGCCTTCGCGGCGGTGGTCACCAGGTCGCCGCCGCAGCCCATGGTCTCGGGATCCTTGCCGGTGCACTGGTCGCCGCCGCACTTCACCCCGGGCGGCAGCTGGGTGCTGGTGCTCACGGTGGGCGACGGGGTCGGCTCGGCGCCCTCGTCCTCCTTGTCACCGCCGTTCAGGAGGAAGAACGCGCCGGCGGCCACGACCAGCACGCCGACGGCGCCCGCGACGAACATCCCCATCCGCTTGCCGCCCCCCGAGGCGCCGTTCCGCGCCCCGGAGCCGCCCTGCGGAGGCCGGCCGTACGCGTCCGCGGCCCCGCGCGCCTCCGGCACCGGCGCGGTGGCGGCCGGACCGCCCGCGTACGCCCCGGCTCCGGCCCCGGCGCCCGTGCGCGCCGCGCGCTCACCGGCCGGCGACGGCCCCCGGTATCCCGCGAGCCCCCACGAGTTGCCTTCGGAGGGCCCGCCGGAGGACATGACCGAGGGCTCGCCGGGCGCACCGCCGCCCCGGACCGGGCCGACGGCCGAGTCGGGGCTGTCGGCGGCCGTCGGCTGCGCGGGGACCGACGCCGGCGGCAACGTGGGCGCCACACCGCCCGGCCCGGCGATCCCCGGCTTGGCCGCCGCACCGCCGCCGTGCCGGCCCGACCTGCCGCTCCGGCCGTTCCCGGAGCCGGCCGCGGGCGTGCCCAGCTCACCGAGCGCGGCCCGCGCCTGCGAGATCCGGATGGCCTCCATGGTCATGTCATGGCGCATCTCCGAGCGGCTCCAGGCGCGCTCGGCCAGTTCCCACATGGTGGTCAGGTGGACGGGGTTGGTCCTCGTCACCTCCGCCAGGGCCACGATCGCGCCCTTGGGCGCGAGCAGCCTGCCGTTCAGGTAGCGCTCCCAGGACGTCTTGCTGTAGCCCGTGGCGTCGGCCAGCGACGCGATACCCAGCTCGCTGCGGTCCACGAGTCGGCGCAACTGGCCGACGAACTCCCTGATCTGTGGATCGAGTTCCTCGGGCAAGGCCTTCCAACGAGGCATCGCTTCCCCCCTCTTCCCCCGGTGACGTGCTGTTTCTTTCCCCGCTCGTTCCCCGTGGTCCTCGCGCGCGGCGTCCCGCGGCGGGCCCCCGGTTCTGGCTACCCACAGGGATGCGCCCGGTCAGGATCCCAGTTCCCGGGGTGGGGGCGCACAGGAGCACAGGAGGCCGCGAGCATGCACCGTCGCACGCTCGCTGGTCCGTGGTCCAGTGTCCCACCGGCGCTCCTGTGCACCGAACGGAACCCCTGCCGCCGCACGGAACGCCCCCGGCCGTGTACGGAACGCCCGGACCGACCCGTTCGACCACGCTAGCCCCGCCGTCGAACGGCTCGGGGGCACATCCGCGAACTTGTCGGCACTTCGGCACACGGAACGCACATGTGCGGTCACGCCGGGCACGAGGAGCCCGTCATTCACCCACTCCGTAGCGGAACGGTCACTTCCGTGCCACAGCGTCCCGCCAGGCGTTGAACAGGGCGTTCCGCCTGCAGGAGGGTGGGGCGCGACGGCGGCCCGTCCTCCCACGGGGGTGGAGGACGGGCCGCCGTACGCGGGCCGGTTACCGGCTGACCGTGAAGTGCAGGGCGTCCTTCAGGAACGGGATCTGCAGCACCGGGTCGGGCTGCGCCATCAGCGCCAGCAGGGCGATGGCGAGGCCGAGGACGGTGCAGGTGACGATGTCCGTGAAGCGCGAGCGCACCGCCAGCATGCCGACGTCGGGCAGCGCCCAGCGCAGCGCGGCGCCGACCAGCAGCGCGACACCGATCAGCAGCGTCCCCCAGCGGAACACGTCCAGCGCGGTCAGCAGCAGGCCGATCCCGACGAGGCCCACCACGGTGATCACCGGCCACTGCCGGGCGGGTGCCGGGGCGTCACGGGGCGCGGCCCGGCCGCCGCCCTCGGGGCGCGCGGTGTCCCGCGTGAAGAGGGGGAAGCGCCGGGTGACGCGCCGCGGCCTGCCGTCGGCGCCGGGCGCGCTGACGGGGTCCCGGACGATGAGCTCGTCCTCCGGGCGCTCGTCGGCGCCCCCGGTCCCCTTCCTCCCCTCGGCCGGCACCGCGCTGCGCCCCTCAGCCGGCACTGCGCTCCGCCGCCTCGACCACGTTGACGAGCAGCTGGGCCCTGGTCATCGGGCCGACGCCGCCGGGGTTGGGGGAGATCCAGGCGGCGACCTCGGCCACGTCCGGGTGGACGTCGCCGACGATCTTGCCCTCGGCGTTGCGGGAGACACCGACGTCGAGGACGGCCGCGCCGGGCTTGACGTCCTCGGCGCGCACCAGGTGCGGGGAGCCGGCCGCGGCGACGATGATGTCGGCGCGCTTGAGGTGGGCGGACAGGTCGCGGGTGCCGGTGTGGCACTGGGTCACGGTGGCGTTCTCGCTGCGCCGGGTGAGCAGCAGCGGCATCGGGCGGCCGATGGTGACGCCGCGGCCGACGACCACGACCTCGGCGCCCTTGATCTCCACGCCGTAGCGGCGCAGCAGGGTGAGGATGCCGTTGGGGGTGCAGGGCAGCGGGGCGGGCTCGTTGAGGACGAGGCGCCCGAGGTTCATCGGGTGGAGGCCGTCGGCGTCCTTGTCCGGGTCCATCAGTTCGAGGATGCGGTTCTCGTCGATGCCCTTGGGCAGCGGCAGCTGGACGATGTAGCCGGTGCAGGCCGGGTCCTCGTTCAGCTCGCGGACGACCGCCTCGATCTCCTCCTGGGTCGCCGTACCGGGCAGTTCACGCTGGATGGAGGCGATGCCGACCTGGGCGCAGTCGCGGTGCTTGCCCGCGACGTACTTCTGGCTGCCGGGGTCGTCGCCGACCAGGACGGTGCCGAGGCCGGGCGTGACGCCCTTCTCCTTCAGCGCCGCCACGCGGGCGGCCAGTTCGGACTTGATCGCGGCTGCGGTGGCCTTGCCATCGAGAATCTGGGCGGTCATGCCCCCATCCTCGCGGATGACCGGCCCCCTGTTCCAATCCGGCCGCATACCGGGCGACCGCGGCCCCCTCTCGTCACGTATCACCCGTTTCCGGCCAAGATCGTGATGTTGCACTTGCACAACACATACGGCCTGCGCCTGGACAAGGAAAGGAACGGTCAAGAACGATGAGGACACAGTGCCGCGGGCAGAACCGGGGGGACGGACCGCATCTGTAGAACTTCCTCCGCGCCGAGTCTCGCGTCGTCCCCGCACCTGAAGCGCAACGGAGGAAGAACCGCCATGAGTTTCGGCGACCCGAACAACCCCTATGGTGCCCCCCAGGGTCAGCCGCCCGCCTACGGCCACCCGCAGCAGCCCGGCCAGCCCGCCTACGGCCACCCGCAGCAGCCCGGCCAGCCCGCCTACGGCTACCCTGCGGCCCCGCCCATGCAGCCCTACGGCCAGCCCGCCCCGCCGGCGTTCATGCCCGGCAGCGTCAAGGCCGCGCGGGTGATGCTGTACGTACTCGGCGGCCTCCAGGCGCTCGGCGGCGTGCTGATGGTGGCCGCCAGTGCCTGGTTCGCGGACTACTTCGAGGACCTCCTCTCCGAGGAACCGAACGTCTCCGCCGAGGACGTGGACACCGCCGCCAGCATCGGCGTCGGCATCATGATCGCGCTCGGTGTCATCGTGCTGGCGTTCGCGTTCTGGGCGATCTTCACGGCCGCCAAGTTCTCCAAGGGCCGCGGCGGTGTGCGCGTCTCCGCCATCATCTACGCCTCGCTGGTCACGTTGTTCAGCGTCATCAGCCTGCTCGGCGCCAACATCTTCGCGCTGATCAGCCTGGTGCTCGGCATCCTGATCATCGTGTTCTGCGCCAACAAGAACGGCGGGTTCTGGTTCAACCGCCCGCAGTACTGAGCCGGTTCCGACCGCCGCGCGCCAGGGCCGTGTCCCACCCGCACGAGGGGGACACGGCCCTGGCGCGTCCGGGTCCACCGGATCGGACCGGCGTGCCCACGGAGTCCTCGTCCGTCGGCCCGGGACCGACGAGCGGGGCACACGGATCCGTCCGTCGGCCGGCGTCCGGGCCTTCGGCGTTCTCGCCCACGTCACGCCCATGGACGTGCTCCCGCTCCCCGGCGGCACCGTGGAGGCACGCGCCGACGCCGCGACGCGCTCCGCGCGGCGGCCGAGGAGGTCGTCGACGGTACGCCCGAGGAGCTGCGGCACCTCCTCGAGGCCGGCCGGTACGAGGTGGACAAGTGGGGGGCTGCGTCCGCCCGTCCCCGTGGACGGGCGGACGGGCCGTCAGTGGAAGAAGTGGCGCGTGCCGGTGAAGTACATCGTCACGCCCGCTTTCTTCGCGGCCTCGACGACCAGCTCGTCGCGGACCGAGCCGCCGGGCTGGACCACGGCCTTCACGCCGGCCTCGGTGAGGATCTCCAGGCCGTCGGGGAACGGGAAGAACGCGTCCGAGGCGGCGTAGGAACCGGCCGCGCGCTCGGCGCCCGCACGCTCCACCGCGAGCTTCGCGGAGTCGACGCGGTTGACCTGGCCCATGCCGACGCCGACCGAGGCGCCGTCCTTGGCGAGCAGGATCGCGTTGGACTTCACGGCCCGGCACGCCTTCCAGGCGAAGGCCAGCTCGGCCAGCTCCGCCCCGGACAGGGCCTCGCCGGTCGCGAGCGTCCAGGTGGCCGGGTCGTCCCCCTCGGCCTGGAGGCGGTCGGCGACCTGGAGGAGGGCGCCGCCGTCGATGGGCTTGACCTCGACCGGGGCGGCGGGGGCCTCGGGGGCGCGCAGCACGCGGATGTTCTTCTTCCTGGTGAGGGCTTCGAGGGCGCCGTCCTCGTAGTCCGGCGCGATGATGACCTCGGTGAAGATCTCCGCGACCTGCTCGGCCATCTCCTTGGACACCGGGCGGTTGACCGCGATCACGCCGCCGAACGCCGACAGCGGGTCGCAGGCGTGCGCCTTGCGGTGGGCCTCGGCGACGTCCGCGCCGACGGCGATGCCGCACGGGTTGGCGTGCTTGATGATCGCGACGCAGGGCTCGTCGTGGTCGTACGCGGCACGGCGGGCGGCGTCCGTGTCCGTGTAGTTGTTGTACGACATCTCCTTGCCGTGCAGCTGCTCGGCCTCGGCCAGGCCGCCGGTGCCCGCGGTGTAGAGGGCGGCGGGCTGGTGCGGGTTCTCGCCGTAGCGCAGGGTGTGCGCGCGGTCGTACGTGGCGCCGAGGAAGTCCGGGAAACCCGACTCGTCGACCGGCGCGTACTCGGAGGCGAACCAGGAGGCGACGGCGACGTCGTACGCGGCCGTGTGCCGGAACGCCTCGGCGGCCAGCCGCTTGCGGGCGGCGAGGTCGAAGCCGCCGTCGCGCACGGCGGCGAGGACGTCGCCGTACCGGGCCGGGCTGGTGACGACCGCGACGGACGGGTGGTTCTTGGCCGCGGCGCGGACCATGGACGGGCCGCCGATGTCGATCTGCTCGACGCACTCGTCGGGGGTGGCGCCCGAGGCGACGGTCTCGCGGAACGGGTACAGGTTCACCACGACCAGGTCGAACGGCTCCACGCCCAGCTCGCCGAGCTGCCGGCGGTGGCTCTCCAGGCGCAGGTCGGCGAGGATGCCCGCGTGCACCTTCGGGTGCAGGGTCTTGACCCGGCCGTCCAGGCACTCGGGGAAGCCGGTGAGGTCCTCGACCTTGGTGACGGGGACGCCGGCGGCGGAGATGCGGCCGGCGGTGGACCCGGTGGAGACGAGTTCGACGCCGGCCTCGTGGAGCCCGCGGGCGAGTTCCTCGAGCCCGGTCTTGTCGTAGACGCTCACGAGCGCGCGACGGATGGCCCGCTTGTTGCTCTCGGCGGTGGCGGTCACTGGATAACTACCTTTCGTCCCTCAATGCGATAGCCGTTGCGGGCGAGCCGCCCCACGACATCGACGAGCAGCCTTCGCTCGACTTCCTTGATGCGCTCGTGCAGAGCGCCCTCGTCGTCCTCGTCCCGGATCTCCACCACGCCCTGCGCGATGATCGGCCCGGTGTCGACGCCGTCGTCGACGAAGTGGACGGTGCAGCCGGTGACCCTGGCGCCGTACGCGAGCGCGTCCCGCACGCCGTGGGCCCCCGGGAAGCTGGGGAGGAGGGCGGGGTGGGTGTTGACGAACCGCCCGCCGAACCGCGCGAGGAACTCCCTCCCCACGATCTTCATGAACCCGGCCGAGACGACGAGGTCCGGCTGGTGGGCGGCGACGGCCTCGGCGAGCGCCGCGTCCCACTCCTCCCTCGTCCCGTAGTCCCCGACCTTCCGCACGAAGGTCGGCAGCCCGGCGCGCTCGGCGCGCGCGAGGCCCTCGATGCCGTCGCGGTCGGCGCCGACGGCCACGATCTCGGCTCCGTAGGCCTCGACGCCGGTGGCGGCGATCTCGTCGAGGAGCGCCTGCAGGTTGGTGCCGGATCCGGAGACCAGCACGACGAGGCGCTTGGCTCGCTGGGCCACGGGCTTGGCGGCCACGGTGGGGGCCTTTCTCGGGGGAGCGGGTCTGTGCGGTCGGCCCCCGCATTCGCCGGTTTGTGCAGTCCTACGAATGCTTCGCGCCCCGGGATACGGGGAAGTCTACGAAGCGGCCGACCGTCAGCAACGATACCGGCACACCGGGCGGCCCCCTCGGGACGGGGGCTCGGCCGACAGGTAGCGTCTGCGTGGAACCGGACGGGGAACGGGACCCGCGTGCCGCACGTTCACCGGTCGTGCCGCCTCGTTCGTGCCCTCCGTTCCGTTGCCGCCCGTTCGTTATCGCCAAGGGGAAGACGCTCACTTGATGCCGGACCGCAGCCTGCGACTGCTCACGCTCCCCCAGCAGTCGGCGCAGCCAGACCAGCGCAGCGCCGTGTTGCTGCGGGAACGTCCCTCCACGCCGTCCGACGCCTCCTCGGACCGGAAGAACGGCGGCGAGCAGGGCGGCGGCACCCCCCAGGACGACAACCCGTTCGCCCCGCCCCCGGAGGGCTCGCCGGACCGCCCCTGGCAGCCGCGGCACCCGTCGGGCGGCGACGGTCCGCAGGGTCCGCAGGGCGACGGCGGGCGCTCCCCGTGGGGCCGTCAGTGGAGCGACCGCCAGCCGGGCCGCTCCTCCGGCGGCTTCGGCGAGCGGCCCGGCGGTTCCGGCCCCGAGGACCCGGGCGGCGGCGGGGGCCCGCGCTGGGACCCGACGGACCCCGTCCAGCGACGCGCCCGCTACGCCCTGCTGTGCGGCATGTGGTCCCTGTTCTTCGCGCTCTTCACCTGGCAGTACGTGGCCCTGCTGCTCGGCGCCCTCGCCCTGTACTGGGGCATCAGCGCCCTGCGCGCCAAGCCCCGCACGGCCACCGACCCGGACGACCCGGCCCCGGCCGCTCCCCAGGACACCCGCCCCCAGCGGACCGCCGCGATCAGCGGCCTGGTCACGTCCTCCCTGGCCGTCCTCTTCGTCGCCGCGTCCTTCACCGCGCAGCTGGTCTACAGCGACTACTACACCTGCCAGAACGACGCCCTGACCCAAGAGGCGAAGCAGACCTGCGACAAACTGCTCCCGGAACACCTGCGCGACGTCCTGGGCACGGAGGACTGACCGTCCTCACCGGCCCGTCCGGCGCTCGAGGACGAGGCCGTCCGGGCCGGGGCGGGGGCCGGGACGGCAGCTCCCGGGGACGGGAAGGGGCGGCGGGGGCGGGAGGAGCCCTGCTCGACGGAGAGCACGGGCCACCCGCCGGTCAGGGCCTCCGGGGCGGCTCCCCCGGAGCGTCGGCGGGCAGCAGATCGTACGCCTCCCCGCCCCCGGACGACCGCCCCGCACCACGCCCCCACCAGCCCCCCACCGAGGGCACCCGCACCCGCACCCGTCTCCACCACCGCCCCCCACCGACACCGGGACGGGCGCCCGCCCCGGCCCCTCGGCGCAGCCACCACCGCCCCGCCACCGCCACCGGCGCGGCCACCACCCCCGCCCACGCCGCCATCGCGCCCCCGGCCTGCCACCACACCGGCCCGAACCGCGCCAGCCCCGCGCCCCCGAGCGGCCCACCCGCCCACGCGGCCAGCAGGGCGACCGCCGCCCCGCACAGGAGCGCGGCCACCCAGGCCGCGACAACGGTCCGCCGCACGGTCCACGGCTCGCCGGCACCACCGTCGTCCGCGCCCCCGCCGCCCTCCCTGGCCCTCTCCCGGCCCGCCCCCGTCGTGGCGAACCCCACCGTCACGAACTGCGTCGTGGCGAACCCCGCCGGCCCGCCCCCCGCCGCGGCGACCCGCGCCGTGAACCACCCCACCGCCGCCCCCGCCGCCAGCGGCACCACCCCCACCGCCCAGTGCAGCGGCGTCCCGGCCCCCGCCTCCGGAACCGCCGCCAGCAGCGGGAACGGCGGCAGCAGCGGAGCCGGCGCGGGGGACAGGGGCCCCACCACGTGCCCGGCGCCGAGCACGAAGCCCGGCCCGAGGCCGTACACCGCGGCCCAGACGGCCGCGTTCGGCACCAGCGCCAGACAGAGCAGCAGCACGGCGAACTGCCCCGACCACCCCTCGCTCAGCCGCAGGAACGCCCCGCGTGCGGCGCCGCCGTGCCACACCAGCGAGAGTGCGAGCAGCAGCGCCCCGCCCCCGACGAGCGTCGTCACCCCCGCGGCCGCGGCGCGCGTCGCGACGCCCAGGCGGGCGTCCGGTTCCACGAGCAGGTCCCGCAGGTTCCGGGGCAGCACGCGCAGCGCCCGCCCCACCGGCCCGCCGGGGCGGCCGAACGCCGTCCAGGCGCCCGCGCCCGCCGCCGCCATGGCGACCAGCGGCAGGCACACCGCGGCCCGGCCCGGGGAGGGCCGCAGTCCGCCGCCCGCCGCGTACAGCACGACGGGCGCGGCGACGGAGAGGTAGCCCACGACGACCCCCGCCCAGGCGAGGCGCGCGGAGAGGGGGTGCGGCCCGTCGTCCCGCCCCCCGGCGCCGCCCAGGCGCACGCCGACACCCGCCTTCGCGCCCGCTCCCACGGCCACCCCCACGCCGTCGCCGGGGTCCGTGGCGTCCCGCGCCGCCCGGTGCACCAGCCACACGGGCGGCACGAGCAGCAGCAGCGGGGTGACGCCCATGGGCGCGGGGACGCCGGAGAGCGTGTCGGTGCGGATCAGCTCGGCACCGTGCGCCAGCACCCACAGCGCCGCGGCGACGTGCAGGGCGTCGCCGGGCCCGCGGTCGGGGTACGGCGAGCTGATCCACACCACCGTCACCAGCACCGCGATCGAGGCCACCCCCAGGGCCGCCGCGAACACGCCGCCCAGGAGACCGGCGGCCATCCCGGGCGCCCGGTCGTGCCACCGGGTGCGGAGCAGGGACAACGGGGCTCGGCGAGCGGTCGTCTGGATCACGCCCGCCATGCTCCCAACGACACGCGCTTTCGTGATGTAACAGGCGAAGCGCCGTTGTGTCGCTCAATATACGTTTATGTACTTTTTCGTACGAAGGGGTGTCCTGTGAAGAGGAGCCCCACGATCCCGCTCCCCCCTCCCGCGGCGCGCCGACAGCTGCGCGAGGCCGCCGCACTGACGCGGGATCAGCTCGCCGCGCGGGTGGGCGTCCCGCGCGAGACGGTCGACGCGTGGGAGGACGGCCGCGAGACTCCGCGCGGCCGCAGGGGGAAGGCGTACGCGAAGCTGCTGGGCGCCCTGGCCGGTGAGGCGGCCCGGCAGCCGGAGCCCGGACCGGCGGGGGCGGCGCAGCCGCCCGCGCTGACGCCCGCTCAGGCCTTCGACGCGCTGTACGAGTTCGGCGCCCCCGCTCTCGTCCGCCAGACGTACCTGCTGACCGGACGCCGCGAGCTGGCGCGCGAGGCGGTGGAGCGGGCCTTCCAACTCGCCTGGGAGCACTGGCCCGAGGTGGCCCGTGACCGGGACCCGGTGGGCTGGGTGCGGGCGACGGCGCACGCGTACGCCCTCTCGCCCTGGCACCGGTTCCGGCCGCGGCACCGGCAGCCGGAGCCGCCGCCCGCCGATCCCGGCGACCGCACCCTGCTGGACGTCCTGCTGAGGCTCCCCCCGCCGCGCCGCCGCACGCTCCTGCTGTACGACGGCGTCGGCCTCGGCCTGCCCGAGACGGCCGCGGAGACGGAGGCGAGCACCCCGGCGGCGGCCGGCCGGCTGCTGCGCGCCCGTGAGGCCGTCGCGGACCGGCTGCCCGAGCTGGGCGACCCGCAGGTGCTGCACCGGCGGCTGGCCGAGCTGGCGTCCACCGAGCGCCTGCGGGCGTCCCGGCCGCCGACGGTGCGGGCGGGCGGCGAACGCCGGGCGCGGCTGTGGACGCGGGCGGCGATCGCCTTCACGGCCGCCCTGATCGGGACCACGGCCCTGACGCTGCGCACGGCTCCCACGCACTACGAACCGTCCGTTCCCCCGGGGCGGGCGGTGCGCGGCGTGCCGCCCCGGGTGGCGCCGGGCGCGCTGTCGGACAGGGAGCTGGAGCTGCGCCAGAAGCTGCGGGACCAGGTGCAGGACGGGCCGGAGAGGCTGGTGCCCCGGCCGGGGTGAGACCGGCCGGAACGCCGAGTGGGCCCGCCCCCGTGCGGGGGCGGGCCCACTCGTGCGGGGCGGGTCGCTCAGCCGGCGAGGATCTCGCGGGCGAGCTTGGCCGTCTCGGTCGGCGTCTTGCCGACCTTGACGCCGGCGGCCTCCAGGGCCTCCTTCTTGGCCTGTGCGGTGCCGGAAGAACCGGAGACGATGGCGCCGGCGTGGCCCATGGTCTTGCCCTCGGGCGCGGTGAAGCCCGCGACGTAGCCGACGACCGGCTTGGTCACGTTCTTCGCGATGAAGTCCGCGGCCCGCTCCTCGGCGTCGCCGCCGATCTCGCCGATCATGACGATCAGGTCGGTCTCGGGGTCGGCCTCGAACGCGGCGAGCGCGTCGATGTGCGTGGTGCCGATGATCGGGTCGCCACCGATGCCGACGGCGGTGGAGAAGCCGATGTCACGCAGCTCGTACATCATCTGGTACGTCAGCGTGCCGGACTTCGAGACCAGGCCGATGCGGCCCGGCTTGGTGATGTCGCCCGGGATGATGCCGACGTTCGACTGGCCCGGGGTGATGATGCCGGGGCAGTTCGGGCCGATGATCCGGGTCTTGTTGCCCTTCTTGCCGGCGTACGCCCAGAAGGCGGCCGAGTCGTGCACGGCGATGCCCTCGGTGATCACGACGGCCAGCGGGATCTCGGCGTCGATGGCCTCGACGACCGCGTCCTTCGTGAACTTCTCCGGCACGAAGATGACGGAGACGTCGGCGCCGGTCTTCTCGATGGCCTCCTTGACGGTGCCGAAGACCGGTACCTCGGTGCCGTCGAAGTCCACGGACTGACCCGCCTTGCGCGGGTTGACGCCGCCCACGACGTTGGTGCCGTCGCCGAGCATGAGCTTGGTGTGCTTCATGCCGGTGGCGCCGGTCATGCCCTGGACGATGACCTTGCTGTCCTTGTTGAGCCAGATAGCCATGGTGTGTTGGTGTCCTCGTCCTGAGTGCTTACTTGGCGGCGTGGGCCAGCTCGGCGGCCTTGTCGGCCGCGCCGTCCATGGTGTCGACGCGCTGGACCAGCGGGTGGTCGGCGTCGGTGAGGATCTTGCGGCCCAGCTCGGCGTTGTTGCCGTCGAGGCGGACGACGAGCGGCTTCTCGACCTTCTCGCCGCGGTCCTCCAGGAGCTTCAGCGCCTGGACGATGCCGTTGGCGACCTCGTCGCAGGCGGTGATGCCGCCGAAGACGTTGACGAAGACGGACTTGACGTCCGGGTCGCCGAGGATGATCTCCAGGCCGTTCGCCATGACCTGGGCGGAGGCACCGCCGCCGATGTCCAGGAAGTTGGCGGGCTTCACGTTGCCGTGCTTCTCACCGGCGTACGCGACGACGTCCAGGGTGCTCATGACGAGACCCGCGCCGTTGCCGATGATGCCGACCTGGCCGTCGAGCTTGACGTAGTTGAGGTTCTTCTCCTTGGCGGCGGCCTCGAGCGGGTTGGCCGCGGCCTTGTCGTGGAGGGCCTCGAAGTCGGGGTGACGGAACTCGGCGTTGTCGTCGAGCGACACCTTGCCGTCCAGGGCGATGACGTCACCGGAGGCGACCTTGGCCAGCGGGTTGACCTCGACCAGGAGGGCGTCCTCCTTGATGAAGGTGTCCCACAGCTTGACCAGGACGTCGGCGACCTTGTCGGCGACCTCGGCCGGGAACTTCGCGGCCGCGACGATCTCGCGCGCCTTCTCGGGCGTCACACCGTCGATCGCGTCGATCGGGGTCTTGGCGACGGCCTCCGGACGGGTGGCGGCCACCTCCTCGATCTCCATGCCGCCCTCGACGGAGGCGATGGAGAGGAACGTGCGGTTGGCACGGTCGAGGAGGAAGGAGACGTAGTACTCCTCGACGATCTCCGGGGCGGTCTCGGCGATCATCACCTTGTGGACCGTGTGGCCCTTGATGTCCATGCCGAGGATGTCCGTCGCGCGGGCGACGGCCTCGTCCGGGGTGGCGGCCAGCTTCACGCCACCGGCCTTGCCGCGGCCACCGACCTTCACCTGAGCCTTGACGACGGACTTGCCGCCCAGACGCTCGGTGATCTCGCGCGCCGCCTCAGGCGTGTCGATGACTTCACCGGCCAGCACCGGTACATCGTGCTTGGCGAAGAGGTCCCTCGCCTGGTACTCGAACAGGTCCACGCGCTTCCGTCCCTATCAGTGATCTCGCGGTTCGTTGGATGCGTGGGCGTGCCGCGAAGGGCAACGTGACGTCCGCTGTGTCACAAGGGGGGCGCACACGGTGACCGAGCGCGCGGCATGTCCGTCTCGCAGGTTATCGCCGCATGCGGGGGGTCTCTAAATCGCGGGTCACACCTGAGCGGTGATACCTGTCACATGATGCCGCCCTCACTGGCACGGGGTGCCGGATGTGAGGGGTGCGGGGAGGGGGACGGAGGGCGGGGCGCCGCGCGGCGGGCACGGGCCGGGCGGGCGGGCGGTGGGCGCTGAGGGACCTCACCGGGCCGGGGCCGGCCCGGTGAGGTCCGTCGCGCTCCTCCGGAACGGCGTCCAGGACCCCGCCGACGGCACTCCCCCGGCCGCCCGCGCCCGCTCCCCGCAGAGCGGACCGAGCACGCACACTCCGCCCGCCGGCAGCGCCGGGCGCAGCGCACGCCACCCGGCCGCCGTGCACGTCACGCGCGGGGCGGCACCGGGCAGGACTGCTGACGAGATCGAGGGGAGCTTCCTCCCGCGCGGCGGAACGGACGCGCGATCCCCGCGCGGGACTCCGGAGGGTGCGCAAGCCCTCCGTCACCGATGGGGGGCGATGTCCGTTCCGCTGCGCGGGAAAGGGCCACCGCACGTCGCCGCGCCGTCATCCGGCGTCGGGCACCGGCAAGGGCCGCTTCTCGAGCGCCGCCGCCATCACCTCCGGGAAGAGATCCGGCGTGCAGGCGAAGGCCGGTGTGTCCAGTGCGGCCAGCGCCGCCGCGTGCTCCCGGTCGTACGCGGGCGCCCCCTCGTCGGACAGGGCCAGCAGTGTCACGAACTGCACCCCCGCCGCCTTCATCGCCGCGACGCGCTTGAGCATCTCGTCGCGTATGCCTCCCTCGTACAGGTCGCTGATCAGCACGACCACCGTCTCCGAGGGCCGGGTGATCTGCGACTGGCAGTAGGCCAGCGCCCGGTTGATGTCCGTCCCGCCGCCCAGTTGCACGCCGAAGAGCACGTCCACCGGATCGTCGAGCCGGTCGGTGAGGTCGGCGACCGCCGTGTCGAAGACGACCAGCCGGGTGTCGATCGACCGCATGGAGGCCAGTACCGCCCCGAACACGGAGGCGTGGACGACGGACGCCGCCATCGATCCCGACTGGTCGATGCAGAGGACGACCTCCTTCTTCACCGAGCGCGACGCCCGCCCGTAGCCGATGAGCCGCTCCGGCACCACCGTCCGGTGCTCGGGCAGGTAGTGCTTGAGGTTCGCGGCGATCGTGCGGTTCCAGTCGATGTCGTGGTGGCGGGGCCGGCCGACCCGCGCGCTGCGGTCGAGAGCGCCGGTGAGGGCGGCCCGGGTGCGGGTGGCGAGCCGCTTCTCCAGGTCCTCGACGACCTTGCGGACGACGGCCCGCGCCGTCTCCTTCGTCGTCTCCGGCATCGCCTCGTGGAGGGACAGCAGCGTGCCGACGAGGTGGACGTCGGCCTCCACGGCCTGGAGCATCTCCGGCTCCAGCAGCAGGGAGGCGAGGCCCAGCCGGTCGATGGCGTCCCGCTGCATGACCTGCACGACGGAGGACGGGAAGTAGGTCCGGATGTCCCCCAGCCAGCGCGCCACGGACGGCGCCGAGGCGCCGAGCCCCGCCGAGCGGTCCCGCCGCTTCCCCGGCCCGCCGCTCTTCCCGTAGAGCGCGGTGAGCGCCCCGTCCATCGCGGCGTCCCGTCCGGACAGCGCGCATCCGGTGCCGTCGGCCGTGTCACCGCCGAGCACGAGCCGCCACCGCCGCAGCCGCTCCTGCGCCGGGTCCGTCCGCATGTCCTCGGTCGTCACGCGTCCACCCCCACGAGATCGTCGTCCTCCGCGTCCGGCCCGAGCAGGAGGCGGACCACCGGCAGCACGGCGTCCGCGCGCGCGGTGTCGGACCCCGCGCCGAAGCCGGGTACGGCCGAGCCGGCCGCCGTCACGGCGCCGCGCCCCTCCGGTCCGCGCCGGACCAGCTCACCGAGGGTGCGGCGCACCCCTGGTTCGTAGGCCGAGAAGGTGCGTCGCAGCAGCGGCAGCACGTCCGTGAACGCGCCCGCCGGTACGCCGGTCAGCCAGGCGTCGACCAGGGCGAGCAGCCGCTCGTCGTGGACGAGGAGCATCCCGCCCCCGGATCCGCCTCCGACGAAGCCCTCGATCCAGGCCGCCGCGTCCGCCGGCGGTGTGCCCGGTGAGAGGACGAGCGCCATGAGCCGCGCCGTCTCGTCCGCCGCGAGCGCGCCGTCGTCCAGCAGGAGCCGCACGGCGCGGCCCCGGACGACGCCGGCCACGGTGTCCCGCACGGACAGCGTCCGCAGCACCGCCTGCCAGCGGGGCCGCAGGCCGCCGTGGCCGGGCGCGGGGTCGTCGCCGAGCAGGCCCACCGCCCCGTGCACGGCGTCCACGTGCCGCCGCATCTCCTCGGCGGCGTCGGCGTCCAGCGCGGCGCAGGCCGCGGGGAGGCCGACGAAGACCCGCTCGGCGAGCCCCGCGGCGACCGTGGCCAGCGCGCCGGTGTCGGTGCCGCGCACGTCGCCGTAGCGCAGCGCGCGGACGAGGGCGGGCAGGGCCTGGGCGAGGTGGCCGACGTCCGTGTCGAGCGCCGCCCGGTCGGTGAGGACCCGCATGACCGTGGGGAGCGCGTCCGGCAGTCCGGCCGGCAGACAGCGTTCGGCGAGCGCGGTGACCTCGGCGAGTCTCCGGGCGGCGAGGGCGTCCGCCTCGGCCTTGGCGGTAGCGGCGGCGAGCACGGTCGTGCCCCACACCCCGGCCTCGGCGATCCGCACGGACAGCTCGGGCTCCCACCGCAGCCGCCAGGTCTCCCGGAACGTGCCCGTGCCGCCCCGCGAGCCGGCCGGCTCCCCCCATCCAATGCCGAGCAGCCGCAGCCGGTGCAGCAGTCTGCTGCGGCCCGCGTCGGTCTCCTTGCGCAGGTCGAGCCCCAGCTCCCGCTCCCGTGCCTCCGGTCTGAGCCGCAGCCGCCGCTGGATCCGCGCGAGGTCGCGCTGCAACGGCACCGCGGGCGCCCCCGCCGGCACCTCACCCAGCACGTCCCCGACGACCAGCCGGTCGTGCACCAGGGCCAGCGGCACGTCCGAGCCCCCGCACATCACCGCCCGTACGGCGTCCGTCGTCTCGCTCAGACCGGGCAGCGGCCGGCCGCGCACCGCCGCGAGGGTCTCGGCCAGCCGCACCGCCTCGATGACGTGGGCCGGGGAGACGGCCTGGTCCTCCTCCCGCAGCAGCCCGGCCACCTCGGCCAGCCAGCGTTCGACGGGCCGGTCCGGGGTGCGGAACAGGTGCCCGTACCAGCCGGGCGAGTCGATGCCCGCCCCGTATCCGCCGGCCCGGGAGAGCCTGCGGTGGGTCCAGGGCACCCAGGTCATGTCCACCTTGGTCCTGGGCAGCCCCTTCAGCAGGGCCCGGTCGGCGGCGACGGTGACCCTGCGGCGCAGCGCGGGCACGTGCCAGGCCCCGCACACCACGGCCACGCCCGCCCCGGACTCGCGCTGCGCGGCCCGCACCCGCAGGCGCATGTACGCCTCCCGGACGAGGTCCCGGTCGCGTCCGCCGTCCTCCTCCGTCTCCCGCAGCGCCCCCATGGCCTCTTCCAGCGCGGTGAACGGCGCGAGCGCGTCCCCCTCTCCGCCGCCCCGGTGCTCGACGACGTCCTCCCACCACCGCTCCGGTTCGTCGTGGCCTGCGGCCCGGGCGAGCGCGGCCAGCGGATCGGCCCGCACGCCGGAGCCGGCGTCCGGCTCGTGCTCCTCCTCCCCCGGGCCCGTGTCCGTCATCGCGCTCCCGGGGGCGTCCCACGCCAGCGTGTGCGCGGCCGGGAGGTCGATGAAGCGGGCCGGTACGTCGTGTTCCAGGGCCCAGCGGACGGCCACCCACTCCGGGGAGAACTCGGCCAGCGGCCAGAACACCGAGCGGCCGGGTTCGTCCACGGCGTGGGCGAGCAGGGCTACCGGCGGCCGCATGTCCTCGTCGGCGGCGAGCGGGAGGAGGGCGTCGGCCTCGGGCGGGCCCTCGATCAGCACGACCCCCGGCCGGGTCGCCTCCAGCGCCGCCCGGACCGCCCGTGCCGACCCGGGCCCGTGATGACGCACGCCGAGCAGCAGCGGCCCGTCCCCGGGCTCCCTCCCGGCCTCCCCGTCAGTGCCCCTCACGCCGTCCCCTCCGCCTCCGGGACCAGGTCGAGTCCCCGTCGTCCCCCCTCGGGCCGGTGACCGGAAGGACCGCCCGCGACCGCGTCCGCACGCCGTTCACGCGCTCACCTCCCGGCAGGCGCGGTAGAAGTCCTTCCAGCCGTCGCGCTCGCGGACGACGGTCTCCAGGTACTCCTGCCAGACGACGCGGTCGGCGGCCGGGTCCCGGACGACGGCGCCGAGGACGCCGGCGGCGACGTCGTCGGAGCGCAGCACTCCGTCCCCGAAGTGGGCGGCCAGCGCGAGGCCGCCGGTGACGACGGAGATGGCCTCGGCCGTCGACAGGGTGCCGCTGGGCGACTTCAGTTTCGTGCGCCCGTCGGCCGTCACCCCGTCGCGCAGCTCGCGGAAGACGGTGACGACCCGCCGGATCTCGTCGACGCCGTCGGGCACGGCCGGCAGATCGAGGGACCGGCCGATCTGGTCGACGCGGCGCGTGACGATGTCGACCTCCGCCTCGGTGCTCCCGGGCAGCGGCAGCACCACCGTGTTGAAGCGGCGGCGCAGCGCGCTGGAGAGGTCGTTGACCCCGCGGTCGCGGTCGTTGGCGGTGGCGATCAGGTTGAAGCCGCGGACCGCCTGCACCTCCTGGCCCAGCTCCGGTATCGGCAGCGTCTTCTCCGACAGGATGGTGATGAGCGTGTCCTGCACGTCGGCCGGGATGCGGGTCAGTTCCTCCACGCGGACGGTCGCCCCCTCGGCCATGGCCCGCATGACCGGGCTGGGCACCAGGGCGTCGCGGCCGGGGCCGTGGGCGAGCAGCCGCGCGTAGTTCCAGCCGTAGCGGATGGCCTCCTCGGGGGTGCCGGCGGTGCCCTGCACCAGCAGGGTCGAATCGCCGCTGACGGCGGCGGCGAGGTGCTCGGACACCCACGTCTTCGCCGTCCCGGGCACGCCCAGCAGGAGCAGCGCGCGGTCGGTGGCCAGGGTGGCGACGGCGACCTCGACGATGCGGCGCGGTCCCACGTACTTCGGAGTGATCACCGTGCCGTCGGGCAGCGTGCCGCCGAGCAGGTACGTGACGACGGCCCACGGCGACAGCTTCCAGCGGGCCGGGCGCGGGCGGTCGTCCTGCGCCGCCAGGGCGGCGAGTTCGGCCGCGAAGGCGTGCTCGGCGTGCGGCCGCAACGCCTCCGCGACGGTCCCGTCCCGGGGCGGATCGACGGACGTCTGTTCTGCGGACACAGTCATGGCGGAGTCCCCCTCCAGCGCGGCCGGTTCGGTCTGGCACCAACCGTGCACCACACCACTGACAATCACTTTGACCTGTGCGAACGACCCGGCGAGCGCTCTTGCGGGGCCGGTTGTCAGTGGCACGTTCTACCTTCGGGGACATGACTCAGCAGGGGGCGCGCTGGACCGCGGACCAGGTGCTGGCACTGGCACCTGACGCCGCGTCGCGCAAAGCGGGCAGCAAACTCGGCGCGGCCGGCCCGTGGTCCGGGACGGGGAGTTCAGGCGAGGGCACGGTGTGGGGGCTGTGCAAGGGGAGCGGCAGCACGCCGTACCGGACGGCCGTCGACGTCACGGACGTGACCGGGCCCGCCTGCACGTGCAGTTGTCCGAGCCGGAAGTTCCCGTGCAAGCACGCGCTCGGGCTGCTGCTCCTGTGGGCGGGCGACGCGGACGCGGTGCCGCGGGCCGAGGCGCCGGACTGGGCGCAGCGGTGGATCGCGGACAGACGTGAGCGGGCGGCGGAGAGGGGGACGGGGGGTGCGGGGGGCTCCTCGGGGGACGCGGACGGGACCGGTGATCCCGAGGCGGCGCGACGGCGGGCGGAGCGCCGGGCCGAGCGGATCACCGCGGGCGCGACGGAGCTGGAGCAGCGCCTGGCGGACCTGCTGCGCGACGGCCTGGCCGGCGCGGAGCAGGCCGGGTACGCGTGGTGGGAGGAGACCGCTGCCCGCATGGTCGACGCCCAGGCGCCCGGGCTGGCCGCCCGGGTGCGCGAGTTGGGCGCCCTGCCGTCGTCCGGTCCCGGCTGGCCGGTCCGGCTGCTGGAGGAGTGCGCCCTGCTCCACCTCCTCGACCGGGGCTGGCTGCGCCGCGAGCGGCTTCCGGACGCGCTGGCGGCGACGGTCCGTTCGCGCGTCGGCCTGCCCGCCTCGGCGGACGGCCCGCCGGTGCGGGACCGGTGGCTGGTCCTCGCCCAGTACGACACGGCGGACCCGCGGCTGACGACCCGGCGCGTCTGGCTGTACGGCACCGGGTCGGACCGCACCGCGCTGCTCCTCTCCTACGGGGCCGCGGGCCGGGCCCCGGAGCTCGCGCTTCCGGTGGGTCTGACGCTGGAGGCGGAGGTGTCCTTCCACCCGGGCGCCGGACAGCGGCGGGTCGCGCTCGGCAAGCAGTTCGCGCCGCCCTCGTGGACGGAGGCGCGCCCGCCGGGAGTGACGGCCTCCCGCGCGGTCGCCCGTTACGGCGAGGCCCTCGGCGACGATCCGTGGCTGGAGTCGGTCCCGGTGACCCTGGGCCGGGTCGTGCCCGTACCGGACGGCGACTCCTGGCAACTGGCGGACGCCGACGGGGACACGGCGCTGCCCCTCACCCCGGCGGCCCGCGACCGTCCCGGCCTGTGGCGCCTGGTCGCCCTGGCGGGCGGCAGGCCGGTCACGGTCTTCGGCGAATGCGGCCACCGGGGCTTCACCCCGCTGACGGCCTGGCCCGGCGGACCGGGTCCGGCGGTGTCGCTGTGCTGACCCGCCCCACGGAAGGGAACCGCATGACCAGGACGCCCGCTCCGCAGGCTCCCCCGTCGGCCGCCTGGGAGGAACTCGTCACCTCGGCGCTGCTCGGCACGCAGCGGCGCACCCCCCGGGGCTGCGAGCCCGGCCGGGACGCACCGGCGGCGCTGCTGGACGCCGCGGCCGTGGAAACCGTCCGCAGACGCGCCGGACTGACCCCGGCCCGCGCGGCCCGGCGCCCGGAGCCGGCTCCCGACGACGACCGTCCGCCGTTGCCGGCCGCGGCCGCCCGCCGGCTCACGACGCTCCTCGCCGACCGCCCCGGAACGGCGGGCGGCGGACGCAGAGGCACGGCGCCCGACCTGATGGAGCTGCTGCCCCAGTGGCTGGCGGCGGCGAACGCCCGCGGTTTCGCGGCACCGCCCGAAGCGCTTCCGGCCCTGCTGGACGCGGCCCGGGGGCGCACGGACCTGCGCCCGGCGGCGCTGGCCTTCGCGGGGCCGCGCGCCCTGTGGCTGGCCCGGCTGAACCCGGACTGGCGGTTCGTCCTGCGCGCCACGCCGGGCGGCGGCACCGCGCTGCCCGGTCCCGAGGCCGCGGAGCGGGTACGGCGGCTGTGGCAGGAGGGTCTGTTCGCCGAGCGCGTCGCCCTGCTGGCGTCCCTGCGCTCCCGCGATCCCGCCGCCGCCCGCGCACTGCTCGCCTCGACCTGGACGACGGAACGGGCCGAGGACCGGCTGATGTTCCTCGACTCCCTGCGGGCGGGGCTGACGCCGGCGGACGAGCCGTTCCTCGAGCAGGCGCTGGCCGACCGCAGCCGCAACGTACGGGCGACGGCGGCCGAGCTGCTGTCGGCGCTGCCGGACTCGGCGCTGGCCGCGCGGATGGCGGCACGGGCCCTGACGTGCGTGTCGCTGGACCGCGCCCCGGACCCACCGGTGATCACCGTGGAGGCGCCGCACGAGTGCGACGCGGGCATGGAGCGGGACGGGGTCGTGCCCCAGCCGCCCGCGGGGCGGGGCGAGCGGTCCTGGTGGTTCGGCCAGGTGGTGGAGGCGGCGCCGCTCGGGATCTGGCCGGCCCGGCTGGGCGGGCGCACACCGGAGGAGATCGTCGCGCTGCCCGTGACGGACGACTGGCAGGGCGAGCTGCACGCGGCGTGGTGCCGGGCCGCGGTACGGCAGCGGAACGCCGCGTGGGCGAGGGCGCTGCTGGGAGCGCCTACGGCGCCGGAGGCGGGCGGCCCCGGCGCGGTGTCCCTGGCCGCGCGGGCCAAGCTGCTCGGTACGCTCGGCGCGGGTGAACGGGCCGAGTGGGTCGCGGGGTTCATCGCGACGCACGGCCTGTCGGAGGCGTTCCAGCTGCTCGGCATGTGCGGGGTGCCGTGGGCTCCGCCGCTCGGACGGGCGGTGGTCGACGCGCTCAACATCGCCCGGGACGCCGGAAGTTACCCCTGGAGTTTCAGCGGCGTCATGGGCCTGGCCGAGCGCTGCCTCGACCCGTCCGAGGCCGGCCGCCTGGACGGGCTGCTGGCGGTGCCGGACGAACCGGAGGACGCGTCGCCGGGGGCGGGCGGTTACTGGGCGGAGGCGTTCCAACGGCTGGTCACGACACTGCGGTTGCGCGCGGCGATGACCGAGGAGTTGGGGGCGGTGTGAGGGGTGCGGCACCGGGCGGAGGCGGCCGCGCGGCGCACGAGGCCCGGCGCACCTGACGGCGCCGCGGCCCGAGGCGGGACGCACGGCCCGGCGCCGCGGCCCGCGGGCGCCGCCGCGCGCCCCCGGCCGAGCCGCCCCGACGCGCCGTCACACCGGCACACACCTCCCCGGTGCCGTCCTCCGGTGCCGTCCTTCGGGGGCGTGCGCTCGGGCGTCGCGTGGCTGCGGACGTCCGCGCGGGCCGCCCGTACCCGCCCGTCGGCGGAGTCCGCCGCACCCGCCCCGTCGGCGGAGCGCCCCGTCGGCGGAGCGGAGCGGTTACGCCTCCGCCGGCTGCCGTACGTTCGCCCGTACCCAGTCCACGATCGACGCCGTCGTGGCGCCGGGGGTGAAGATCGCCGCGACGCCCTTCTCCTTCAGCGGGGCGATGTCCGCCTCGGGGATGATCCCGCCGCCGAAGACCAGGATGTCCGCCGCGTCCCGCTCCCGCAGCAGGTCGATCACGGCGGCGAAGAGCGTGTTGTGCGCACCGGAGAGGATGGACAGCCCGATCGCGTCGGCGTCCTCCTGGATCGCGGTGTCCACGATCTGCTCGGGCGTCTGGTGGAGCCCGGTGTAGATGACCTCCATACCGGCGTCGCGCAGGGCCCGCGCGATCACCTTGGCCCCGCGATCGTGGCCGTCGAGCCCCGGCTTGGCCACCACCACGCGGATCGGACCGGCTGCCACACCCATCACTGCCTCCATGAAGCGACTACATCCATCCGTACCGACAAGTACCGCACACATCACCCATGCCCGTACACAGGAGCACGGTGCGCATGGGCCACACATTCCGCACCAAGTGCGCGAAGTGTGCGCCCTCACGGCACAGACACCCCGCACCATGCCGTCCGGGGAAGTGAACGAACGTTATCGCCAGCATCCCGCAACCGGCAGTTTCGCGGTGGAGACAGAGGGGGAAATCACACGGTGAGACACGTTCGCCGCGCACCGGAGTCGCAGGGACCGCGGCGGGAACACGCGCACGGAGAACCGCAGCGAGGACAGGACGGAGCAGCCGCGGGTCCGTCGCCGTATCCAACGGCACCGGAGGGCACAGAACCCACTGCACTGACACACTGGTTTATGTAAACCTCGCGAACACCACCCACCACCGGTGTCACGGCTCTCCACAAGGGCACACGGGGACAGAGGCGTCCCTCCGCGTGCCGACAGGAGGTCGGCCCATGAAGGTCACGACGGCAGCACTTCCCCTTCTCCCGCTCTGTCAGCGTTTCCTGCCCGCCCTCCCGTCCTTTTCGGCGCTCCCGGCGATCCCGGCCCTGCCGGGACTCGCGGCGCTCCCGGGAATGTCGGTCCTCACCGGCTTCGCGGGCCTCTCCGGCCTTCCCGGCAAGGTGACGGGGCTCTCCGTGACCCTCCTGAAGGCCACCGCCCTGGAGGCCGCGATCCTCGCCGGACACCTCCTCCTCTACCCCTCCGGCATCGTCCAGGAGCGCCGGTGCGTCCCCGAGCCGTCCCGGGCCGGTTCCCGGGACACCGAGTCCTCCTCCGCACCCACCGCGCAGCTGCCGGCCCGCGTCCGCCCCCCGGTCGTCCTGCTGCACGGTTTCATCGACAACCGCTCGGTCTTCCTCCTTCTGCGCCGCAGCCTGGCCCAGCACGGCAGGCAGCAGGTCGAGTCGCTGAACTACTCGCCGCTGACCTGCGACATCCGCTGCGCGGCCGAGCTGCTCGGCCGGCACATCGAGGAGATCTGCGAACGCACGGGCAGTGACCGCGTCGACGTCGTCGGACACAGCCTCGGCGGCCTGATCGCCCGGTACTACGTGCAGCGTCTCGGCGGCGACCTCCGCGTCCGGACGCTCGTGACGCTCGGCACCCCGCACGCGGGCACCCGGGTGCTGCCGCTGGCGAACGCCCACCCGATCGTGCGCCAGATGCGCCCCGGTTCGCCGCTGCTGGAGGAGCTGGCCCTGCCGGCGCCCGGCTGCCGTACGCGGTTCGTCAGCTTCTGGAGCGACCTGGACCGCGTGATGGACCCGCTGGAGACGGCCTGCCTCGACCACCCCGACCTGACCGTCCAGAACGTCCGGGTGAGCGGCGTCGGCCACCTCGCCCTTCCCGTGCACCCCGCCGTGGCCACCGGGGTGCGGCAGGCGCTCGACACGCCCGGGCCGGAACCGGGCACGGCGGCCGGCGGCCGTTCCGGCGGACTGACCGTCGCCTGAGGCCGCGACCCTCACGGAATCCTCACCCGATCGGCCGCCGGAAAGGTCTCCGGGGTGCCCGCCGAGGCGATCACCACGGCGATGACCTCCGCGGACACACTCCGGTCAATGTCGAACAAGCGTCGAACACAAAACCAAGCTCTTGCCCGCCGTCCCCCGAAACACGGCCGATTGCCCGTTTCCTGCGCGCGCGAAACCTGCAGAAGATTGTCGCGCCCGCATACCGCCGGGTACAGTCGCCGCACTGCTCTGGCAGCCCTGTTGTCGAGGCGAAAGAGAAGTTGGTGAACGACCGTCACCCGTCGGGGGACATGACCACCCCGGCCCCGGCTTCCGACGCCGACCCGGCGCACTACGCGTCGTACGGCACCGGGGAAGCCCGGTACGGCGACCTCACCACGTACGGCGGCCACGACACCACCGGTTTCGCCACCGGGCTCCACGCCACGGCGGGCTTCGCCGCGGATCCGCTCTTCGGGGGCCTCCCGGACCAGGCCGCGAACGACTACGACACCGGCTCGTACGACACCACCGGTGCCTACGCCACCACCACGGGCGCGTACGACTCCGCCCAGTGGGCGACCGGCGGCCACCAGACGCTCCACCACGACTCGTACGCGGCCCGGCACCACGCCGCCTACGACACCGGCGCCTACGACACGACCACGTGGACGGCCGGTGCCCAGCAGCCCGTCACGGTGCCGGCACAGGCGACGAGCGTCGAGTCGACGGGCCAGTGGGACACGGGCGCCTGGGACCGGGCCGACCGGTCCGGCGACCCCGCCGACCGGACCCAGCAGTGGGACTGGGGCACCCAGACCTTCGCGACCGGGACCTTCACGACGGGGTCCTTCGGAACAGAGGCCTCCGGGACCGGACCCTTCGAAGCGGTGGCCTTCGGCACCGGCACGTTCGGCACCGGAACGTTCGACACCGGTGCCTACGACGCCACGCAGTGGAACTCGGACGGCGCGGCGGTGCAGGACACCGTGACGGACGCCGCACCGGCCGATGCCGGGGATCCCGCCCCGCACGACGACGGAACGACCGACACCGGCGAACTCCCGGCCATGACCACTCTGCTGGAGGACCAGGAAGAGGTCGTCCCGGCCCCCCTGGTCCCGGCCGCGCGCACCGCCTCCCGGACCGCGGCGCGTTCCCGTCGGCGTCAGCCGGCCAAGCGCTCGGCGCTGATGACCATCGCGGTCCCCTCGGCCTGCGTGATGAGCGTGGCCGGCATCGCCGCGGCCTCCGTCGGCGGCCTGAACGGTGAGGACGGCAAGGAGACCGCCGCGTCGGCGGCCGACACGGGCGCCGCGCCGGTGAAGCCCTCCACCGCCAACAACAAGCTGGACACGCAGCTCGCGAGTCTTTCCGCCGGTGCCGACGACTTCGCCGACCGGGCCAGCCGGACGCAGGAGCGCATCGACCTCGAGGCCGAGCAGGCTCTGGAGAAGAAGAGGGCGGCGAAGGAGGCGGCCCGCAAGGAGCGGCTGCGCCCCAAGTTCGCGCTCCCGGTCGAGCAGCACGGACTCAGCGCCTACTACGGCCAGGCCGGCATCAACTGGATGTCCGCGCACACCGGCATCGACTTCCCCGTGACGTACGGCACGAAGGTGATGGCGGCGACCGACGGCACGGTGCGCACGCAGTTCAACGTCGCGTACGGGAACATGCTGATCCTGACCGCGAAGGACGGCACCGAGACGTGGTACTGCCACCTCTCCAGTTACCAGGTTCCCTACGGAGCGAAGGTCAAGGCCGGCGATCCGATCGCGCTCTCCGGCGACACGGGCAACTCGACCGGACCGCACCTGCACTTCGAGGTGCGGCCGGCCGGCGGAGGGGCGATCGACCCGCTCTCGTGGCTGCGCAGCCACGGCCTCGACCCGCAGTGACGGAGCACCGTCCCGGCAGCCACCGCGAGCCGCGCCCTCCGGCGCGGCTCACCCGCTGAGCGCCCTCAGCACCTGCTCAGAGCTTCTCCACCGGCGCGTACCGCAGCAGCAGCCGCTTCGGCTTGGTGTCCCCGAAGTCGATCGACGCCTCGGCGTTCGCCCCCGTGCCCTTGACGCCGACCACCGTGCCGAGCCCGAACTGGTCGTGCGTGACACGGTCGCCGACCGCGAGCGAGACCGTCGGCTTCTCGGAGGCGGACCGGCGCGTGGCGAAACCGGACGCGCCCGACGCCGAGGAGCGGGACCGGGACGACGACAGCGAGGCCGCCACTCCCGAGACCGGCGCGGAGGGCGCGGGCCCGTTCGCCCCGGTGCGCTTCCACTCCAGGTGGGGCGCCGGGATCTCCTCGAGGAAGCGCGAGGGCGGGTTGTACGACGGCTGCCCCCAGGCGCTGCGCAGCGTGGACCGGGTCAGGTACAGCCGCTCTCGCGCGCGCGTGATGCCGACGTAGGCCAGGCGCCGTTCCTCCTCCAGCTCCTTGGTCTGGCCGAGGGCGCGCATGTGCGGGAAGACGCCGTCCTCCATGCCGGTGAGGAAGACGACCGGGAATTCCAGGCCCTTGGCGGTGTGCAGGGTCATGAGGGTGACGACGCCGTCGCCGTCCTCCTCGTCGGGGATCTGGTCGGAGTCGGCGACCAGCGCGACCCGCTCCAGGAAGTCGGCCAGGGTCCCGGCGCCCTCGCCCTCGCCCTCGGCCCGCTCCTGCTCGAACTCCAGGGCTACGGCGGCGAGTTCCTGGAGGTTCTCGATGCGGGTCTCGTCCTGCGGGTCCGTGGAGGACTGCAACTCGGCGAGGTAGCCGGTGCGTTCGAGGATGGCCTCCAGCACGGTCGCCGGGCCGGCGCCGGACTCGACGATGGTGCGGAGGTCCTCCATGAGCGTGTTGAACCGCTTGACGGCGTTCGCGGAGCGCGCGGCCATGCCGTACGCCTCGTCCACGCGGCGCAGGGCCTGCGGGAAGCTGATCCTCTCCCGCTGGGCGAGCGCGTCGATCATCGCCTCGGCGCGGTCGCCGATGCCGCGCTTGGGGACGTTGAGGATGCGGCGCAGCGGCACCGAGTCCTCGGGGTTGGCGAGGACGCGCAGGTAGGCCAGGACGTCCCGGACCTCCTTGCGCTCGTAGAAGCGGACGCCGCCGACGACCTTGTAGGGCAGGCCGACGCGGATGAACACTTCCTCGAAGACGCGGGACTGGGCGTTGGTGCGGTAGAAGACGGCGACGTCGCCGGCCCGGGCCTCGCCCGCGTCGGTGAGGCGGTCTATCTCGTCGGCGACGAACTGGGCCTCGTCGTGCTCGGTGTCGGCGACGTAGCCCGTGATCCGCGCGCCGGCGCCCTGGTTGGTCCACAGGTTCTTCGGGCGGCGGGACTCGTTGCGTTCGATGACGGCGTTGGCGGCGCTGAGGATGGTCTGGGTGGAGCGGTAGTTCTGCTCCAGCAGGATCGTCGTCGCGTCCGGGTAGTCCTCCTCGAACTGGAGGATGTTGCGGATGGTGGCGCCGCGGAAGGCGTAGATCGACTGGTCGGCGTCACCGACCACGCACAGCTCGGCGGGCGGGGCCTCGGCCCCGGGCGGCACGTCGGCGGGGTGCTCCGAGGGGATGCCGACCAGCTCGCGCACGAGGGCGTACTGGGCGTGGTTGGTGTCCTGGTACTCGTCGACCAGGACGTGCCGGAAGCGGCGGCGGTAGTGCTCGGCGACGTCCGGGAAGGCGCGCAGCAGGTTGACCGTCGTCATGATCAGGTCGTCGAAGTCGAGGGCGTTGGCCTCGCGCAGCCGCGACTGGTAGAGGGCGTAGGCCTGGGCGAGGGTCTTCTCGAAGCCGTCGGCGGCCCGCGCGGCGAAGTCCTCCTCGTCGATCAGCTCGTTCTTCAGGTTGCTGATCTTCGCGCTGAAGGACTTCGGCGGGAAGCGCTTCGGGTCCAGGTCCAGGTCACGGCAGACGAGCGCCATCAGGCGCTTGGAGTCGGCGGCGTCGTAGATCGAGAAGGAGGACGTGAAGCCGAGCCTCTTCGACTCGCGGCGCAGGATGCGCACGCAGGCGCTGTGGAACGTCATGACCCACATGGCGTTCGCGCGCGGGCCGACGAGCTGCTCGACGCGCTCCTTCATCTCGCCCGCGGCCTTGTTGGTGAAGGTGATCGCGAGGATCTGGCCCGGGTGGACGTTCCGCGCGGCCAGCAGGTGGGCGATGCGGTGGGTGAGCACGCGGGTCTTGCCGGAGCCGGCGCCGGCCACGATGAGCAGCGGGGAGCCGGAGTGCACGACGGCGGCGCGCTGGTTGTCGTTCAGCCCCTCCAGGAGCGCGGCCGGGTCCAGGACCGGGCGCGGGGCGCCGTCCCGGTAGTGGGTGTCCCGGTCCGGCGGCACGTCGAACTTCCCGCCGAACAGATCGTGCGGAACCGGCTCCGTCACGTAATCGTCCTCGGGTGGCGGCGGGGGTTCCTCCTCGTGACCGTGCGGGGTCTGGAGGCTCGCCAGGAAGCTTTCGTCAAAGAGGCTGCTCATCGCTCTCCGAGTCTAGGGCGCCTCACCGACAACCGGTCGCCACCCCGGAAAATGGCCGGCATCCGCGGCCCGGTCCCCCGCGGCGGGCGCCGTCACACGGAGCGACCCGTGCGCCGGAGGCCACGAAAGGCGCCGGGCGCGGCCCCGGCGGTCTCCGCCGGACCCGGGCGCCACGCGGCGCCGGAGCCGGGTGCCGCACGGCGTCCGGACCCGGGTGCCACGCGGCGCCGGAGCCGGGTGCCGCACGGCGTCCGGAACCAGGTGCCGCACGGCGGCCGGAACCAGGTGCCGCACGGCGGCCGGAGCCAGGTACCGCACGGCGGCCGGAGCCGGGTGCGCACGTCCGCGAGGAGCCGGTCCCCCGCGACGGCGGGTCGTCGGCGCACAGCGTGGTGCGTCCGGCCCGGCGTGCGGCCCTGCCTAGCATCGGCCCATGTCATCCGGCACCTTGCACTCCCTGCGCGCCTGGTGGGCGCGGCGACCGCCGGCGGCCGGGGCCGCGGTGATGGCGACCGGCATCCTGTCGGTCGGTCTGCACCTGACGCACCACGAGCCGCTGTCCCGTGTCGTGCTGGTCCTGGCCTGCGCCGCCTGGCTGGCGCTGGCGGCGAACTTCGTCTCGCTGCTGCTGACCGACCGGGCGAAGTGGATGACGCGGGCGGGGACGCCGGGCGCGCTCACCGCGGTGGCGGCGACGACCGTGCTCGGCACCCGTTTCTCGCTGCTCGGCTGGACGCCCCTGGCGGCGGCGCTGCTGGCGCTGGCCGCGCTGCTGTGGCCGGGGCTGCTGCTGTCGGTCGTGCGGCACTGGGAGCGCCGGATGCCCGGGGCGGTGTTCCTGGGCTGCGTCGCCACGGAGGGGCTCGCCGTGCTGGGCGCCACGCTGGCCGCGGCCACGTCGACGGCCTGGCCGGCGCACGTGTCGCTGGTGCCGTTCTGGCTGGGACTCGTGCTCTACGCCATCGCGCTGTTCCGTTTCGATCCGCGGCAGGTGGCCCGGGGCGCCGGGGACCACTGGGTCGCGGGCGGCGCGCTCGCCATCTCGGCGCTCGCGGGGTCCAAGCTGCTCGCCGCGTCCCACGCCGGCCCGTACCTGTGGAACGACGACGACGCGGCCGTGCTGCACGACGCGACCGTGGCCCTGCTGGCGCTCGACCTCGCCTGGTACGTCGTGCTGCTCGTCTGCGAGATCGTGTGGCCGCGGCTCCGCTACGACGTGCGTCGCTGGTCGACCGTCTTCCCCCTCGGCATGACGGCGGCGGCGACGCTGTCCGTCGCCGCCGCCGTGGACGTCCCGTGGCTGGACGGGCCGGGTCGGGCGCTGGTGTGGATCGCGGTGGCCGGGTGGCTGGCGGTCGCCGCGGGGGCGGTGGTCTCGGCGCGGGGGGAACTGCGGACCGTCACCGCGGAGGACGCGGGGGGCGTCAGGTCCACAGCACCGCGATGAAGACGTTCACCAGGGTCAGCAGGCCGACCAGGCCGAACAGCGGCTTGTCCACCTTCTCGTCGTCGCGCTTGACGTAGACGAGGCCGAGGATGACGATCAGCACGGCCAGCTTGACGCCGATCTTGACGTTGTCGACCGCGTAGTCCTGGGCCTGGTTGAGGCCGACCAGGACGGCACCGGTGACCAGCATCGTCAGCGCGCCGTGCAGCATGGCGGGGGTGAAGCGGGCGTCGCCCCGGCCCATCGCCTTCATCTGGGTCAGGAAGCCCCCGAGGAGGGCCGCGATGCCGATGATGTGCAGCCCGACGAAGAGGTGGATGAGTACGTCCATGAGGCCGGAGCCTAATCAGCGGCCGGACGCGCTCCGACACCGGGCCGCCCGGCCCCGGCCGCCTCGGACGCGCAGGTGCGGCCCATAGCAGCTCACCACCCCCGCACGTCCCCGATCCGGCATTTCGGTCATCACCCTGCGTGAAGAAGACGGCCCCCCGTCCGGCCCGTGATCACTTGCGGTCGGCCTCCGGCCCGGTACCGCCAGTTCCGCGCAATCCGTCACCGGTCCGTTACCGACCGGCCTAGCGTCCTGCGGCAGGTGACCGGCACGAACCGCGGCCGGCGCTCGGCATGGAAGGACGTGAATCCCTGGTGGCAGCGCATCGCAGGCCACGCAAGCGCCCCGCGGGCAACGGGACGGCGGCCCGCGCGGCCGTCACGGTCACCCTGGTGGGCGCGGCCGGCGCGACCGGGCTGGGCGGGACCGGGCACGCCGACCCGGAAGCGACCCCGGCGCAGGTCAGGGCGGAGGTCGACAAGCTGTACCAGGAGGCGGAGGCCGCCACCGAGAAGTACAACGGCGCGAAGGAGAAGGCCGACGCCGCCGAGCGGCGCCTGGAGGACCTGCGGGACGAGGTGGCCCGCAAGGAGGAACGGCTGAACACGACGCGGGAGTCGCTGGGCTCGGTCGCGGCGGCTCAGTACCGCGGCGGCGGCCTCGACCCGGCCCTGCAGCTCGTGCTCTCCTCCGACCCCGACCGGTACCTGGAGGGCGCCGCGTTCGTCGAGCGGGTGGGCAGCCGGCAGACGGCCGCCGTCGGCCGGGCGCGCGAGGAGCTGCGGGACGTCGAGCAGCTGCGCGGGGCCGCCCGGATCGAGCTGGCCTCGCTGACGTCGCGGCGGGCCGAGCTGAAGCGGCACCGTGCCACCGTCACCGGCAAGCTGGAGACCGCGCGCCGCCTGCTGTCCCGGCTGACGGCCGAGGAACGCGCCCCCCTCACCCACGGCGCGGGCCGCGCCACCCGCTCGGCGGGCGCCCGCGAGGGCCTGTCCGCTTCCGCCCAGGCACCGAACTCCCGGGCCGCGGCGGCCGTCGCGTACGCCTACCAGAAGCTCGGCAGCCCCTACGTCTGGGGCGCGACCGGCCCGAACGCCTTCGACTGCTCGGGGCTCGTCCAGGCCGCCTACCGCGCCGCGGGCGTCTCCCTCCCCCGCACGTCCTACGCCCAGATCGGCGCGGGCCGCCGCGTCTCCCGCTCGGAGCTCGCCCCCGGCGACCTGGTCTTCTTCTACTCCGGCATCAGCCACGTCGGCATCTACGTCGGCAACGGGCAGATGATCCACGCCCCGAACCCCTCGGCGCCGGTGCGTGTCGCGCCCGTCGACCAGATGCCCTTCGCGGGGGCCACGCGCGTGGTGTGAGACCGACGGGCCGGACCGGATGCGCGCGCGAACCCTTGTCACGCCGAAGGTCCCGCCCTACTCTCACGACCGGTGAAAGCGCTTTCTCACTTCCTGCGGATTGTCATGATCAGCTCAAGCAATCCATTTCGCCGACTTGCCTGAGCTGAAACCGCGTGCAAGGCGCTGTCACCGCAGCACGTCACCGTGCCACGGAACGCAGACGGGCGGGCACGAGGGAAACCGCTTCATATCCACCGGGCGGCAACCTCACGGCCCCGCCGAACGACAACGGCGCGCGGCGCCCCCGCCGCGCGAAGACGAAAGGCGAGGCGAGACATGAGACGACCAGTCGCCGTACGGCTCTCGGCCGCGGTGGGCACGCTGGCCCTGGCGGCCGCGGCGGGCGCGGTCCTGACGGCGCCCGGGGCCTCGGCCTCGGCCGCGGCCGCGGGCGCCACCGGCTACGCGACCCAGAACGGCGGGACCACCGGCGGCGCGGGCGGGCAGACCGTCCGCGCCACCACGGGCACCGCGATCCACCAGGCCCTGTGCAACCGGGCCTCCAGCAGCACCCCGATCGTCATCCAGGTCGAGGGCACCATCAACCACGGCAACACCACCAAGGTGTCGGGCGCCAGTTGCAGCACCGCGGCCGACAAGATCGAGCTGAAGCAGGTCAGCAACGTCACGATCGTCGGCGTCGGCAGCGGCGCCGTCTTCGACCAACTGGGCATCCACATACGGGAGTCCAGCAACATCGTCATCCAGAACGTGACCGTCCGGAACGTCAAGAAGTCCGGCTCGCCCCTCTCCAACGGCGGCGACGCCATCGGCATGGAGAGCGACGTCCGCAACGTCTGGGTCGACCACGCCACCCTGGAGGCCTCGGGCGGCGAGTCGGAGGGCTTCGACGGCCTCTTCGACATGAAGGACAACACCCAGTACGTGACCCTGTCCTACAGCGTCCTGCGCAACTCCGGCCGCGGCGGCCTCATCGGCTCCAGCGAGAGCGACCGCTCCAACGGCTACGTCACCTTCCACCACAACCTGTACGAGAACCTCGACTCCCGCGCGCCCCTGCTGCGCGGCGGCATCGCCCACATCTACAACAACCACTACGTGCACCTGAACGAGTCCGGCATCAACTCCCGGGCCGGCGCGAAGGCCAGGGTCGACAACAACTACTTCGAGGACTCCAAGGACGTCCTCGGCACCTTCTACACCGACGCGGCCGGCTACTGGCAGGTCAGCGGCAACATCTTCGACAACGTGACCTGGTCCGCGCCCGGCACCGACAACAACCCGGCCGGGCCCGACCCCCGGTCCAACACCAGCGTCAGCATCCCGTACTCCTACAGCCTGGACGACGCGTCCTGCGTGCCGGGCATCGTGAGCCGGACGGCGGGCGCGAACAAGGGCCTGGCGGTGTCGGACGGCAGCTGCTCGGTCCAGTCCCCGGGTCCCACTGACCCGACCGAGCCGACGCCGGACCCGACCGACCCGACGCCCGGCCCGTCCCAGCCCAGCGGCACCAACCTCAGCCTCGGGGCCGGCGCCGACGGCTCCTCCAAGGCGAGCGGCACGAGCTACGGCAACGTGCGCGACGGCGACCTGAGCACCTACTGGTCCCCGGCCGGCTCGACGGGCTCGATCTCCGTCAAGTGGGGCACCGCCACCACCGTGTCGAAGGTCAACATCAGGGAGGCGGCGGGCAGCGCCGGCACCATCGGCTCCTGGAAGGTCGTCAACGGCGACACCGGCGCGACCCTGACCTCGGGCAACGGCGCGGGAGTCATCGCCTTCCCCGCGACCTCGCTGAAGAAGGTCACCTTCCAGATCACCAGCGCGTCGGGCACCCCGAAGGTCGCCGAGTTCGAGACCTACGCGGGATGACCGGCCCGCACTGAAGGCGCCCGCCGGCCGTCACCCCGGCCGGCGGGCGTCGCCGCTCCCGGCCGGGACCCCCTGGCGGCCAGGACGGCCTCGCGGGCGAGAACGGCGGCGCGGGACGGCGGCGCGGACGGAGCGGGCGGCACCTCACGCGGGGCGGCACCGTGCGGCGAGCCGATGCGGCAGCCCTGGCACAGCCCACCGACGAACGCGGCGGGACGTCCCGGTACGCCGCACTCGGTGCACTCCGGCATCAGACGGCCGACGAGACGGGGGCCGGGATCGCCGTCGTCCGGCTCCGCTCCACAGTCCGCGTACGGCATCGGCACGGGCGGCAGCTTGTCCCGCAGCCGCCGGGCGACGAGGCCGCGCGGCGCGTGGACGTCGTCCGGCAGGCCGGTGGTGAGGGCCTTCGTCAGCGAGACGGGGGTCGCGCCCCGCTCCAGCCACGGGACGACCAGGTCGGTCAGGTCGTGGCAGTCCGCGTCGGACAGGGCGAGCCGGGGCTCGACGCGGCCGAGCCGGGCGAGGGTGCGGTAGGCGGTGGCGCGGTGGGCTGCGGCGGCGGTGGGCGGGGGCCCGGCTTCACCCGAAGGGGCGGCCTCGGCGTTGTCTTCGATCCGCCTCACCGCGTCCACGACCTCGTCGCCGCCCAGGAGTCGGGCCCACCAGGCGCTGTCGCGGGCGGTGCTGGACCAGAACGTGCGGAACACCCAGCGCGTCCCGCCCTCGCCGGTCAGGACGAGCCCGCGGACGCGGTGGAGGTGCCCGGCGCGGGAGAGGTGGTTGAGCGCGCTGCGGACGGCCTGCTGACCGTACAGGGGCAGCACTTTGGCGAGGCTCTTCACGTCCATGGCGGCGCCCTCGGGCAGCCGGTCGACGTAGGCGGCGATGTAGGCCTCGCGGGCGGGGAGGTGCGAGAAGTCGACGGGCCGGGAGGCGGCGCCGGACTCGGTGGGGGCCGTGCGTTTGCCGTAGCCGGGATTGGCCAGGGGATGAGCTGCGGGTGCGGGCAGGGCGGGGCTAGAGTCTTCGTAAGCCACGAGATCGTTCCTAGAGTCTGCGATCTTGGGGTGAGACCCCGGCGGGTGCTGTGAACACCCGACCGGGGTTGTTTATCGCTGCGAACGCTAGAGGGGCATGACGGGGCGTCGCAAGCCGGTCACGAAAAGTCACCCTGACCGGTAGAGAGGCCGGTTGCGGCGGGGAGGGCGGGTGGTGGGGAGAACCCCACCACCCGTTCCTTGCAAACGCCGCTCGGATCCCGAGGCTCGTGTCTCGAAGCTCAAGCGCCGGTGCGGGCGTAGGCGACGAAGGCCGTCCAGGCTCCCCCGGCGACGGCGAACCGAGGACTCCGACGCCCGAGCTTCGAGTCCCGGACGTGCACGGTGTGGGGGCAGGGGGCGACTTCGACGCAGTTGCTGCCTTCACTGTCACTGCGGCTGGACTTGCGCCAGTCGAGAGCCACTTCAAGGCAGTTGCCGCCCTGACTGTCGCTGTAGCTCGACTTGAACCATGTCAGGCGTTCAGTCATCACTCCTCCGCCACCCTTCTGATGAACGTGGCCGACTCCTCCACGCCGAGACAGTGCATGCGGATCATCGCATGAGCCTGGGTGAGCGCACTCACCTTGTCGGGGCTGCTGTGCAGGACGCTGACTTCTGGTGCCTCGACGTACCCACAATGCTCGTGATCGGGCGTCTCCAACAGAACAATGCTTCCGTTCAGCGCTACGCCGCTACAGCGACCGAACGGCAGGACTTGGATCGAGACATTGCGGAGCACACCCACGTCCAAGAGGTGCCTCAACTGCTCACGCATCACCTTGCTCCCGCCGACGTTGGTACGCAGCGCAGCTTCGTAGATCACGAACCCGTACATCACGCCAACTTTGCGGCGGAGGGCCTCGGACCTACGGAGCCTGGCCGCCACTCGCTCGGCAACCGTCTCGTCATCCAGCGGAGGCGAACTGCCGCCGATCAGCGCACGCGCGTAGGCCTCCGTCTGCAACAGGCCAGGGATCAGCAGCGGCTCGTAGCAGGAGAAGCTGATGGCCTCGGCCTCGATGGCCATGAACTCCTTCGACCGCGCCGGAAACGGCTCCGGCTTCAAGTACTCCTGCGCGGCGACCAGCTTTCCGCCCGCCCCGCACACCTGGTCCGCGACCTGGAGCAGCCGCAGCGTGGGCCGACGGCGTCCGTTCTCCATCGACTTGACGTACTCGTAGTCGTAACCGGCCTCCTTGGCCAGCGCCTCCCGGCCGACGCCGGCCTCCGCGCGCCACATCTTGATCTGGCTGCCGCAGTACCGCCACGCGATCGGCGGCTGGGAGTTCACCTCGGTCGCCACGCACACCTCCGCCGGGGCCACGCCGGGTACAACCACGCGCTGTACCCGCTCCGTCACTCGTGAGGCTACGCGCGGACCGGGACGGTGATCCCGTCAACCGCGAAACATCGACGCAAGGGATGAACAGGGCATGCAGACCCCGTGGCCGCCGCTCCCCACGACCGCCCCGAAGGACATCGAGTGGCGACTGCCCCGCCATGCGCGCAGTGTCGGCCGGGCGCGCACCCTCTTCCGCGAACAGGCGGCCTCCTGGGAGCTGCCGCAGGACGTCACGGACACGGCGGAACTGCTCCTGAGCGAGCTGATGACGAACGCGTACCGCCACGCGAAGGTCCCGGCCGGGCGTGAGATCCGGGCCCGCTGCGAACTGACGGAGGACCGCCTCCGCGTCACGGTGACGGACGCCTCCGAGGTCCTGCCGACGCCCGCCGCGGCCCGCCCGGACGACGAGTCGGGCCGGGGACTCGCCCTGGTGGCGGCGCTGGCGGCGGACTGGGGCGTGCGGCGAAGGGAGTGCGGCATCGGCAAGGAGGTGTGGTTCGAGGTGTGACGCGGGGGCCGCCCCCGGGCACCTCCCCGTGCCCGCCTGCCGTCACACCAGCCGGCGTGCCGTGGCCCAGCGGGTCAGTTCGTGCCGGTTGGAGAGCTGGAGCTTGCGGAGGACGGCGGAGACGTGGGACTCGACCGTCTTGACGGAGATGTACAGCTGCTTGGCGATCTCCTTGTACGCGTAGCCGCGGGCGATCAGGCGCAGCACCTCGCGCTCGCGCTGGGTGAGGCGGTCGAGGTCCTCGTCGACCGGCGGGGCGTCGGTGGAGGCGAAGGCGTCCAGGACGAAGCCGGCCAGGCGCGGGGAGAAGACCGCGTCGCCCTCCTGGACGCGGAAGACCGAGTCGATCAGGTCCGTGCCGGTGATCGTCTTGGTGACGTAGCCGCGCGCACCGCCGCGGATCACGCCGATCACGTCCTCCGCCGCGTCCGAGACGGACAGGGCGAGGAAGCGGACGGGCCGCTCGGCGTCGGCCATCAAGGGGGCGCAGCGGCGCAGGACCTCGACGCCGCCGCCGCCCGGGAGGTGGACGTCGAGGAGGACCACCTCGGGCCGGGTCGCGGTGATGACGGTGACGGCCTGGTCGACGTCGGCGGCCTCTCCGACGACCTCCACGCCGGTCTGCGCGGTCTGGCCGATCTCGGCCTGGACACCGGTGCGGAACATGCGGTGGTCGTCGACGAGGACCACGCGCACGTGGCGCTCCCCCGCACCGCCGTCCGCCGGTCCCGCCGTTGCGTTGCCCTCGGTCGGGTCGCTCATGACGTCTTCTCCGCCCTCTCCATCTCCAGCTCGACCTCCGTGCCGCCGTCCGGCACCGCGCGCAGCCGCGCCGTGCCGCCGTTGCGCTCCATGCGGCCGATGATCGATTCTCTGACGCCCATGCGGTCGGCGGGTATCGAGTCGAGGTCGAAGCCGGGGCCGCGGTCGCGCACGGACACGAAGACCGTCCTGCCCTCGACCTCGGCGTAGACCTGAACCGCGCCGCCCTCGCCACCGTACTTGGCGGCGTTCACCATAGCCTCGCGTGCCGCCTGCATCTGTGCTCCGATCCTCTCGTCGAGCGGGCAGTCGCCGACGACCACGACCTCGATGGGCACTCCGTGCTTGTCCTCGACCTCCGCGGCGTTGCGCTTGACGGCCTCGGCGAGGGTGGTGGGCTCGTCGTCCTCGTCCTTGCCGTTGCCCTCGGGCTTGTAGAGCCAGGCGCGCAGGTCCCGTTCCTGCGCGCGGGCCAGGCGGCGCACCTCGCCCGCGTTCTCCGCGTTGCGCTGGATCAGGGTGAGGGTGTGCAGCACCGAGTCGTGGACGTGGGCGGCGACCTCCGCGCGCTCCTGGGCGCGGATGCGCATCAGCCGCTCCTCGGAGAGGTCCTGCGTCATGCGCACTAGGTAGGGGCCGGCGAGGAGCGTGATGCCGACGAGGACGGCGAGCGCGGCCTGCAGCACGGAGCCGAGGTGGGCGGCCGACCCCTGGAGGACGAAGATGCCGGAGACGCCGGCCGTCACCAGCAGGACGCCGGCGACCGACCGCAGCAGCGTGACGGTGCGCCGGTCGCGGCCGACCTCGGCCCAGCGGGCCCGGCGGGCGTTGTCCGCCTGGCGCCAGACGAGGGCGACGCCCGCGCCGACCAGCACGACCGGCCACAGGTAGGCCTTGGCGCCGTTGCCGAGGTCCACGTTGCCCACGAAGATCATGGCGATGACGACCATGAGGAGCAGGGCGACGATCTGCCCCCTGTCCGGCTTGCGGGCGACGAGTCTGCGGCGGCCGTCCGGCGAGGTCCCGGTCGTGACCAGGGACGGCGGTCTCTGCGCGTCGACGCCGCCGACGCCGAGCGGTACGAAGAACCAGAAGGCCGCGTAGAGCAGCGCACCGAGGCCGTCGGCCATGAACAGGCCGACGAAGACGAGCCGTACCCAGACGACGGGCAGCCCGAGGTGCCCGGCGAGCCCCCGCGCCACGCCACCGAGCCAGCGGCCGTCGCTGCTGCGGTAGAGCTTGCGCGGCGGCCGTGGTTCGAGGAGGGGCGGTGCTGCGGCGTCCGGCATGTCAACGATGGTCACACGGCCGGTCGAGGGGGAGCATCAGGGTCGGTCCCGGAGACTCCCCTGATCTTCGGGCCGCGGGCCCCTCGAACGCTCCCCGGGCGCCGGGTCAGGGCCGATATCAGGGTCCGACCAGGGTCGTACCGGCTGCCGCCGCGGCGCCGCGCCCGTCACCATGGAGCCATGACAGATCACGAGCACGCCGCGACGGGTGCGGGGCCCGGCTCCGGACCGCGCCCGCCGCGGGACACCGGCCCGCGCGGTGCCGCGGACGCCCCGGGCTCCGTGGGCGGCGGCGCGGTCGGCACGGACGCCTCGGAGCCGCCCCGCCGGTTCCGCCGCGACCGGCGGCACAAGACGCTCGCCGGGGTGTGCGCCGGCCTCGGGCGGCAGTGCGACATGGACCCCGTGATCTTCCGCATCACGCTCGCGGTGCTGGCCGCGACCGGCGGCCTCGGCCTCATCTTCTACGGCTTCGCCTGGCTCTTCGTCCCGTACGACGACGAGGACGAGAACGAGGTCCGCAAGCTGCTGACCGGCCGGGTCGACGGCCAGGCCCTGACGGCCGTGCTGTTCGCCCTGGTCGGCTGCGGGGTGTTCCTGACCATGCTGAACAACGGCGGGATGCTCTCCTTCGCCGTGATACTTTCCCTCCTCCTCGCGGGGGCGGGCTACTGGTCGCGGCAGCGCGGCGCTCCGGGCCCCGACCCGCTCGCCGCCCAGGCCGTCGCCGACGCCCCGCCCGAGGCCAAGGCACCGCCGGCCGCCGTCACCCACCCCTCCTGGTGGCGCGACCCCATCGTCAAGGACGGCACCCACGTCGGCGGCACGGGATACCTGTGGGGCCCCCAGGACTCCCGCGACCGGGACATCGCGGCGGCCGTCGCCATCGGGCGCGGCGCGTACCGCGACCACGACGTCCCGGCCGACCGGTCCTTCCGGCGCCCGCAGCCGCGCGGCGCCCGCGGCATCGGCGGCTGGGTCTTCCTGCTCGCCCTGCTGGCGGGCTTCCTCGGTACCCGTCTGACCTGGGACGACCACCCGCTCGGCACCAGCCTGCAGACCGGGCTGGCCTGTGCGCTGGCGGTCTTCGGCGTGGGGATCGCGGTCAGCGCGTTCCTGGGCCGCACGGGGGCCGGTTCGGTCTTCCTGGCGATCATCACCGCGGGCCTGCTCGCCGGGTCGGCCGCCCTGCCGAAGGACGCCGGCACCGAGTGGACGCGGAACACCTGGACGCCCGCGACGGTCGCCGACGTCCGCGAGCAGTACGACGTGGGCACCGGCACCGGCACCCTCGACCTGTCCCGCCTGGACCTGGCCCGGGGGCAGACGGTGACCACCCGGGCCGACGTCGGCGTGGGGCGGATACGGGTGATCGTGCCGCGGGACGTGACCGTGCGGCTCAGCGCCGAGGTGGGCGTGGGCGACATCCAGCTGCCCGGCGACGACGCGAAGGACGTGGACGTGGCCCCCGGCAAGCACAAGGAGGTCACGCTGCCTCCCGCCGAGGGCGCCGAGGGGGCCGGCACGCTCGACCTCGACCTCCAGGTCGGCCTCGGACAGGCGGAGGTGTCCCGTGCTGCGTCATGACGTCCAGCCCGGCCGACTGGTCGCCGGCGCCTTCCTGACCCTGGCGGGCGTGATCTACGCCGGCGACGCGGAGGGCCTGTGGGACACCCCGTGGTTCGTGATCGTCCCCGTCGTCACCGGCGGCCTCTGCCTGGCCGGCGCGGTCGGGGCGCTGACCCGGGCGGTGCGCCGACGCCGTCGGGCGCTGCGCACGGACCCGGACGCGGACGGCCCCCGGGCGGACCTCGCGGGCTGACGGCGCCTACCAGTACCCGCCGGACCGCCGGCGGCGCCGGGCGCGCAGTGCCGCGTCCAGCGAGAGGAAGGGGGTGCCCGCGAGGACGAGGGGGAGCCAGGCCATGAGGTAGGCGAGGTCGTTGCCGTAGTAGTACGGGTCGGAGGCCCAGCTGACGGTCAGCCACAGGCTGAGCGAGATCAGCGCGCCGCCGAGCGCCGCCAGCCGGCCCAGCAGCCCGAGCAGCGTGCCGATGCCGACGGCCAGCTCGCCCAGGGCGATGGCGCAGCCGAAGCCGGGCGGGTTCTTCAGGGCCAGGTCGACCAGGGCGGGGACGGCCGAGGAGTCCCGGACGGCGCGCATCATGTCGCCGATGGACCCGGCACCCGAGTCCTTCAGGAACGCGCTGTCGGTGAGCTTGTCCAGTCCCGCGTAGACGAAGGTGACGCCCAGGAAGATCCGCAGGGGCAGGAGGGCGTACCGGGTGGCGACGTCGCGCCGGTCCCGGCGGCCTTCGAGGCCGGACATGTGCGGTTCCGTCCGCACCTCGTGAGTCATCGCTGCCAGCCGCCTCTCGCCACGCGTGTCCAACCCCCTCACCGACCATACGTACGACGTCCGGATCGAGTTCAACCGCCGTCCGCTCCGTTCCTTCCCCGTCCTCCCGCCGGTCCGACAGGCGGCCGCACGCCGGGACCCGATCGGGCGATCGGGGAGGTCAGTCCGTCACGTCGATCGCGTACCGGTTCGTCTCCACGCCCGCGCTCGTGATCACCTGGACCTCCACCCGTCCCGGCTCCACGTCCGCCGGCACCGGCACGGTCAGCAGGGCGTCCGTCGGGTTGCTGAAGCCGCCGGGCACGGGGACGAGGGGCACGTGGACGTTGACGGCGCCGATGCGGACGACCATGCGCGACAGGCGGTCCGCGCGCTGGGCGCCCGGCGGCACGAAGCCGGCGCCGCGGATCTCGATGTCGTCGCCGGTGCGGATCGGGGCGTCCAGGTCACCGGCCTCGCGCGCCCGGACCACGGACAGGATGACGGGCCGGCCGCCCTCCGCGTACTTGCCGGCCACGTAGGTCGCCGCCGACACCAGCACCACCACCGCGAGCCCCCACGGCAGGTCGGGCAGCTGGTCCGGCCGCCGGGCCAGCCGTACCGCCGCGAACACCAGGGCGACCGCGCCGATCACGACGTACTGGATGTCGGCGAACGTCCCGCGGCCCGCGTCGTCCGTCAGCAGGTCGGCCGCGCGCGGCCGGTCGGCGCGGACCTTCTGCAGCCGTTGCCCCAGCACCCGCAGCCCGACCACCCGGCGCACCAGCACCGCGATCCCGCACACCACGGCGAGCACGGTGACCACTCCGGCGCCGCGGGCGAGTTCGAGCCCGGAGATCAGCGCGTCCCGCCGCGCGTGCCCCGAGGCCACGGCGAGCTGCCCGGCCAGGACGAGCACCGCGTAGGCGACGAAGAGCACCCACGCCGCCGCCACGGCCCGGGACGTGGAGAGACGGTTGTCCTCGCCGATGACCGGGGCGAGCACTCCGCCCCGCGCCCGGTGGAACCAGGACGCCGCCGTCAGCGCCCCGGCCACGACCACGGCCGCCGCCAGTGAGGCGGTGCGCGCCGCCGACCAGCCGGCGCCGACCGCGGTGAGCGACTGGGCGAGCAGCAGCACCACGACCGCGGCCCACACGACCCCCGTCGTGCGGCGTCCCAGGCCCGCGAGCCACGCCTCGCCCTCGGCCCGGCCGCGCTCGGCGACGGCCTCCGCGGACTGGGTCAGTTCCTCGGAGACCCACTGCCGGGACGCCGAGGCCGAGTGGGCCACCGCGGCCGGCAGCCCCTGCCCGGCCGCGAACTCGTCCCGCCTGAGCAGGAACGCGGCGACCGCCCGGCGGTGCCCCTCGCGGGCGCCGTGCGGGCAGTCCCCGCACGTGCAGCCGCCTGTGTGCGGCGCCCCGTACGCGCCCTTGTCCGAGCCGCTCCCGCGTCTCGTCTCCTGCACCGCCACGCCCGACGCCCGCCTTCCCGAAGCCTGCCGCACACCTGCGGCACACGCATGTGCCGACACCCGTAAGTCCCTTGGGACGAAAGCGAATTGTGCCGCACACCACGCCCCGCGCGCCCGGGCGCCCCCGGCCCCCTCTGCTCAGCGCGGGTGACGCGCGGACCGCCGTGTTGACCCGGCTGGGAGAATTCCCCCATGGCCGAGATCATCCAGCGTGACGGGACCTGGGCGTTCGACGGCAGCACGGTCCGGATCACGCCGGGCCTGAACCGCTCGGTGCCGCTGTTCCGGCAGACGTACGGGGAGGTCTCCGTACCGCTGGAGGCGGTCTCGGGCATCACCTTCGAGTCCGAGCGCCGGCGCGGCCGCCTGCGCCTGCGGCTGCGCGAGGGCGCCGACCCCCTGCTCCAGGCGGCCGGCGGGCGGCTGCCCGAGGCGGCGGACCCGTACCGGCTGGCGGTGGACGCCGACCGCTGCGGGACGGCCGAGTACGTCGCGGAGGAGGTCCGCCGCGCGCTGCTGCTCGACCGGGTCCCCGAGGGGCCCACCCGGGCCTACCTGCTGCCCGGGCCGCCGGTGCCGGTCTCGGTCCGTTCCTCGGACGGCACCGTCTCCTTCGACGGCAGCCGGGTGCGCATCGACTGGGCCGACACCTCCGACCGGGTCAAGCGCGTCACCGGTCCGCGGCTCATCGCCCTCGGCGACCTGGTGCGGGTCGAGTGGCTGCCCAACTCCGGGCACGAGGGCGGCTTCCTGCGGTTCGTGACCCGGGAGACGGTGTTCTCCGCGCTGCCGCCGGAGAAGGACCCCTACGCCCTGGACCTGTGGGGCAGTGCCCGCCGCGATCTGCTCACCGTGCTGATCGCCACCGCGGTCACGGCCCGGCTCCCGCACCCGTCGGCCCGCGTCGCTCCCCCCGGCGAGGACGGAGCGGCCGTCCCGGCGGCGGCGGTGGTCCGGCCCCGGCCGGAGGCCGCCGCGGGGCCCCCGGCCGGGCATCACGACGTACTGCTGCGCAGGCTGCGCGAACTGGGTGAGCTGCACCGCGACGGTGTCCTCACGGACGAGGAGTTCGCCAGGACGAAGGCGGCCGTGCTCCGGGGTTTCGGGGCGGGTGACGACGGGAGCGGCTGACCGGCCGGTCCGGCCACGCGGGCGGGGCCGACGGAAACACGACGGAAGATGTCCGGTATCGGCGTCACACTCCCCGTATGACACCGAGCACCGAGGGCCCCGGCTGGGCCTCCTTCGCGGCTGCCGAACCCGCACTCGCCGCCCTCGTCGAGGCGCGCCTCGGCGCGTACACCCACCACACGCTCGCGACCCTGCGCCGGGACGGATCGCCCCGCACCTCGGGGCTGGAGGTGCGTTTCCTCGGCGGCGAGCTGTGGCTCGGCATGATGCACGGCTCGCTCAAGGCGCTCGACCTGCGCCGCGACCCGCGCTTCGCGCTCCAGGCGAACCCCGGGGAGGGCACCGGCATGGGCGGCGGCGACGTACGGATCTGCGGACGGGCCGTCGAGGTCGACGACCCGCGGACCAAGGGCCGGTACGTGGAAGAGGTGGAACCGCCGCAGCCGTTCCACCTCTTCCGCACCGAGCTGACGGAGGTCGTACGGACCTGCGTCGAGGACGACACGTATCTGGTCGCCCAGGTCTGGAAGCCCGGAGAGCCGGTGCGCACTCTCAAGCGGACGTGACCGCCGGGACTACTCCCACTCGATGGTGCCCGGCGGCTTCGAGGTGACGTCGAGGACCACGCGGTTGACGTCCTTGACCTCGTTGGTGATGCGGGTGGAGATCTTGGCGAGGACCTCGTACGGCAGGCGCGACCAGTCGGCCGTCATCGCGTCCTCGGAGGAGACGGGCCGCAGCACGATCGGGTGGCCGTAGGTGCGGCCGTCGCCCTGGACGCCGACCGAGCGGACGTCGGCGAGCAGCACCACGGGGCACTGCCAGATGTCGCGGTCGAGGCCGGCCGCCGTCAGCTCCTCGCGGGCGATGGCGTCGGCCTCGCGGAGCAGGTCGAGCCGCTCCTTGGTGACCTCGCCGACGATGCGGATGCCGAGACCCGGACCCGGGAACGGCTGGCGCTGGACGATCTCCTCGGGCAGGCCGAGCTCCTGGCCCACCATGCGGACCTCGTCCTTGAACAGCTTGCGCAGCGGCTCGATGAGCTTGAACTCGAGGTCCTCGGGCAGGCCGCCCACGTTGTGGTGGGACTTGATGTTCGCGGCGCCGGTGCCTCCGCCGGACTCGACCACGTCCGGGTAGAGGGTGCCCTGGACCAGGAACTCCACGGCCGGGCCCTCGTCGGCGATGATCTCGGCCTGGGCCTGCTCGAAGACGCGGATGAACTCGCGGCCGATGATCTTCCGCTTCTCCTCGGGGTCGGTGACCCCGGCGAGCGCGTCCAGGAAGCGCTCCTGGGCGTCCACGACCTTGAGCTGGACGCCGGTGGCGGCGACGAAGTCCTTCTCGACCTGCTCGGTCTCGCCCTTGCGCATCAGGCCGTGGTCGACGTAGACGCAGGTGAGCTGGGAGCCGATGGCCTTCTGGACGAGGGCGGCGGCGACGGCGGAGTCCACGCCGCCGGACAGGCCGCAGATGGCGCGCTTGTCGCCGACCTGCTCGCGGATGGCCGCGACCTGCTCCTCGATCACGTTGCCCGTGGTCCAGTCGGGGGTCAGGCCCGCGCCGCGGTACAGGAAGTGCTCCAGCACCTGCTGTCCGTGCGTGGAGTGCATGACCTCGGGGTGGTACTGGACGCCGTAGAGCTTCTTGACGTCGTTCTCGAACGCGGCGACCGGCACGACGTGCGTGGAGCCCGTGACGGTGAAGCCCTCGGGCGCGGCGGAACAGGCGTCGCCGTGCGACATCCACACGGACTGCTCGGCCGGGGTGCCCTCGAAGAGGGTGGAGGACGGCTTGGAGACGGTCAGCTCGGTGCGGCCGTACTCACGGGCGCCGGAGTTGTCGACGGTGCCGCCGAGGGCCTGCGCCATCAGCTGGAAGCCGTAGCACATGCCGAAGACGGGGACGCCGGCCTCGAACAGGGAGCGGTCGACGGTCGGGGCGCCCGGCTCGTACACCGACGAGGGGCCGCCGGAGAGGATGATGGCCGCCGGGTTCTTGGCGAGCATCTCCTCGACCGGCATGGAGCTCGGCACGATCTCGCTGTAGACCCGCGCCTCGCGGACGCGACGGGCGATGAGCTGGGCGTACTGCGCACCGAAGTCGACGACCAGGACGGTGTCGGGGGCGGCGGCAGCGGGAGTCGCTGATGACACGGGGTGCCTTCCGGCGGTCGGGCGGGGGTCTTGTGCTCCCGATTCTACCGAGGTGGGCGGGTGGCACGTCCCGCCCGTGGGGCCCCGCCCGCGCCCGGTCCCACGTCTCACCATGCGAACCCGCTTGGACACGGTCCGTTCCCGGGGCATACTGGGCCCATGCTCACGCACCAGACCTTCCTCTTTACCTATGGCAACCGGCCCACCGGCTGCCATGGTCGTGCTGCTTGAGCAACTGACAAGCGACTTCCCAGGCGCCCCGGGCCGACAAGGTCCGGGGCGCCTGTCGTTTCCGGGCCCTGCCGGCCCCGGGGCGCCACCACCCCACCCCGGCGAGGAGCCCCCGAGATGACCGTCACCACCGCAGACAGGACCGGCGCCCACACCACCGAGGCCGCCGACGTGATCACCGGCGCCCGCGAGCGCATCGACGCGCTCGACGACCGGATCATCGGACTGATCCAGGAACGGATGGCCGTCTCCGCCGTCATCCAGGAGGCGCGGATCACCTCCGGCGGCCGGCGCGTGAACCTCTCCCGCGAGATGGACGTCCTCGGCCACTACAGGGACGCCCTGGGCAAGCCGGGAACGGCGCTGGCGATGACGCTGCTGGAGCTGTGCCGGGGTCGCATCTGAGTTCGGGCGCGCTCTCACCCGTACGGCGCGTGACCGTCGCGCGGAACGCTTCGTTGGTCCCGTTGTCCGTGCCAGCCAGGGGCGGACCCGCAAGAACCACGCGTGGCTCGCTGGAGCGATGAGACGTACGGATCGTGCCGTGCGTCGTGGGACCTCGCTCCAGGAAGTGACCGGACGGCAGGGGACAGCAGCCCGGTCACCCCAGAGAACGGCCGGCCCCGGGGACGCCCGGGGCCGGCCGACGGAAGAGGCCCGGGTCGGGCCGGACGGTCGCGGCGCCCACCCCCCGTCGAGCACGAAGCCGTACGGACCCGAGTCCCCTGTACGCGCCCTCACCCGCACGGCCGCGCCGGCTCCGTCCTCCTGCTCCACAGCCTCCTGCACCGTCTCGACCGGGTCACCGGGCTGCCACTCCGCCGACGTCCAGTCGGGCGCGGGCGTCGGGCGCGGGGGCGCGGGGGCGCGGGCGGGGGGCTGGGTCCGCGGTGGGGGTTCTGCGGAACGTCCTGCTGCCGCTCGACACCGCCGCCCGTACCGCCCGAGCCGACGGAACCGGCCGATCCGCCGCGGTCCGCCGACCCGCCGACCGCGTCCGAGCCGCCGGAACCCGTCCCGCGCGCGTCCGAGGACGACGCCGGCCGCGCGGTCCCGGTCCTCGTCGGCGTCGCGGCGGGCGTCGACCGCGCCGGGCCGGGTGATGCGGAGGACGGATCCGGCGCAGGCGAGCGGTCCGCTCCCCCGGCGCCCGGCGACGAGACCGCACTCATCGGCGACTCCCCGCCTCCGGACGGCCGTCCGGAATCCGTGTCACCACGGCCGAACATCCCGTGACGCACAGGGCGGTCAACGCGGCGGCCGCCCGCCACCCCACCGCACCCGCTCCGCCGGCCCTGCCGCCGTCCGCCCCGTCCACTGCCGCTCTTCGCACGGTCCCCCGGTCGTCTCCCATGAACCGGCGCGTTCAACCGGGAACCGGAGGTTCGGACGGGACATCCGGCGAGTGACGCAGGACACATAAAAGTTCTGTGAGTTCGGGGACAACCATTCGCGGGGTTCACTGATCAAACACGCCGAACAGATGAACCAAGGGCCGTCCCGCGTCCCACGCGCGGAGGCCTCCCCCGACTCGCCCCGTACCGCGTCCACGCGGTACGCCGGACTTTCCGAGGTCTTCATGAAGCTTCGTCGCGCCATGGCAGCAGCGGCTGCTACAGCAGTGATAGCCCCCTTGGCGCTGCTCGCGGCCCCCGCCGCCTACGCGACCGAGTCCCCGTCCGCCCCGGCCAGCACGCCGGCGGAGAACACGACGTCGGAGACGGCCACGCCTCCGTCCCAGGGCGAGTCCACGCCCCCGGCGAGCGAGAGCACCGACCCCGAGCCGACCAAGACGGAGTCGGGGACCCCCGACCCCACCGCGTCGGAGTCCACCCCCTCCGCTTCCGCGAGTCCCTCCGCCTCCACGTCCCCGGCGCCGAGCACCTCCGCGCCCGGGGAGACGGAGTCCCCGGAGCCCGAGCCGTCCGAGTGCGAGGACGCCAAGGTCGACGTCGGCTTCACGGGTCTGCCCGGCAAGATCGCGACGGGCAGCGGCTGGCACAAGTTCACGCTGAACGTGGTCAACAACTCCGATTCCACCCTCCAGGACCTGGCTTACCTGGCCGGCGCGTCCCCCGACGAGGACGGCTACGACCTGTTCAAGTCCAAGCAGGTCAGCCTGCAGGCCTGGAACCCCGACACCAAGGGCTGGGACGACCTCGACGAGTACGGTTACGCCTTCGGCTGGGCCGGTTACACCCCCGAACTGAAGCCCGGCTACGAGGTCGACGTCCCGCTGCGCATCAACGTGAAGGCCGGTGCCCCGGTCGGCGCCGGCTTCACCCTGGGCGCCACCCTCTACGGTGACGCCGACGGTCAGTGCGCGGGCGCCGGCGAGGCCGCGTACAAGTTCCAGATCGTGGCACCCGGCACGGACACGGAAGGCACCAAGCCGCAGGAGGGCGGCAAGGCTCCCGTCACCAACGAGAAGCCCGCCGCCACCACCCCGGAGGTCACCGGCAGCCTCGCCGAGACCGGTTCCAGCTCCGCGCTGCCGATGATCGGCCTCGCCGGTGGGCTCGCCGTTCTCGTCGGTGGCGGTGCGGTGTTCGCCGTCCGTCGCCGCAAGACCGGTGCCGAGGCGTAAGCGCTGAACCGCACGGCTTGACGCGAGACAAGAAGGACCTGCGCTCGGAGGGGGGCGCAGGTCCTTCTCCTCGTGCCGGGCGCGACGGCTACTTCTTCGGCGGCACCGCCGGCATCCCGAGGAACGGCAGCCGCAGCGCGCCGAAGGCCTCCGCCGGGACCACCGGGGACTTGGGCTCGACGGGAGCCAGGCGCTCGTACGCCGCGCCCTGCGCCGGACGCGGGTCCTCCTCGCCCTTGTTGGGCCAGTACGCCATCGCCCGCTCGGCCTGGGCCGTGATGGTCAGGGACGGGTTGACGCCCAGGTTGGCGGAGACCGCGGCGCCGTCGACGACGGAGATGCCGGGGTGGCCGTACAGCCGGTGGTAGGGGTCGATGACGCCGGTCTCGCGGGAGGCTCCGATCGGGCAGCCGCCGAGGAAGTGGGCGGTGAGCGGGGTGCCCATCAGCTCGCCGACGTTGGACCCGGCGAAGCCGTTGATCTCCGCCGCGAGGGCCGAGGCGCCGTCCGACGCCGCCTTGATCTGCTTGGGGTTGGGCGTGCCGTGGCCCTGACGGGCGGTGAGCAGGCCCTTGCCGACGCCCGCCGGTTTCAGGTACGTCGTCAGGGAGTTGTCCAGCGACTGCATCACCAGGCCGATGATGGTCCGCTCCGACCACTTGCGGTTGGACAGGGAGCGCAGCACCTGCAGCGGGTGCCGGGCCGCGTTGCCGAGGAAGCCCAGGACGCGTGAGGCGCCCGAGGCGGTGGCACCGGCGTACGGGACCTGGAGTATGGACAGGCTGCCCATCGAGTTGGAGCCCTTGCCGTAGCGGACGGGCTCGATGTGGGTGTCGGCGTCCGGGTGGACGGACGACGTGATGGCGACGCCGCGCGTGAAGTCGGCCCGCGGCTCCCCGGTGGCCCTGCGGTAGCGCCGGTCGTCGGTCTGGGCGCCGACCAGGGCCTCGGAGTTGGTGCGGGTCAGCTCGCCGAGCTTGTCGGATACGTGGGGCAGTTGGCGGTTGGCCTTCATGCGGTGCAGCAGGGTCTGGGTGCCGTAGGTGCCGGCGGCGATGACGACGCGGCGGGCGGTGAAGGTGCGGCCCGCGCCCTTCTTCTTCCGGTCGGTGGGGAGCGTGGCCACCGCGAAGCCGCCGCGCGAGTCCTCGGTGACCGAGACGACCGTCGTCATCGGGTGCACGACGGCGCCCGCCTTCTCGGCGAGGTACAGGTAGTTCTCGTTGAGGGTGTTCTTCGCGCCGTGCCGGCAGCCGGTCATGCACTCGCCGCACTCGTTGCAGGCCCTGCGGTCCGGGCCCGCACCGCCGAAGTACGGGTCGGGCACCCGCTCGCCCGGCTTCGCCCTCACCGCGCCGTCGGCGTCCTCGCCGTCGCCGAAGAAGACGCCGACCGGCGCCATGTGGAAGGTGTCGCCGACGCCCATCCGTTCGGCGGCGGCCTTCAGGTGCACGTCGGAGGGGGTCATCGTCGGGTTGAGGCGGACGCCGAGCATGCGGCGGGCCTGGTCGTAGTACGGCGACAGCTCCTCGTGCCAGTCGGTGATGTCCCGCCACTGGGGGTCCTCGAAGAAGGGCTTCGGCGGCACGTAGAGGGTGTTGGCGTAGTTGAGGGAGCCGCCGCCGACGCCGGCGCCCGCCAGGACCATGACGTTGCCGAGCAGGTGGATGCGCTGGATGCCGAAGAGCCCGAGCTTCGGTGCCCAGAGGTAGTTCCTCAGGTCCCAGGAGTTCTTCGGGAGGGTGGCGCGGGTGAAGCGGCGGCCCGCCTCCAGGACGCCGACGCGGTAGCCCTTCTCGGTCAGGCGCAGGGCGGACACCGATCCGCCGAACCCCGATCCCACGACGACGACGTCGTAGTCGTACCCGTCCTCGTCCCGGGTCTGGACAGACTTCTCCTGCGACACGTGCTCTCCTCGTTGAGAACGGGTACGGGTGGGGGCCGCTCAGCGGAAGCGGAAGGCCTTCATCAGCCGCAGGCTCCGGCTCATGAACGCCGCGTACTTCTCGTCGTCCATGCCGAGCGACGGCGCCATCGGCAGCAGCCGCTGGTGGGCGACGGTCTGGGCCTCGGTGTACTTGAGGATGCCCTCGGAGCCGTGCCGGCGGCCGAGGCCGGAGTCCTTCATGCCGCCCATCGGCGACTGGACGCTGCCGTAGGCGGGCGCGTAGCCCTCGTTGATGTTGACGGTGCCGGTGCGCAGCCGGGCGGCGACCTCCCGGCCGCGCCGGGCGTCCTTCGTCCAGACCGACGAGTTCAGTCCGTACGGGGTGGAGTTGGCGAGCTCGACCGCCTCCTCCTCGGTCGTGAAGCGGTGGACGGAGACGACCGGGCCGAAGGTCTCCTCGGTGCACACGGCCATGGGGGCGGACACGCCGTCCAGGATGGTCGGCTCGTAGAAGTACGGGCCGATGTCCGGGCGGGCCACCCCGCCGGCGATCAGCTTCGCACCCTGCGCGAGCGCGTCCTCGACGTGCCGCTCGACGGTCTCCAGCTGCCGCTCCCCCACCAGCGAGCCCATGTCCGCGCCGTAGGCGAGGGAGGTGCCGAGCCGCATGGCCTTCGTGCGGGCGGCGAAGCGGTCCAGGAAGGCGTCGGCGACCGACTCGTGGACGTAGAGCCGCTCGATGGAGATGCACAGCTGGCCGGCGGAGGAGAAGCAGGCGCGGACGGCGCCCGCCGCGGCCTTCTCGATGTCGGCGTCCTCCAGCACCAGCATGGCGTTCTTGCCGCCGAGTTCGAGGGAGACGCCGACCAGGCGGTCCGCGGCGCCCCGGGCGACCTCGCGGCCGGTGCGGGTGGAGCCGGTGAAGGAGACGTAGTCGGCGTGGCGGACGACCTCGGGGCCGACGACCGGGCCGTCGCCGAGGACGACCTGGAAGACCTCGGCGGGCAGCCCGGCCTCGATGAGGAGGTCACGGGCCCACAGGGCGGTCAGGCAGGTCTCGGTGTCGGGCTTCATGACGACGGCGTTGCCCGCGACGAAGGCGGGGAGCGCGTCGCCGACGGACAGCTCCAGCGGGTAGTTCCAGGGGGCGATCTGGCCGACGACCCCGCGCGGGTGGCGCAGTTCGGTGACCTTCGTCAGGGCCGGGATGGCGCCGGTGTGCCGCTTGGCCTTCAGGTACGCGGCGGCGCGGCGGCCGTAGTGCCGGGCGGCGACGGCGACGGCCTGGACCTCCTCGTGGGCGTGCAGGCGGGCCTTGCCGGTCTCCAGCTGGATGAGGTCGAGGACCTCGGCCTGCCGCTGGAGGACCAGGTCGTGGAAGCGCAGCAGGACGGCGGCGCGCTGCCGCACCGGCGTCCGGGCCCACACGGCCTGGGCGGCGCGGGCCCGCTCGAAGGCGCCGGCCACGTCCTCGGGCGTCGACTCGGGCAGGTCGGCCAGCTTCTCGCCGGTGAAGGGCGTGTGGTTGGCGGTCCGTCCGGAACCGGTGACGCCCTTGGTGAGCTGGGCGACCAGCTCGGGGGTCACCACGTCCGCCGCGGTGCGGGCGCCCGCGGGGGCGGGGGCGAGGGGGTTGGTGCCGGTGGTCTCCGGGGCCTGCGCTTCCGTCATGAGCCGCAGGGTATGACGCCGCGCGAGCTTTGTGTACCCGTCGGTAATGGGGATTCACCGAGTGCTCACACGGCGCCAGCGATCACTGGCAACGAACGTGCTGATCAGGGCGTTGTGCGGGCGGAGCGTTCACGTGCCGTCGATGTCCAGATTGGCGACGGCCGTCCTGGCCACCTCGCGCCCCCGCTCGGTGAAGTCGCCCTTGCCCGGGTAGCTCACGGTGAGCTTGTACATGTCGCCGGCGGACGTCCTGTAGTAGAAGATCCGCAGTTCGCGCGGGCGGGGGTCCTGGCTGTCGGTGGTGGTGTAGACGACCGTGTTCTCGGCGGCCTTCTCGCCCTTGTACGTGGTCTCCCCGGGTTCGGTCCTCGGGTTCTCGGGCATGGAGAGCTCGTACGCGCCGTTCTCCTTGAACTCTCCGTCGTCGTCGTACATCTCGGCCGCGGCGGACCCCGCGATGTCGCCGCCGGTGTCCTCCGCCTTCCGCTCCAGGGCCAGGTCGATCCAGATGCCGCCGCTCCAGTCGGTGTAGGTGACCCAGTGCTCGTCGGCCTCGTCGGACACGGTCCGCTGGTAGTCCCCGGGCACCGCCAGGGTGGCGGCGAGCTGCTTCTCGTGCGGGGTCTTCCAGCCCTCGGGCAACGGCCCCGCGAACGGGTCCGCGACCACCAGGTACCCCGCCACCGCCGCGGCGACGACGGCCGCGGCGAGGCCGGCCCACGCCTTGCGGCCGAGCCGGAACCCGCGGCCGCCCGGCACGGGCGCCCGCACCACCTGGACGGGCTGCGGCGCGGGCGGGTTCGCGGCGGCCTCCAGCAGGGCACGCACCCGGGCGGCGTCCGGGCGGCGCGCCGGGTCCTTGTCCAGCAGCCCCGTGATCACCTCGGCCAGCGGGCCCCGGGCGGAGGCGGGCGGCGCCGGCACGGCGTTGAGCACCGACTGGAGCGTGGCGGGGGTGTTGCTGCGGCGGAACGGCGAGACGCCCTCCGTCGCCGCGTACAGCACCACGCCCAGCGACCACAGGTCGCTCGCCGGCCCGGGACGCTGCCCCAGCACCCGCTCGGGGGCGATGTACTCGGGCGAGCCGACGAAGCCGCCGGTGTCGGTCAGGTCGGTGTCGCCCTCGATCCGGGCGATGCCGAAGTCGGTGAGCACGACCCGGCCGTACCGGCCGAGCAGGACGTTGTCGGGCTTCACGTCCCGGTGCAGGACGCCCGCCGCGTGCGCGGCCTCCAGCGCGCCGAGGACCTCCAGGCCGATCCGGGCCGCCTCGCGCGCGCCCAGCGTGCCCTCCCGCAGCACGTCGCCCAGCGAGCGGCCCCGCACCAGCTCCATCACGATCCAGGGCCGGCCGTCGACCACCGCCACGTCGTGCACCTCGACCACGGCCGGGTGGTCGAGCCGGGCCGCGGCGCGCGCCTCGCGGCGCATCCGCTCGAAGGCGTTGTCCCGTTCGCGCTCGGGGAGGTGGTCGGGGAGGCGGGGCTCCTTGACGGCGACCTCGCGGTCCACGGTCTCGTCCCGCGCCCGCCACACGGTGCCCATGCCGCCGTGCCCGAGCTTGGCGACCAGCCGGTAGCGGCCCGCGATCAGCCGTCCGGCGCCCGGCTCCCGGGCGGGCGCCCGCGCCGGCCCGGGCCCGGCGGGGGCCGGCGACCGCGGCGGCGCGACCTGGTGGGGCGCCGCGTACGGGTTGCCGGGATGCGGTACGGCGGCGGGCGGATGCGGCGGCCGCAGGGCAAAGCTCGTCGGCTCGTCCGGCCTGCTTCCGGTTCCCCCGTTGTTGCTCATGGACCATCCATATCGCGCCGGACGCGCCGGTATCCACCGCCCGTGGACCGCGGTCACAGACCCGTGACGCGTCCTGGCACGTATCCCCTATTTGGGTGTGTTCGCGGTCGCGGGGACGGATGCCGGGCGGGTCACGGTGACCGTGGCGGTCGGCATCTTCGGGGATCCGCCGGGGGCGTCGGAGGAGGGCACGGACCCGGCCCCCGGGGACGAGGCGGACGGGGGCGCCGCCGGTGGTGTCCCGGGCGCGGACGTCGTCGGCGTGCCGCCCCCGCCGCCGTCGTCGCCGCCGTCCGCGAGCAGCGCCGCCGCCGAGATGCCCGCGCCGGCCGCCGCGGCGACCAGGAGCACCGCCAGGAGCACGCCGCGCGTGGAGTACCGCGGCTGACCGGTGCGGGACGACGCGGGCGTACGGCCCGTGGCGAGGAAGGCGCGCAGCATCCGTTCCGCCTCGGCGGCGTCCAGGCGGCGTGCCGGGTCGCGTTCCAGCAGGCCCCGCACGACGGGCAGGATCGGCGCGGCCTGCGCGGGCGGGCGGATCTCCTCCCAGACCACGGCGTGCAGGACGCCGCCCAGCGAGTCGCGGTGGAAGGGTGACTCGCCGCTGAGGACCGCGCACAGCAGCACGCCGAGCGACCACAGGTCGGACTCCGGTCCGGTCCCGGCGCCGGACATCCGTTCGGGGGCGGTGTACTCGGGCGAGCCGACGAAGGATCCGGTCTCGGTGAGCGTGGTGGCGCCCGCGACCTGGGCGACGCCGAAGTCGGTGAGGACGACCCGGCCGTCCTCGGCGACCAGCACGTTGGACGGCTTCACGTCCCGGTGCAGGATCCCGGCCGCGTGCGCGGTGCGCAGGGCGCCGAGCAGGGCGACGCCGATCCGGGCGGCCTCGGGGGCGTCGACGGGGCCGTGGTCGCGGACGCGGTCGGCGAGCGAACCGTCGCCGACGAACTCCATGACCATGTAGGCGCGTTCGTCGTCCTCGACGACGTCGTGGACGACGATGACGTGCGGATGCCGCAGCCGCGCGACCGCGCGGGCCTCCCGCAGGGTGCGCTCGCGGCGCCGCCGGGCCTCCGCCGCGGAGAGGGTCTCGTCGCGCGGGAGCGCTTTGACGGCCACCTGACGGCCCAGCAGCTGGTCGGTCGCCCGCCACACGATGCCCATGCCGCCGGCGCCGAGCCGCTCGTGGAGACGGTAACGGCCGGCGATGACACGCCCGCCCGACCCCTGGGTCACCATGCGTCCATGATGCCCCACCGAACGTGTCGGCTCCGGACCGCCGGGCGGCGGGTGGCCGACAACCGACGGGCGCACCGGCGCCACCGGCAGGGTCCCGGCACGCGCGGGGCGCCGGTCAGGCCGTCTTCTCCTGCCAGCTCCGCAGCACGTACGCGAAGTGTTCGCCCGTGGCCGCCCAGTCCTCGGCGGGGGCGGACATGTAGAGGGCGTACTCGGCGCCGTCCCGGGACATGTACATCTCCTCGACGGCGCGCCGCGGGCCGGGGAAGGGCGTGTCCTTTGCCAGTGCCGTCCAGGTGTACTCCCACCGGGCGCTGTCGCGGTCGCGGTACGTGGAGTGCTCCAGCGTCAGGCGCCGGTAGTCGACGAGCCGTTGGAGCTGCTGCTCCAGGTCGAGCTGGTGGGCGTACGGGTCGTCGAAGTCGGGCGCGGTGTCGACGGCGATGCGGACGAAGTGCTCGCCGCCGTCGGGGCTGTAGTCGACCTGCCGCAGATCACCGCTGCCCGCGAGCTCCTCCCGCTCCCAGCCCGGGGGCAGGGAGAGGCTGAAACCCAGCGGGTCGTCGTGACGGACCCAGTCGGCCGGGACGGATCCCGTGGGGCCCCCGTCCGCGGAGGAGGAGCCGGAGGGGGAGCCGGACGCGGAAGGAGAACCGGAGGCGGACGGGGCGGGCGTCCGGGTGACGGCGGCCCCCTGGTCCGTTCCCCGTCCCTTGTCCGACGCCTGGAGCAGCACGGCGGTGCCGCCGCCGACCAGGGCGGCGACGGCGACCACCAGGGCGAGCGTCCGCAGGCGGCGCCGGGGACGTGCGGGAGCACCGCCCGCGGGAGCGGCGGGCGGGTACCCCATGGCCGGCGCACCGGCGCCCGCCGCCGGGTGGCCGACGGCCGTCGGGCCGGTCACCGGCGGATACGGCGTCCGCCCGGCCGTGCCCGCCGGTCCCGGGTGGGCCGGGGACGGCACGTGCCCGGTGCCCGAGTACTGCGTCGGGACGTACGCCTGGGCCGCGTTCGGGCGCCGTCCCTCGGCCGCCTCGGCGAGCAGCTGCTCGGTCTCGGTCACACCGGGCCGTCCGGCCGGGTCCTTGCGCAGCAGGGCGCTGATGACGGGCGCGAGCGGGCCGGCGTTCAGGGGCTCGGAGGCCTCTTCCTCGACGACCGCCTGCATCGTGGACAGCGGCGAGGTGCGGCGGAACGGCGACCTGCCCTCCACCGCCGTGTACAGCGTCGCGCCGAGCGCCCAGAGGTCGGAGGCGGGACCCGGGTCGTGGCCGCGCACCCGCTCCGGCGCCAGGTAGTCCACGGAGCCGACGACCTCGCCGGTGCGGGTGATGGTGCTGTCGCCCTCGATCTGCGCGATGCCGAAGTCGGTGAGCAGCACCCGCCCGTCGTCGGCGAGCAGGACGTTGCCGGGCTTGACGTCGCGGTGCAGGACCCCGGCGGTGTGCGCGGCGCGCAGGGCGCGCAGCACCCACAGGCCGACACGGGCCGCCTCCCGCGGCTCGACGCGCCCGTCGTCCTTGACCGCGTCGGCCAGTGAGCGGCCCTCGACCAGCTCCATCACGATCCACGGCCGGCCGTCGTGCTCGAGGACGTCGTGCACGGTGACGACGGCCGAGTGGTTGATCCGCGCCGCCGCGCGCGCCTCGCTCCGGGTGCGCGCCAGCAGGATGGCCTGGTCGCTCTCGGAGACGTAGTGCGCGGCGGTCAACTCCTTGATGGCGACGGCCCGGTGGAGTATCTCGTCGTGAGCGCGCCACACCCGCCCCATGCCGCCGCTGCCGATGGACTCGCCGAGCCGGTAACGGCCCGCGACGAGCCGGCCCTGCATCTGATTCACGTTGCCCCGCAATGGTCTTGTCAAGGTCAGACTAGGGACCGGACCCCGTTCGGGGAACGGGTGGGGTGGCCTGAAGACCACTCTGTGACGGTTGTCGCTTCCCGCGTCCGGAGGCAACCATCGGGACGGTCACCACGTCGTCCGGCGGACGCTCGCGCGGTCCCCCGTCCGCCCCGACTACCGTCGGCCCGTGTACCGGTACGTCGCCGACGCCTGCTCGTACAGCCGGGTCACCTCGTCGCGCTCCGTCTCCGGGCCGCGCACCTGCACCACGTGGTAGCGCCCGTCGATCAGCATCGCGACATTGCGCACGTACAGCTCGCCCCCGTCGGCGCCGGTCCAGGTGAACTGCCCCTCGGCCATGGTCCGTCCGCCCACCTCGATGGTCTTCAGTCCGCCCGCGGTGGCCCAGCTGGAGGCGCGGTACGGCGCCAGCTCGGGCTCCCCGTCGCGCTGGTAGGTCATCGGGTCGGTGCCGAACTCGCCGGAGCCGTCCCGTCCGGGCACGACGACGAGCTCGAAGTCGCCCTTGGCGTAGACGACCTGGCCGCTGCCGTTGCGCGGCGTGCGGGTCCAGCCCTCGGCGACGGCGACCTGGAACCCCTCCGGGTCCTTGCGCAGCGCGAACCCGTCGGCGACGTCGGGCCCGGTGGTCTGCGTCTCGGCGGACCCGGCCGACTCCGAGGGGCCGGATCCGCCGTCCGGGGACGGCTGTTCGGGCCGCGGTTCGCCGTCGGCCTCGGGGGACCCGCCGGACGGCGTCCGGCCCGTCTCGGCGGCCGCGCCCGACCGTCCGGGGGTGCCGGCGCCGTCGGTGCCGCTCTTCGGCATGAAGAACACGGCGTACGCGACCGCCCCGGCCAGGGCGAGCAGTATCAGCAGGAGCAGTGTCCGGCCGAGGCTGCGCGGTGAGCGGTCCGGTTCCCGCCGGCCCCTCTTGTGCCGTCCGTGGTGGACGGGCAGCCCGGCGCGCCGCCTGCGCACCAGTTCGCCCCGGCGGCGCACGATGGGCAGCCGGCCGGCGTCGACGGGCGGGGCCGCGACGACGTGCAGTCCGGCCTCCGGTTCGGGCGCCGAACGCACCAGGGAGCGCAGCCAGCCGCTCAGTTCCTCGAAGTCGATGCGCTCGGTGGGGTCCTGACGCAGCAACGACTCCACGACCGGCCGCAGCGGTCCGCACTCCTCGGCGAACGCCGGCGGCTCCGCGCACACGATCTGCACCAGCTCGGCGGTCGACTCCTCCGGGTAGGGCGCGTGCCCCTGCACGGCGCGGAAGAGCAGCGCGCCCAGCGCCCAGAGGTCGGTGGCGGGGCCGATGGGCGCCGCCAGCTGCCAGTTCTCGTGCACCGGCCCGGCCTGCTCCGGGGCCCAGCGCTCGGTCACGGGCCCGACCACGGCCATCCGGGCCTGCCGTGCCCGTTCGGCGGCGAGTGCGGTGCCCGGTCCGCGCCGCGCGGGGGTGCGGGCGTCCTGATCGTCCCAGCCCCCGGTGGCCGGGGCGGGGGCGGCCTCCTGACGCGGGGCGGGGGGCAGGGCGGTGCGGTCGCCGGCCGGCGCGGGGACGGCGGCGCCCGCCTGATCGCCGGCCGTGCGGGGCGTGGCGCCGTGCCAGGGGGCCGCCGTACGGACGCCGTAGGGGTCGGTGATCCGTCCCGGCGGCGCGGGTGTGCCGCCGTGCCCGGGGGTGCCGTCGTCGGGGGCGGGGCGGGCGCCGGGCAGGGCCGCGTGGCCGTTCTGCGCCTCCTGGACGCGGGCCGCGGCGCGGGCGCCCGCGCGGTAGGCGGCGATGGCCCCGGCGCGGGCGGCGCGGACGTCGCCCTCGGCGTCGCGCGGCGCGGGGGTGAAGCCGGCGGGGAGCCCGCGGGGGCCCTCCGGGCCGGTCGCCGGCAGTCCGCGCTCGTTGCGCGCCTCGATGGCGGCCCGCCGGGCGGCCTCGGGATCGGCACCGCCGGGGCCGGAGACGCCGGTCGCGCGACCGCCGCCGGGGCCCGAGACGCCGGTCGCGCGACCGCCGCCGGACATCCCGGTCGCGGGACCGGGAAGGCCGGTGTCCGGCGTCCCGGCCCCGCCACGCGTCCCACCGGGGCCGGAGGCGCCGGCACCGGCCTCCGGGGCGTCCCCGTCGTCCTCCGGGGCGGGCACCGGGTCGTAGCCGCACAGCGCTTCCTCCGCCGCCCCCACCGCCAGGCCGGTCAGCATCACGCGGCCGTCGTCGCAGACCAGCACCGTGCGTGCGGTGATGTTCCGGTGCACCCAGCCGTAGCCGTGCAGCACCCGCAGCGCCATGAGGACGTCGGAGGCGACCTCGGCCGCCCGGTACGGGGTCAGCGGCTGCTCGGCGAGCAGGGCGGCCAGGGGCCTGGCGGCCACCAGCTCGCTGACGATCCACAGCGAGCCGCCCTCGGCGAAGACGTCGAAGACCTGGTCCAGTCGGGGGTGGTCGGGAACGGCGGCCGCGGCCTGCGCGGCCTCGACGGCACGCCGTACCACCGGGTCGGCCGGTCGCCTCGGGCCGCCACGGGACGCCTGGGGCCGCGGGCCGGGGTGGCGGGCGCCGCCGTCCCGGCCCGTGAAACCGTCGGGCAGGCCGTCCGCGTCGAGCACCTCCGCCTCGACGACCTCCGGCAACGGCACCTGCCGGACCAGGACCTCCTGGCCGCTGTAGGTGTCGAAGGCCCGGCTCTCGGTCGGTTCGTACTCGTCGGACGGGGGCAGCGGCAGGCGGTAGCGGTCGGCGAGCACCCGTCCCGCGTAGTCGTCCACGTTGCCTCCCCCGGCAGCCCGGCCGGTCGGTGCCGGTCGGTCAATTCCGTTCGCCTGGCGGCCCGTTCCTGCTGCGTACGGTCCGCAACCACTCACGATACGTGCCGGAGGCAACCCGCAAAGAGGGGATGCCGGATCCCGGACCGCTCGAACCCGGGCCCGCCGGGCTCAGGACTTGGGCGTGAAGGTCTTCGTCAGCGTCCGCCAGGTGTCCCGGCGCTGGTCACTGCCCCAGTCGGCGGCCTTCGCCGTGTACATGAGCGCGTAGCCCTGGTGGTCGTCGACGACGAACCCCCGGTCGATCGTCCGGTACCCGGTGCCGTCGTCCGTGTAGGTGAACTCCCAGTCGGCCGTGTTCCAGCCGCGGTAGTCCACCTTCTCGATGCGGATCTTCTTGTACTGCGGGCGGACCATGGACCGCTCCTGGTTCTTCCAGTCCGCGACCGGGTCGTCCTTGGGCGTGGACGTCCAGGCGACCAGCAGCTTCTGTCCGTCGGGCCCGGTGAACCGGTCGCCGGCGGCGCCCGAGGACCGGAACTTCCACCCCTCGGGGAGCCCGATGGAGTACCCCTGCCCGCCCCGGTGGGTGACGGCCGCGTCCCCGTCCCCGTCCTCGCCCGCGTCGGTCCCGGCGTCGCCGGAGGCGCTCGCGCCGGGGCTGCCCGCGGGGTCCGTGGAGGTGCCCGTCGCCGGTCCCGAGGCGGAGCCGTCGGTGCTGGGCCCTCCGGTCCCGTCCTGCCCGGTGTCCCCGCTCACGGAGGTGGTGGCGGCGGTCGCGGCGCCGCCGGCCGTGCCCTTGGCCGCGTCGTCGTCGCCTCCGAGGGTGAGGGCGAGCACGGTGCCGAGGACGGCGAGGGCGACGATCACCGCGATGATCACGAGCGTCCGCTTCGGCACCACGTCGGTGAGCGGCGCGCGGGGCACGGGCCGGGGCGGCAGGTCCGGCGGCGGTACGACGGGCCAGCCGGAACCCCGGGCTCCCGCGCCGGCGTTCGGCACACCCGCACTCCCGCCGGCACCGGCGCCGGAGGCCGTCGCCCGGGCCGGGGCGGGCGCCGCCCCGGCGGAGCCCGTCCGGCTCCGGCCGCCGTCCGGCCCGGTGCGGGTCGCGGCCGCGGCGCCCGCCGCACCCGCGCCGGCCTTCCGCACGGAGCGCAGTGCCCCGCGCAGCCGCTCCCCGGCCTCCTCCCGCTTGCCCGCGCCGCCCGCCGGGCCGCTCCGCCGGGTGTGCTCGTCCAGCTGCGCCGGCAGCGGTACGACCTTGGTGGCGTCCAGCGGCTCCGCCTCGCCGGCGCGGGCCGCGGGCGCGTGGATGACCTTGTTGAGCATCGCGCGGGCGCCCGCGTCGTCGAGCCGCTGGGCGGGGTCCTTGGTGAGCAGCCCGTAGATGACGTCCCGCAGCGGCCCGGCGTTCTTCGGCTCCTCCAGGTTCTCCGTCATCACCGCGGTGAGCGTCGCGATGGCGGAGCCCTTGTCGTAGGGCGGGGTGCCCTCCACCGCCGCGTACAGCAGGCCGCCGAGGGACCACAGGTCGGCGGCCGGTCCGGGCTTGTGGCCGCGGGCGCGCTCCGGGGAGATGTAGGAGGGGGCGCCGACGAGCATGCCGGTGGAGGTGATGGACGGGTCGCCCTCGACCTGGGCGATGCCGAAGTCGGTGAGCACGACCCGGCCGTCCTCGGAGATCAGGACGTTGGACGGCTTCACGTCACGGTGCAGGATGCCCTCGCGGTGCGCGGAGCGCAGCACGTCGAGGACGGCGAGGCCCACCTCGGCGGCGCGCTTCGGCTCCAGCAGGCCGTCCTCCCGGATGACCTCGGCGAGCGACTTGCCCTCGACGAGTTCCATCACGATCCACGGCCGGTCGTCCTCCTCGACCACGTCGTAGACCGTCACGGCGCTGTTGTTGCGGATCCGCGCGATCGCCTTGGCCTCGCGCAGCGTGCGCGTGATCAGGCGGCGCTTCTCCTCCTCGTCGATGTTGCCCGGGAACCGCAGCTCCTTGACGGCGACCGTGCGTCCCAGGGTCTCGTCCTCGGCGCGCCACACCGTCCCCATGCCGCCGCGGCCGAGCACGTCTCCCAGCCGGTACCGCCCGGCGAGGAGACGTGCGCTCTTGTCCGTACGGGGTGTCCCCGCCCGCTCCGCCTCCGACATGCGTCCCCTCATGCAACCCGCCCTGACAGAGCCTTCATTGTCTCTCACCCGACAAGTGCCCGACGCCCAGGGTGCCTCTCGCGCCGCGCCCCGGCCCGGCACGGCGCGGGACCCGGGGAACGGCGCGTTCCGCAGGCCCGCGCGGAAGGCGCGGGAACGCGCCGCGCGGTGTGCCGGCCCCGCGCCGGCGCGCCCGGTGCCCGCCTACCGCGGCACGATGTCGGGCGCCCCGAGCCGGGCCGCGTCGGCCGTCAGGTCGTCCGGCTGGCGCTGCGACTCCCGCTCGGCCTCGACCCGCTTCTCGTAGTGCTGGACCTCGCGTTCGATCTGGTCCTCGCCCCAGCCCAGGACCGGCGCCATCAGCTCGGCGGCCTCGCGGGCGCTGCGGGTTCCCCGGTCGAAGGTCTCGATGGAGATGCGGGTGCGCCGGGTCAGTACGTCGTCCAGGTGCCGCGCGCCCTCGTGCGAGGCGGCGTAGACGACCTCGGCGCGCAGGTAGTCGTCGGCGGCGTGCAGGGGCTCGCCGAGCGAGGGGTCGGCGGTGACGAGCGCCAGCAGCTCCTCCGCCAGGGCGCCGTACCGGTTGAGCAGGTGCTCCACGCGCACCACGTGCAGTCCGGTGCGCGCGGCGATCCGCGCCCGCGCGTTCCACAGCGCGTGGTAGCCCTCGGCACCGAGCAGCGGCGTCTCCTCGGTGACGCAGTCGGCGACCCGCACGTCCAGCCCGTGCACCGCCTCGTCCACGGCGTCCTTGGCCATCACGCGGTACGTCGTGTACTTGCCGCCCGCCACGACGACCAGCCCCGGCACCGGGTGGGCGACGGTGTGCTCGCGCGACAGCTTGCTGGTGGCGTCCGACTCGCCGGCCAGCAGCGGGCGCAGTCCGGCGTACACCCCCTCGACGTCGTCGCGCGTGAGCGGCACGGACAGCACCGAGTTGACGTGTTCCAGCAGGTAGTCGATGTCCGCGCTGGAGGCGGCCGGATGGGCCTTGTCGAGGTCCCAGTCGGTGTCGGTGGTCCCGATGATCCAGTGCCGACCCCAGGGGATGACGAACAGCACGGACTTCTCGGTGCGCAGGATCAGTCCGGTGGTGGAGTGGATGCGGTCCTTGGGCACGACCAGGTGGATGCCCTTGGACGCCCGGACGTGGAACCGGCCCCGCTCGCCCACCAGCGACTGGGTGTCGTCGGTCCACACACCGGTGGCGTTCACCACCTGCTTGGCGCGGATCTCGTACTCGCCGCCCCCTTCGACGTCCTGCACGCGCGCGCCGACCACGCGTTCGCCCTCGCGCAGGAAGCCGGTCACGCGCGCCCGGTTGGCGACCTGGGCGCCGTACGCCGCGGCCGTGCGCACCAGCGTGGTCACGAACCGGGCGTCGTCCATCTGGGCGTCGTAGTACTGGAGCGCGCCGACCAGCGCGTCCTTCTTCAAGGCGGGCGCGACGCGCAGCGCGTGACGCCTGCTCAGGTGCCGGTGCCGGGGCAGGCCCCGGCCGTGTCCGCGGGCCATCGACATCGCGTCGTACAGCGCCACGCCCGATCCGGCGTACAGCCGCTCCCAGCCCTTGTGCTGCAGCGGGTACAGGAACGGCACCGGCTTCACCAGGTGCGGCGCGAGCCGCTCCAGCAGCAGTCCGCGTTCCTTCAGCGCCTCCCGGACGAGGGCGAAGTCGAGCATCTCCAGGTAGCGCAGGCCGCCGTGGATCAGCTTGCTGGACCTGCTGGAGGTGCCCGACGCCCAGTCGCGCGCCTCGACCAGACCGGTGGACAGGCCGCGCGTCACGGCGTCCAGCGCGGTGCCCGCGCCGACCACGCCCGCGCCCACCACCAGGACGTCCAGTTCCCGCTCGGCCATGGCCGCGAGTGCCTCGGCACGCTGCGCCGGCCCCAGTGTCGCTGTCCTCACTGCTGCCTCCCGCTGTCGGTCGCGTCGGCCGCACCCGTCGGGCGAAGCTCGGTTCCGTGTACCCCCTGCCCAGATTCTGACCGGGTTGCCCGACTTCAGCCACCACGCGCCCCCAGCCTGTGGACAACCTCCCCGCCGGTCACCGTCGACACTCACCCGGACTCGACCGATCAATCCCGCAAATCGGTCATATTTACTCCTAGTCTGACGTTGTGCTCGCCCCATCGGTCCACCGGGCTTGCACACCTGTCCCGCTTCGGCTACTGGGAAGGACGGCCCACGCCATGCCCGCAGATCTCGCCGTCATCGGACTCGGCCCGTACGGCCTGCCCCTGGCCCAGGCCGCCGTCGCCGCCGGCGTCCCCACGCTCGGCTACAAGACCGGACCCGAGCCCGGGCCCCTGACCCCCGCCGAACTGCGCCGGATGCTCTCGGGGGGCTTCCGGACCCCGGCGGGCCCCGCCGAGCTGGGCCGGGTGCGCACCGCGGTCATCTGCGCGCCGACCCCGCCGGGCCCGGACGGCGGCCTGGACCTCGGCCAGGTGGAGGCCGCGGCCCGCACCCTGGCCGCCCACATGCGCCCCCACACCACGGTGATCCTGGAGTCGCCCGTGGAACCGGGGACGACGGAGGAGTTCCTGCGCCCCCTCCTCGAGGAGGGCTCCGGGCTGCGCGCCGGCCGCGACTTCCACCTCGCCTACTCCCCCAGCCGCGTCGACCCGGGCAACCGCGACTTCACGCCGGCCAACACGCCGAAGGTCATCGGCGGCCTCACCCCCGCCTGCACCGAGTCGGCGGCCGCCTTCTACGGCCGCCTCACCGACAAGGTGGTCCGCGCCCGCGGCCCCCGCGAGGCGGAGACGGTCCAGCTCCTGGAGACCAACTTCCGGCACGTCAACATCGCCCTCGTCAACGAGATGGCCGTCCTCTGCAACGACCTGGGCGTCGACCTGTGGGACGTCCTGCGCTGCGCGGAGACCAAGCCGTTCGGCTTCCAGGCCTTCCGCCCCGGCCCCGGCGTCGGCGGCCACTCCGTCCCCCAGGACCTGACCGGCCGGGCCCCCCGCGGCCTGCGCATGGTGGAACTGGCCCAGCAGGTCAACGAGCAGATGCCCCGCTACGTCGTCCAGCGTGCCGCCGCCCTCCTCAACGAGCACGGCAAGTCCGCGCGCGGCGCCCGCGTCCTGCTCCTCGGCGTCACCTACAAGGCCGACCTCGCCGACCGGCAGGCCAGCCCGGCCGAGGAGATCGCGACCCGCCTGATGTCGATGGGCGCCGCCGTCAGCTACCACGACCCGCACATCCCGTCCTGGAACGTCCTGGACCGCCCCGTCCCCCGCGCCGACTCCCTGTACGAGGCCGCCGCGGACGCCGACCTGACGATCCTCCTCCAGCAGCACCGCACGTACGACCTCCAGGGCCTGTCGGTGAAGGCGCAGCTGCTGCTGGACACCCGGGGGGCGACGCCCACCGGTGCGGCGCACCGTCTCTGAGCGGCCCCCGGGCACGCGAAGGGGCCCGGAGCTCTCGCTCCGGGCCCCTCGCTACGCCGTTCGGGTGACTACCGCCGGTGCTGCGCGTCCGCGACGGTGACCTCCACGCGCTGGAACTCCTTCAGCTCGCTGTAGCCCGTCGTGGCCATCGCGCGGCGCAGGGCGCCGAAGAAGTTCATCGAGCCGTCCGGGGTGTGGGACGGGCCGGTGAGGACCTCCTCGATGGTGCCGACCGTGCCGAGGTCGACCTTCTTGCCCCGCGGCAGCTCCTCGTTGACGGCCTCCATGCCCCAGTGGTTGCCCTTGCCCGGCGCGTCGGTCGCGCGGGCCAGCGGCGAGCCCATCATCACCGAGTCGGCGCCGCAGGCGATGGCCTTGGGCAGGTCGCCGGACCAGCCGACACCGCCGTCGGCGATGACGTGGACGTACCGGCCGCCGGACTCGTCCATGTAGTCGCGGCGGGCGGCGGCCACGTCGGCGACGGCCGTGGCCATCGGGACCTGGATGCCCAGCACGTTGCGCGTCGTGTGCGCGGCGCCGCCGCCGAAGCCGACGAGGACGCCCGCGGCGCCGGTGCGCATCAGGTGCAGGGCGGCCGTGTACGTGGCGCAGCCGCCGACGATGACGGGGACGTCGAGCTCGTAGATGAACTGCTTCAGGTTCAGCGGCTCGTGCGAACCGGAGACGTGCTCCGCCGAGACCGTGGTGCCGCGGATGACGAAGATGTCGACGCCGGCGTCCACGACCGCCTTGGAGAACTGGGCGGTGCGCTGCGGGGAGAGCGCGGCGGCGGTGACCACGCCGGAGTCGCGGACCTCCTTGAGGCGCAGCCCGATCAGCTCCTCCTTGATGGGAGCGGCGTAGATCTCCTGGAGGCGGCGGGTCGCGGTGTCCGCGTCCAGCCCGACGATCTCGTCGAGCAGCGGCTGCGGGTCCTCGTACCGCGTCCACAGGCCCTCGAGGTTCAGGACGCCGAGGCCGCCGAGCTCGCCGATGCGGATGGCGGTGGCCGGGGAGACGACCGAGTCCATGGGAGCGGCCAGGAACGGCAGCTCGAAGCGGTAGGCGTCGATCTGCCAGGCGATCGAGACCTCCTTCGGGTCCCGCGTACGGCGGCTGGGGACGACGGCGATGTCGTCGAAGGCGTACGCCCGGCGGCCGCGCTTGCCGCGCCCGATCTCGATCTCAGTCACGTCTGTGGCCTTTCCCTGATGCGTTGCAGCGCCTTCCAGTATCCCCGATGTCCCCTCCGGGCACGGCGAGGGCGGTCCCGGAACGCGCCCGGGACCGCCCTGGTGAGGCCTTCCGCCTACTTGCGGCTGTAGTTCGGCGCCTCGACCGTCATCTGGATGTCGTGCGGGTGGCTCTCCTTGAGGCCGGCGGAGGTGATCCGCACGAACCGGCCGTTCGCCTGGAGCTCGGGCACGGTGCGGCCGCCGACGTAGAACATCGACTGGCGCAGGCCGCCGACCAGCTGGTGGACGACCGAGGAGAGCGGGCCGCGGTAGGGCACCTGGCCCTCGATGCCCTCGGGGACCAGCTGCTCGTCGGAGGCGACGCCCTCCTGGAAGTAGCGGTCCTTGGAGAACGACTTGCGGTCGCCGCGGGTCTGCATGGCGCCCAGCGAGCCCATGCCGCGGTACGACTTGAACTGCTTGCCGTTGATGAACAGCAGCTCGCCCGGCGACTCCTCGCAGCCCGCGAGCAGCGAGCCGAGCATCACCGTGTCGGCACCCGCGACCAGGGCCTTGGCGATGTCGCCGGAGTACTGCAGGCCACCGTCGCCGATGACCGGGACGCCGGCCTCCCTGGCGGCGAGCGACGCCTCGTAGATGGCCGTGACCTGAGGGACGCCGATGCCGGCGACGACGCGGGTGGTGCAGATCGAGCCGGGGCCGACACCCACCTTGATGCCGTCCACGCCGGCGTCGATGAGGGCCTTGGCGCCGTCGCGGGTGGCGATGTTGCCGCCGATGACGTCCACGCCGGTGGAGTTCGACTTGATCTTGGCGACCATGTCGCCGACCAGGCGGGAGTGGCCGTGCGCGGTGTCGACGACGATGAAGTCGACACCGGCCTCGATCAGCGCCTGGGCGCGCTCGAAGGCGTCACCGGCGACGCCGACCGCGGCGCCGACCAGCAGCCGGCCCTCGCCGTCCTTGGCGGCGTTGGGGTACTTCTCGGCCTTGACGAAGTCCTTGACCGTGATCAGGCCCTTGAGGACGCCGTTGTCGTCGACCAGCGGCAGCTTCTCGATCTTGTGCCGGCGCAGCAGCTCCATGGCGTCCGCGCCGGAGATGCCGACCTTGCCGGTGACCAGCGGCATCGGCGTCATGACCTCGCGCACCTGACGGGAGCGGTCGGTCTCGAAGGCCATGTCGCGGTTGGTGACGATGCCGAGCAGCTTCTTGTTGCCGTCGGTGACCGGGACGCCGCTGATGCGGAACTTGGCGCACAGCGCGTCGGCCTCGCCGAGGGTGGCGTCCGGGTGGATGGTGATCGGGTCGGCCACCATGCCCGACTCGGAGCGCTTGACCAGGTCGACCTGGTTGGCCTGGTCCTCGATGGACAGGTTGCGGTGCAGGACCCCGACGCCGCCCTGGCGGGCCATCGCGATCGCCATGCGCGATTCGGTGACCTTGTCCATGGCCGCGGACAGCAGCGGGATGTTCACCCGCACGTTCTTGGAGACGTACGAGGCGGTGTCGATCTCGTCGGGTGCCATGTCCGACGGGCCCGGCAGCAGCAGCACGTCGTCGTAGGTCAGCCCGAGTGTCGCGAATTTCTCGGGCACTCCGTCGACGTTGGCAGTCATGACACCTTCCCCAAATGGCCTTGATCGGTGCGGATGTCCATGCTAACGGGAACCGGACGTGGCTCATTCCACGATCATGGGAGCCCGCGGCGTTCGTGGTTTCGTACGAAGCGGCCGCTCCGCCCGTCCGCGCGGCGGACTACTGCTCCGCCAGGGCCCGCAGACGGCTCAGCGCCCGGTGCTGGGCGACGCGCACGGCCCCGGGTGACATTCCCAACATCTGTCCGGTCTCCTCGGCCGTGAGCCCCACGGCGATGCGCAGCAGGAGCAGCTCGCGCTGGTTCTCGGGCAGGTTGGCGAGGAGTTTCTTGGCCCAGGCGGCGTCGCTGCTCAGCAGCGCCCGCTCCTCCGGCCCGAGCGAGTCGTCGGGCCGCTCGGGCATCTCGTCGGACGGCACGGCCGTGGAGCCGGGGTGCCGCATCGCCGCGCGCTGGAGGTCGGCGACCTTGTGGGCGGCGATGGCGAAGACGAACGCCTCGAAGGGGCGCCCGGTGTCCTTGTAGCGCGGCAGCGCGAGGAGCACCGCGACGCAGACCTCCTGGGCGAGATCCTCGACGAAGTGCCTGGCGTCGCCGGGCAGCCGGGACAGACGTGTCCGGCAGTAGCGCAGCGCCAGGGGATGGACATGGGCGAGCAGGTCGTGCGTGGCCTGCTCGTCCCCGTCGACGGCACGGTGCACGAGCCCACCGACCGTCCCCTGGCCGGGGGCCGCCTCGTCGTCACGCATCGGTCCATGGTGCCTTGCGGCTGTCCGATCCGTGGCTCCGTGCCCGTTGTTGTGCACCGAAGCGTTATGAGCAGGTGCGCCGGAACCCATCCCCTGCGCCCTCCCCTTCCGCTCGACCGACTCGTCCCCGAGGAACTCCACACCTCAAGGATGCGTCATCCGCGGCGAAACGAGCAGCGGGCATCCGGCGGGTCGGCTTGTCACCCCCGCCCACCTCGCGGTAAGCGGGGAACCGGGCGTCCCCGTCGGACCCCGCGGGCGTCCACCGCACGGGGACGCCCTACCGGACGAGGCCCCACCGGAAACCGAGCGCCACCGCGTGTGCCCGGTCCGATGCGCCGAGCTTCTTGAAGAGCCGCCGGGCGTGCGTCTTGACGGTGTCCTCGGAGAGGAACAGCTCGCGTCCGATCTCCGCGTTGGACCGGCCGTGGCTCATGCCCTCCAGGACCTGGATCTCCCGCGCGGTGAGCGTGGGCGCGGCGCCCATCTCGGCCGAGCGCAGCCGGCGCGGGGCGAGCCGCCAGGTCGGGTCGGCGAGGGCCTGCGTGACGGTGGCGCGCAGCTCGGCGCGCGAGGCGTCCTTGTGCAGGTACCCACGGGCGCCGGCGGCGACCGCGAGGGCGACGCCGTCCAGGTCCTCGGCGACGGTGAGCATGATGATGCGCGCACCGGGGTCGGCGGACAGCAGGCGCCGGACGGTCTCGACGCCGCCCAGGCCGGGCATGCGCACGTCCATCAGAATCAGGTCCGAGCGGTCGGCGCCCCAGCGGCGGAGGACTTCCTCGCCGTTGGCGGCCGTCGTCACGCGCTCGACGCCGGGCACGGTCGCGACCGCGCGGCGGAGCGCCTCTCGGGCAAGCGGGGAGTCGTCGCAGACGAGGACGGAAGTCATGGCCGTCCTCCGCAGCTGATGCGCGTCACGTTGAGCCTCCAGGCTGTTACGAAATCTCACCTGTGCGGTCGACCGTCCCGGACGCCCGCCCGAGCACCTGTTCCTTCAACCGCCTCCGCACTCTCAACGACGGTCACTCGAAAGAGTTACGGGGCTGTGTGTCGTCTTCGGCACTCTACGTGAGGGGGTGCTCACGGTGCAGACATGCGCGGCGGACCCACGCCCTTTCATCACAAGCCATGCCCTATTTGGCCGCTTTTCTTCCGCTTCGCTGGTGTCTGCGGCTAGATTCGCAATGGGTCATATTTTCATCTCCTTAGATCGTACTTGTACGGTCGTGGACACCGAATCCACCCAGATCGGCTACAAGGGGTCACGCAATGGCAGATTTCTCCCGCCTTCCCGGACCGAACGCGGACCTGTGGGACTGGCAGCTCCTGGCTGCCTGCCGCGGGGTGGACAGCTCGCTCTTCTTCCATCCGGAGGGCGAGCGCGGTGCGGCCCGGAGCGCTCGCGAGAACTCGGCCAAGGAGGTCTGCATGAGGTGCCCGGTCCGCGCGGAGTGCGCGGCGCACGCACTGGCGGTGCGCGAGCCGTACGGCGTGTGGGGCGGGCTGACCGAGGACGAGCGCGAGGAGCTCATGGGACGGGCGCGCAACCGCCTGGTGGCGGCGTCCGCGCAGGGGACGGTGTCGGTCGGCGGGGACGCCGCCGCACACCACTGAAGGAACGTTTTTCCGATAGATCGTCGATCACCGGCGAAAGCCGGCCGGGGCACGCGCACGCGTGCCCTTTCCGCTCAGCGCGCGGCGGCCTGGCCCGAGGCGGCCCTGGCCAGCTCGTCCAGCGTCGCCGTCACCGCGGGCACCTGCGCGAGGTCGGGCAGCGTCAGCGCGACGATCTCCCGCCGCACCTCGGGTTCCAGCGCCACCGTGCGCACGCCCCGGGGCCGTACGGACTCGACGGCGAGCTGCGGCAGGACGGCGACGCCGAGACCGGCCCCGACCAGGCCGACCACCGCCGGGTAGTCGTCGGTCGCGAAGTCGATGCGCGGGGTGAAGCCGGCGCCCTCGCAGACCTCGACCAGCTGGCCGCGGCAGCGCGGGCAGCCGGCGATCCACGGCTCCCGGGCCAGCTCCCCGATGGCCACGGAGGCCCCGGCGCCGCCACCGGCCAGCCGGTGGCTTTCGGGCACCAGGGCCACGAGGCGGTCGGCCAGCAGCGGCCGGACGACCAGGTCGTCCCACTCCTCGGCACCCGCCGCGCCCTCGTAGCGGAAGGCGAGCGCCACGTCGCAGTCGCCCTCGCGCAGCAGCTCCACGGACCTGGGCGGCTCGGCCTCCTCCAGGAAGACCCGGGTGCCGGGGTGGGCGGCGCGCAGCGCGGCCAGGGCCGTGGGGACGAGGGTGGAGCTGCCGCTGGGGAAGGAGACGAGGCGGACCCGCCCGGCCCGCAGGCCCGCGATGGCCGCGACCTCCTCCTCGGCCGCGGTCAGCCCGGCGAGGATCCCGGCGGCGTGCCGCACCAGCGCCTCACCGGCCTGGGTCAGGCGCATCGCGCGGCCGGTGCGCACGAGCAGGGGCGTGCCGACGGAGGCCTCCAGGGCCTTCATCTGCTGGCTGACGGCGGGCTGGGTGCAGCCCAGCTCACGCCCCGCGGCGGAGAAGGAGCCGGTGGATGCCACGGCGCGCAGGACGCGGAGATGACGGGCCTCGATCACACCGCCGAGGATAAGCGACCCTTTGACCGGACGCCCAATAATGCGTCGCCGCTTTGACGGGGCCTGTCCTACCGTTCGTCCATGAGGCTTCTGTCAGTCAACCTGGGCCGCCCGAAGGCCGTGCCGTACACCGACCAGCCCGACGGCGTCACCGGCATCGACAAGCGTCCGGCCGACGGACCCGTCCGGGTGACGGCGCCCGGGCCGAAGGGGACCGGCGCGAGCGGGCTGGCCGGGGACACGGTGTGCGACACCCGCCACCACGGCGGCGTCGACCAGGCCGTGTACGCCGTGGCGCGCGAGGACATGGACGACTGGGAGCGCGAGCTGGGCCGTCCGCTGCCGCACGGCTCGTTCGGCGAGAACCTCACCACGACGGGCGTGGACGTCTCCGGCGCGCTGATCGGCGAGCGCTGGCGCGTCGGCCCCGACCTGGTCCTGGAGGTCACCAGCGGCCGGATCCCCTGCCGGACCTTCCAGGGCCACCTGGGTGAGCGGCGGTGGGTGAGGCGCTTCACGGCCAAGGGCGCGCCGGGCGCGTACCTGCGGGTGATCGAGCCCGGCGGGATACGGGCGGGCGACCCGGTGGAGATCGTGCACCGGCCCGCCCACGAGGTGACGGTGGCGCTTCAGTTCCGGGCGGTGACCACGGAGCGGGAGCTGCTGCCCCGGCTGCTCGCGGCGGGCGACGCCCTGCACCCGGAGGCCCTGGCCGCGGCGCGCAAGTACATGGACCGGCAGGGAGCCTGACCCGGGCTCACCAGGGCCCCCTCCACACGCCCTTCACGATCCGCAGTCCTGGTGAGCGAAACGGACCCGCCTGGTCCGGCCCCATAACCTTGCGCCATGACAACGGCATTGATTACGGGATCGACGGCGGGCATCGGCGCCGCGTTCGCGCGGCGGCTGGGGGCCGACGGGCACGACCTGGTGCTGGTGGCCCGCGACACCAAGCGGCTGCGCGAACAGGCGACCGAACTGCACGACCGGCACGGCATCGAGGCCGAGGTGCTGACGGCCGACCTGGCGACGGACACGGGCATCGAGGCGGTGGCCGCCCGGCTGGACGACCGCAGGAACCCCGTCGACCTGCTGATCAACAACGCCGGCTTCGGCAACAAGGGCCGATTCCTCGAGGTCTCGATGGCCGACGAGCTGACGATGCTCAAGGTGCACTGCGAGGCGGTGCTGCGGCTGACCGCGGCGGCGACGGAGGCGATGCGGGCACGGGGCCGCGGCGGCGTGGTCAACGTGGCCTCGGTCGCGGCCTTCGTCCCGCGCGGCACGTACGGCGCGTCCAAGGCGTGGGTCGTGCAGTTCACGCAGGGCGTGGCGAAGGACCTGGCCGGCAGCGGCGTACGGCTGATGGCCCTGTGCCCCGGTTTCGTGCGCACGGAGTTCCACGAGCGGGCCGGCATGGGCACGGACAACATCCCGAACTGGATGTGGCTGGACGCCGACAAACTGGTCTCGGCGGCCCTCGCCGACCTGTCCCGCGGCAAGTCCCTGTCGATCCCCGACCCGCGCTACAAGGCGCTGATGGGCGCGGCGAAGCTGGTGCCGCGGGGGATGCTGGGCGGGATCTCGTCCCGGACGGGGCGGAAGTACGGGCCGCAGTAGGGGAAGACCGGGCGACCCGGTGAGGCCGTCACCCGAACGTGTGGTCTGCCCTTGCTCGGCCCTCACCAGGTGTACGGATGCGACGTAACGTCCAGGCGTCTGCGCCGCAGCGTGCGCAGGTCGTGGCAGGGGAGAGGACGGCATCGCGTGATCGCGGACACCGGCGGCCGGGACGGGCTGTTCGCCGACGGCGCCGACGGGCGGAACGCCGACGGGCGCCGTGCGGACGGGGCGGTGAGGGACGGCGCGCAGCAGGAGCGCGTCGCGGGACGGGTGTGGACGGTGCGCCTGGATCCGCACGGCGGCACCTCCTCGGGCACGGTCCGGCTCACGTGCTCCGGCCCGGACTGCGCCGATCAGCGTCTGTCCGACGCCTCCGCGGGGCGCAGGGCCGCGACCGCGCACGTCAACGGGCATCTGGCCCGGGTACGGGAGGGCGGCGGACCGCGCGGCGACGCCTGGTGCGGCTGCCGGGCCGCCGACTGCGCGTGGCACTCCCCCGGCGTTCCGGCCGGACGGCGCGCCGGGGCGCGGCCGGCCGCGGGGACCGTGCGGTGCGGGGGGCCGGTGGTGCTGACGGTGTACGCGGACCGTGCCGGACGACTGTGGCGCATCGCGGAGGTGTGCGCACGCTGCGCGGCCGCCACCCACGACTGCCGGGTCCTGGACACCGCCCCGCCCCCGCCCCGGTCCGTCCCGCCGTCGCCCACGGGCGGGCCGGTCCCGGCACCGGGCGGGCAGCCGGCGGGCCCCGGAGTGGCGGCGGGCCCGGGGATGGCGGCGGTGTTCTCCGACCGCGCCCCCGCCCCGTCCGTCCCCGCCCCCGCCGGCCCGCCGGTCCCCCGGGCCGCCTCGCCCCGGGAAGCGTCCCGGCGGACGAGGACGACGCGGTGGCGGAAGATCGCACAGCGGGTCGTGCCGCCCGACCTGCGACCCGAGGCGCTGCGGGTGGAGCTCGTCGAGCTGGGGGACGCCTTCCGCGCCTACCAGCGGCGCCCCGAACCCGACCTCGCCCTCCTCGCCGGGCTCCACGAGCGCAAGGCCCGCGCGTTCGCCCTGTGGGCCGACGTCACGGGCGACGACTCCCTGCGCGACGAGGCGCACCGGGCCGAGAAGGCCGTGCAGGCCACCCTCGAGATGCACCGGAACCGCGTCGGCGTCACGGCGGTCGACGGCGGTCCGGCCGTCGAGTTTCTGCTGACCCGGGGTCAGGGAGCGCACGCCCGCGCCGTACTGGAGCACGTCGGGGCCCATGCGCCGTGCCCCGGGGCCGAGGCGCGCCTCGCGGTGCTCATGCTCACCCTGCGGGCCGCGCGCGCGGGCGTGGGGAACGTCACCGGACAGGACCTCACCGGCTGGCTGCGGGACGATGCCGAGCCGGTGCTCCAGCGGCTCGTCGACGCCGGCTGGCTGCGTCTGCCCGGGACGGCCGCCGAAGTGCTGGCCGCCCGGCCCGAGGACCCCGCCCCGGTCACCGTCCCCGCGCTCCTGCCCACCGGGCCCCGCCCGTTCTCGTTCGGCAAGGTCACCCGCGCCAGGCTCTCGGGCTGGGCGCAGAAGGTGGTGGGCGACCGGAAGCTGCGCAAGAAGAGGGCGGACGCCGCCACCCGGCTCCTCGCCCTCTACACCGCCGCCCACTGCAGCCCCGACGGCCGTCTCGGAGGCGCCGGGGACGACGGGCTGGACCTGACCGCGGTCGCCGCGTTCTGCGCCGTGCCGCCCGAGGACGTCACCGGGCACGTCGAACGACTGGTCGCCGCCGACTGGCTCACCGAGGCCGACACCGCCGGAGGGAGGCTGCGCGGCCGGCTCGCCGAGCGGGTCCTGCCGCTGGGAGGGCTGCTGTGACGCCGGTGGCGCACGTCCCGCCCGGTCCGGCCGGGAGAGCGACGGGCCGGTCCGCGGTGGCCACCCGTCGTGCGGGCTCCCCGCCGGGGACCGGCGGTCCGTCCGGGGAGGACGTGCCCGTCGGAGAACGGGCGGCGGGACGCCAAAGGCCCCGGACACGTCACTGTGGCGACGCGTCCTCGCAGCTCTCCGAGGTCCTCATCACTTCGAAGACCACCGGGTAGTCGGTGATCTGCTGGTTCGGCACCGGCCGGGACGCGCAGATCCTCCACTCGGCCGGGTCGTCCACGGGACGGTTCCGTCCGCTCGCGTCCTCGAAGGCCATGTCGATCTCGGAGCCCATCTGCTCCTGCGCGCGCCCGGCGTTGCCGCCGATGACGTCGGGCATGCTCGCGGCGACCGGTTCGGGGTCCGCCGAACGGCGCGCCTCGGTGTTCCCCGACGCGGGCGGCGTGGTCTCCGCCGGGGCGTCCGGCCCGGACGACGCGCCGCAGGCGGTGACCGTGGCCAGGAGCGCGGCGACGAGTGCGGATCCCAGGAGCTTGGTGGTGGTCATGTCCATCCCGAAGTGTCGACGGTTCGGGACAGTATTCACGGCGGGGCGGGAAGAGGGACCACTTCCTTGATCACGGTTCGGGCGCGGGGAACCGCGCGAACACCCCACGGCGCCGCCCCCTGCGACGAACCGGAGCGGCGGACCGGCGGACGGGGCGGGCTGTATCTGCTGGAGCTGGAAGGGCATGCCGGCCGGGTGGTCCTGTCCACCGGACGTCCACCCGCCGATCACCGCAGCGCGTTGCTGGAACGGCTGCAGAGTGGCAAGGGGCTGCGTCCCCACGCCGTTTCCGACTCCGTTTCGGCCGCCCTGGACACGCTCGTCTTCCGGGCCACCGCGGCGGACGTGCAGGACCGTCTCGCTTCCGTCGACGAGTTCCTCGAACTCCTGGCCGCCGCCGAGTTGGACGCGACGGCTCCGCAGGGGGCCGGCGGACCGGAGGCAGATCCCCCCAACGTCCAGCCCGGACAGCGCCTGAACGGTGCCTGGTCCGTGGTCCGTGTGCTCGGTACCGGCGCGACGGCCCGCGCCCTGCTGGTGCGCAGTACGGCTGACGAAGGAGCGGAGGGCCCCCGGCGGAGAGTTCCCTGCGGGTCTTCGAGGTCGCTCTGGACCAGGAGAAGGACGCGCGACTGCTCGCGGAGTCCAGGGCCCTCGACGCCTCGCCGAATCCGCCTCATCGCGCGTCCACGGATTCCTCGGCTGCGTCACGGGCTCCGCACGGACGTTCCCCACCTGTCGGCGGTGCCGAGGTAGGGCGTGCGCACGCACTCGGGCAACGGGTGCGCGACGGCGCTGCGACGAGAAACGACGATCCGGCCAGTTCGCGGCTTGTTCCAGTCTGAGTACGGCTACTCAGACTTCTTGATGCCGGATACGGGTGGGGCCGGTGGTGACGGCACATTAGCGTTCACTCCGTTCACACACCATTGCCGGTGAACGAGGGCTGTTCGGGCCGGTGGTGGGGCCAGGAAGTCGGGGAGGGGCCACGCATGGCGTGGGAGGAGTGGGAGCGGCTCAAAACTGCGGCAGCCGAGCGTCAGTCCGCGCACACGCAGCTCAACCAGTTGCCGGCCGACCAGGCAGGAGCGGGCGGTGGCGGCACCTATGGTCCTCCGTCGGGCAGGCTGCGGTCGGACAAGTCCGCATGGTCCAAGGCGGGGGAGGGCCTCGGCGAGGTGCAGACCAGCATCGGCAAGGCGTTGACGAAGCTGGAGGAATCCCAGACCGGTCTCGACGAGGGTTCCGCGTTCTTGACCGCCGCGGCGCAGAAGGGGGTCTTCGACTCGTGGGCGCGCCGGGTGAAGGACATCGACGAGTGGTGCGAGGGTCTCGCCGGTGTCCTGGAGAAGACGGGGAACGACCAGCTGAGGACGGACCAGGCGATCGAGGCCGAGATCGCCGCGCTGAGCGTCGGTTCCGAGGACGCGTCCGCCGGCCACGGCAAGGACCGGTGACCGGTCGTGGACATCAAGGCGCTCAAGGCGCTCAAGCCGGCCGAGTACGCGGAGGCCGCGGACGGATACCGCGCGGTGAGCGATGCGTCCGACGCAGCCGCGGAGCGCATCGGCAAGCAGATCACCAAGGCCATGGACGCGGCCAACGAGGGCGAGGCCGCTGACGCGGCGCAGAAGCAGCTGAAGAAGCTCTCCGAGAACCTTCACTACACCCAGGTCGAGTGCGGTCTGGTCAGCGGGGCGCTCAACGGCTTCTCCGCCGAGATCGCCTCCCCCAGGCGCCGTCTGATCGAGGCGTTGGACGACGCGGCGGCCCTGGGGTATCCGGTCAGCCCGGCTGGAGACGTCACGTTTCCCGCCGGTGGCGAGAACAAGGCGACCGGAGGCGAGGTCCCGGGCGGCACGGCCGTGGGCAACAACGGCATGCTGAGTCCCGGCAACAGAGCCCTGTACGGCCCTGGCCCCGACGGGCTGTACTCGCCGGACGCGGGAACCAGCGGTATCGACATCCACCACGGCAACCCGCACCACGCGAAGGCCCAGGACATCGCCGACCGCATCGCCCACGCCCTGCGGGAAGCCACGGAGATCGACGAGCGCTACAGCGAGGCACTCGGCAAGCTCAAGGCGGCGCCGGGGCTGGGCGTCACCACGAAGACGTGGGCGGACGTGGCGTCCGACGTCGGTGCCGTCAGCTCGGCCGCGAGCGAATACCTCCGGGACACCATCCCGCTGGACAAGCCTCCCGCCGACCGCAAAGAGTGGTGGGACAGCCTCAGCGACGAGGAACGCGACGAGTACAGGATGGCGTTCCCGGAGATCATCGGAAACCTGGACGGCATTCCGGCAGCGGTGCGCGACGAGGCGAACCGCGAGAACCTGCCCCTGCTCATCGCGTCACTGGAGGGCCGGCACGACGAGGCGTCGCAGACCAAGCTGGGTGGTCTGGAGAAAATCCAGGAGAAGCTCGGAAAACCCAGTGTGCCGCCGATGTACCTCTTGGGCATCGGCCTCGAAGGCAACGGGCGCGCCATCGTCTCGTACGGGAATCCCGACACGGCGAAGAATGTTTCGGCCTACGTCCCGGGGCTCGGGACCAAGCTGGACAAGGGATTCGCCGGCGAGACGATGAAGAGAGCCCAAGACACAGCACTCGGTGCCGCTGAGGCGGACCCCCACAGTTCGACGGCCTCGATAGTCTGGCTCGGTTACGACGCACCACAGACTTCCGTCGATGACCTCGCCGCCAACACCGACGTCATGTTCCGGGACAACGCCGAAGCCGGCGCTCCTGCATATAACAGCTTTATGGCCGGAATATCCGCCACGAACACGAACGATGATCCACATATCACAGCCATTGGGCACTCCTACGGCTCCCTCACTGTTGGCCTGGCAGCTCAGGAAAAAGGCGGTGTGCCCGGCGCCGACGACATCATCCTTGTCGGAAGCCCAGGCACTGGAGCGCAGCACGCGGATGAACTCAATGTGGGCAGCCGACACGTTTTTGTCGGCGCTGCGGACAACGACATCGTCACGAAGCTCCCCAACCATGAGGAGGCCAGCGGGATGGGGGCCGGAGCCGCCGGCGGCGGGTCGGCGGGGCTAGTGCTGGGTCTGGGTATGGGTGGTCCGGTGGGAGGGTTTGTCGGTGGCGTGAGCGGCACTCTGATCGGCGGTATCGCCGGTTACTCGGCTCAGGACCAACAGACGGACCCCAGCCAGATATGGTTCGGAACCGACCCGGCCAACAAGCAGTTCGGTGCTACGCGTTTCCTGGTGAGCGACGGCCCCACTCTGACTGAAGCCGGAACTGCCGCCCATTCACAGTACTTCACCCCCACAAAGGACCAAATGTCAGCCGACAATATCGCGAAGATCGTCGCCGGTAAGTCCGACGAGATCATTCTGGAGCGTCCGCGATGAGAAGCTTCCGGGCACCTTTGGCCATGGCGGGGATACTGCTCCTGGTAACAGGGTGTACTTCAAGCCAGCCGAGAGGAGAGCGTGCCGAGATGGACATGCAGGAGGCTGCTGAGCATGCCGACAAGATCCTGGACCGTACGTTCGATGCCATCAAGCCAACGGTTCACTGGACCCATGGTGAATCCACTGAGGGTGACTGTGACGTGTCGCGCCGTCGGGCGGTGATGACTGTCATCAGCCCGCAACGCCGCGGCAACTTTATGGGAGTCGTGGAACGACACTGGAAGGAAGAGGGGTTTCGGCAACTCGGCGTCAACCGTAGCACTGAAAGCCCTGCCATGTATTTTCAGACGCCAGATGAGTTCAACGTACGACTTCTTGTCGGCGGCAATGGGCAAGTGTTTTTCGAGGTGGCCACTCCTTGTGTAGAAAAATCTTCTGTGTCGCCGCCGAAAAGTAAGACCGTGGGGCCCGACTACGCAGGTGGCCCCATTCCGGATCCCGACGTCAAGTCCGAGTTCTGGTCGGAGACGACGCCGATCTCTTCGTGAGGTGCTCGCACCCGATCGCCGGCGCCCCAACGTGTCAGGTCGGCTCAGGGTCGCCCATACAAGCCGCTCACGCGTCTGAGTGGTTCCGCGGGGTTGTCGGCGGCCTTCGGTCGTCGCCCGGAGCCTCCTGCAGCACTGGCAGGACGGGGTGCGGGCCGTGGGGCCCGGCCCACTCGGGGTACTTCGATTCCGAGAGAAATCCGTCCGCTGCAAACAATATCGCCAAGATCGTCTCCGGAAGAGCAGATCTAGTCACGACAGAAGAGTCACGATGAAAAGGTTTCCCATCGGAGTGATCGGAACCTCACTCGCACTCCTCACCGCCGTCGGTTGCGGCGGTGACCATGGGCGTTCGGAAGACGCACGGAAGGCTTCGAATGTGAACATGCAGGAGGCGGCGGACAAGGCCGACGCGCTTGTTCACGAAACTTTCTCGACGGTGAAGCCTCCCATCGAGTGGACTCACGACGTGTCGGATCACGGCAGCTGTGGTGGAGAGTCGACCGGGCTGGGGGACGTTACGCGCCGCGCGGTTGTCATGACAAAGGTTTCGAAGGAGAGGAGGGGCGCCCTGCTCGGCATCATCGAGCGCCATTGGAAGAAGAACGGAAACAAAATCACCGACGTCAACCCGAGTGTCGATTTCCCGGAAATTTACGCCGAAAGCGGTGACGGACTGCTCCGCATGAGCTTGGTGGTCGGCGGGGAGGGCCAGTTCTTCCTGGACGTCCAAACCTCCTGCGTCAAGGAGTCGAGCGTGGCCCCGCCGGCGACGAAAGTGAACGGCCGCAGCTACTACGGTGAGGCGATTCCGAGGCCCAACATGGAAGACGCCTTCTGGTCCTCCAGTGAACCCCTCCCATCGACGTCTTCGGGCTGAGGAACCAGCCCGCCCTCTGAAAGACGACCTGCGCGCTCGGACCGACGACGGGCCGAAGTTCCCGTACTGCGCTGCGCGCCGAGCACGACCAGGACTTTCTCGCGGGACGTGCGACGGCCATGCACGAGAGCCGGCGGTCAGGATTTCTGTTGTCGACGACCTGTGCAGCCATCATGTTGCATCGAGTCCGAACGGGCCGACTGCCCGCTTCAAGACGCAGGACGGGTTTCAACTGGAGGTCCTGATCAGGCCAAAGGCCAAGCTCACCTGAGCGCCACGACCCTCTGCGGGGAGAAGTCCGATGCTTCCCGGCCGACCAGTAAGCCGAGCGGTCCTGATCACTCGAAGAGCGAAGCCGCACCCGGCAACAGGCCGGACGGGGCGGACGCGACCCCGGCGCCCCTGAAGAACGCACGGTGCCCGGTGCCCCCGCGGGGGCACCGGGCACCGTCGGCTCAGCTCAGCTCAGCGCAGCGCTCAGTGGGCGTGGCCGTGGCCGTGGCCCGCGGCGGCCGGCTCTTCCTCTTCCTTCTTCTCGACGACCAGGGTCTCGGTCGTCAGCAGGAGGGAGGCGATGGAGGCGGCGTTCTCCAGGGCGGAGCGGGTGACCTTGACCGGGTCGATGACGCCGGCCTTGACCAGGTCTCCGTACTCGCCGGTGGCGGCGTTGTAGCCGCTGCCCTTCTCGAGCTCCGCGACCTTGGAGACGATCACGTAGCCCTCGAGGCCGGCGTTCTCGGCGATCCAGCGCAGCGGCTCGACGGCGGCCTTGCGGACGACCGACACACCGGTGGCCTCGTCGCCGGACTTGCCGAGGTTGCCCTCGAGGACCTTGACGGCGTGGACCAGGGCGGAGCCACCACCGGAGACGATGCCCTCCTCGACCGCGGCGCGGGTCGCGGAGATGGCGTCCTCCAGACGGTGCTTGCGCTCCTTCAGCTCCACCTCGGTGGCGGCGCCGACCTTGATCACGCACACGCCGCCGGCCAGCTTCGCGAGGCGCTCCTGGAGCTTCTCGCGGTCCCAGTCGGAGTCCGTGTTCTCGATCTCGGCCTTGATCTGGGCGACGCGGCCCTGGAGGTCCTCGGCGTTGCCGGCACCCTCGACGATCGTGGTGTCGTCCTTGGTGACGGTGACACGGCGGGCGGAGCCGAGCACGTCCAGGCCGACCTGGTCGAGCTTGAGGCCGACCTCCTCGGAGATGACGGTGGCGCCGGTGAGGACGGCCATGTCCTGCAGCATCGCCTTGCGGCGGTCGCCGAAGCCCGGGGCCTTCACCGCGACGGCGTTGAAGGTGCCGCGGATCTTGTTCACGACGAGGGTGGAGAGGGCCTCGCCCTCGACGTCCTCGGCGATGATCAGCAGCGGCTTGGAGGAGTTGGTCTGGATGACCTTCTCCAGCAGCGGCAGCAGGTCGGCGATGGAGGAGATCTTGCCCTGGTTGATGAGGATGTACGGGTCCTCGAGGACGGCCTCCATGCGCTCCTGGTCCGTCACGAAGTACGGCGACAGGTAGCCCTTGTCGAAGGCCATGCCCTCGGTGAAGTCCAGCTCCAGGCCGAAGGTGTTGGACTCCTCGACGGTGATGACACCGTCCTTGCCGACCTTGTCCATGGCCTCGGCGATGAGCTCGCCGACCTGCTGGTCCTGGGCGGACAGCGCGGCCACGGCGGCGATGTCGGACTTCTCGTCGATCGGGCGGGCGGTCGCGAGGAGGTCCTCGGAGACGGCCTTGACCGCCGCGTCGATGCCCTTCTTCAGCAGCGCCGGGGAGGCACCCGCGGCGACGTTCTTCAGACCCTCGCGCACCAGCGCCTGGGCCAGGACGGTGGCGGTGGTGGTGCCGTCACCCGCGATGTCGTTGGTCTTGGTCGCCACCTCCTTCACCAGCTGGGCGCCGAGGTTCTCGTACGGGTCCTCGATCTCGACCTCGCGGGCGATCGTGACACCGTCGTTGGTGATGGTGGGGGCGCCGAACTTCTTGTCGATGACGACGTTGCGGCCCTTGGGGCCGATCGTCACCTTGACCGTGTCGGCAAGCTTGTTGACGCCGCGCTCGAGGGCGCGACGGGCGTCCTCGTCGAACTTCAGGATCTTCGCCATGGGAGCGGGAGCCCTCTCGGAAATCTGATCTAACGGAAAACAGACTGCGCCCCTCGCGCCCGGCTTCTCATCGGTCGCGGGGGCCAGGGGCGCAGCTGTCGAGCAGAGTCGAGGTGAGTCGACCTACGACGTGCTTCTCGACGTCTTACTTCTCGATGATCGCGAGCACGTCGCGGGCCGAGAGGACGAGGTACTCCTCGCCGTTGTACTTCACCTCGGTGCCGCCGTACTTGCTGTAGAGCACGACGTCGCCGACGGTGACGTCGAGCGGAAGACGGTTGCCGTCCTCGAAGCGGCCCGGGCCCACGGCCAGGACGACGCCCTCCTGGGGCTTCTCCTTGGCAGTGTCCGGAATGACCAGGCCCGAAGCCGTGGTCTGCTCGGCGTCGAGCGGCTGGACCACGATGCGGTCCTCGAGCGGCTTGATGGCAACCTTGGAGCTGGCGGTCGTCACGATCCGACCTCCCCCTTCGGAGATCTCACGGGGTTAACTGTCTGAGGTGGCGACCAGGTGGATCCGTCGTCGCGGGTGCCGGACCTGCCCGTCGCGTTGTTGGCACTCTCCGGGGGGGAGTGCCAGAGCCGAGACTATGACCGCGATTAGCACTCGGTCAAGCGGAGTGCCAATGCCCGCGGCGCGTCGGCGGACTTTCTCGCGCGGACACCGGTTCTTCGGCCCGCCCGGCGCGGGTGCGGGCGTCGTCCGGAGCGCCGGAACGGCGGCCCGTCCGCGGAGGTCAGAGGTAGTCCTCCAGGCGGCCCGCTCGCAGCCCCTGCCGCTCGATCCGCCGCAGCAGTTCCTCCGTGCGGGCCGGGGCGGTGACGGAGACGATGTCGCCGGGGTGCAGGCGGGGGGCGCCGCGGGTGTAGGCCAGGGTGCCGTCGGCGGTCAGTTCGGCCCGCCACAGGACGACGGCCGTGATGCCGCAGTCGGCGGCGGCGCGCAGGGTCGTCGGGTCGTACCGGCCGTAGGGCGGGCGGAAGAGGCGGGGCCGGACGCCGAAGCGGGAGTGGAGCTTGGTCTGCTGGCCGCAGATCTCGGCGCGCTGGCCGGCGCGGGGCAGGCCGCGCAGGGAGCGGTGGTCGAGGGTGTGGTTCTGCAGGCTCGCGCCGGCCGAGCGCAGCCGGGCGAAGTGGCCGTACGCCGGCCCGGCCACGGTGTCGGTGAGGAACAGGGTGACCGGGAGCCGTCGTTCGCGGACCAGGGCGGCGAGGCGGAGGTCCCGGTCGGCGCCGTCGTCGTAGGTGAGGAAGACGACCCTGTCGGTGGTGCGGACGTGGTCCAGGACGGCGGGCGTCGCGCGGCCCCGCCCGCCGTCCCCGGCCGGTTTCCCTGCCGTGGACCGGCCGGCGGGGCCGGCGAACTGGGCGCAGCCCGTGAGCAGTACGGCGGCCAGGGCGGCCCCGGCCGGCCGGAACCGCCCCCGCCTCACAGGTAGTCCTCCAGCCGGGCCACCGCGTACCCCTCGGCGGTGACCCGGTCCAGGAAGCGGCGGACCATGTCCGTCATCGTGCCGTCCCAGTCGCCGCGGCCCCGGAAGTGGGTGAGGACGATGTCGCCCGGGTGGAGGTCCTGGTCCCACTCGCGGTACTCCCAGTGGTCGACGTAGACCTCCTCGTTCCAGATCGGCGCGTACTTGACGCCGCAGGACTTCGCGGCGCGCAGGGTGTCCCGGTTGTAGTTGCCGAAGGGCGGGCGGAAGAGGGCCGGGCGCTTGCCGTAGCGCTTCTCGATCACCTCCTGCATGCCGCAGATCTCGTGCTCCTGCTGCGCGTAGGAGAGCGCCGGGAGGTAGGGGTGGCTCAGGGTGTGGCTGTTGAGGGTGACCCCGCGGGCCTGCATCTCCTCGAAGTAGCCGTAGTCGTCCTTGATCTCGTCGTCGGTGAGGAAGACCGTGTACGGGATCTCCAGCTCGCTCATCATGCGCAGGAACGCCGGGTCCTTCTCGGCGCCGTCGTCGATGGTGAGGAAGAGGATCCTCTCCTTCGTGGGGACGGTGGTGAAGACCGGCGGGAGGTCCTCCTGCCCGTCCACCTCGAAGCCCTCGCGCGCGGTGATCTCCGGCTTCCTCGCGGGGGGCGGCGGGGCCGTCAGCGGGACCTGTCTCAGGTTCCAGCGCTCGGCGGCGGCGGCCCGGGCGGCCTGCGCGGCGCGCAGCTCGGACGCGTAGGTGTCGAGCGCGTGGGCCGGGGGCGCCTGGAGGGGCTGCCGGCCGGGGGCGCCCCGCACCTCGGCGGTGTCCTGCGCACAGCCGGAGGCGAGGGCGGCGACGAGGAGCACGGCAAGGCCGCCGCGCGCCCTGGTCCCCGAAGACATCCTGGAGGCGGCCCGGGACACTCCACGTGCCCGGCTTTTGTCATTTTGTACTACTACTCGCATGGTGCCGGATCCTCGCAGTCCCTGGCCCCCCTCCCGCGCCCGACACCGCGCCGGAGGCGCACCATCCACCGACTGGCCCACAATGGGCCGGTGAACGACCTCGACGCCCTCCTCGCCCTGCTCACCCCCGAAGGCCGCGCCCTGCTCGACGAGGTCCGCGACACCGACCCCGCGCGGGAGTTGGCCGTCGCCACCCGGCTGCGCCGCGACCACCCGGCCGGGCTGGTGTCGGCCGCGCTCGGTCAGGCGCGGCTGCGGCAGCGGGCGGTGGCGAAGTTCGGGGCCGAGGACGCCGGGCGGATGTTCTTCACCCCGAACGGGGTGGAGCAGTCGACCCGGGCGAGCGTGGCCGCCCACCGGGCGGAACGCTTCAAGGAGCTGGGCGTCGCCTCCGTCGCCGACCTGTGCTGCGGGATCGGCGGCGACGCGATCGCGCTGGCCCGCGCGGGCATCCGGGTCCTGGCCGTCGACCGCGACCCGGCGACGGCCGGGGCGGCCCGCGCCAACGCCGAGGCGCTGGGACTGGACGACCTCATCGAGGTCCGCGAGGCGGACGTCACGGAGGTGGACACGGCCGGGTACGACGCCGTGTTCGTCGACCCGGCGCGGCGCGGCGGACGCGGCCGCGTCTTCGACCCGGAGGCCTACTCGCCACCGCTGTCCTGGGCCGTCCAGGCGGCCCGTACGGCGTCCCGCGCCGCCGCGCTGAAGGTGGCGCCCGGCATCCCGCACGAGGCGGTGCCCGCGGACGCCGAGGCCGAGTGGATCTCGGACGGCGGGGACGTGAAGGAGGCGGTGCTGTGGTTCGCCACCGCGCCGGGGACGGTCCGGGCCACGCTGCTGCCGGGGCCGCGCACCCTGCTCGGCACCGGCCTGCCCGACCCGGAGGTCCGCACGCCCGGCCGGTACCTGTACGAGCCGGACGGCGCCGTCGTCCGGTCCCACCTGGTCGCCGAGGTCGCCGCACAGGTCGGCGGCGGGCTGCTCGACGCGACCATCGCCTACGTCACCGCCGACGAGCTGGTGCCGACGCCGTACGCCACGGCGTACGAGATCACCGACCGGATGCCCTTCAACGTCAAGAAGCTGAAGGCCCTGCTGCGGGAGCGCCGGGTCGGCACGCTGACCGTGAAGAAGCGCGGCTCGGCGGTCGAGCCCGAGGAACTGCGGAAGAAGGTCAGGCCCCAGGGGCCGAACGCGGCCACGGTGTTCCTGACCCGGGTCGCGGGGGCGCCGACGATGCTGATCGGGCGTCCGGTGCGCTAGGCCCCGCCGTCCGGATCGGGCCGGCGTCGCGGGGCGGGTCAGCGCAGCGACTCCCACAGCTTCCGGGCGTCCGGTTCCCTGGCCACCACCCGGTTGACGTCCCAGGGGGCCGGCAGCACCGGCATCGTCACCGTCCGCACGGCGTCCGCCGACAGGCCCGCGAGGCTGCGGCCGAGCTCCGTCAGCTCGCCCAGCGAGTCCAGGCCGGAGTCGGTGACGAGGCTGCCGGTGACCGCGTCGGCGACCCGGTACAGCCGGGCGGGGTCGGTGAGCAGTCCGGCGCCGGAGACCCGCTCCAGCAGTGCCTTGACCAGTTTCTGCTGGAGTTCTATGCGGGCGAGGTCGCTGCCGTCGGCCAGCCCGTACCGGGTGCGGGCCAGTCCGAGGGCCTGGGCGCCGTCGAGGTGGCGGGTGCCGGCGTCCAGGTGGAGGTGGCTCTTGTCGTCGTCGATGTCCTCGTCGACGGTGACGGTGACGCCGCCGAGCGCGTCGACCAGTTCGGCGAAGCCGGAGAAGTCGATCTCGACGTAGTGGTCCATGCGGACGCCGGTGAGCGACTCGGCGGTCTTGACGGCGCAGACGGGCCCGCCCAGGGCGTAGGCGGTATTGAACATCGCGCCGTCCGCCTGCGGGGTCGTGCCGCCGGACGGCAGCGGGCAGGACGGGCGGGTGACGAGCGTGTCGCGCGGGATGCTGACGACGGTGGCGGAGGTCCGGCCGGCGTCGAGGTGGACGACCATCGCCGTGTCGGAGCGGGCGCCCTCGCTGTCGCCGCCGCCGAGTTCCCGGTTCTCCTCGCCGCTGCGCGAGTCCGAGCCGAGGACCAGGATGTTCAGGGCGCCGGCGGGCGTCGGGGAACCGGACGCGGAGGGTGCGGCGAGGGGCCGTGCGGGGCGGTCGTCACCGAGCGCGCCGTCGATGTCGACGCTCCTGATGTTGCCGCTCAGGTGCCAGTACGCCCAGCCCGCCGCGGCGACTCCCAGCAGCAGCGCGCCCGCCAGGGTGAGGCCGACGGCCCTCAGTGTCGTCGACCGTACGTTCCGCCCCGCCCGCGCAGCCATGCGCCGCCCCCGCCCGTCCCGCTCGCGTCCCCGCCCGAGTGCCCCCACCAGGAGGAACATAAGTCCGAATTATTGGACGGCGGTAGGCGCGGACGGGATTCTGCGGAAATTCTCAGACTTCTCGCCACGCGGGCGGCGGACGGGGCGGACGGGGCGGCACCGGCGGGTCCCGGGTGAAGGCCCCGGTCCGCCGGCCGGTCCGCTCCCTCAGGCGGACGGCGGCGGCGCCGTACTGCTGCGCACCTCCAGGCTGGTGGCCAGCTCCACCCGGGTGGTCGTGGCCGCGCCTCCGTCGCGGCCCAGGTCCAGCACCAGGCGGGCCGCGGCCTCGGCCATCTCCATGAGCGGCTGCCGCACGGTCGTCAGCGGCGGCCCCACCCAGCGCGCCACCGGCAGGTCGTCGAACCCGACCACGCTCAGGTCCTGCGGGATGCGCAGTCCCAGTTCGCGCGCGGCCTCGTACAGCCCGAGCGCCTGGAGGTCGTTGCCGGCGAAGACCGCGGTCGGCCGGTCGGGGCGGCGCAGCAGCTCCAGGCCCTGCCGGTAGCCGGCCTCGTGGTGGAAGTCGCCGGTCACGATCAGGCCGGGGTCGGCCGGCAGCCCGGCCGTCTCCAGGGCGGCGCGGTAGCCGTCGACGCGGGCGCGGCTGCACATCATCCGGGTCGGTCCGCTGATCGCGCCGATGCGGGTGTGCCCCAGGTCGATCAGGTGGCGGGTGGCGGCGAGTCCGCCCTGCCAGTTGGTGGCGCCGATGGACGGCACGTCGGCGCCCGGGTCGCCGGCCGGGTCCATCACCACGAACGGGATGGAGCGGCTGGTCAGCAGGGCCCGCTGGGACTCGTCCAGCCCGGACAGCACGAGGATCACGCCGTGCGGACGGCGGGCGGCGACCTGGTCGGCCCAGGTCCTGCCGGGCGTGAGGCGGCCCGCGCTCTCGGAGAGCACGACGCTGAGCCCGGCGTCCCGCGCCGCGTTCTCCACGCCCCGGATGACCTCCATCGCCCAGGCGCTCTCCAGTTCGTGGAAGACCAGGTCGATCAGGGGCGAGCGGGCCGCCTCGGCCCGCCGGCGCCGGTAGCCGTGGGTCCGCAGCAGTTCCTCCACGCGGGCCCGGGTGGCGGGAGCGACGTCGGCGCGGCCGTTGAGGACCTTCGAAACAGTCGGTGCCGACACACCGGCCTCGCGGGCGATCTCGGCGAGGGTCGCGGTCTGCCCGGACCGCCGTCGCGAGCCGGTTTCCGCGGGCTGGGGGGAAGTCATGGGGGCGATCGTATCCCCGCGAGCGTTTCTGACGAACACTTCGGATCCCCTACGGGCCTCCCACGGACCCTCGGGTCGTTCGGTATCCACTCCGAAACATTCGGCTCCTCCGGGTCGGCCGTCGTCAGTCGTCCCGCGTCACCAGCTCGGCCAGCGCGAGCAGCGCCTCCGTGGTGGCCGGGCGCAGCCGGTGCAGCTCCCAGCCGGGGGACTGCAGGGCCGCGTCGAAGGGCATGTGCACCACCTGTTCCGGCTCGACGCGCAGCCGCCGGGCGAACGCCCCCGGAAGACTCCGTCCCGAGGGCCCGTGGAGGTCGGTGGCGACGACGAGGGCCCGCCGCGCCAGTTCCTCGCGGCCGTTCCCCCGGACGATGGCGAGGGTGCGGACCGCCGCGTCCAGGAACCACTCCGCGGTGCCGCAGCACAGGATCAGCTGGTCGGTGTGGTCGAGGACGACGTCGGCCGACCGGTCGAGCCGCAGCGGGGACCAGTCGGTGAGGACGAAGGGGTAGTAGGGCGCCGTCAGCCTGAGGACGTGCGCGTACTCCTGCTGGTGGGCCGGGTTGGAGCCGAAGTGCCCGCTGCGGTGGGCGACGACCTCCAGGCCGGACGGCAACCGGGTCGTGCGGGCGCGGATCTCCTCGTAGGACGGCGCGGGAGGCAGGACGCCGAGGTCTCGCACGACGGCCGGGTTGCGGTCGGTGAGGAAGGCGTCCAGCGACCCTTCGGAGGCGGAGCCGTCGAGGGCCAGGACGGGTTCGCCGCGCGCGGCGGCGAGGACGGAGCCGAGCAGCATCGTCGTCGTGGCGCGCCCGCTGTAGTAGTAGGCGCCGATCAGGGTGAGGCGTCTGCTGTGCGCCACGGGCGCCCGCAGCCGCTCCAGCCGGTTCCGGGCCTGCTTGCGGGCGGCGCCGAAGCGCGGCAGCCGCAGCGCGGGGCCCGGCGCCGCGGTGGCGGTGCCGGGCGGGGTGAGCGGCACGCGCGGGACCCGTCCGCCCTGTGCGCCGCGCGCTCCGGCCTCGCCCAGCTGGAGGCGGGTGCGGGCCACGTAGCGGGCCAGGACCTCGGCGACCTCGCTGGCGGCGGGCCGCACGGACGGGTCCGGGTCCGTGCAGCGCAGGACGAGCCGCCGCAGATGTTCCCAGGTGTCGCCCTGCCACAGGTGCATGCCTTCGGGCAGTCCCGGCATGTCCCAGCCGGCCTTGCTGCTGATGACCTGGAGCAGCTCGCCCAGGGCGCGTACGTTGTCCTCGCGGGTGGGCGCCGGGCCCGAGCCCAGGTACGCGCCGTCGACGGCGCAGTCGGACAGGCCGCCCAGGACGACGGTGCGGCGCAGCACGTACACGCTCTCGGCGTCCAGGGCGGCGGGCACGAGACCGTTGAGGTGGCAGAGGGCGACCGCGTTGGCGAGGTAGCAGGAGACGAGCAGGCCCTGGAGGATGTCGAAGGGGGCCGTGCCGTCGGTGAGGGCCCTGGTGAAGACCTCCGCGAGCCGCAGCGGCCGGGCGTCGGGGGCCTGGGCGTCCGCGATCGGCGTCATGGCGAGCCAGGGCGGCGAGTCCTCGAGCCCGGCGGCGAGCAGCGCGGGCGCGTACTGGCCCTGGAGCCGGGCCAGCGCCTCGGCCTCGACCGCGACGAGCCCCGCGTTGACGGCGGGCAGGTCCGGACGCGGCACCCGCACAGCGGCCTCCCGGCCCCGGGCGTCGACGCCCCGGTAGACGACCGTACGCCGCCCGCGCCGGCGGCCGCGCAGCTCGTAGCCCCCGATGTGGCGGGGGTCGCCCTCGGTGAGCGGTTCCCAGTCGTCGGTACCGGTGCCGGGCGCCGGCGAGCCCGGCCCGGCGGGGCGGGTACCGCCGAGCGACACCCCGAACCGGCTGAGCAGCCTGCGCTCGACCCGCGTGAAGGGGTGCTGGGAACCGGGCAGCGGGTCGGTGCCGTCCGGGTGGAGCAGCCAGGCCGGGAAGTCCGGCGAGCGGCCGGCGAGCTCCTCCAGCCGGCGCCCGATCCGGCGGCCGGTGCGCAGCAGTTCCGCCTGCGGCACCGCGTCCAGCAGGACGGCCTTGGACGCCTCGGAGAAGTCGAAGACCCGGTGTTTGGCGGGCAGCGGGCCCGACACGGGCGCCGGGTGCGGCCGGACCAGGCCGCCGAGGAACACCTCGGCCAGGTGGGAGGTGGTGGCCTGCCAGGGCACCGCCGACTGCACCAGCCGCATCACGGGCACGGACAGCGGGGCGACCGCCGCGAGGTGGGCGGCCAGGCGGTACGCCTCCGGGGTGGCCGCGTCCCGGAAGTGCTGGGCGCTGCTCAGGTCCTGCGCGGGAGCGACGGCCGCGTACCGGTCGGGGCGGGCCAGCAGCGGCAGTTCGACCGTGGTGCCCGGGGAGGCGAGCAGGCGGGCCCAGACCCCGAAGGAGTCGGGCGTGGGTTCGAGGACGGGGACCGGGATGTCGTCGAACCGGCTCAGCTCCGACGGCAGCACCGGGTCGGCGATCCTCCACGAGGTGTTGGCGCCGCCGACCCGCCTGGTGGTGGCCTGCCAGCGTTCGGCAAAGACACCGGAGGCCTCCCACATGTCCGGAGGGAGGGTGTGCACGACGGCGACGGGACCGCGGGCCGCCCGCTCGGCCAGCAGCGCGTGCATCGCGCCGGACCGCCAGGCCGGGCCCATGCCGTCACTGACGACGAGCAGCAGGGAGCGTCCGGAGGGGTCGTTGACGGTGCTCAGCGGCAGTTCGGTGCTGCCGGGGCGGAACGGCCGGGCGTGCAGGCGCGGTCCCCCCGCGGCGCGGGTGTCGAGGCCGAGGACCCGGGTGAGGGCGAAGGCCCCCAGGCGTTCCAGCAGGGTGCGCAGTTCCGTGCCGAGACGGTGCCACAGCAGCATCGACAGGCCGTCGTCGACGAGCAGCGTGAGGTCGAGCCAGCGCTCGCGCACCGGCCGCTCCACCACGTCGGGCAGGTGGGTCTCGGCCAGTTCGGCGGCCGTACGGTCCTCGTCGATCTCCGTGCGGTGGCGGCTGTCGTGACGGCGGCGCAAGGGCCTCAGCGACCGCCCCAGTTCGAGTTCGTCGCCGAGGGCCTTCTCCTCCGGGACCCGGACCGGCAGGGCCCGCCGGGGTTCCTGGCCGGTGGACACGGGCCGGAACTGCGGTTCCGGGGTGTTGCGGGCCGCCGCGTGCAGGGTGGTGGGGCTGGTGAGATCGGGCAGCTCGGGGTCGCCGGGCTCGGGCGGGGGCTGCTGCGGGGCGGCCCGGTCCTCCGCCTGCGGGGCGTCGGGCGGCGAGGGCGGCTGCGGAGGGGCGGGCGCCTGCCGGTGGAGGGGTGCCCCGGGGCCGGCGGGCAGCCGCCGGGCCAGCCACAGCACGTCGAGGACCTGGTCGGCGTCCAGGTCCACGCGGCAGGCGCCGAGAAGCCGCAGCATCTCGGCGAGCCGCTCTCCCCCGGCCGGCACGGTCACATCGCCCCGGTGAGCTGGTGCAGGACGGCGTCCAGCAGCCCCTCCGCGTCCAGGTCGACGCCGCCGGTGCGCAGGAACACCGCGTTGAGCAACTGATCGGTGGCGAGTTCGCCGAGGGCGCGGCGGCGCAGGAACGCCTCGATCAGGTCGTCCGCCTCCCGCATCGCCTCCTGCCCGAGGTGCGCGACGACGATGGTGCGCAGGCGCTCCTCGTCGGGCAGCGGCAGGTCGAGCCGGAGACAGCGGCGCAGGAACGCGGGCGGGAAGTCGCGCTCGCCGTTGCTGGTGATGACGACGACCGGGAACTCGGCGCACTGCACGAGCCCCTGGTGCACGCGGACGGTGCCCCGGTGGTCGTGGGTCTGCACCTCGACGTCGGCCATGTCCTCCGGCAGCCGGGTCAGTTCCGGGATGTCGAAGAAACCCTCCTCGAAGACGGTGAGCAGGTCGTTCGGGAGGTCGACGTCGCCCTTGTCCATCTCGTCGATGAGCAGGCAGCGGGGGCCGGCCGAGGGCACCAGGGCGGTGCCGAGCGGGCCGAGCCGGACGAACGTGCCGATGGACGGTTCGCGTTCGCCGCGGTCCCGGCTGAGGGTCGTCTCCCGCAGGCGGCCGATCGCGTCGTACTGGTAGAGGGCGTCCTTCACGGTGGACCGGCTGTTGACGGGCCACCGCAGCAGTTCGCCCAGGCGCAGTTCGTGGGCGACGGCCCGCGCGAGCGAGGACTTGCCGGTGCCGGCGGGCCCGGTCACCAGCAGCGGGCGGCGCAGGTGCAGTGCCGCGTTGACGACGTCGGCGTGCTGCGGGGCGATCACGTAGGGCAGCTCCGGCCGCGTCGAGGGGGCCGGGGCGAAGCGGCGCCAGGGCGGCGCCGAGGGCAGGGCGACGGACCGGGGGACGCCGTTGCCGCGGAACAGGCGCCATTCGGCGTCGGCTGCGGATGTCATGCGCTCTCCTGGGGCTCGGTCAGGTGCAGACGGGGCACGGTGCGGTCGGCGTCGGCCCAGGCGAGTACCGGGCGGCCGGGGTAGTCGGGCGGGCTGGCCTTGGCGTGGGCGCGGTAGTCGCGTACGCCGTCGGGCATCTCCCGGGTGGCGACCTCCGCCATGTACCGGACGGCGTGCGCGGCGCCGTCCCGGCCGCGGTCCCACACCACCACCGGTATGCCCAGGGCGAGACAGGTCTGCACGATGCCGTCGCGCGGGCCGGGCGGCACGTCCACACAGACGCGTACGGTGTCGAGTTGGTTGACCAGCCGGGAGTAGATGGTGTCCCGGTCCATCGACTCGGAGACCACGAAGGTCTTGCCCGAGTCGAGGCGGTTCCACCGGCTGCGCCAGTGGGACAGGAAACGTCCGTGCCTGCGCAGCAGTTCGGGACAGTGCACCACCAGCGGGAACTCCACGCCGAGCACTCCGGGCACCAGCTGGTCCGGGCCCCGTGCCGTCCACTCGTCGACGGGCAGGTTGAGGCCGGTCCGGTCGACGAGCACCTCGACCAGGGGCGGCCTCTCGTCCTCGGCGGGCGGGGTGAGGGAGTCGAGCACGCGCAGCACCTCGCGCGCCGCCTCCGGCGCGGAGTACGAGCGCACGCTGTCCGTGGAGACCTGGCGCGGCCCGGCGCCCTCGTCGCACCAGATCCGCAGCCGGTGCCGGCCCTGTCCGGCCCGGGTCACCTGGACCAGGACACGGACGCGGGCGGACCGGGCGCGCAGGGAGCGCACCCACTCCTGGGCGTCGGAGCGGCGTTCGCCGAGCGCGGCCCGGGCGATACCGAGCCGGGACGCCACGCCGTCCGCCCACAGCCGCAGCCCGGCGCGCCTGGCGCCGGGGCACAGGGCGCCGACGTACTCCATCACCCGCAGCAGCGCGGGGACCCTGCGCTCTCCGCCGTGGGCGCGGCCGTCCCCGGGCAGGGCCTCCAGACGGTCGAGGAGGGCCTCCGCGGTGTCACCGCCGGGCAGCGCCGCCACGTGCGGCAGGGCGGCCCGGACGGCCTCGGGGAAGCGGGCGAGCACGTCCGGTTCCATGGAGCGCAGGTGTCCCCGCAGGGCGGCGTACTCCTGCGGGGAGAGCAGCCGGGGGGTACGGGACAGGCCGCCCGCGGCGAGGACGCGGTCGGCGTCCTGCGGGGCGTCGCGCCGCAGGTGGCCCGAGAGCGCGGCGAGGGCCCGCGGATGGGTGAGGAGGAACGCGGCGAACTCCTCGGGCGTGGGCGGGACGACATCACTGCCCGGCCAGACCCCACAGGCCCGGGCGAGCCGCTGGGCGCCCGTCACCCGGCTGCTCGGCGAGGGGAAGATGTCCTCGATCGCCTCCACCAGCAGCAGGAAGGCGGGGTCGTCCGGGTCGGGCAGGTCCGAGGACGCGCCGTCCAGCACGCCCAGCGGGCCCAGTTCGGCCTCGACGCGCTGCCAGGGCACGCCCCAGCTGCGCCGCACCAGATGCTGGGGGCTGTGCGGGAGCGGGGCGCCGGTGGCCGCGTTCCGGGGCGGCATGAAGTGGGCGACGACCAGGCCGACCACGGCCCGCTCCCTGCGGCACCACAGCGGGCCGCCGCTGTAACCGGGGCCCACCGCCATGCCGGTGGGGGCGCCGTCCAGGTAGGCCCGGGAGCCGTCCGGCCCGTGGACGGTGAGGCGGGCGAAGGTGGCCGCCTCACCGGTGCCGTGCCAGGCTTCGACCTCCTGGCCCGCGGTCATGGGGGACGAGCGGGGTCCGGCGGGCAGTCCGCCGGGCGGGCCGTCGACCCGCAGCACGGCGAGGTCGCCGAGCCACTCGTCGTCCCCCGGCGGCACCGGTCCGCCGTCACGGGCACGCGGGGCGATCCAGTGGGCCACGCGGGCGACGTACCGGCGGACGGCGTGCCCGTGGGGGCGCATCTGGACGCAGACCTCGTGCGGGCCGGGCGTCCGCGGCTCCAGCAGGGGCCGGTCCAGGGCGGCGTTGACCACGTGGGCGCAGGTCAGCACGGTGTCGGCGCCGAGCACGAAACCCGCCCCGACGGTCTTGCCGTCCTCGGCCCGGCGTACGGAGACGACGTACCGGGAGGGATCGTCGGCCCCGTCCTCCGCCGGGATGAACCATCCCACGCCTCAGTCCGCGGCGGGCGCGGCGCCGGTTCCGGGAGCCGGTCTCCAGCTCGCGGTGACGGTGAGGTGGGCCTGGCCCGTGCCGCCCACGACGCCGAGTCTGAGGTCCTGGCCGACCTGGACGCCGAAGGTGACGCTCAGTTCGGTGGGCGGGTCGGGCACGGCGGTGGCCGCGTCGTGGACCTCCTGGATCAGCGGCCCCAGTGGGCTGAGCGCGCCGCGCAGAGCCCCGGCCGCGAAGCGGGCGACCGTGCCCGTGCCCCGGGCCACGGGCACCGCACGGCCCATGCCCTCCGGCAGGTCGTCGTCGGGCGGGACCGGGACCGTGCCGTCGGCGGGCCCCAGCAGGAACCGGACCGGCGTGCCGTCGTCGAGTTCGAGGTCAGGTGTAGTGGACACGCGGCATATTGTCCTCGGCGGGCGGGACTTCGGCCTGGATCTCGGCCAACTCGGTTATCGGATCGATGCCTTCCGTACCGGGTCAGTCACCGGCCGACTCGAACCGCCACCGGTGCACCGCCCGCGTGACCAGCTCCCCGTCCGGCTCCGGCAGTTCGGGCAGGTCGGCGTCGTAGGCGGCGTCCCACCAGGTGATGACGAGGACCCGGTCCTGCGGGGCGCGCAGCGTCTCCCGGCGCAGCGGCTCGGCGTCGAGCGGCTGCGCCCGTGCCCAGGCCAGCAGGTCCTCGCCCCGGCCGGGCACGGCCCGGGCCTCCCACATCAGCGCGACGGTCACGAGTACAGGTTCTCCTCGCCGGCCTCGTGGACGTGGTCGTGGGTGTGGCCCCGTCCCGGGACGTGCGGGTCCGTCACCGGCAGCGAGGAGTCCGCCGACAGGTCCCAGTCGGAGGCGGCCCGGTCGCGGGCGACCATCTCGGCGCCGAGCGCGGCGACCATCGCACCGTTGTCCGTGCACAGCTTGGGCCGCGGCACGCGCAGCCGGATGCCGGCCGCCTCGCAGCGCTCCTGGGCCAGCACCCGCAGCCGGGAGTTGGCGGCCACGCCGCCGCCGATCATCAGGTGGTCGACGCCCTGGTCCTTGCAGGCGCGCACCGCCTTGCGGGTCAGCACGTCCACGACCGCCTCCTGGAAGGAGGCCGCCACGTCCCGCACCGGCACCTCCTCGCCCGCCGCCCGCTTGGCCTCGATCCAGCGGGCCACGGCCGTCTTCAGGCCGGAGAAGGAGAAGTCGTAGACCGGGTCGCGCGGCCCGGTGAGCCCGCGCGGGAACGCGATCGCGTTCGGGTCGCCCTCGCGCGCGTACCGGTCGATGACCGGGCCGCCGGGGAAGCCCAGGTCCAGCACGCGGGCGATCTTGTCGAAGGCCTCGCCGGCCGCGTCGTCGATGGTGGCGCCCATCGGGCGGACGTCGGAGGTGATGTCGGTCGACAGCAGCAGCGAGGAGTGCCCGCCGGAGACCAGCAGCGCCATGGTCGGCTCGGGCAGCGGGCCGTGCTCCAGCTGGTCGACGCAGATGTGGGAGGCGAGGTGGTTGACGCCGTACAGGGGCTTGCCGAGGGCGTAGGCGTACGCCTTGGCCGCCGAGACGCCGACCAGCAGGGCGCCGGCCAGGCCGGGGCCGGCGGTGACGGCGATGCCGTCGAGGTCGCGGGCGCTGACGCCCGCCTCCTTCAGCGCGCGGTCGATGGTGGGGACCATCGCCTCCAGGTGGGCGCGGCTCGCCACCTCCGGGACGACGCCGCCGAACCGGGCGTGCTCGTCGACGCTGGAGGCGACGGCGTCGGCCAGCAGGGTGGTGCCGCGCACGACACCGACGCCGGTCTCGTCGCAGGAGGTCTCGATCCCCAGCACCAGGGGTTCGTCAGCCATGGGTCTCGGTTCCTTGTACGGAGTTGGCGGGGTCGGTCAGGCGCATCACCAGGGCGTCCACGTTCCCCGGCTGGTAGTAGCCGCGCCTGAAGCCGATGGGTTCGAAGCCGAAGCGCTCGTACAGCCGCTGGGCGCGGGTGTTGTCCACCCGGCACTCCAGCAGCACCTCGGTGCACTCGAAGGCGGTGGCGGCCCTGAGCAGTTCGGTCAGCAGCCGCGCGCCGAGGCCGGTGCCCCAGTGGTCGCGGGCGACGGCGATGGTCTGCACGTCGGCCTGCTCCCCGGAGGTCACCAGGCCCGCGTAGCCGACGACCCGTCCGTCCGCCTCCGCGACCAGGTACCGCCGGGTCGCGCCGGGGCCGCGCGCGTGGGCCAGCTCGGACCAGAACATGCCGCGCGACCAGGCGTCCTCCGGGAACAGCTCCCGCTCCATCCGGAGCACGGGGTCGATGTCCCACCAGCGCATCTCGCGCAGTACGGCAGCGGCTGACTCGGTCACTTGGGGGTGACCACCTTGTAGTTCTTGGGCACCTGGGCGTCCGGCCTGCGCAGGTACAGCGGGCGGGGCGCGGGAAGCTCCTCGCCCGCCGCCAGCTTCTCGGCGGCCAGGCACGCCAGGGCGGCGGCGGACACGTGCTCGGGCTCGTGCGCCCGCGGGAAGGTGTCCGGGTACAGCAGGGCGCCCGCGCCGACGGCCGGGACTCCGGCCACCTGCCGCGCGATGTCGGCGGGGCGGTCGACCGCCGGGTCGGTGAGACGGGTGCGGGAGTCGGCGTAGCGCGCCCAGTAGACCTCCTTGCGGCGGGCGTCGGTCGCCACCACGAAGGGGCCCTCCAGGTCGGCGGCGTACGCCAGTCCGTCCAGCGTGCACACGCCGTGCACGGGCACGCCGAGCGCGAGCCCGAAGGTGTCCGCGGTCATCAGGCCGACCCGCAGTCCCGTGTACGGGCCGGGGCCGATGCCGGCGACGACGCCGGTGACGGCGTCGAGCCGCAGTCCGGCCTCGGCGAGCACCCGGTCGACGGCGGGGAGCAGCAGCTCACCGTGCCGGCGTGCGTCCACCTGGCTCGACGAGGCGATGACGTCCGTACCGTCGTGCAGCGCGACGGTCACGGCGGGCGTGGCGGTATCCAGAGCGAGCAAGAGCACGCAAACAGCCTACGGCGCTCACGGGCCCGTGTCGGACGACCGGGTCGGACGGCCGGCTGCTGCTACCGTCACCGGAAGCACTCTGTGTGACATATCTCGCACTGTGCGTGACGCCGCGCCCGTGAGCAGGACGTACGACGCCTAGGTGGTCCCAGTGGCAAGCAGCAGCGCCGGTTGGGTGGCCGCGCTCACCGCGGCGGCCCTCGGCACGGTCGGGTTCCTCGCCCACCAGGCGTCGGAGCGCGGGCCGGCCGAGCCGAGCAGGCCGCACGCGACCGGCGCCCCCGCCCCCGGCCCCTCCAAGGCGCCCCGCGACGCCCGGCACCCGGACGCCCTGCCCCTCGGCTCGGGACGGGGCGAACGGGTGGTGTACTCGCTGGACGACGACCGGGTGTGGCTGGTCGGCCCGGACGGCAAGGTCCAGGACACCTTCACGGTCACCCCCGGCAAGGTCGATCCGGCACCGGGCACCTACGCGGTCACGTCGCGCTCGAAGAGGATCACCGGATCGGACGGCGTCCCGGTCGAGCACGTCGTGCGCTTCACCAGCGTCGAGGGCGTGGTCGTCGGTTTCAGCGCGGCCGTGGACGGCTCGCGGCCGAAGCCCTCCCCGGGCCTGCGGACCGGCGGCATCCGGGAGTCCCGCGCGGACGGCGACGCCATGTGGCGGTTCGCGACGATCGGCCAGCAGGTCGTCGTCATCCCCTGATCCGTGCCGCCGCGCCCCGGCGGCACCCCCGGATCAGGTCACCAGCGTCGAGGGCGTGGTCGTCGGTTTCAGCGCGGCCGTGGACGGCTCGCCGCCGAAGCCCTCCCCGGGCCTGCGGACCGGCGGCATCCGGGAGTCCCGCGCGGACGGCGACGCCATGTGGCGGTTCGCGACGATCGGCCAGCAGGT
>NZ_JBVHWR010000008.1:68018-119544 GCF_055564355.1 Streptomyces sp. NPDC029152 | reverse complement strand
GTCGTCGTCATCCCCTGATCCGTGCCGCCGCGCCCCGGCGGCACCCCCGGATCAGGCGGCCTCGCGGTGCTCCCGGACGGGGCGGCGCTCCTCCGGCTCCGGCGCGCGCGGCGGCGTGGAGACGGCGCTCGCCGCGGCGCAGGACGCGAGCAGGTCGTGCATGGACACCCCGGCGAGCGCGGGCGGCTGGGTCACGGGCTCCGGCACGGACGCCTCCTGGAGGTCGGGGGCGGGTGTGGTTAGGCATGCCTAACCACAAGCTGGCTACCATGTGACCACGGGCGGGACCCCGTTGGCAATATCTTGCCGACGTGTTGTCGGAAACCCGGCCGGGCGCCGGTGACGCGGAACCCGCAGTCCGGAGAACGAGAACGGGACGGGCGGGGTCACGGGGAGCGGCTCAGGCGGCGAGGACGCTCAGGTCGACCGCCGCCCAGCGCTCGCCGACCCCCGTCAGCGTCACCTGCCGCACCTCGTCGGTGGTGTCGCCCACGGCCCGGTGGATCAGGAGCTGCAACCGGTCCTCGGTGAGCTCCTCCACCTTGCCCTCGCCCCACTCGACCACGATCACCGAGTCGGACAGGGAGACGTCGAGGTCGAGGTCCTCCATCTCGTCCAGGCCGCCGGACAGCCGGTAGGCGTCGACGTGGACGAGCGGCGGACCGTCGCCGAGCGAGGGGTGCACGCGGGCGATCACGAAGGTCGGGGAGGTGACGGCGCCGCGCACGCCGAGGCCCTCGCCGAGCCCCCGGGTCAGCGTCGTCTTGCCCGCCCCCAGCTCCCCGCTCAGCATCACCAGGTCCCCGGCGCGCAGCAGTTTGGCGAGCCTGCGGCCCAGTTCCCTCATCTGCTCCGGGGAGGTGACGGTGATCTCGACGGCGGGGGCGGGCCCGGCCGGGCCCTGCGGTGCTGCTGGTGCTTCCATAGCCCTCAACGGTAGCGCCGCCGGCGCACCGGCCCGTCTCCCGCCGCCCCGCTCACACGGCCGCGCCGCGCGCCTTCTCGTCGGCGCGGGCGAGCAGGTCGGCGAGGCGGTCGGTGACCAGCTCCGGGTGCTCCAGCATCACCAGGTGCCCCGCGTCGGGGACGAGCACCAGCTCGGCCTCCGGCAGCAGGCCGGCGATGGCCTCGCTGTGCTCGCTGGGCGTCACCAGGTCCCGCACCCCGGCCAGCACCAGCACCGGGAGGCCGCGGAAGCGGGCGAGGGCCTCGGTCTTGTCGTGGTCGTTGAACGCCGGGTAGTACTCGGCGACCACGTCGATCGGCGTCGACTCGATCATCCGCTCGGCGAACCGGGCCACGGCCGGGTCGACGTCCCGGGACGCGAACGAGTACCGCTTGATGATCCCGGCGAACAGGTCCGCCGTCGCCCGCCGCCCCTTCTCCACCAGCTCGGCCCGCTGCCCCAGCGCCTTCAGCACCCCGGGCAGCACCCGCCGCACCGCGTTGACGCCGGCCACCGGCAGCCCGAAGTTGACCTCGCCGAGCCGCCCGGACGACGTGCCGACGAGGGCGACGCCGACGACGCGCTCGCGGATCAGGCCGGGGAAGCGGTCGGCCAGGGCCATCACCGTCATGCCGCCCATGGAGTGCCCGACCAGCACGATCGGGCCGTCGGGCACGGCCGCGTCGATGACGGCCTTCAGGTCCCGGCCCAGCTCGTCGATGGTGACCGGCTCGTCGTCGCGCACCTGGGTCACGCCCCGCCCGGACCGTCCGTGGCTGCGCTGGTCCCAGTGCACGGTGCGCACGACGCCCCGCAGCGCCGCCCGCTGGAAGTGCCAGGAGTCCTGGTTGAGGCAGTAACCGTGGCAGAAGACGACGGTGACGGGAGCGGGCGCCTTGCGGCCGAAGAGCCGGCGGCGGCGCCGGGTGAGCGCGGACTCGGTGTCCGGATCGACGTCGTCGACCTCGTAGTACAGCTCGGTGCCGTCGTCGGCGTACGCCCTGCCGGGGGTGCCGCGCAGTCCGCCGTACGGTCCCGCCGCGTCGAGGGCGAGCCGCGCCTTCTGGCGCATTCCGCGGCCGACGGTGAGCCGCTCTATCGCCACGCCGGCCGCCGCGCCCGCGGCGACCACGCCTATCGCCGCGCCGGCGATCCCGGTCGCCCGGCGCCAGCCGCCGGCGGCCACGTCGGTGGCGGCCTCCGCGGCGGAGGCGACGGCCACCGCGGCGACGTCCGCGAGCCCCTCCGCACTGCTCTCGCTCACGTACCGCTCCTCTTCACCGGGCCGCGGGGCGGATCCCCCTCTTGTCCCTCGTTCACCCGCACACGTGTCGCATGCACGTCATACACGCCGGGCCGGGCGCGCGTCACGTGTCACTGGTCACGCGGGCCCGCGATCGTCACTCGTTCACATAGACGCGGGGCACGCGCGCGCCGATCCGGGTGACGATCTCGTACGCGATGGTGCCCGCCGCCCGCGCCCAGTCCTCGGCGGTGGGCTCGCCGCGGTCGCCGGGCCCGAACAGCACCGCCTCGGCGCCGGGCGGGGGCCGGTCCCCTCCCAGGTCGACGACGAACTGGTCCATCGCGACCCGCCCCGCGACCGTGCGCCACTTGCCCCCGACCAGGACGGGGCCGGTGGAGGAGGCGTGGCGCGGGATGCCGTCGGCGTAGCCGAGGGGGACGAGGCCGAGGGTGGTCTCGCCGGGGGTGGTGTAGTGGTGGCCGTAGCTGACGCCGTGGCCGCCGGGGACCTGCTTGACCAGGGCCAGAGCGGCGGACAGCGTCATCACGGGACGCAGTCCGAAGTCGGCGGGGATGCCGACTTCGGGGCTGGGCGAGACGCCGTACATCGCGATGCCGGGGCGTACGAGGTCGAAGTGGCTCTCGGGGAGCGTGAGCGTGGCCGGCGAGTTGGCGATGTGCCGCACCTCGGGGCGGACGCCCTGCCGCTCGGCGTACGCCGTCATCTCGCGGAAGAGGGTGAGCTGGGCGGCGATGGAGGGGTGGCCGGGCTCGTCGGCGCAGGCGAAGTGCGACCAGAGCCCGGTGACGCGGATCAGCCCCTCGGCCTCGGCGCGCCGGGCCTCCCGGACGAGCTCCTCCCAGTCGTCGCCCGGCCCGCAGCCGTTGCGGCCCAGCCCGGTGTCGGCCTTGAGCTGCACCCGTGCGGGGCGTCCGGCCGGACGTGCCGCCGCGGTGACCTCGTCCAGGGCCCACATCCCGCTGACGGAGACGTCGAGACCGGCCTCGACGGCCTCCCGCCAGGGGCCGCCCGGCGTCCACAGCCAGCACATGATCCGCACGTCGTCCGGCAGCCCGGCCTCCGCGCGCAGCGCGAGCGCCTCCTGGGGCGTGGCGGTGCCGAGCCAGGTCGCGCCGGCCGCGACGGCCGCGCGGGCGCACGGGATCGCGCCGTGGCCGTAGGCATCGGCCTTGACGACGGCCATGAGGGCCGCACCGGGCGCCCGTTCACGCAGCGCGCGCACGTTGGCCCGCAGTGCGGCCAGATCGATCTCGGCACGGCCCCGCAGGGACGCGTCCCATCGGACGGAAGTCTCACTCATCGCACCCCAGTCTCTCAGAGCCCCCGATCACCCCCACGCAGCCGCCACACACCCCACCGCCGCGGGCGGTCCTCCTCCCTTCCCCGCCGCTGCGGGCAGTCGCGCCTCCCCCGTGCCCGAACGGCCCGGGAGGCATCCCCGGGGGCGGCACGGGCGGGCACCGGGGCTCCCCCTCCGGGGGAGGCGCCCCGCCGGCGCCGGGCCACGCGACCGCCCCCGCACCGACGACCACGTCGGGTCCGGTCCGACCGCACCCGTCATCCCCGCCCGTCCAGAACCTCCCGCACGTCCCGCCAGGCGGCCGGCACCGCCTCCGCCACGTCGTGCGCCCCCACCGGAGCCCCCACTGCCGCGATCCGCCCCGCCAGCCCGTGCAGGTACGCCCCCGCGCTCCCCGCGTCCAGCGCCGACAGCCCCGCCGCCAGCAACGACCCCGCCAGCCCCGACAGCACGTCCCCGCTCCCCGCCGTGGCCAGCCACGACGTCCCCGTCGCGTTGACCCGCACGGGCCCCTTCCCGCCCGCCGGGGCCACCACCGTCGTCGATCCCTTCAGCAGCACCGTCGCCCCGTACCGCTCCGCCAGCTCCCGCGCCGAGGCCAGCCGCGCCCCCTCGACCTCCTCGCGGCTCACCCCGAGCAGCGCCGCCGCCTCCCCGGCATGCGGCGTCATCAGCGTCGGCGCCGTGCGTCCCCGCACCGCGTCCGCGTCGGCCAGCCGCAGCCCGTCCGCGTCGATCAGCACCGGCACCCGAGCCGCCAGCACCTCCGCCACGGTCCCGGCGTCGTCCCCGGCCCCGGGGCCGACGACCCACGCCTGCACCCGCCCCGCCCGCTTCGGCCCCCGGTCGGACACGAGCGTCTCCGGGAAGCGCGCGATCACCGCGTCCCCCGCCGGTCCCACGTACCGCACCGCCCCGGCCCCGCCCCGCAGCGCCCCGGAGACGGCGAGCACGGCGGCCCCCGGATAGCGCGCCGACCCTGCGGCGATGCCGACGACCCCGCGCCGGTACTTGTCGCTCTCCGCCCCCGGCACCGGCAGCAGCCGGGCCACGTCCGCGTGCTGCAGGGCCTCCAGCTCGGCCGCGTCGTGCGGCAGCGCCAGCCCGATGTCCACCAGCCGCACCGACCCGGCGTACTCCCGCGCCGGATCGACCAGCAGCCCCGGCTTGTGCGTCCCGAAGGTCACCGTCAGATCGGCCCGCACCGCCTCCCCGCGCACCTGACCGGTGTCGGCGTCGACCCCGCTCGGCAGGTCGACCGCGACGACGGCGGCCCGCGACCGCCCGGCCGCGGCGGCCAGCGGCACCGCCTCCTCCCGCAGCCCGCCCCGGCCGCCGATCCCGACGATGCCGTCCACGACCAGGTCGGCCCGCTCGATCAGCCGCTCCCCGTCACCGTCGGCGGCGACCCGTCCGCCGGCCCGCCGCAGCGCCGAGAGGCCGCCGGCGTGCGCGCGCCCGGGTGCGAGCAGGACGGCCGTCACCCCGGCCCCGCGCCGGGCGAGCCGCGCCCCGGCGTACAGGGCGTCGCCGCCGTTGTCGCCGCTGCCGACGAGCAGCACGACCCGGCTGCCGTAGACCCGGCCGGCCACGCGGCCGAGCAGCTCCGCGCAGGCGGCGGCGAGTCCGGCCGCCGCCCGTTGCATCAGGGCCCCGTCCGGCAGCCTCGCCATCGCCTCCCGTTCGGCCGTCCTGACCGTCTCCACGCTGTACGCAGTCCGCATGCCGTCGAGTCTTCCCTGTACGGCACGGACATCACGGACCGCGCCGGTCCCGTCCGCGCCCGGCCGGTCCTCCGGCCGGGCGCGCCGCACGGGCGGGGCCTCCGCGGCGGGGGGCCTATCCCTCCGCGATCACCACCGCCGACGCGACCCCCGCGTCGTGGCTCAGCGACACGTGCCAGGACGTGACCCCCAGCTCCGCGGCCCGTGCCGCCACCGTCCCGGTCACCCGCAGCCGCGGCCGCCCGTTGTCCTCGACGTACACCTCGGCGTCCCTCCAGTGCAGTCCCGCCGGCGCGCCGAGCGCCTTGGCCAGCGCCTCCTTGGCGGCGAAGCGGGCGGCGAGCGAGGCGACGCCCCGGCGCTCCCCGCCCGGCAGCAGCAGCTCGCTCTCCAGGAAGAGCCGCCGCGCCATGGCCGGCGTGCGCTCCAGCGACGCCCCGAACCGCTCGATCTCGGCCACGTCGATGCCGACCCCGATGATGCCCATGCCGAGCACCCTAAGGCGGCCCACGGGACGGCACGGCCACCCGGGTGCGCTCAGCCGGCGGCCGGCCCGTCCAGCCCCGCCCGGGCGGCCGGCGTGTCGGGGTGGTCCTCGCCCAGGACCCGGGCGCGGCCGTCCCTGACCTGGCGCAGCTGTGCCGCGGCGGCCTCGACGTCACCCTGCCGCGCCCTCGCCCGGGCCTGTCCGAACCGGGTCCCGATCACCTCGGGTGGAGCGGGCCGCCGTACGGTTCCCTCACGGTCGCCGTGGCGTACTACCGCCACCTGTACGACCGCTGCGTCCCGCGGGACGACTGGGACATGCCGCTGCCCGGTCCGGTGGCGACGGCCGGCGAGGACGTCGCCGAGGACGTCGCGGAGAACATCCGGCGGCACGCGTCCGACCCTGCGGCCCGCGACGAGGCGGCCCGCGCCCTGGACGGGCCGCACGCCGAGGTGGGCCCCGAACAGGACCCGGCCGAGGTGCTGCGGATGCTCGTGGCGATGCTCGGGCGGCTCGGCCCGGTCGCCCGCTCCGGTTTCGCGGCGCTCAGCAGCGCCGGCGTGTCCCACCTCGGGCAGGTGGCGGCGTACCCGGAGGACGAGGCGGTCCGCGAGGGCGCGATCGAGGCCGTGCCGTCCCGGGTGACCCCGGACACCAGGGCGGTGGTCGCGCACTCGCCGGGAACCGTCGTCGTGTCTGCAAGGCCCTGCACCGGCCGGAACAACCGGTGCCGCTGCTGCCGGCCTCCGGGTCGCCGCTCGGCCTGCGGTCCGTCATCCGGCGCCGGCTGCGCCCGCGGCCGCTGCGCCCGCCGGCGCACGTCAAGCGCCGGGTGAACGTCGCCGACCGGGACGACTTCATCGTCGCGACCCTGCGGCTGCGGACCCTGTTCCCGGACGACGACGCCGTCCCGGAGCGCACCCGGCTGGTGCGGAACCGCAACACGGACCCGCACGCGGCCACCCGGTACCTGGGGCGCTGGAGGACCGTGGAGCCGCTCGCCGGGCTGCTGTGAGCTACTCCACCGTCACCGACTTGGCCAGGTTCCGCGGCTGGTCCACCTCGTTGCCCCGGGCCGTGGCCAGTTCGCAGGCGAAGACCTGCAGCGGCACCGTCGCCACCAGCGGCTGGAGCAGCGTCGGGGTGGCGGGGATCCGGACGAGGTGGTCGGCGTAGGGGACGACCGCCTCGTCGCCCTCCTCCGCGATGACGATGGTCCGCGCGCCCCGGGCCCGGATCTCCTGGATGTTGGACACGATCTTGTCGTGGAGCACGGAACGGCCGCGCGGGGACGGCACGACCACGACGACCGGCAGGTCCTCCTCGATCAGCGCGATCGGCCCGTGCTTCAGCTCGCCCGCCGCGAAGCCCTCGGCGTGCATGTACGCCAGCTCCTTGAGCTTCAGGGCGCCTTCGAGCGCGACCGGGTACCCGACGTGCCGGCCCAGGAACAGCACCGTGTCCTTGTGGGCGAGCGAGCGCGCCAGTTCCCGTACCGGCCGCATGGTCTCCAGGACCCGTTCGACGGCGCCGGAGATCCGCGAGAGGTCGCGGACGACACCGCGGATCTCGTCGGCGTACTTCGTGCCGCGGACCTGGCCGAGGTAGAGGGCGACCAGGTAGCAGGCCACCAGCTGGGTCAGGAAGGCCTTCGTCGAGGCGACGGCGACCTCGGGTCCGGCGTGCGTGTAGAGCACCGCGTCGGACTCGCGCGGGATGGTCGAGCCGTTGGTGTTGCAGATGGCCAGCACCTTGGAGCCCTGCTCGCGGGCGTGGCGCAGTGCCATGAGGGTGTCCATGGTCTCGCCGGACTGGGAGACGGCGACGACCAGGGTCTGCTGGTCGAGGATCGGGTCGCGGTAGCGGAACTCGCTGGCCAGCTCCACCTCGCAGGGGATGCGCGTCCAGTGCTCGATGGCGTACTTGGCGATCAGCCCGGCGTGGAAGGCCGTGCCGCAGGCGACGATGACGACCTTGTCGACCTCGCGGAGCACGCCCGCGGGGATCCGCAGCTCGTCCAGGGTGAGGGAGCCGGAGGCGTCGATGCGGCCGAGGAGCGTGTCGGCGACCGCCTTGGGCTGCTCGGCGATCTCCTTGAGCATGAAGTAGTCGTGGCCGTCCTTCTCGGCGGCCGAGGCGTCCCAGTCGACGTGGTACGCGCGCACGTCCGCGGGGCTGCCGTCGAAGCCGGTGACCGTCACGCCGTCCCGGCGCAGCTCCACCACCTGGTCCTGGCCCAGTTCGAGGGCGTCCCGGGTGTGGGCGATGAAGGCGGCGACGTCGGAGGCGAGGAAGGACTCGCCCTCCCCCACGCCCACCACGAGCGGTGAGTTGCGCCGCGCGCCCACGACCACGTCCGGCTCGTCGGCGTGCACCGCGACCAGCGTGAACGCGCCCTCCAGCCGGCGGCACACCAGCCGCATCGACTCGGCCAGGTCGGCGCAGGCGGAGTACTGCTCGGCGAGCAGGTGGGCGACGACCTCGGTGTCGGTCTCGGAGGCCAGCTCGTGGCCGCGCTCCTCCAGCTCGGCCCGCAGCTCGGCGAAGTTCTCGATGATGCCGTTGTGGACCACGGCCACCCGGCCGGCGTTGTCGAGGTGCGGGTGGGCGTTGGCGTCGGTGGGTCCGCCGTGCGTGGCCCAGCGGGTGTGGCCGATGCCGGTCGCGGCGGACGGCAGCGGGTGTTCGGACAGTTCCTTGTCCAGGTTGACGAGCTTGCCGGCGCGCTTGGCGGTGGCGAGCCCGCCGTCGGCGAGCACGGCGACGCCCGCCGAGTCGTATCCCCGGTACTCCAGCCGCTTCAGTCCGGCCACCACGACATCGAGCGCCGACTGCGACCCCACGTATCCCACGATTCCGCACATGACCGGCAGCCTACGGTCAGATTCGATCACGAACCTGCTGTCACGTGCCCGAAATCGGAAATTCCCACCGGGGTACGAACACCCCGGTGGGAGTTCCCGGCCGCTCGCGGTCAGCCCAGCTTGGCGAGCTGGGCGTCGCTGATCTCCGTGGGGAAGGAGAAGTCCTTGCCCGTGGCGGCGGCGGCCAGGTTGATCACGGTGAACGACGCCACGGTGGAGCCCTTGCGGGTGACGGCGACCTTGACCGGGAACTTGTCGCCCTCCTCGCCGGTCACCGTCATGGTCATCGCGACCGCCTCGTCGGCACCCGCGGGCGCCTTGTCGGTGACGACCTTGTCGACCTGCGTCCTGACGCCGGCCGCGGTGTAGGCGAAGCCGCCCGCGCACGCGCTCGCGGCGGCGTTCACGTCCTCCAGGACCTTCTCGGCGCCGCCGTCCTCGTAGGAGGCCAGGGTCACCAGGAGCTTGTCCAGGTCGAAAGCGCTGTCGAGCGCCGCCTCGGACACGTCGTCCCCGGCCGGCTTCTTCGGCCCTTCCGTCCAGGACCGCTTCACCGTGGCCGCCGGCTCGCCCGCGGCGATGCCGGTCTGTGCGAGGACGAGCGGCCGGCACTCGGCCTTCTCCGCCTTCACCTTGTCCTGCGGGATGTCGTCCGAGGCGACGGGCTTGGTGACCTTGCCGTTCTTGACGTCCGCCTGGGCCAGGACGGCCTTGTCCAGCTCGGCGGCGCTCAGCGCCTCGGCGGCGGCCGGGGCCGCCGAGGCGTTCTTGTCACCGTCGGCCTTGCCGTCGCCGGTCCTGCCGCCGTCGTCGGAGGATCCGCCGCAGGCGGTGACGAGGAGGGCCAGGGCGGCGGCGGAGGCCGCCAGGGCGGTACGGCGCACAGCGGTCGTTCTCACGGGGGCGACTCTTTCTGCCAGGACTGCGGAGGGGCTCCGCATGTTTCGCGCGCACTGTACTCACAGGTAGCTCACGAGCGATCACTCCGTCACCACCCGGTACTCGACCGTGACGCCGACGTGATCTTGACCGGCGGGACGGCGTCCGGCGTGACACAGCCCACCCGCCACCGCGTTCGAACTCCGTTAACAATGGACTGTGATCTCTCCGGTCCCCTCGATGCCCCGGAGCGCCCACCGGTCCCGGCCGGAGGCGACTCCCTACGTCGACCTCACCCGTCCCGAGTGGAGCGCGCTGCGCGACAAGACGCCGCTGCCGCTGACCGCGGAGGAGGTGGAGAAGCTGCGCGGCCTCGGCGACGTCATCGACCTCGACGAGGTGCGGGACATCTACCTGCCCCTGTCGCGGCTCCTCAACCTCTACGTCGGCGCCACCGACGGCCTGCGCGGCGCGCTGAACACCTTCCTCGGCGAGCAGGGCTCCCAGTCCGGCACGCCCTTCGTCATAGGGGTCGCCGGCTCGGTCGCGGTCGGCAAGTCCACCGTGGCCCGCCTCCTCCAGGCGCTGCTGTCCCGCTGGCCCGAGCACCCGCGCGTCGAGCTGGTCACGACCGACGGCTTCCTGCTGCCCACGAGGGAGCTGGAGGCCCGCGGCCTGATGTCGCGGAAGGGTTTCCCCGAGTCGTACGACCGCCGGGCGCTCACCCGGTTCGTCGCCGACATCAAGGCGGGCAAGGCCGAGGTGACCGCCCCCGTCTACTCCCACCTCATCTACGACATCGTCCCGGACGAGAAGCTCGTCGTGCGCCGCCCCGACATCCTGATCGTCGAGGGCCTGAACGTCCTGCAGCCCGCGCTGCCCGGCAAGGACGGCCGCACCAGGGTCGGCCTCGCCGACTACTTCGACTTCAGCGTGTACGTCGACGCCCGCACCGAGGACATCGAGCGCTGGTACCTCAGCCGCTTCCGCAAGCTGCGCGCGACCGCCTTCCAGAACCCCTCCTCGTACTTCCGCAAGTACACCCAGGTCTCGGAGGAGGAGGCCCTCGACTACGCCCGCACCACCTGGCGCACCATCAACAAGCCGAACCTGGTGGAGAACGTGGCCCCCACCCGGGGCCGGGCCACCCTGATCCTGCGCAAGGGGCCGGACCACAAGGTGCAGCGCCTGAGCCTGCGGAAGCTGTGACGGCCACCGTCCGGACCTGTAGAAATACCGGATGCTGCATCTGCGTCTGATCTCCCCGGCCGACCGGACCGACGAGGTGGTCCGCCTGATCGGCCGCACGGTCGGCACCACCCACCTCGTCGTCCTGCCGGGCGCCGCCCGGGTTCCGGAGGGCGACGTCGTCATGTGCGACGTGGCCCGCGAGGCGGGCGACGAACTCATCAACCGGCTCCGCGCGCTGGGCATCGACGACTGCGGCGCCATCACCGCCGAGAACATCGACCTGTCGCTGTCCAGGCGGGCCGACAAGGCGGAGGAGGACGCCCCCGGCGAACCCGCGGACGCCGTGCTGTGGGAGCAGCTGGAGGAGGCGACCCAGGAGGAGTCGTCCCTCTCCGTCACCTACGTCGCCTTCATCACGCTCGCCACGATGATCGCGGCCTGCGGTGTGGTGCTCGACAACGCCGTCCTGATCGTGGGCGCGATGGCGGTCGGCCCGGAGTTCGGCCCGCTGGCGGGCGTCTGCACCGCGATCGTCCAGCGCGCGCCGCGCCTGGCGCTGCGGTCACTGGTCGCCCTGCTGGTGGGCTTCGCGGTGGCGATGGCGGTGACGGTGGGCTTCAGCTGGGTCATGTCCGGCTTCTCCCTGTTCAGCGAGGGCAAGCTGGAGGGGGACCGCCCCAACACGGGCTTCGTCTACGCCCCGGACGCCTTCTCCTTCGTGGTGGCGGTCCTCGCCGGCATCGCGGGCACGCTGTCCCTCACCTCGGCGAAGTCCGGCGCCCTGGTGGGCGTGGCCATCTCCGTCACCACGGTCCCGGCCGCCGCGAACGCGGCCGTCGCCCTGAGCTTCGGCGACACCAGGCAGACGGTCGGCTCCAGCGAGCAGCTCCTGCTCAACCTGGCGGGCATCGTCGTGGCCGGCACCCTGACGCTCCTGGTCCAGAAGGTCCTGTGGGCCACCCAGCGCGGCCGCCTGACCACGACGGACGACGCCGGTTAGGGAAGCCCGCCCGAGGGACGCGGGGAACCGTGCGGCACACCACGACGGTGCCGCGGCCCGCACAGCACCCCGCCCCGGACCCGGCGCCGCGGAACTACCCGAGCGCCGACTTCACCGCATCGGCCAGCCGCCCCGCGACGGACCGGGCCTGCTCGATGTCCGCCGCCTCGACCATGACCCGCACGAGCGGTTCGGTCCCCGAGGGACGCAGCAGCACGCGCCCGGTGTCGCCCAGCTCCCGCTCCGCCTCCCCGACGGCGGTCGCCAGCTCCGCGGACGTCCTGACCCGCGCCTTGTCCACGTCGGGCACGTTGATCAGCACCTGCGGCAGCCGCTCCATCACGGACGCGAGGTCCTGCAGCGTACGACCGGTCTGCGCGACCCGCGCCGCCAGCATCAGGCCGGTCAGCGTGCCGTCGCCGGTGGTGGCGTGGTCGAGGATGATGACGTGGCCGGACTGCTCGCCGCCGAGGGCGTACCCGTTGGCCTTCATCTCCTCCAGGACGTACCGGTCGCCGACCCCGGTCTGCACGAACTGGATGCCCTCGCGCTCCATGGCCAGCTTGAAGCCCAGGTTTGACATGACGGTCGCGACGACGGTGTCGGAGCGCAGCGCGCCCCGCTCCCGCATCGCCAGCGCGAGCACGGCGAGGATCTGGTCGCCGTCCACCTCCGCGCCGGTGTGGTCCACGGCCAGGCAGCGGTCGGCGTCGCCGTCGTGGGCGATGCCGAGGTCGGCGCCGTGCTCGACCACGGCCGCCTTGAGCAGGTCGAGGTGGGTGGAGCCGCAGCCGTCGTTGATGTTGAGGCCGTCCGGCACCGCGCCGATGGTGACGAGCTCCGCGCCGGCCCGCGCGAACGCCTCCGGCGAGACCCGGGAGGCGGCGCCGTGCGCCTCGTCGAGGACGATCTTCAGACCGTCGAGACGGTTCGGGAGGACGCCGACGAGGTGGGCGACGTACTGGTCGAGTCCCTCGTCGTAGTCGCGGACACGGCCGACGCCGGCGCCGGTCGGGCGGTCCCAGGGGGCGCCGGTGCGGTGCTCCGCGTAGACGGCCTCGATGCGGTCCTCCAGCTCGTCGGCGAGCTTGTGACCGCCGCGGGCGAAGAACTTGATGCCGTTGTCGGGCATGGCGTTGTGACTCGCGGAGAGCATCACGCCGAGGTCGGCGCCGAGCGCGCCGGTGAGGTGGGCCACCGCGGGCGTCGGCAGGACGCCGACCCGCAGCACGTCCACCCCGGCGCTGGCCAGACCCGCGACCACGGCGGCCTCCAGGAACTCCCCGGAGGCGCGCGGGTCCCGTCCGACCACCGCGGTCGGGCGGTGTCCGGCGAAGGTGCCCGCCTCGGCCAGTACGTGCGCCGCGGCGACGGAGAGACCGAGCGCCAGCTCGGCCGTCAGATCCGCGTTGGCGACACCGCGCACGCCGTCCGTGCCGAAGAGTCGTCCCACTTGTCCTCCTGAGGAAACGTCAATTCCGGGAGCGGCTGCTGTGCGGCCCACGCAGTCGGCTCCCGTGGTACCGGTCACGCGTCGCACCGCGCTGCCCGGCCATCCGATCACACAAGCCTCTGAACGTCTGAACGTCTCAGCGGCTGAACCTCTGAACGTCTTGTGCCGTTATACGCCCAACGGTCGAGATAAACGAACGCCCCGGCAGCACAGTGGCGTGCCGCCGGGGCGTTCGGAGTACAGGCAGCGAGGCTTAGCGCTTGCTGTACTGCGGAGCCTTGCGGGCCTTCTTGAGACCGGCCTTCTTGCGCTCGACCGCACGGTCGTCGCGCTTGAGGAAGCCGGCCTTCTTCAGCGGGCCGCGGTTGTTGTCGACGTCGGCCTCGTTCAGCGCGCGGGCGACACCGAGACGGAGCGCACCGGCCTGACCGGAGACACCGCCACCCGCGATGCGGGCGATGACGTCGTAACGGCCCTCGAGCTCGAGCACCTTGAAGGGCTCGTTGACTTCCTGCTGGTGCACCTTGTTCGGGAAGTAGTCCTCGAGGGTGCGACCGTTGATCTTCCACTTGCCGGTGCCCGGGACGATCCGGACACGGGCGATGGCGTTCTTGCGACGGCCCAGGCCGGCGGCCGGCTGGGGCTCGCCGAAGCGGGACGCCATGGACTCCGAGGTGTACTCGCCCTCGACGGGGACCTCGGACTCGGTGGTGTAGCTGTCGATGTCGATCTCTTCGAGCGGCTGCTCGGCAGTGGTCTCGGCCACGATGCTCCTCAGATTCTCTTCAGTCTTAGGGGGTGGCCGGACTTACTGCGCGACCTGGGTGATCTCGAACGGCTGCGGCTGCTGCGCGCCGTGCGGGTGCTGGTCACCCTTGTAGACCTTCAGCTTCGAGAGCATCTGACGGCCCAGGGAGTTCTTCGGGAGCATGCCCTTGACGGCCTTCTCGATGGCCTTCTCCGGGTTCTTGTCCAGCAGCTCGTCGTAGCGCACGGAGCGCAGACCGCCCGGGTAGCCGGAGTGGCGGTACGCCATCTTCTGGGTCCGCTTGTTGCCGGAGAGGTGCACCTTGTCGGCGTTGATGATGATGACGAAGTCACCGGTGTCGACGTGGGGCGCGTAGATGGGCTTGTGCTTGCCACGGAGGATGGAGGCCGCGGTGGAGGCCAGACGGCCCAGGACGACGTCCTGAGCGTCGATGACGTGCCACTGACGCGTCACATCGCCGGGCTTGGGGCTGTACGTACGCACGGTTCGTAGCCTTCGCTTCTTCAGTGAATGGTCCTGACAAGGTCACCGAAGACGATCACGACAGCCCTGACCGCACTGCGGTGACGCAAACCGCGTGCTGGTCGCTGGTCATCGGTCCCGGTCGACCGGTGTAAGGGCCCCTCACGTGAGAATGAGCAAGCCAATACACATACGACTGTGCAGGGTACCCGGGATGTCCCAGGCGGGTCAAAACGGGGGCGCCGACACCCGCGCGGGCTCCGGCGGGCGCCCGGCCCCGCCGTGGTCGCCGGCGGGCGCCGCGCCGCCCCGGGCCCGTCGCGCCACCGCCCACACCAGCACGCACAGCGTGAACGCGTCCTTGAAGGCCCGCTGCCGCACCGACTCCAGCCAGGGCCAGGTCAGCCCCGGCGCCTGCGGCACCAGGGCGATCCAGAACCAGGGCCCCCGGGCCACCGCCCCGGCGTACGGCAGCCCGGCGAGCAGCAGCGGCACCGCGACCAGGAGGTAGTGGTCGTACGACGGCCTGGAGACCAGGAACGCCGACAGCATCAGGCCCGCGCCGGTCTCCGCGTACCGCAGCGGCCCCGGGTCGGCGCGGCGCCAGCGCAGGTACGCGCACAGCACCCCGGCCCCGGCCGCCGCCACCGCGGCCCCCTGCGCGAGCGGCCCCGCCACCCCGAGCCGGGGCAGGACGGCCGCCGGAGAGGCCTCGTAGAGCCGTACGAACCCGTCGTCGCCGTGCAGGAGGAACGGCAGGGTGCGGGTGAGGAAGCCGGCCGGGTCGGGCATCGCCAGCGCCGCCGCGCCGGAGGCCAGCGCGGGCACCAGGACGGCCGCCGCCAGGGGCCGCCACCGCCCGGCGAACACGAACAGCAGGACCGCGGGCGCCAGCAGCGGCTTGAGCGCCACGGCCGCGCCGATGACGGCCCCCGCCGCCGTCCACCGCCCCCGGCTCGCCAGCAGCAGGCACAGCGGCAGGCCCACCGCCGCGGTCACCGTCCAGTTGCCGAGCCGCACCAGGTGCCCGAACGGCGCGAAGCCCGCCGCGAGCCCGGTGAGCCCGAGGACGCCGAGGCGGCTGCCGTACGGCACCCGGTGCAGGCGCAGCGCGCAGCCCCAGGCCAGCGCCAGCAGCCCCGTCACCGCCAGCGGCGCCAGCACCCGCAGCACGGCCCCGGGCAGCAGCGCCTGCGGGACGGCGGCCAGGACCGCGCTCGGGAGGTACAGGAAGTGCGGATCGTCGTACGGGGAGCCCCCGGCCAGCCAGGTCCGGGCGGCCCGCACGACGATCGCGTTGTCCATCCCCCCGTCCGGGGCCGCCCGGGCCGCGCTCAGCGCCGACGCCCCCAGCACCACCACGAGCGCCGCCCACGCGTGCCCGCCCGCAGGCCGCACCAACCACCCGGAGATGTCGTTTTTGCCCGTCCGCATGGGGGGAACGCTAGGCGCTGCGGCCTCTCCGCAGGCGCACCAGCGCGCCTCAGGCCCGTCTAAGATGCCGCCCATGAGCTTTGGGCAGGGGGGACCTCAGTCACAGTGGGATCCCTGGAAACCGCAATCGCAGCAGCAGCCCTGGAACAGCGGCGGCGGCGACTCCCCGGACTGGGCCGCCCTCGCCGAGGCCTCCGAAGCCCGCAACAAGCGGCGCCGGCTCCTGTTCATCGGCGGCGGTGCGCTGGCCACCGTGGCGATCGCGAGTGCCGTGGCCGTGGCCGTGGTCTCGGCGAACGGCTCCGACCAGGCGTCGGACACGCCCTCCTCCCGGCTGCCCTCGACCGCTGACATCCCCAGCCAGTCGGCCACGGCCCCCTCGTTCGCGCCGACCAGTGCCCCGCCGCCGCTGGACCCGAAGGACTTCGTCTCCAGCAGCGAGAAGGACAAGGCCCCGCTGAGCCCGGAGGTCCTCTTCCCCGGCACGCAGCTGACCATGGGCGACATCGTGTACAAGAAGGGGCCGACGGCCGACACCCGCACCTGCGCCTCCGCCGCCCAGGGCACCCTGCCGGGCGCCCTCACCGCCAACGGCTGCACTCGGCTGCTCCGCGTCACCTACACCAAGGGCGACATCGCCGTCACGGTCGGCGTGGCCGTCTTCGACACCGAGGCGCAGGCGCTGAAGGCCAAGGCCCAGACCGACAAGAAGAGCATCGTGCGCTCGCTGTCCGGCGGCGGCGTGAAGCCGTTCTGCACCGGCGCGGTCTGCCGCTCCACCACCAACTCCTACGGCCGCTACGCCTACTTCACGATCGCCGGCTTCACGAACGGCGAGAACGTGACGCAGAAGGCCACGGACGTGTTCCGCACCGGCGACGACCTGGGCGAGTTCGCCTTCCGGCAGATCCGCCGGCGCGGCGAGGCCCAGGCGTCGGCGGCGGCGACGGCCGAGTAGCGGCTCAGCAGCAGCCGGCCCCCGGCAGGGTGCGCCGGTTGCGCGCCTCCTTGTTCCGCGCCGCCAGCAGCTCGTCCGCCGGATAGCCGACCTCCTCCAGGGTCAGCCCGTGCGGCCGGACGACGTGCACGGCGGAGTCCCGCACCCCGGCGGCGAGCACCTCGGCGGGCCAGGGGGTCGGGCGGTGGCCGTCGCCGACGAACAGGAGCGCCCCGATCAGGGAGCGGACCATGTTGTGGCAGAAGGCGTCGGCCCGGACGGTGGCGGTGATGATCCCGTCGTCGCCGCGCACCAGGCTCAGCTCCTGAAGCGTCCGGATGGTCGTGGCCCCCTCCCGCTTCTTGCAGTAGGCGGCGAAGTCGTGCTCCCCGAGCAGCCCCCGGGCCGCCTCGTTCATGGCGTCCACGTCGAGGGGCCAGTCGTGCCACAGCACGTGTCCGCGCAGCAGCGGGTCGACGCCGCCGGGGTTGTCGGTGACCCGGTAGGCGTAGCGCCGCCAGATCGCCGAGAACCGGGCGTCGAAGCCGCTGGGCGCCTCCCTGAGGGCCCACACCCGCACGTCCCGGGACAGCCGCCCGGCGAGCCGCTTGAGCAGCTTGCCGTGGTGCTCGGCCCAGACCTCGCGCGGCAGGTCGACGTGGGCGACCTGACCCCGGGCGTGCACCCCGGCGTCGGTCCGCCCCGCCACGGTCAGTTCGTACATCTCACGGGACCGCGTGACCGTGCGCAGCGCGTCCTCGATCTCCCCCTGCACGGTCCGCCGCCCGCCGGCCTGCTTGGCCCAGCCGGAGAACTCGGTGCCGTCGTAGGAAAGATCAAGGCGCACCCGCACGTGCCCGGGCTCTACTTCCTCACTCACCCCTGAATCCTCTCAGGAACGGCGAACGGGCCCGCCCCCCGGAGGACGGACCCGCTGCCGGACGGCCGGCGGTCAGCGCCTGCCGGTGGGGTTCAGCACGATCTGCCCGGAGTCGTTCGCCGGGTCGCCCTCGTTCGGCATCGTGTACGCGAAGAACGCCCGGCCGGTGGCGTTCTTGATCACCTGGTCGACGCGGAGGCCGAAGGTGAAGGTGCGGGAGTCGTCCTCCAGGATCGGCGTGGAGACGAAGCAGGCGTAGTCGCCCTCGGCGCCCTCCCAGGCACGCCGGCAGTTCTCGGGAACGGTGGTGGCCGTGGTGCCCGGCGGCAGGTCGACCTGGAAGGAGATCGGCTCGCCCCCGGAGCGCAGCAGGGCCAGCCAGGCGGGACCGTGGTTGGCGAAGCCGACGTCCACCGACACGGTGTCGCCCTTGCGGGCCCGCAGCCGCTCACCGGTCAGGTCGAGGTCGAAGGTGTTCCTGGTCGGCAGGTCCAGCTCCGCCCAGCGCGTGTAGCCGGCCGGGTCCGCCTCCGGCAGGCGGACCAGCCCCAGCGCCGGGCCGTCCCCGGCCTGGTGACCGCCCTGGGCCAGCAGCTCCCGCGCCTGTGCGGCGGGCATCGCGGTGAAGGAGTAGGACAGCGCGTCGTACAGCGCGAAGCCGGCCGTCCGGACCGGGAAGGGCGTGCTCAGCCCGTAGGCCGCGTCCCCGGCGAACTCGCCGTCGAAGAAGCACAGCGCCTCGGAACGCCCGAGCAGGTCGTCGGGGTCACGCGGGTCGTACCAGCAGTTGCCGAAGGTGCGGGGGAAGGACAGGCCCCGGGTGCCGGAGACGCGCAGCAGGACGCCCTCGCCGCCCAGCCCGCCGACGTTGCTGAAGCCCAGCGGGGCCTGGAAGGTGTCGCCGGCCCGGAGGTCCCCGGGCTCGGTCAGCTGCCTCATCCGCAGCTCGGGACCGCCGACCAGCACGTCCACCGAGTGCCCGGTGAAGGCCAGGCCCTCGCCCTGGGCCGTGACCTCGATGCTGCCGGCGTCGCCCGCGGCGCTCTCGTCGGTCACGTCGAGGCGGATGCCGCCGAGGCGGTTGTAGTCCTGGCCGGCGTAGATCTCGTAGCCGTTGCAGGTGGCGACGAGCCCGTCGACGGCGCACCCCTGCCAGCCGCCGAGGCCGGAGAAGTCCACCGCGGCGACCCCGGCCAGGGAGCGCGCGTCCACGGTGACCGTGTATTCGCCGTTGTGGATCGGGGTGATGACCCCGTCCTGGTCCGGTACCGGCTCGCCGGGCGCCCGCAGCCCCAGCTCGATCTGCGGTTCGGCCGACCCGTCGGACTCCGGGTGCAGGGAGAGGTTCACGCTGTCGGGGCCGGTGACGGCGACCGGCAGCGGCTGTTCCTCGGCATGGGCGGGACTGGCGAGCGCCGTGGCGGCCAGGGCGGCCAGCGCGAAGGCGGCGGTACGACGCCGCACGGCGGCGGGAGAAGGCATGAAACCCCCGTGACTCAGGGACCGGACGCACCGGGATTCGGTGACGCATACATGACCACCGACCCGCCGGAAAGGTTGCCCCGAGATGCGGACGGGCCCGCCCCCGGAAAAGGGGACGGGCCCGTCGCGAGCCGGAAGCCTCAGGCCTCCTTGGACTCCTCGGCCGGGGCCTCGGCGGCCTCGGTCTTGGTCTCCTCGGCAGCCGGAGCGGCCTCGGCGTCCTTGGCGGCACGCTTGGTGGCGGCCTCGGCCTCACCGGTGGCCTGCTGCGCCACGGTCAGCGCCTCGACCAGCTCGATGACGGCCATGGGCGCGTTGTCGCCACGGCGGTTGCCGATCTTGGTGATCCGGGTGTAACCACCGGGACGGTTCTCGTACCGGGGGCCGATCTCGGTGAAGAGCGTGTGGACGACGCTCTTGTCCGTGATGACCTGGAGCACCTGACGGCGGTTGTGAAGGTCGCCCTTCTTCGCCTTGGTGACCAGACGCTCGGCGTACGGACGCAGCTTGCGCGCCTTCGCCTCGGTCGTGGTGATGCGGCCGTGCTCGAACAGCGACTTCGCGAGGTTCGCGAGGAGCAGCTTCTCGTGCGCGGCGCTGCCGCCCAGACGGGCACCCTTGGTGGGCTTCGGCATGGTGTTTCTCCTAGGTGTCTGCCCCGGCCGTATCAGGTACCGGGGTCAGTATCCGAGCAGGCGGTCGCCTGTCGGAGATCCGGGCACCCTTCCAGGTGCCCGGAGCGGTCCGCGCCCCCGAAGGGGCGCGGGGAACTGCGCGACCCGCCACGACGGACCGGCAGCCGGATCAGTACTGCTCGGTCTCCACGAAACCGGCGTCCGCGTCGTCATCGGCACCGAACGCGTCCGCGGCGGCGGTCGGGTCGAATCCGGGCGGGCTGTCCTTGAGCGCGAGGCCCATGCCGGCCAGCTTCGCCTTGACCTCGTCGATGGACTTCGCACCGAAGTTGCGGATGTCCAGCAGGTCGGCCTCCGAGCGGGCGACGAGCTCACCCACGGAGTGGATGCCCTCACGCTTGAGGCAGTTGTACGACCGGACGGTGAGCTCGAGCTCCTCGATCGGCAGCGCCAGGTCGGCGGCGAGCGCGGCGTCCGTCGGGGACGGACCCATGTCGATGCCCTCGGCGTCGATGTTCAGCTCACGGGCGAGACCGAACAGCTCGACCAGGGTCTTGCCGGCGGAGGCCATGGCGTCACGCGGACGCATCGCCTGCTTGGTCTCGACGTCGACGATCAGCTTGTCGAAGTCGGTGCGCTGCTCGACACGCGTGGCCTCGACCTTGTACGTGACCTTGAGGACCGGCGAGTAGATCGAGTCGACCGGGATACGGCCGATCTCCTGGCCCACCTGCTTGTTCTGCACGGCGGAGACGTAGCCGCGACCGCGCTCGACGGTCAGCTCCATCTCCAGCTTGCCCTTGCCGTTGAGCGTGGCGAGGACGAGGTCGGGGTTGTGCACCTCGACACCGGCCGGGGGCGCGATGTCGGCGGCGGTGACCAGACCCGGGCCCTGCTTGCGCAGGTACATCACGACCGGCTCGTCGTGCTCCGAGGAGACGACCAGCTGCTTGATGTTGAGGATCAGGTCGGTGACGTCCTCCTTGACGCCCGGCACGGTGGTGAACTCGTGCAGGACACCGTCGATGCGGATGCTGGTCACAGCAGCGCCGGGGATCGACGAGAGGAGGGTGCGGCGGAGGGAGTTGCCGAGGGTGTAGCCGAAGCCCGGCTCCAGCGGCTCGATGACGAACCGGGAGCGGAACTCGTCGACGACCTCTTCGGTCAACGAGGGACGCTGAGCGATCAGCATGGAGTGAATCCTTCAGTCAGGGGCGCCCGCTATTTGACGCCCGACTCTGTACTGCAAGGGTACGGGCGGCACGACCCGAAAGAGCCGTACCGCCCGGAAATCCCTGACGAAGCGAGGTCGGACACGACGACGCCTCGGCGGACGGCAGCCGTGCTGCGACTGTGGGGGCGACCCCCACACCCCCAGCCGGAGGCCCGTCCGCCGCGTGTCGAGCGTCAGACGCGACGACGCTTCGGCGGACGGCAGCCGTTGTGCGGGGTGGGCGTGACGTCCTGGATGGAGCCGACCTCGAGGCCGGTCGCCTGCAGGGAGCGGATCGCGGTCTCACGACCGGAACCCGGGCCCTTGACGAACACGTCGACCTTGCGCATGCCGTGCTCCTGGGCGCGGCGGGCAGCCGACTCGGCGGCCATCTGCGCGGCGAACGGCGTGGACTTCCGGGAGCCCTTGAAGCCGACGTGGCCGGCGGAGGCCCAGGAGATCACGTTGCCGGACGGGTCCGTGATCGACACGATGGTGTTGTTGAACGTGCTCTTGATGTGCGCGTGGCCGTGAGCGACGTTCTTCTTTTCCTTGCGGCGCACCTTCTTGGCAGCGCCCTGACGTCCCTTGGGGGGCATGTCGTTCTCCTACGGGAGGTGGTCGGTCCTACAGCGAAGACCGCTGGACGGCGAGTCCGCTGCGGACTACTTCTTGCCCGGCTTCTTCTTACCGGCGATGGCGCGACGCGGGCCCTTGCGGGTGCGGGCGTTGGTGCTGGTGCGCTGACCGCGGACGGGCAGACCGCGACGGTGACGGAGACCCTGGTAGGTACCGATCTCGACCTTGCGGCGGATGTCGGCCTGGATCTCGCGACGGAGGTCACCCTCGGTCTTGATGTTGTTGTCGACGTACTCGCGGATCGCGACGAGCTGCTCCTCGGAGAGGTCGCGAACACGGGTGTTCGGGTCCACGCCGGTGGCAGCGAGCGTCTGCTGCGAGAGGGTCCGGCCGATGCCGAACACGTAGGTGAGGGCGATCTCCACGCGCTTTTCGCGCGGGATGTCAACACCGGAAACGCGTGCCATTCAATGGCTCCAGTTGATTGTCGGAGGTCTTCCACAGAACCGGTTCCCGGCCGCCGTATCAGGTACGAACCGGGTCCCCGGCCTCCGAACCGGGGGTGTCGGGCACCTGGGTGCCCGGGTCCTGCGTATGAACATGTTCAGCTCGCGTCGCGCGAAGTCATGCGAATCGCGGAGGGAACGGTCGTGCGTCAGCCCTGGCGCTGCTTGTGGCGCGGGTTGTCGCAGATGACCATGACCCGACCGTGACGGCGGATCACCCTGCACTTGTCGCAGATCTTCTTGACGCTCGGCTTGACCTTCATGGGGTGAGGTTCTCCGGGTCAGTTGCCGGCGGACCCGCGGCACGGCGCCGCGGGACGTGGGCAAGATCTACTTGTACCGGTAGACGATCCGGCCACGCGTCAGGTCGTACGGAGACAGCTCCACCACGACCCGGTCGTCAGGGAGGATGCGGATGTAGTGCATGCGCATCTTGCCGCTGATGTGTGCCAGGACCTGGTGGCCGTTCTGGAGCTCGACCTTGAACATGGCGTTCGGAAGAGACTCGACGACAGTGCCCTCGATCTCGATGGCACCTTGCTTCTTGGCCACGCTTCGCCCTTCGAATCGACTACCTTGATCGACTCCGCTGCGCCCTGCGAGCAGATACAGGCATACGGGTGCACTGGAGCCGACGAGTCAGTCTACGTCAGCACCCCCGGAAAGGCGAAACGAGGAAGTCTGCCCCACGGGTGAGATCGTTACGCCAGCGGGTCCGGCGCCGCCGTGATCCCCAGCTCGGCCAGCTTCGCCCTGCCGCCGTCGGGGGCCGTCAGGACCAGGGGGCCCTGCTCCGTCAGCGCCACGGAGTGCTCCCAGTGCGACGACCACGTGCCGTCGGTCGTGATGACCGTCCAGTCGTCCTCGAGGACCTCGGTCCTCGGGGTGCCGAGGGACACCATCGGCTCGATGGCCAGGCAGAAGCCGGGCACCAGCTTCGGTCCCTTGCCGCGGCGCCGGTCGACGTAGTTCAGCAGGTGCGGGTCCATGTGCATCTCGGTGCCGATGCCGTGGCCGCCGTAGTCCTCGATGATCCCGTACTTGCCGCCGCCCGGCTTGGGCTGGCGGCGGATGTACGTCTCGACGGCCCGTGAGATGTCGACGAGCCGGTTGCCCTGCTTCATCGCCGCGATGCCGGCCCACATCGACTCCTCGGTCACCCGGGAGAGCTCGACCAGCTCCGGGGCGTGACCGGAGCCGACGAAGGCCGTGTAGGCGGCGTCGCCGTGCCAGCCGTCGATGATCGCGCCGCAGTCGATGGAGATGATGTCCCCGTCCTTGAGGACCACGTCGTCGGACGGGATGCCGTGGACGACGACCTCGTTCACGGACGTGCAGATCGTCGCCGGGAACCCGCCGTAGCCGAGGAAGTTCGGCTTGGCGCCGTGCTCCGCGAGCACCTTGCGGGCGACCTGGTCCAGGTCCTTGGTCGTGGCGCCGGGCACGGCGGCCTCCCGCGTGGCCGCGTGGATGGCGGCGACGACCAGCCCCGCCTCACGCATCTTGGCGATCTGCTCGGGGCTCTTGATCTGCACCATGGGGACTGCGGCCTTTCTGGACCGGGGGAACAACGGACGCCATCAACGATACGGGGCCGGGCCCCCGCGTCGGCCGCGGCGGCCGCCCGCCCACGCCACAGCCGCGGCCCCCGGAAGGAACCGCGGCTGTGACCACGCGTCGCCGGACCTACTTGTCGCGCTTGAGCGCCTCCAGCGCCCGCGCCGTGACCTCGCTCACCGGCCCCATCGCGGAGATGGTGACGACCAGACCCTGCGACTTGTAGTAGTCGATGATCGGCTCGGTCTGCGTGTGGTAGACCTCGAGCCGCTTGCGGACCGTCTCCTCGGAGTCGTCGTCCCGCTGGTACAGCTCGCCGCCGCAGACGTCGCAGACGCCTTCCTGCTTCGGCGGCGTGTACGTCACGTGGAAGACGTGCGCCGAGTCGTTGCGGCAGACGCGCCGCCCGGCGATCCGCTTGACGACCTCGTCCTCGGGGGCCTCCAGGTCGAGCACCGCGTCGAGCTTCATGTTCTCGGTGTCGAGGAGCTCGTCCAGCGCCTCGGCCTGCGAGACGTTGCGCGGGAAACCGTCCAGCAGGAAGCCGCCCTCGGCGTCGGGCTGCTCCATCCGGTCCTTCGCCATGGCGATGGTGACCTCGTCCGGTACGAGGTTGCCGGCGTCCATGTAGGACTTGGCGAGCTTGCCCAGCTCGGTCTGCCGGCTGATGTTCGCGCGGAACAGGTCTCCCGTGGAGATGTGCGGAATGTGCAGCGTCTCGGCAAGGCGGGTGGCCTGCGTTCCCTTTCCGGCACCCGGCGGCCCGACGAGGACGATTCGCATCAGCGGAGGAACCCTTCGTAATTGCGCTGCTGGAGCTGGCTCTCGATCTGCTTCACCGTCTCGAGGCCCACACCCACGATGATCAGGATGCTGGTGCCACCGAACGGGAAGTTCTGGTTTGCCCCGAAACCAGCCAACGCCATTGTCGGGACGAGAGCGATCAGACCCAGGTACAGCGAACCCGGCCAGGTGATCCGGTTGAGTACGTAGCTCAGATACTCAGCGGTCGGTCGGCCAGCCCGGATGCCCGGGATGAAGCCACCATACTTCTTCATGTTGTCGGCGACTTCCTCGGGGTTGAAGGAGATGGCCACGTAGAAGAAGGCGAAGAAGACGATCAGGAAGAAGTACAGGATGATGTGCGGCGTGGCCGCCGTGTCCGCGAGGTTCTTCGTGATCCAGGTGGCCCAGCCCGCCTGCGAGTTGGAGAACTGGACGATCAGCGCCGGGATGTAGAGCAGCGACGAGGCGAAGATGACGGGGATCACACCCGCCTGGTTCACCTTGAGCGGGATGTACGTGGACGTACCGCCGTAGGAACGCCGGCCGATCATGCGCTTGGCGTACTGCACCGGGATGCGGCGCTGGGCCTGCTCGACGAAGACGACCAGACCGACCATGGCCAGGCCGACCAGGATGACGGTGCCGAACTCGATCCAGCCGTCGGCCAGCTTGCCCGACGTCTTGATGGCCCACAGGGCGGACGGGAAGGTCGCGGCGATCGAGATGAACATCAGGATCGACATGCCGTTGCCGATGCCGCGGTCGGTGACGAGCTCGCCGAGCCACATGACGACGGCCGTACCGGCGGTCATGCAGATCACCATGACGACGGTGGTGAAGATCGACCGGTCCGGCACGATCTGGCCGGCGACGGTGCAGCCGGAGAAGAGGGCGCCGCTGCGGGCGGTGGCCACCAGACCGGTGCCCTGCAGGATCGCGAGCGCGATGGTCAGGTAGCGGGTGTACTGCGTGATCTTCGCCGTACCCGCCTGGCCCTCCTTCTTCAGGGCCTCCAGGCGCGGGATCACCACGGTCAGCAGCTGCAGAATGATGCTCGCCGTGATGTACGGCATGATGCCGAGCGCGAAGACCGTGATCTGCAGCAGGGCGCCACCGCTGAACATGTTGACCAGACCGAACAGGCCCTGGTTGCCGGACGCCTGGTCCACACACTCCTGGACGCTCTTGTAGTCGACGCCGGGGATCGGGATGTGGGTACCCAGCCGGTACACCACGATGATGCCGAGCGTGAAGAGCAGCTTCTTGCGCAGGTCGGGCGTCTTGAACGCCCGGGCGAACGCGGTGAGCACGGTGCCTCCTGCGACCCCCGCGCTTCTGCGTCAAGGGTGACGGTCTTGAGGTTCGACTGACGACTTAGGGGATAACGGTCAACTGCCGCTCAGGGTGCCCCATGTGTGGCACCCGTGAAAGAGGGCAGCGCAGGCCACCTTACCGGCGGGACCACTTCCCTTGGAACGACCAACCGGGGATACCCCTTTTGTGGAGTATCCCCGGTCGGGTTCGCTCAGGTCATCGAGGCGTCTGAAGGGCTCAGACGAGCTCGGTGACGGTACCGCCGGCGGCGGTGATCTTCTCCTTGGCGGAGCCGGAGACGGCGTCGACCGTCACCTGCAGCGCCACGGAGATCTCGCCCTGGCCGAGGACCTTGACGAGGCTGTTCTTGCGAACGGCACCCTTGGCCACGAGGCCCTCGACGGTGACCTCGCCACCCTCGGGGTACAGCGCGGCCAGCTTGTCGAGGTTCACGACCTGGAACTCGGTCTTGAACGGGTTCTTGAAGCCCTTCAGCTTCGGAAGACGCATGTGGAGGGGCATCTGGCCACCCTCGAAGCGCTCCGGAACCTGGTAACGGGCCTTCGTACCCTTGGTACCACGACCGGCCGTCTTACCCTTCGACGCCTCACCACGACCGACACGGGTCTTGGCGGTCTTGGCGCCCGGGGCGGGACGGAGGTTGTGGATCTTGAGCGGGTTCTGCTCCGCCATGATCAGTCGACCTCCTCGACCGTCACGAGGTGGCGGACGGTGTGCACCATGCCGCGGAACTCGGGGCGGTCCTCCTTGACGACCTGCGTGTTGATGCCCTTGAGACCAAGGGAGCGCAGGGTGTCACGGTGGTTCTGCTTGCTGCCGATGTAGGACTTGACCTGCGTAATCTTGAGCTGCGCCATGATTACGCACCCGCCCCGGCACGCGCACGCAGCAGGGCCGCGGGAGCGACGTCCTCGAGCGGCAGACCACGGCGGGCCGCGATCTCCTCGGGACGCTGCAGACCCTTCAGGGCCTCCACGGTCGCGTGCACGATGTTGATGGCGTTGTCGGAGCCGAGCGACTTCGACAGCACGTCGTGGATACCGGCGCACTCGAGCACGGCACGCACCGGACCACCGGCGATAACACCGGTACCGGGCGACGCGGGCTTGAGCAGGACGACGCCGGCAGCCTTCTCACCCTGGATGGGGTGCGGGATGGTGCCCTGGATGCGGGGGACCTTGAAGAAGTGCTTCTTGGCCTCCTCGACACCCTTGGCGATGGCGGCCGGCACCTCCTTGGCCTTGCCGTATCCGACGCCCACGGTGCCGTCACCGTCGCCCACCACGACCAGCGCGGTGAAGCTGAAGCGACGACCACCCTTCACAACCTTGGCGACGCGGTTGATCGCGACGACGCGCTCGACGTAAGCGGTCTTCTCGGCGGCAGCTGCGCCGCCGTCACGGCCCTTCCGGTCCCGCCGCTCGCCGCCACCGGCACCGCTTCCGCGGCGCTGGGGTCCAGCCATTGGAATTACCTCTCTCTTTTTCCGCTAGCTACGGAACCGGCTCAGAACTTCAGTCCGGCTTCGCGGGCGGCGTCCGCCAGAGCGGCGATGCGCCCGGCGTACTGGTTGCCACCACGGTCGAACACGACGGCCTCGACACCGGCGGCCTTGGCGCGCTCGGCGACCAGGGCACCGACCTGCTTGGCCTGCGCCGACTTGTCGGCCTCGCCGCCGCGGATCGAGCTGTCCAGGGTGGACGCCGACGCAAGGGTGTGACCCTTGAGGTCGTCGATCACCTGGGCCACGATGTGGCGGTTCGAGCGAGTAACGACCAGACGGGGACGCTCCGCCGTACCGGCGATCCGCTTGCGGATCCGGATGTGACGGCGCTTGATCGCGGCGCGCTTGTAGGCGTCGCCCTTGAGGATCTTCTGCCCGTATGCCATGGCTTACTTACCCGCCTTTCCGACCTTGCGGCGGATGACTTCGCCCTCGTACTTGACGCCCTTGGCCTTGTACGGGTCGGGCTTGCGCAGCTTGCGGATGTTGGCCGCAACCTCGCCGACCTTCTGCTTGTCGATGCCCTCGACCGAGAAGCGGGTCGGGGACTCCACCTTGAAGGTGATGCCCTCGGGGGCCTCGACGGTGATCGGGTGGCTGTAGCCGAGGGAGAACTCCAGGTTCGAACCCTTGGCGACCACGCGGTAACCGACACCGCTGATCTCGAGCTTCTTCACGTAACCCTGGGTCACGCCGGTGATCATGTTCGCCACCAGCGTGCGGGACAGGCCGTGCAGGGCCTTGCTCTGACGCTCGTCGTTGGGGCGGGTGACGTTCAGAACGCCGTCCTCACCCTTGGCGATGTCGATCGGCGCGACGATGGTGTGGGTCAGCGTGCCCTTGGGGCCCTTGACCGCGACCGTACGGCCGTCGATGGTGACGTCCACGCCGGCGGGAACCGCGATGGGGAGCTTGCCGATGCGCGACATAGCTGTTTCCTCCGTTCCCTTCCGCTACCAGACGTAGGCGAGGACTTCCCCACCCACGCCCTTCTTGCCGGCCTGCTTGTCGGTGAGGAGCCCGTGCGACGTGGAGATGATCGCCACGCCGAGGCCGCCCAGCACCTTCGGCAGGTTGGTGGACTTCGCGTACACCCGGAGACCGGGCTTGGAGATCCGCTTGATGCCCGCGATGGAGCGCTCACGGTTCGGGCCGAACTTCAGCTCGAGGACGAGGTTCTTGCCGACCTCGGCGTCCTCGACCTTCCAGCCCGTGATGAAGCCCTCCTGCTGGAGGATCTCCGCGATGTGAGACTTGATCTTGGACGCCGGCATCGTCACGGAGTCGTGGTACGCCGAGTTCGCGTTCCGCAGACGCGTAAGCATGTCTGCGATCGGATCAGTCATGGTCATGAATTGGCCTTCGGCCTCTCTCGCCGGGGTTTCCTGGTGCGCCATCCCTCTCCCCGATCCGAGACGGGACGGGTGCGGCGCGGTGGACCTACGGCGTAGTAAGTCGTACGGGCGGCAGACGCCCAACCCCACAAGCCTAAGGCATGCGGAGGTGGGCCCCTGCCGACCCAGATGCTTACCGAGAGTCTGAATAACCCGGAATTACCGGATTACCAGGAGCTCTTGGTCACGCCCGGCAGCTCGCCGCGGTGAGCCATCTCACGAAGGCACACGCGGCACAGGCCGAACTTGCGGTAGACGGAGTGCGGGCGGCCGCAGCGCTGGCAGCGGGTGTAGCCACGCACACCGAACTTGGGCTTGCGAGCAGCCTTAGCGATCAGAGCCTTCTTCGCCATCTCGCTCACGCCTCCTTGAACGGGAAGCCGAGGTGACGAAGGAGCGCGCGGCCCTCAGCGTCGTTGGTCGCCGTGGTGACCACGGTGATGTCCATACCCCGGACGCGGTCGATCTTGTCCTGGTCGATCTCGTGGAACATGACCTGCTCCGTGAGACCGAAGGTGTAGTTGCCACGGCCGTCGAACTGCTTGGGGGACAGGCCGCGGAAGTCGCGGATGCGCGGCAGCGCGAGCGACAGGGTGCGGTCCAGGAACTCCCACATGCGGTCGCCACGGAGCGTGACGTGGGCACCGATCGGCTGGCCCTCGCGCAGCTTGAACTGCGCGATGGACTTGCGGGCCTTGGTGACGGCCGGCTTCTGACCGGTGATCGTGGTGAGGTCGCGGATGGCGCCCTCGATCAGCTTGGAGTCGCGGGCGGCGTCGCCCACACCCATGTTGACCACGATCTTGACGAGGCCCGGAACCTGCATGACGTTCTCGTACGAGAACTCCTCACGCAGCTTGCCGGCGATCTCCTCGCGGTACTTCGTCTTCAGACGCGGAGTGGTGGTGGTCGCCATCAGATGTCCTCACCCGTCCGCTTGGCAACGCGGATCTTGTTGCCCTCGTCGTCGAAGCGGTAACCGACGCGCGTGACGACCTTCTTGCCGTCCTTCTCCACGACCAGCTGGACGTTGGAGACGTGGATCGGGGCCTCGGTGGTCACGATGCCGCCGGCCTGCGAACCGCGAGCGGTCGGACCGGCCTTGGTGTGCTTCTTGACCCGGTTGACACCCTCGACCAGGACACGGTCCTCGCGGGGGAAGGCCGCGATGACCTTGCCCTGCTTGCCCTTGTCCTTACCGGTGATGACCTGGACCAGGTCGCCCTTCTTGATCTTCATGCTCACAGCACCTCCGGCGCGAGGGAGATGATCTTCATGAACTTCTTCTCGCGCAGCTCACGGCCGACCGGGCCGAAGATACGGGTGCCACGAGGGTCGCCGTCGTTCTTCAGAATGACGGCGGCGTTCTCGTCGAAGCGGATGTACGAGCCGTCCGGACGGCGGCGCTCCTTGACGGTGCGAACGATGACCGCCTTGACGACGTCACCCTTCTTCACGTTGCCACCGGGGATCGCGTCCTTGACGGTGGCGACGATGACGTCACCGATACCCGCGTAGCGGCGGCCGGAGCCACCGAGCACACGGATGGTGAGAATTTCCTTCGCACCCGTGTTGTCGGCGACACGCAGCCGCGACTCCTGCTGGATCACGTCTATCTCCTGATTGTCTGCCGGTTCCCGGCAGGGGCCGCCTCGTCACGAGGTGGGGCCCCTGCCGAGCCTGGCGGAACGACCTGCGGGTTTGCCCGCAGGAATTACTTGGCCTTCTCGAGGATCTCGACGACGCGCCAGCGCTTCGTCGCGGACAGCGGCCGGGTCTCCATGAGGAGGACGCGGTCGCCGACGCCCGCGGCGTTCTGCTCGTCGTGGGCCTTGAGCTTGTTCGTACGGCGGATCACCTTGCCGTACAGCGCGTGCTTGACGCGGTCCTCGACGGCGACGACGACGGTCTTGTCCATCTTGTCACTGACGACCAGACCCTCGCGGGTCTTGCGGAATCCGCGTGCCTCGGTGTTCTCAGTCACGTTGCTCTCGCTCATCAGGCGCTCTCCACCGTCTCGATGCCCAGCTCGCGCTCACGCATCAGGGTGTAGATCCGCGCGATGTCCTTACGGACGGCCTTGAGCCGACCGTGGTTCTCGAGCTGACCCGTCGCCGCCTGGAAGCGGAGGTTGAACAGCTCTTCCTTGGCCTCGCGGAGCTTCGCGAGAAGCTCCTCGTTGCCCAGCTCGCGCAGCTCGGACGCCTTGGTACCGGCCGACATCACGCTTCACCTGCCTCGCGCTTGACGATCCGGCACTTCATCGGCAGCTTGTGGGCCGCACGGGTCAGCGCCTCACGGGCGATCTTCTCGTTGGGGTACGACAGCTCGAACATGACGCGTCCGGGCTTGACGTTGGCGATCCACCACTCCGGCGAACCCTTACCGGAACCCATGCGGGTCTCGGCCGGCTTCTTGGTGAGCGGACGGTCCGGGTAGATGTTGATCCAGACCTTGCCGCCACGCTTGATGTGACGGGTCATCGCGATACGAGCCGCCTCGATCTGGCGGTTCGTGACGTAGGCCGGGGTCAGCGCCTGGATGCCGTACTCGCCGAACGCAACCTGCGTTCCACCCTTGGACATACCGTTGCGCTTCGGGTGGTGCTGCTTGCGGTGCTTGACCCTACGGGGGATCAGCATGTCGGTCAGGCCTCCGTTCCGGTGCTCTCAGCCGGAGCGGCAGCGGCGGGCGCCTCGGCCTTGGGGGCCTCGGCGGCCGGAGCCGACTGCTGCTGCGGCTTGCGACCGCGCCGCTCGCCACCGCGGCCACCACGGGCCGGGCGGTCGGCGCCACCGCGGGCCGGGCGGTTACCCGCACGGGCGGCAGCGTTCTCGGCGCGGACCTCGGCGATGTTCTTGACGTCGCCCTTGTAGATCCAGACCTTCACACCGATGCGGCCGAAGGTCGTCTTGGCCTCGAAGAAGCCGTAGTCCACGTTCGCGCGGAGCGTGTGCAGGGGCACGCGGCCCTCGCGGTAGAACTCCGAGCGGGACATCTCGGCGCCACCGAGGCGGCCACCGCACTGGATCTTGATGCCCTTGGCGCCGGCCTTCATCGCCGACTGCATGCTCTTGCGCATGGCACGGCGGAAGGAGACGCGGGAGGAGAGCTGCTCGGCGACGGCCTGGGCCACGAGCTGAGCGTCCGTCTCGGGGTTCTTGACCTCGAGGATGTTCAGCTGGACCTGCTTGCCGGTGAGCTTCTCGAGGTCGCCGCGGATGCGGTCGGCCTCGGCGCCGCGGCGGCCGATGACGATGCCCGGACGAGCGGTGTGGATGTCCACACGCACGCGGTCACGGGTGCGCTCGATCTCGACCTTGGAGATGCCGGCGCGCTCCATGCCGGACGTCATCATCCGACGGATGGCGACGTCTTCCTTGACGTAGTCCTTGTACAGCTTGTCGGCGTACCAACGCGACTTGAAGTCGGTGGTGACACCGAGCCGGAACCCATGCGGGTTAACCTTCTGGCCCATTACCGGGTTCCTTCCTTGCTGCTGACGACCACGGTGATGTGGCTGGTCCGCTTGCGGATCCGGTAGGCGCGGCCCTGGGCGCGCGGACGGAACCGCTTCAGGGTCGGGCCCTCGTCGACGTAGGCCTCGGAAATGAAGAGGCTGTCGACATCGGTGTGGTCGTAGTTGTGCGCGGCGTTGGCAATGGCGCTGTCCAGCACCTTGCCGACCGGCACGCTCGCGGCCTGCGGGGCGAAACGCAGGACCGCCTGAGCCTCCGTGGCATCCATGCCACGGATGAGGTCCACCACGCGGCGGGCCTTCATGGGCGTGACGCGGATGTACCGCGCCTGGGCCCTGGCTTCCATGGTTGTCCCTTCAGTGTTTGTCATGGTCTTTCACACCCCGCTGACTAGCGGCGCTTCGACTTCCGGTCGTCCTTGACGTGACCCCGGAAGGTGCGCGTCGGCGAGAACTCGCCGAGCTTGTGGCCGACCATGGACTCGGTGACAAACACCGGGATGTGGGTCTTGCCGTTGTGCACCGCGATCGTGTGGCCGAGCATCGCCGGGACGATCATCGAGCGACGGGACCAGGTCTTGATGACGTTCTTGGTACCGGCTTCGTTCTGGGCGTCCACCTTCTTGATCAGGTGGTCGTCGACGAAGGGTCCCTTCTTCAAGCTACGAGGCATCTCAACCCGTCCTTAGCGCTTCTTGTTCGTCTTGCGGCGGCGGACGATGTACTTGTTCGACGCCTTCTTGGGCGAACGAGTACGGCCTTCCTTCTTGCCCCACGGGGACACGGGGTGACGACCACCGGAGGTCCGGCCCTCACCACCACCGTGCGGGTGGTCCACCGGGTTCATGACCACACCACGGACGGTCGGGCGAACACCCAGCCACCGCTTGCGGCCCGCCTTGCCCCAGTTGATGTTGCTCTGCTCGGCGTTGCCGACCTCGCCGACCGTGGCGCGGCAGCGCTGGTCGACCAGGCGGATCTCACCGGACGGCATGCGGAGGTGGGCCATCGTGCCCTCCTTCGCGAGCAGCTGCACGGAGGCGCCGGCGGAGCGGGCGAACTTGGCGCCGCCACCGGGACGGAGCTCGATCGCGTGGATCGTGGTACCGACCGGGATGTTGCGGAGGGCCAGGTTGTTGCCCGGCTTGATGTCGGCCCCGGGACCGTTCTCGACGCGGTCACCCTGCTGCAGGTTGCGCGGGGCGAGGATGTAGCGCTTCTCGCCGTCGGCGTAGTGCAGCAGCGCGATGCGCGCGGTGCGGTTGGGGTCGTACTCGATGTGCGCGACCTTCGCCGGCACGCCGTCCTTGTCGTGACGACGGAAGTCGATCACGCGGTAGGCGCGCTTGTGTCCGCCACCCTGGTGGCGAACGGTCACACGACCGGCGTTGTTACGGCCGCCCTTGCTGTGCAGCGGGCGGACCAGCGACTTCTCCGGCGTGGACCGCGTGACCTCGACGAAGTCGGCGACGCTGGAGCCACGACGGCCCGGAGTCGTCGGCTTGTACTTGCGGATACCCATTTCTCAGTCCTCGTCCGATATCGGACGATCCGGACCTCCGTCAGGAGGTCGGACCGCCGAAGATGTCGATACGGTCGCCCTCGGCGAGGGTCACGATCGCGCGCTTGCTGTCGGCACGCTTGCCGAAGCCGGTGCGGGTCCGCTTGCGCTTGCCCTGGCGGTTGATCGTGTTGACCCCGGTGACCTTGACCGAGAAGACCGCCTGGACGGCCTCCTTGATCTGGGTCTTGTTGGAGCCCGGCGCGACGATGAACGTGTACTTGTTCTCGTCGAGCAGCGCGTAGCTCTTCTCGGACACGACCGGCTTGAGCAGCACGTCACGGGGGTCCGTGAAGGCCTTGCTCGCCGGGGTGACGACGGTGTTCTTGCCTTCGGCCTCGTGGCGACGCGCCTTGGCGACGCGCGCGGCCTTGGCCGCCTTGGCGGCCTTCGAGGCGATGGAGGGGTGACGCGTAGCCATCAGGCCTCGCTCCCTTCGGTGTCGTTGGCCTTGTTCGGGCCGGCGACGAAGGACTCGAAAGCGGCCTTGGTGAAGACCACGTCGTCCGAGACGAGAACGTCGTACGTGTTCAGCTGGCCCGGCTCCAGAATGTGGATCTGGGGCAGGTTGCGGGCGGACAGCCACGCGGCCTCGTCGGAGCGGTCGGCGACGAGCAGCAGGTTCTTGCGCTCGCTGATCTTGCCGAACAGGCTCTTGGCGGCCTTGGTGGAGGGGGTCTCGCCCTCGATCACGCCGGTGACGACGTGGATGCGGTTGTGGCGGGCCCGGTCGGTGAGGGCGTGGCGCAGGGCCGCGGCCTTCATCTTCTTCGGGGTCCGCTGCGAGTAGTCGCGCGGCACGGGACCGTGCACGACGCCACCGCCGGCGAACTGCGGCGCACGGGTCGAACCCTGGCGCGCGCGGCCGGTGCCCTTCTGGCGGTACGGCTTCTTGCCGCCACCACGGACTTCACCGCGGGTCTTGGTCTTGTGCGTGCCCTGGCGGGCAGCGGCCAGCTGCGCGACGACGACCTGGTGGATCAGCGGGACGCTGACCTTCTCAACGCCGAAGATCTCCGCGGGGAGCTCGACGGTACCGGCCTTGTCGCCCGCCGGCGAAAGGATGTCAACAGTGCTCATCGGTTACCTCAGGCCCCCTTGGCCGCGGTGCGGACCAGGACGAGGCCGCCGTTCGGACCGGGAACCGCGCCCTTGATGAGCAGCAGACCCTTCTCCGCGTCAACGGCGTGGACGGTCAGGTTCTGGGTGGTGACCCGCTCGTTGCCCATACGGCCGGCCATGCGGAGGCCCTTGAACACGCGGCCCGGGGTGGCGCAGCCACCGATGGAACCGGGAGAGCGGTGCTTGCGCTGGGTGCCGTGACCGGCGCCGAGGCCCTTGAAGTTGTGACGCTTCATGACACCGGCGAAGCCCTTGCCCTTGCTCTTGCCGGTCACGTCGACCTTGACACCGGACTCGAACACCTCAGCGGTGATCTCCTGGCCCAGGGTGTACTCGGCGGCGTCCGCGGTGCGGATCTCGACAAGGTGGCGGCGGGGGGTGACGTCGGCCTTGGCGAAGTGGCCCTTGAGGGGCTTGTTCACCTTGCGCGGGTCGATCTCGCCGAAGGCGATCTGGACGGACTCGTAGCCGTCGACGTCGTTCGTGCGGACCTGGGTGACGACGTTGGGGCCGGCCTTGACGACGGTGACCGGAACAACACGGTTGTTCTCGTCCCACACCTGCGTCATGCCGAGCTTCTCGCCCAGGATGCCCTTGATCTGCTTGGTCATCTTCAGATCACCGGCCTCAGAGCTTGATCTCGATGTCGACACCGGCCGGGAGGTCGAGTCGCATCAGAGAGTCAACGGTCTTGGGGGTCGGGTCGAGGATGTCGATCAGGCGCTTGTGCGTGCGCATCTCGAAGTGCTCGCGCGAGTCCTTGTACTTGTGCGGCGACTTGATGACGCAGTACACGTTCTTCTCAGTGGGCAGCGGCACCGGGCCCGCGACCGACGCACCAGTACGCGTCACCGTCTCGACGATCTTCTTCGCCGAGGAGTCGATGACCTCGTGGTCGTAGGCCTTGAGCCGGATGCGGATCTTCTGTCCCGCCATGGCTACTTCGTAGTCCTGTCTCTCGAAAACGCTCTGGTACCCGGTGTTCGAACCCTTCCGTCCGACCCACGCGGTCGGGCGTGTCGCACTCCCGCTGACACAGATGTCCTTCTCCAGGACTTCCCTGCTGGGGGAGCGCGGCCCTTCCGGAACCGCAGGCCGGGGGCGAAAGGCCCACCGAGTGCCTGGTCTGCACCCCGCTGACACTTCCCGGAAGATTCCCGTACTTCCGCCCCTGATCAGGGGCGACGAGTACTGTGGGACTCGCTTCCGGTCCTCCCGGCGGGAGGCGCGCAGCATCGGCACTCGACCGAGCAACCCCGCTAGTCTGCCATACGGGACGGGGGCCTGGCCAATCGAGCCGGAGAGAATACCCCGCACGTGACGTGGATCAAACCGCGGCCCGCCGGGCGAGGGTGCACGGGGGACATGCCCGGACATTCGGGAGGGGACGAGCGTGGCCACGGCCGACACGACCGGACCGGCGGAAGCCGGACGACCCGACGAGGCGGCACTCCGGGCGGCCGACCGCGCGGACAAGTGGTCGATCGCATGGATCCTGCTGTCCCTGGCGCTGTAGGGCTGCTTCGCGGTCCTGATGCTCTCCTCGTACGGCCCCGAGCACCCCTCGTACGGCTCCGGCGCCGGCGAGCCACACTGCAAGGGCCCGCTGATCGACCCGTTCCAGCGCCGCGACGACGTCTGCGACAGCGAGCTGCGCCAGTGGCCGGCCCTGCTCGGCATCCTCGCCCTGTCGACGATCACAACGGTCGTGGCAGCGGCGACAACGGTCTACGCGAAGCTGCTGGCGCGCCTGGCACGCCAGCACCTCACCCGCACTTCAGAGTCTTGACGGTGGCGGGGAAGTAGGCGCGCATGAACTTATCGATGTCACGCCGATAATCGGCATCCATGGAATTACTTCCCTTAAGCAGCACCGACAAGGTGAAATACGCACCGCCTTTGGTGTCACACGACGTGGTCGCAATGGCCCCGTCGTTACCCACGACCATGTCTGGATTTCCGTTCAAGCGCTCTGGCAACTGGAGCTGCGAGACGGAGTTCAGCGAATTTGCGATCTCCAGGGGATCCACGAGGTCACTGTGCCACGCGAAACGCAAGTCGAGAGCCTCTTCGCCATCAACATACAAGCTGCACCACGAGGAGGGGCTCGGGTCTCGCCGGTCCACGTCACTGCGTTCGGTAACGTCAACGCCATCGGGAATCAGTGGTTCCAGAATATTCAGAGCGATTCGTGTGCCGCAGAGCGACTGCGGGAGTGCATGCTTTTCATCGCGCAGCCCGAACCATAGGGAGGTAAGTGCAACTAGACACGCGACCACGGCGGTCCGCAAAACCACTCGTCGTCCCCGCCTCACGGCGTGGCCCCTGACCCCGAGATTCCCTGCGCATGCTGGACACCTGCTTCGGTCGACTTCTCGATGGTGTCCATCGGCCCGTATTCCTCGGCAGCTACGCCGTGGGCGTTTTTCCATTCATCCGACAGGGCGGAGAGCTGACCGTTTCGACTCTTGTAAGCGCTCACGCTCTCCTTGGTCGCCTGATCGTCCAGCCTCCTCTGCTCGTCCTCCAGCCACCTGTCTGTGACATAGTCGGCCGCTTGCTGCACCTTGTCGCTGGCGACGGGGATGTAACCGATCGCCTCGTCCACGAGGGGTTTCCACGTGAACTCCGCGACCTTGGGGTCCCCTTGCGCCTGAAGGCGCGCTTCCTCCAGAAAGCCGACCGTGCGGCCGGCCCTGACGAGGGACTCCGTCGACTTGGGCCGGGTGTCGTCGTGGATGTCGGAGACCATCGCCTGGTTCAGTCCGGCGTTCAGGGTGCTGTAGGCGTCCTGGTCCTTGGAGACCTGCTTGGTGACTTCGAAGAGGTCGCCCTGGTTCAGGGGGGAGCCGGCGATGGCGACATCACTCATCGCCGTGTGCACCGTCTCCCCGTGGTTCACCAGGATGTTCGCCATCGGCTCCCGCAGGGACGGCGGGAAGTCGTCACCGCTGTCGGCCAGGGACGTGAGGGCCGACCTGAAGACCGCGTCGTTCTGCTTCGTGTGTTCGACGTACCGCGCGTTCGGGTCCGACGGGTCGATGCCGGTCGCCGCGGCCTGGAGCGCGGCGCCGAGGCCGGCCCTGTCGTCCCCGTCCACGCCCGGCGTGTACGTACTCGCCTTCGCACCCTCACGCTCGTGCAACGTGACGTCCCAGTCCCTGTCCTTCATCAGGTACCGCGTCTTCTCGTCGGAACCGAGATACGCCGCCGCCGCGTCGGGGTCGTGGCTCATGATGCCGAGCATGCCGTCCACCGGGTCGTTGGCGAACCAGCCGCCGTGCGCACCGGCGTACTCCCCCTTCAGACGCCAGATGCCCGGGTCCTTCTTCTCCGCCGCGATCATGTCGTCGGTGAGGTCCCCGAGCATGTCCGGCGAGTACCCGTGCCCCTTCTGCATCAGCGTGACGAGCGACTGGTAGCCGACGGCCTTGTCCAGGCGGGCACCCTGCGCGTCGGTGCCGTGCCGCTCCACGCCGGCCTCGCGCATGTCCTCGCGCCATCCCTCGTACCACGACGACTCGGTGTCCTTCGTCGCCGAGGCCAGGGCGTTGGCCAGGCCGGTCTCGATCGTCGAGTAGCGGGCCGCGCGGTCACCGCCCCGCACATGGATGAGGTCGTTCAGCTCGTTCGTCAGCGTGAGGGTCCCTGCGGCGCCCAGGCCGTCCAGGAGAGTCCGCGAGAACGCCGGGTCGTCGCTGTTGTCGCGGAACGTGCGCTCGAGCTCGGCGATCTCCTCGTCGGACAGGCGCCCGCCGTCGCGGAGCTTCTCCAGCGCCTTCTCGGCCGCTTCGCCCTCGTACTTCTCGATGTCGTTCTTCGCCTCGCCGTTGAAGCCCTTGCCCCCGGCGATGGCACTGGAGTCGATCACGACGGCCTGAAGGGCGATCCGTACGCCAGCGTCCGCGTCCGTGACGTCCCGTACCGCCTTGTCGATGCGGTCCTGCCACGTCTGGACGGCCTCCTGCCACCCCGGATCGTGCCGCAGCGTTCTGCGTTCGGCGTCCGACAACCGCTCGATGTCCAGGCTCACACGGCCCTGCTCGGACACCTTCATGCCCGCGTCGAGGGCTTCCTGCCGGGCCGTCTTCAGCCGGCCGCGCAGTTCGACGAACTGCGTGTGCGCGTCGCGCAGGAGTCCGGCCACCGCTTCGGCCTCCGTCCGGGCGTACTCGAATTCCTTGAGGGTGATGTCGAAACGCCGGTCGGCCGCGTCGGCGCTCAGCCCCGTCCAGCCGGTGCCCAGGGAGATGCCGTGCACGTCCCGGCCGTAGGTCTTCTGCTGCTCGGCGAATTCACCCGCCATGCCGTCCCACCGGTCGGCCGCGGTGGTGAGCGTGCCGAGGTCGGTGGTCATGATCTCGTGGTACGTCGGCATGCGCCCGTTCCCTCAGGACCGGCCCAGCCGCGACGGCTGCCGGATCCGCGGAACCTGTGCCCCGACCCCGTGGTCCGTGCCCCGCAGGACCCGCACGACAGCACCACTCACGACGAACCGCCTCCCCCAGTGACGAGCGCTCCGAGCTCCGTCGATCACGCACGGTCACGGTACCTCACCGATCACCTTGCGTGACGTGCCGGTCACACGAAAGGGTTGCGGGGGCGTCATGGCCCGGCCGTCAGAGCCGGAACACCCCCCGCCACGTCCACCCGGCGCCGAGCACCGCGTCCCGCAGCGGGTCGGTCATCTCCCTGGTGTCGAAACGGAACGCCTCGACCCGGTGCTCGCGGCCGTCGGGCCCCTGCCGCTTCTCCCACTGCCGGAACACCGCGGGAGCGTGTCCGCGTCCGTACTGGCCCTCGGCGTTGCTGCCGGAGCGGTTCTCCCACCGCTCGTCGAGGAAGCGCACCTCGTGCTTGTCCGGCACCAGCCGCATCCGGGTCCGGAGCCGGACGCCGACCCGCCGGATGTGGCACTCCGCCACCAGGTCGGCCTTCTCGTCCGGAAGCGCGTTGCGCACCCGGTAGGGCGCGTCCGTGTCGTTGAGCGCGAGCAACGCCGTCCGGACGTCCTCGGCCGGACGCGGCCCGGCAGCGCCGTCGGGCCGCCTGGTGCCGGTCAGTTTGTCGAAAAGTCCCATGAACAACCGCCTGTGAGTGTCGGATGACGTGACGCGCCCCGAAGGCCCCGCGACGCGCTAGGACGACGGGCCGTCCGGCCGGATACTCCCGAGGAACTCCTGGAACTCGGGTACGACCTCCGGGAACTGCCCCTCGGTGGAGGTCAGCACGGCCCGGATCACGGCGCGTCGGTGGGGGTCCCGCACGTCGGCCATGGTCAGCAGCACCTGTGACTGGACGAGGGCGCGGCGCACGCCCCCGACCGTCGCCGAGAACGTCAGCTTCTGGACCACCCCGGGTGCGTCCTCGGAGCCGACCTCGCGCCGGTCGGCCACCACGACCGAGTCCGCGACGCTCCGTAGACGCTGAACGGCCCGGTCGGCGAGGGCCTCGAGCGTCGCCTGGTCCGGCGCCACCTCGCCGTCGAGGGTGATGTTGGCGGCGAAGCCGGCGTCCGGCCTCGGATGCACCGCCGCGAAGGCGACGTCCGCCGCCACGGCCGCTTCCTGCGGGGCGGCAGGAAGCCAGCCCTCCGGCAGCCGGAACTCGATGGGGATCGGCAGTGACGTAGGCACGAAGGGGCCCCTTCCAGAGAAAAGCAGATCAGAACAGACCGGTGATGCCGTTCTTGACGTACCCGAAGCCGTCGCCGACGCTGTCGACCGCGTCGCCCACGACGTCCACCGCGTCACCGAGAGTCTCGCCCACCTTGTGCGGGTCGACGGTGATCTCGACCCCCACCGCGCCCCCCAGGATGGGCGAGGCACCGGCCTTGCCGCCGAGGTGGAACTTGCCGTCGTCGTCCTTCTTGTAGCCCCACCATGCTTCCGCGCCCGGCCCTGCCCATCCCTCGGCGGTGCCGCCGATGCCGATGCCGGCGATCTCGACACCCCCGGCGACGCTGCCCTTGGCCCCGGCGAACGCCTTGGCGCCGACGGTGACCTCCTCCTTGGTCACCTTGGCGTTGACCCCGGCCTCGGCCCCGGCGAAGCCTTCGGTGCGTCCGTAGACGCCGGCGTACGGCCCGTACTCGGCACGGCCCTCGGCCAGTCCCCGCAGCCCGGCGGACGCCTCGGCCTTGCCCACGACGCCTTTCTCGTTGAACCCGTAGTTGGCGGTGGCCCTGGCGCCGCCGTAGCCGTCGGCGATCCCGGACAGCTTCCAGCCGCCGTTGGTCAACGTCCCCTCGGCGGTGGCGTGGAACAGGTCGGCGTACGCCTTGACCGAGCCTTCCTTGCCGTACTTCGGGTCGGTGGTCACGGTGAAGCCGGCGTCGGGACCGGTGACCTTGGTCTTGCCGTCGGAGACCCAGCCGTCGGTCTTCGTGCCCGCCGCCTTGGCCGCGGCCGCGGCCTCCTCCTCGTACTTCTCGATGTCGCCCTGCGCCTGGCCGTTGAAGCCGCCGAGGGTGCCGTCGCCGATGTCCCCGTCGATCACCACTGCGGCCAGGGCGATCTGGACGCCCTTGTCGGCGTCCGCCACGTCCTTCACCAACCGGTCGATGCGCGCCTGCCACGAAGCGACGGCCGTGCGCACCGACTGCTGGTAGTCGGGGTCGTGGTGCAGGGCGGTGCGCTCGCCCTCGGTGAGCTTGGCGGTGTCGTAGGAGACGACCCCCTGGTCCGAGACCGCCATGCCGGCGTCGACCGCGTCCGCTTTCGCCGACACCAGCTTCGCCCGCAGGTCCGTGAACTGCGTGTGCGCGTCCCGCAGCAGCGAGGCGACGGCCTTGGCCTCGGTCTGGGCCTTCTTGTACTCCTCGAGCGTGATGGCGAAACGCCGGTCGGCCATGTCCGCGCTCGCACCGATCCAGCCGGGACCCAGGGAGATGCCGTGCACGTCCCGGCGGTAGGCCTTCTCCTGTTCGGCGAACTCCTTCGCCATGTCGTCCCAGCTGCCGGCGGCGGTGGTGAGCGCGGCCAGGTCCGTGGTCATGATCTCGTGATACGTGGGCACTTCTGCTCCCCCCGCCCCCGTTGGGCCACGCCCACCGGTACTCACCGTCGCGGACGACGCAGTGTGCTCATAAGCAAAATGCGTCACGTGTCGAACGGGAGACGTCAGCCGTGCCCGGGCTGGTTCCCCGCGTTGCGCAGGCGGGCGAACGACGTGTCCAGCCCCCTCTTCAGCAGCCGGGACAGGGGGCGTTCCACGAGGCGGTGGACGAGGTAGCTCAGGAGCAGGAAGCCGGCGACGACCGCGGCCACCAGGAGGCGGGCGTCCATCGTGTCGTGGAGGCGGTTGATGAGCGCGGTGCCGGCCGCGTAGTGGACGAGGTAGAGGGGGTACGTCATGGCGCCCGCCGTGACCAGCCACTTCCAGCGGATCCGGTCGGTGTGCCCGAGCGCCACGGCGACCATGAAGAGCAGGAAGACGGTGAAGATCAGCACGCTCCCCCGCCAGCCGGAGACGTGCTCGATCTCCGCGATGCGGTTGCCGAGCTCCAGCTGCCCCATGAGCCACGCCATGGCGAGGATGCCCCACAGCAGGAGGTCCTGGCCGAAGCGGTGCATGAGGTAGAGGGCGAGGCCCGCGATGAAGTACCAGGCGCCGTCCGGGTTGGCGAGCAGCTCCAGCAGGGGGAAGCGGGCGATCGGCGCGAGCATCGCCGCCGCGCCCCACAGGCAGCAGAAGAGGACCACCCTGCGGTACGTCAGCCCCATGGCGACCACCACGAGGAAGAGCAGGTAGAAGCGCAGCTCCGACCAGAGGGTCCAGTAGACGCCGTCGACGTTGGGCACGGCCGAACCGGACTGGAGCATGGTCAGGTTGAGCAGCACCTCGCGCAGGCGCAGGCGTTCCCACACTCCCGGTACGGCGATCAGGACGGCCGTGGTGAAGACGACCGCGAACCAGTACGCCGGGTAGAGCCGGATCACGCGGGAGACGAAGAACTGGCGCGGGGTGCGCCCCCAGCACGACATGCAGATCACGAAGCCGCTGATCACGAAGAAGATCTCGACGCCGATCCAGCCGTAGGAGGCGAACCGGAACACCGTCGGCATGATCTCGGAGACCGGCCGGCCCCAGATCGGGTTGCCGGGGCGGTCGGCCCGCCAGGTGCCGGCGTAGTGGTGCGCGGCCACCATCAGCGCGGCGAGCAGCCGGATGCCGTCGATGACGTAGAGGCGCCCGCCCGGCCGGGCGGGCGGTGACGGCCGTCCGGCGGCAGGGCCCGGTACGGTCACCGCGAGCGGCGGGAGCGGTTGCCTCGACCGCCCCGCGACGCGTCTCGCCGCCCGCTCGACCAACGGTGTTCCCTTGTCTGCCGCATGCACCATCCGCCCAGACAAGAACAGCCGTCCCGCAGACGGAAGTGCTTTCGACGACTCGCCGCCAACGCCCCGTCCGGCGTTGGCGGCGCGTTCACCCGTACGTCAGATGACGCCCTGGGCGAGCATCGCGTCGGCGACGCGCTCGAAGCCGGCGATGTTGGCGCCCGTCACGTAGTCGCCGGGGGCGCCGTAGCGCTCGGCGGTCTCGTGGCAGGTGGTGTGGATGTCGTTCATGATGTGCGTCAGCTCGTCCTCGACGCGCTCCGCCGACCACGACGTACGGGCGTGGTTCTGGGCCATCTCCAGGGCGCTGACCGCGACCCCGCCCGCGTTCGCGGCCTTGCCGGGGCCGAAGGCGACGCCGGAGCGCTGGAGGAGGTGGACGGCCTCGGGGGTCGTCGGCATGTTGGCGCCCTCGGACACCGCCTTGACGCCGTTGCGGATCAGCGCGGCGGCGTCGTTCTCGTCCAGCTCGTTCTGCGTGGCCGACGGCAGCGCGATGTCGGCCGGGACCTCCCAGACCCGCCCGCCGGGCACGAAGCGCGCCGAGGCGCCCCGCCGCTCGGCGTACGCGTCGACCCGGCCGCGCTCGACCTCCTTGATCTGCTTGAGCAGCTCCAGGTCGATGCCCTTCTCGTCGACCACGTAGCCGGAGGAGTCCGAGCAGGTGACGGCGTTGGCGCCGAGGGCGGCCAGCTTCTCGATGGTGTAGATCGCCACGTTCCCGGAGCCGGACACGACCGCCGTCTGGCCCTCCAGGTCCTCGCCGCGCTCGCGCAGCATCGCGGCCGCGAAGAGGACGTTGCCGTAGCCGGTCGCCTCGGGGCGGATCAGCGAGCCGCCCCAGCCCGCGCCCTTGCCCGTCAGGACGCCGGCCTCCCAGCGGTTGGTGATCCGCCGGTACTGGCCGAACAGGTAGCCGATCTCCCGGCCGCCGACGCCGATGTCGCCCGCGGGGACGTCCGTGTGCTCGCCGATGTGCCGGTGCAGCTCCGTCATGAACGACTGGCAGAACCGCATGACCTCCGCGTCGCTGCGCCCGTGCGGGTCGAAGTCGCTGCCGCCCTTGCCGCCGCCGATGCCGAGGCCGGTCAGCGCGTTCTTGAAGATCTGCTCGAAGCCCAGGAACTTGATGACGCCCAGGTTGACGGAGGGGTGGAAGCGCAGACCGCCCTTGTACGGGCCGAGCGCGCTGTTGAACTCGACGCGGAAGCCGCGGTTGACGTGGGTGCGCCCCTGGTCGTCCTGCCACGGCACCCGGAAGATGACCTGCCGCTCGGGCTCGACCAGACGCTCGATGAGCCCCGGCTCGGCGTACTCGGGCCTGGCGGCGACCACCGGGGCGAGCGTCTCCAGCACCTCGTGGACGGCCTGGTGGAACTCCGGCTGGGCGGGGTTGCGGTGCTCGATCTCGGTGAGCAGGTGGTCGAGCGTGGTCTTCGTCTCGGATCGCGTCGTCACGGAAGCCCTTTCTGGCACGGCTGGCACCAGGACCGGGAGGGAGGCCGGGAGGGGTGGCCGGCGTGACTCCTGTCCCGTCCGGTGAGGGGCGCTCGGCGCCGTTGCCGCGCGCAGGGACACTTAAGTGTTACGCGCATGTAAACACCCTGGCCAGTGTTCGGTCTGCGCCCCGACCACTATGTGAGACCGGGTCGCCGCCTACCGGCCACCGGAGGAGGTGCGGGACGCGGGCGGTCCGGGCCCGCTCACGCCTCCCCGTTGAGCATCGCCGCCGTGAGGACGTGCCCGGCGACGCCCCAGCCGCCGTCGGCGACCTCGTCGACGAGGACGACGGTGGTGGCGCGGGCCCGCTCGCCGTAGATCTCGGCGTACAGGTCGGTGGCGCGTTCGACGATCTTCCGCTTGTCCTCGGCGGTGACGGTGCCCGCGGGGACCTTGAAGTGGGCGAAGGGCATGTCAGACCAGCCCTCCGTTGGCGCGCAGGACCTGGCCGTTCACCCAGTGACCGGCGGGGCCGGCGAGGAAGGCGACCACGGCGGCGATGTCCTGCGGGGTGCCGAGCCGTTCCAGGGGCGGGGTCTTGGCGAGCTGTTCGATCAGCTCGGGCGTCTTGTCCGCGAGGAACATGTCCGTGGCCGTGGGCCCGGGGGCCACGGCGTTCACCGTGATGTCCCGTCCGCGCAGCTCACGCGCCATGATCAGGATCATCGCCTCCACCGCGCCCTTGCTCGCCGCGTACGCCCCGTAGGCCGGGAACTGCGTGCCGACGACGGACGTCGAGAACCCCACGAACGAGCCCCCCGCCCGCAGCCGCCGGGCCGCCTCCCGGGCGACGACGAAGGTGCCGCGGATGTTGGTGCGGTGCATGGCGTCCAGAGCCGCCAGGTCCAGGTCGGCGATGGCCGACAGGGTCATCCGGCCGGCCGAGTTCACCACCACGTCGACGCCGCCGAACTCCTCCTCCGCCCGCTCGAACAGCGTGGCGACCTCCTTCTCCTCCGCCACGTCCGCCGGTACGGCGATCGCCCGTCCGCCGGCGGCGGTGATCGCGGCGACCGTCTCCTCGGCGGACGCCGCGTCGCGGGCGTAGTTCACGACGACGGCCAGGCCGTCCTCGGCGAGCTTCTCGGAGACCGCCCGGCCGATGCCGCGGGATCCGCCGGTGACGACGGCGACGCGGACGGCCGCGGCGGCGGGATGCGTGTTCGTGTTCGTGGTCATGGCTCCACGATGCGCCGGACCCGCCCGCGCAACCAGGGGACGCCGTCCCCTGGGTGGGGGACCCGGACCGGCGCAGAATGGGCGGCATGAGCGCCGTGAAGTACGCCGAGCTGGGAGCGTTCCTGCGATCACGGCGGGAGCGCATCCGCCCGGCCGACGTCGGACTCCCGACCGGGCCGCGGCGCCGGGTGCCGGGGCTCCGTCGTGAGGAGGTCGCCCAGCTCGCCGGCGCGTCGGTGGACTACTACAACGAGCTGGAGCGGGGCGCCGGGTCCCAGCCGTCCGAGCAGATGATCGCCGCGCTGGCGCGGGCGCTGCGGCTGTCCGCCGACGAGCGGGACTACCTCTACCGGCTCGCGGACCGGCCGGTGCCCGTGCAGGGCGGGGCCGCCTCGCACGTGCACCCCGGCATGCTCGACCTGCTCGGCCGGCTGACCTCGACACCGGCGCAGGTGATCACCGACCTGCACGTCACCCTCGTGCAGAATCCGGCGGCCGTGGCGCTGCTCGGGGACCAGTCCGGTCTCCGGGGGCCCCGGGCCAGCTTCGTCCACCGGTGGTTCACCGAGCCCGAGGCCCGGCGCCTGTACCCGCAGGCCGACCACGAGAGGCAGTCCCGCTCCTTCGTCGCCGACCTGCGGGCGGCGGCGGCGCGCAGGGACGCGAGGGACCCGGAGGCCGGATCGCTCATCCGCACGCTGCTCGGCGTCTCCCCCGAGTTCGCCGCGCTGTGGGCCGACCACGACGTGGCCTTCCGGCGCGACGACCGCAAGCGCCTCGTCCACCCCGCACTCGGCCTGATCGAGGTCAACTGCCTCAACCTGTTCAGCGAGGACGGGCGGCAGCGGCTGCTGTGGTTCACGCCGGCCGTCGGGACGGACAGCGCGGGGCTGCTGGAGCTGCTGGCGGTCGTCGGGACGCAGGAGGTCGTCGAGCCGGCGGACGGCTCTCCGACGCGCACGGCAGGAGGTGCGTCCGGGCGGCCGGGGTGAGGGCCGGGCGGGCTCCTCGCACGTGCCCGGCGTCCGGGACCGGCCGTCCGTCGCGGCCGCGGTCCACGTCACCCGAATAGGGTGGGGCGATGCCCCTCGTGGAGATCACCTACGCCCCGCAGGTCCCGGAGACGACCCTGCGCGAACTCGGTGCGGTCCTGCCGCATCTGGTCTCCCTGGCCGTGGAGTGCCCGGAGGAGCCCTACGACGGAGACCTCCGGCCGGGCGACGTGGAGCTGCGGTTCCGGCCGCTCGGGCCCTTCGACCGCAGTGGGCTGGACGTCGTGATCGAGGTGCGGTCCAAGTGGTTCGAGAGCCGGGCGGCCGACCGTCAGGACCGCGTGGACCGGTTGCACGACGGCATCCGGGCCGCCACCGGGCTGCGCGGGTTCGGCGTCTACCTCTCGCTGCCGGTGGCCGCCTGGTCGCAGGGCGACTGACGCGGCCCGCTCACGCCACCGTGGACACGCAGAACGGGTGCCCCGCCGGGTCCAGCAGCACCCGCCACCGGTCCGGGTCCGGCTGGAAGTCGGGCTTCGTGGCGCCCAGGGCCAGCAGCCGGGCCTCGGCCGCGTCCAGGTCGTCGGCGCCGAGGTCGATGTGGGCCTGCTTCTCCTGCGCGGGGTCCGGCCAGGTGGGGCGGCGGTAGTCGGCCAGGCGGTTGAAGCCGAGGCCGGCGGCGCCCTCCGGGCCGCCGAGCAGGACGAAGTCGTCGGTGGAGAAGACGACGGTCAGGCCGAGGGCCTCGCCGTAGAAGCGGGCCATGTCGGCGGGGTCGGGGCAGTCGAAGGTGACGGCCGAGTAGCGGAGCGCGGGCACCGGGGTGTTCTCCGTGGTGGTCATGGAGGGAACGGTAGGGCGCGACCAGGACAGGTTCGGTCCTGGTCGTGCGGCGGCGTGTGGAAAACTTCGCCGACGTGCTGAACACGTCCGCCCGACTGCTGCGACTGGTCTCCCTGCTGGCCGTCCGGCCCGCCTGGACCTGCGGTGAACTGGCCGAGCGGATGGAGGTGACCGAGCGGACGGTGCGCCGGGACGTCGCCCGGCTGCGGGAGCTCGGCTACACCGTCGACTCCGACCCCGGCCCCTGGGGCGGCTACCGCCTGCGCCCCGGCACCAGTACGCCGCCGCTGGTCCTGGACGACGAGGAGGCGCTCGCCGTGGCCGTCGGGCTGCGGGAGGCCGCGCTGAGCGGAGCGCTCGGCGGTGACCAGGCGGCCCTGTCGGCACTGCTGAAACTGCGGCAGGTGCTGCCCCGGCGGGTCGCGGACCGGCTGGGCGACATGGACGCCGCCTTCGTCCACACCCCGAGGGCCGGCGAACCGCAGGTCCCGCCCGGCAGGCTGCTGGAGCTGGCCGCCGCCTGCCGCCGGGCCGAACGCGCCCGGCTGTCGTACCGCGACCGGGAGGGGCGGGCCACGGTCCGGGACGTAGACCCGTACCGCCTGGTCCACACCGGACGCCGCTGGTACTTCGTGGCCCGCGACGTGGAGCGGGACCGGTGGCGGACCTTCCGGGCCGACCGCGTCCAGCGGCTCCGGCCCACCGGACGCCCGGTGGAGATCGCCGACCCGCCGGACCCCGCGCTGCTCGTCTCCCGCTCCATCGCCACCGGCCCCTACCCGCTGCGGGCCACGGTCCGCCTACCGGTGCCGCTGGAGCAGGCGCTGCGGCTCGTCCCGTCCTCCGTCGGCACCCACCACGCCGAGGGTCCCGACGCCACGGTCGTCGAGGTCGGCGGCCCCGACGCCGAGGGCCTCGCCGCGTACCTGCTCGGCCTGGGCACACCCCTGCGGGTCCTCGCGCCCGACTCGGTGCGGGAGGCGCTGGTGCGGCGTGTGCGGCGGCTCGTCGAGGACAACGCGGACGCGGAGTCCTGACAGCCGTTCCCGGCCCGCCGACGGGGCGGCTTCCGACAATGGTCCGAACCAACCCCTTGCCCCCGCCCCTCCCGCGTCGCAAGCTCCCCTCATGGAGCTGGAGTTGCGGCATCTCAAGACGGTCCGGGCCATCGCGGAGGCCGGCAGCCTCACCAGGGCGGCGACGGCGCTCGGGCTCGCGCAGCCCGCGTTGAGCGCACAGCTCAAACGGATCGAACGCGCCCTGGGCGGAGCCCTGTTCGAGCGGGGGCGGCACGGTGTGCGGGCCACCGCGCTGGGGGAACTGGTGCTGGAGCGCAGCCGGATCGTGCTGCCCGCGGTCACCGAACTCCAGCAGGAGGCGGCCAGGTTCGCCCGTGCGGCCCCCCGGACGGTGGAACGGCTGCGGCTGGGCGGCACCCACGGACCGCTGCTGGGCGCCCTGGTGGACCGGCTGGCGGGCGTGGCGCCGGACGCCCGGATGACGACCTGTACCTCCTGGTCGGAACGGGAGCTGGCCGAGCAGCTCGTCGAAGGGCGGCTGGACTTCGCCCTCGCCGGGACCTGCGGGTCGGCGCCCCCGCCCGGCGCGGAGGGCCTGGTCTGGCGGGAGGTCGCCGTCGACCCGGTGTTCGTCATGGTGCCCGACGGCCATCCGCTCGCCCACCGGCCGGAGCTGGACCTGGCCGAGCTGGCGGGCGAGGAGTGGGCCTGTGTGCCCGGTGACGGATGCTTCGGGGACTGCTTCACCGCGTCCTGCGCCCGTGCCGGGTTCACGCCGCACCGCATGTACGAGACGGACACCGCCTCCGTGGTGCACCTCGTGCAGGTGGGCCGGGCGGTCGGGCTGTGCCGGGCGACGTTCCCGACCACGCCCGGCGTCGTCACCCGGCCGCTCACCGGCACTCCCCTGGCCTGGCGGCACCTGCTCGGCTGGCACGCGGGGACCCAGCGGCAGGACACCGCCGCCACCGTCCTCGCCCAGGCCCGCATCGCCCACGCGGGCGTGGCCGCGGGCAGCGACAGCTACACCGCGTGGCTCTCGACGCACGGAGACACGGCGGCCGTGGGCTGAGCCGCGGGCGCTCCACGACGCCCGCGCGTTCCATAACGCCGGGAAGAGGGCCGACCGGTGTCTTATGCCCACCGGCCGGCCCTCCCTACGGTTTCGGCACCTCCCCACCGAGACCGAGGAGTCCCCCATGTCCTCCCTGTCCCCCGCGTCCCAGCGGCACACCCGGGCCAGAGCCGCGGGCGCCGCCCTCGCGGCGACGGCCGCCCTGCTCGTGGCCGGGCTCAGCGGCTCCGCGAGCGCCGGGGCGGCCGAGGCGCCGTCGGCTCCCACCGCGGCTGAGACCCTGCGGACCGACGCCGCCCCGCCCGCCCTGCTGAAGGCCATGCAGCGCGACCTCGGCCTGGACCGTGGGCAGGCCGAGCAGCGCCTGGTCAACGAGGCCGAGGCGGGCGCCGTGGCGGGCCGGCTGCGGGCCGCGCTGGGCGCCGACTTCGCGGGCGCCTGGGTGCGGGGTGCCGAGTCCGGCACGCTGACCGTCGCGACGACGGACGCGGGCGACGTCGCCGCGATCGAGGCGCAGGGCGCCGAGGCGAAGGTCGTGCGCCACTCGCCGGCCGACCTGGACGCGGCCAAGGCCCGCCTGGACCGGGTGGCGGCCGGCCGGAACACCGCCGACGCGCCCGTCTGGTACGTCGACACGCGCACCAACACCCTCGTCGTGGAGGCCGTACGTCCCGCCGCGGCCCGCTCGCTGCTGGCCGCGGCCGGCGTGGACGCGTCCCTGACCCGCGTCGAGTCGCGCACCGAGCGTCCCCGCACCTTCTACGACCTGCGCGGCGGCGAGGCGTACTACATCAACAACAGCGGCCGCTGCTCGATCGGCTTCCCGGTCACCAAGGGCACCCAGCAGGGCTTCGCCACCGCGGGTCACTGCGGCCGGGCCGGCGCCGGCACGAGCGGCGCCAACCGGGTCGCGCAGGGCACCTTCCAGGGCTCGACCTTCCCGGGCCGCGACATGGCCTGGGTGGCGACCAACTCCAGCTGGACGGCGACCCCGTACGTCAACGGCGCCGGCGGGCAGAGCGTCCAGGTCGCCGGTTCCACGCAGGCCATGGTCGGCGCGTCCGTCTGCCGCTCCGGCTCCACGACCGGCTGGCACTGCGGCACCGTCCAGCAGCTCAACACCAGCGTCACCTACCAGGAGGGCACCGTCTCCGGCGTCACCCGCACCACGGTGTGCGCCGAGCCCGGCGACTCCGGCGGCTCGTACATCTCCGGCAGCCAGGCCCAGGGCGTCACCTCGGGCGGCTCGGGCAACTGCAGCAGCGGCGGCGAGACCTTCTTCCAGCCGATCAACCCGCTGCTGACGAACTACGGGCTCACCCTGAAGACGTCCGGTGACGGCGGCGGCCCCGAGGAGCCCCCGCCCGGCGGCGGCACCTGGGCGGTCGGCACGGTCTACCAGCCGGGCGACACGGTGACGTACGGCGGCGCCACCTACCGCTGCCTCCAGGGCCACCAGGCCCAGCCGGGCTGGGAGCCGTCGAGCGTCCCCGCCCTGTGGCAGCGCGTGTGATCCACTGACCGCCCCACGGGGGGACACGGGGCAGGGCCCGGGTGCGCAGCGGGAGAGCGCCCGGGCCCGTTCACGTGTTCAGGTGCGGGTGACGGTGCCGCACTCCGTCTGTGTCCGGTCGATGGGCCGGCTGCGGTCGTACGGGTCGACGGCCGGGCCGCCGCCCGGCTCACCGGTGTGGACGTCGTCGGGGAAGGTGGGCTGCAGATAGCCACCGTCGTCCTCTGACCGCCCCACGGGGGGACACGGGGCAGGGCCCGGGTGCGCAGCGGGAGAGCGCCCGGGCCCGTTCACGTGTTCAGGTGCGGGTGACGGTGCCGC
>NZ_JBVHWR010000008.1:0-67926 GCF_055564355.1 Streptomyces sp. NPDC029152 | reverse complement strand
GTCCGGTCGATGGGCCGGCTGCGGTCGTACGGGTCGACGGCCGGGCCGCCGCCCGGCTCACCGGTGTGGACGTCGTCGGGGAAGGTGGGCTGCAGATAGCCGCCGTCGTCCTCGCACGAGTCGTTGCTCCGGTCGACGTCGTACTCGAAGAGCCTCAGTCTGCCCGCCGTGGCCTGCCACTGCCCCGGGTCCGACAGCAGCATCGTGACCTGGCGGCGGACGATGGTGCGGGCCACGGGGCCGAAGTCCTGCCCGGTACGGACGAGGGGGTAGACGAAGGTGTAGTCCGCGCGCACCTCCACCTGGCCGGGTTCTCCGGCGGCGAAGCTCATGTGGCCCCGGACCTTGACCACGTCGCCCAGCACGCGCACCTGGGCCGGGTCGAAACGGCTGAAGAAGACGGTGGGGTCGTCGTCGCGCGTGGGTCCGGTCAGAGCCCGCTCCATCCGCGACCGCATCTGCGAGTCCAACGGGTCCAGCAGGTCGAACGCGGCGGTGGGCCGTGCCCCGCGCAACACGGCGGGATCGAGATTGCTCGCGACCAGGTAGTCCTTCGTGTGGCGCAACGCCAGTTCCACGTCGGCCTTGCTCATCCCGCCGGTCGCCTTCGCCTCGGGCAGCTCGATGGCGTCCGCACCGTCCGCCCAGCGCTCCGCCGGTGACCCCAGGAACGGCCGCTCGTGGGTGGGCTGCTCGGGCAGGGCGGCACCGCCGGGCGCGGCGGTGGGCAGCGCCGTCTCCGCGGGCAGCGGCGAAGCGGCGGCTCCCGTCGGCTCCTCGGGTATCCCGTCGAACACCAGTGAGGGCTTCACGACCAGCACGGCGACCGCGGCGGCCACCAGCACCCCGACGGCCGACTTGATCCGACGCCGACGGCTGCGGCCGCCGTTCGCCTCCTGCCACGCCGGCCCCGTCCGCCAACCCGGCGGCTGCGACGACGACGTGGCCTTCCTCCGGCCCCACCGCCGGCCGCCGGAGGCCGCCGCCTCGTCCTGCGCCCGCAGCCGCTCCGTCACCATCCGCGCCCGCGCGGACGGCTCCTTGGGCGCCGCGGCGCCGCCGCCGTCGGCGGCCTCCCGCAGGAACGCGTCCAGCTGCTCGTCGGAGAAGGACGGCGACGGTTCCCGGTCGTCGTCGGAACGCTCGGGGGGCGGGACAGTGCTCACGGGCTCGCTCTCGTGGTCCGGGGCGAGACTCTCGCCGGTCAGTGATCGAACCAGTGTTCCCGATCTTCACAGCGCGCTCACAGAAGCGGGCGCGAGCCGTGATCCAACCGGTACCGGCGGAGAACGCGAGAGGACCCGCACGACCGAAGTCGTGCGGGTCCTCTCAGGCGTCAAGCCCTGGTCAGGTCATGCGACCGGACAAGCAAGCGGAGCTTACTTGTTGATCTTGGTGACCTGGCCGGCGCCCACGGTCCGGCCACCCTCACGGATGGCGAACTTCAGGCCCTCTTCCATGGCGACGGGCTGGATGAGCTCCACCTTCATCTCGGTGTTGTCACCCGGCATGACCATCTCGGTGCCCTCGGGGAGGGTCACCACGCCGGTCACGTCCGTCGTGCGGAAGTAGAACTGCGGACGGTAGTTGTTGAAGAACGGCGTGTGGCGGCCACCCTCGTCCTTGGACAGGATGTAGGCCTGCGCCTCGAACTCGGTGTGCGGGGTGACCGAGCCCGGCTTGATGATGACCTGGCCGCGCTCGACGTCCTCGCGCTTGATGCCGCGGAGCAGCAGACCGACGTTCTCACCGGCCTGGCCCTCGTCGAGGAGCTTCCGGAACATCTCGATGCCGGTGACCGTGGTGGTGGTCTTCTCGGTCTTGATGCCGATGATGTCGACGGTCTCGTTGACCTTGAGGACACCACGCTCGATGCGGCCGGTGACGACCGTACCGCGACCGGTGATGGTGAAGACGTCCTCGATCGGCATCAGGAACGGCTTGTCGACGTCACGCTCGGGCTCCGGGATGGCCTCGTCCACGGCCTTCATGAGCTCGAGGACCGAGTTGCCCCACTCCTTGTCGCCCTCGAGGGCCTTCAGAGCGGAGACCTTGACGACCGGAACGTCGTCGCCCGGGAACTCGTACTCGGAGAGGAGCTCACGCACCTCGAGCTCGACGAGCTCCAGGATCTCCTCGTCGTCCACCATGTCGGCCTTGTTCAGGGCGACGACGATGTACGGAACGCCGACCTGGCGGGCCAGGAGCACGTGCTCCTTGGTCTGCGGCATCGGGCCGTCGGTGGCGGCGACCACGAGGATGGCGCCGTCCATCTGCGCCGCACCCGTGATCATGTTCTTGATGTAGTCCGCGTGACCGGGGCAGTCGACGTGGGCGTAGTGACGCGTCTCGGTCTGGTACTCGACGTGCGCGATGGAGATGGTGATACCGCGCTGGCGCTCTTCGGGAGCCTTGTCGATCTGGTCGAAGGCCGAGGCCTCGTTCAGGTCCGGGTACGCGTCGTGCAGCACCTTGGTAATGGCGGCCGTGAGGGTCGTCTTACCGTGGTCGATGTGACCGATGGTGCCGATGTTGACGTGCGGCTTAGTCCGCTCGAACTTCGCCTTCGCCACTGGGGTCCTCCTGTGGAGTGGTTCTGTACGCCTTACTCATCGGCGCCAGGTGATCTTTGCTGGGAAACCCGGGCCAGGGGGCATTCCGCCGGGTTGGCGGTGGAATGCCCCTTGCAGGCTCCGGGGTCAAGCCTAAAGCGTGTACGGGGGGTCCGTTAAACGGAGTCCCTTACTCGCCCTTGGCCTTCGCGATGATCTCCTCGGCGACGTTCCGGGGAACCTCGGCGTAGGAGTCGAACTGCATCGAGTAGCTTGCGCGACCCGACGTCTTGCTGCGGAGGTCGCCGACGTAGCCGAACATCTCCGACAGGGGCACGAGGCCCTTCACGACGCGGGCACCCGCCCGCTCCTCCATGGCCTGGATCTGGCCACGGCGGGAGTTGATGTCGCCGATGACCTCACCCATGTAGTCCTCGGGCGTGGTGACCTCGACGGCCATCATCGGCTCCAGGAGCACGGGCGAAGCCTTGCGCGCGGCCTCCTTGAAGGCCTGCGAACCGGCGATCTTGAACGCGAGTTCGGAGGAGTCGACCTCGTGGTAGCCACCGTCGATGAGCGTGACGCGGACGCCCGTCATCTCGTAGCCGGCCAGGATGCCGAACTGCATGGCCTCCTGCGCACCGGCGTCCACCGAAGGGATGTACTCCTTCGGGATGCGGCCACCGGTCACCTTGTTCACGAACTCGTACGAGGCGTCGCCGCCCTCGATCGGCTCGATCGCGATCTGCACCTTGGCGAACTGACCGGTACCACCGGTCTGCTTCTTGTGGGTGTAGTCCACGCGCTCGACGGCCTTGCGGATCGTCTCGCGGTAGGCGACCTGCGGCTTGCCGACGTTGGCCTCGACCTTGAACTCACGGCGCATACGGTCGACCAGCACCTCGAGGTGCAGCTCGCCCATACCACCGATGATGGTCTGGCCCGTCTCCTCGTTCGTGTGAACCTGGAAGGACGGGTCCTCCTCGGCCAGACGCTGGATCGCGACGCCCAGCTTCTCCTGGTCGCCCTTCGACTTGGGCTCGATGGCGACCTGGATGACCGGCGCCGGGAAGTCCATGGACTCCAGGATCACCGGGTTCTTGTCGTCGGACAGCGTCTCACCGGTGGTGGTCTGCTTCAGGCCCATGACGGCGACGATGTCGCCGGCGCCCACCGACTCGATCTCCTCACGCTTGTTGGCGTGCATGCGGTAGATCTTGCCGATGCGCTCCTTCTTGCCCTTGACGGAGTTCAGCACCGAGGTGCCGGACTCCAGGCGGCCCGAGTAGACCCGGACGAAGGTGAGCTTGCCGAGGTGCGGGTCGCTCATGATCTTGAACGCGAGCGCGGCCAGCGGCTCGTCCTCGGACGGCTTGCGCTTGATGACGACCTCGGGGTCCTTGACGTCCTGGCCCTCGATGGCCTCGACGTCGAGCGGGGTCGGCAGGTAGCGCACGACCGCGTCGAGCAGGGGCTGGACGCCCTTGTTCTTGAACGCGGTGCCGCAGAACACCGGGGTGACCGTGGTGTCGCTGGACTTGCCGGAGGCGATGGTGATGCGACGGATCGCGGCGTACAGCTGCTCCTCGGTGGGCTCCTGGCCCTCGAGGAACAGCTCCATGATCTCTTCGTCGTTCTCCGCGACGGCCTCGATCAGCTTGGCGCGGTACTCCTCGGCCGGGCCCTGGAGCTCGGCCGGGACGTCGAGGACGTCGTACATCTCGCCCTTGGCGGCCTCGGCGGAGTAGACCAGGGCCTTCATGCGGACCAGGTCCACGACGCCCTTGAAGTCGGCCTCGGCACCGATCGGGAGCTGCATGACCAGCGGCTGGGCGCCCAGGCGGTCCGAGATCATCTCCACGCAGCGGTGGAAGTCGGCGCCGGTACGGTCCAGCTTGTTCACGAAGCAGATGCGCGGGACGCCGTAACGGTCGGCCTGACGCCACACCGTCTCGGACTGCGGCTCGACACCGGCGACACCGTCGAACACGGTCACGGCACCGTCGAGCACACGCAGGGAACGCTCCACCTCGACGGTGAAGTCGACGTGCCCCGGGGTGTCGATGATGTTGATCGTGTAGTCGTTGTCCTCGAGCGGCCAGTGACAGGTGGTCGCAGCAGACGTGATCGTGATGCCACGCTCCTGCTCCTGCTCCATCCAGTCCATGGTGGCAGCGCCGTCGTGGACCTCACCGATCTTGTACGACACACCGGTGTAGAACAGAATCCGCTCGGTGGTGGTCGTCTTGCCCGCGTCGATGTGGGCCATGATCCCGATGTTGCGGACCTTGGCCAGGTCAAGTGAAGTGGTAGCCATAAGGCTTCAGTCTTCTCTCGGTCTCGATGTGGGTAGCGACTACCAGCGGTAGTGCGCGAAGGCCTTGTTGGACTCGGCCATCTTGTGCGTGTCCTCGCGCTTCTTCACAGCGGCGCCGAGGCCGTTGGAGGCGTCGAGGAGCTCGTTGAGCAGACGCTCGGTCATGGTCTTCTCGCGACGGGCGCGGGAGTAACCGACGAGCCAGCGCAGCGCGAGGGTGTTGGCGCGACCGGGCTTGACCTCGATCGGCACCTGGTACGTCGCACCACCGACGCGGCGGGACTTGACCTCGAGGGTCGGCTTGATGTTCTCGAGAGCGCGCTTGAGCGTGATGACCGGGTCGTTGCCGGTCTTCTCGCGCAGACCCTCCATGGCACCGTAGACGATGCGCTCGGCGGTGGAGCGCTTGCCGTTCAGCAGCACCTTGTTGATCAGGGAGGTCACCAGAGGAGAACCGTAGACCGGGTCGATGATGACCGGGCGCTTCGGGGCGGGGCCCTTACGAGGCATTCTTACTTCTCCTTCTTGGCGCCGTAGCGGCTGCGGGCCTGCTTGCGGTTCTTGACACCCTGGGTGTCGAGCGAGCCGCGGATGATCTTGTAGCGAACACCCGGCAGGTCCTTCACACGGCCGCCGCGCACGAGCACGATGGAGTGCTCCTGCAGGTTGTGTCCCTCACCCGGAATGTAAGCAGTGACCTCGATACCGCTGGTCAGACGCACACGCGCGACCTTACGCAGGGCCGAGTTCGGCTTCTTCGGGGTGGTCGTGAACACACGCGTGCAGACGCCGCGACGCTGGGGCGAACCCTCGAGTGCGGGCGTCTTGTTCTTCTCGACCTTGTCCTGCCGGCCCTTGCGGACCAGCTGCTGGATCGTAGGCACTACTTCTCCGGTTTCTGTGTGCCGAATGGTGAAGCTAACCTGGGACGTCACCGACCCACGCGGTCGGGTGTGTCGAACCTGCGGACTCTCGCCGCGGGGACGGAAAGAGGCGCGGATTGCGGTGGCCGCTCACGGCCTCCGGTGCGGTTGAAGGCACGCACGAAGGCCAGGGCACACCCCAGGCACAAGGTCTGAGCGTACCTATCGCATTCGCTGCGGTCAAAACAAATGGGCGAGTCCAACAGTGGCATCCGGCTCGCACCGCTTTCACCCGATCCGCACCCGGTCCGCACCCGGGCGCCCGGCGACCGCGCACCGGCTCAGGTGCGCGGCACCGGGACCCGCGCCTCGCCCTGGCCGGCGGGGACCCCGGAGTCCGGGGCGGCGGTGGTCGGGGGATCAGCGGTCGGGGGGTCGGCGGCCGGGACGGAGGCCCCGGCCCGCCCGGCCGCCGTGTCGTGCCGGACGAAGTACGTGGGCCTGTTCTGCACCGCCGTGTAGATCCGGCCGACGTACTCGCCGAGCAGGCCCACGCAGACCAGCTGGACGGCCCCGATGAACACGATCCCCGTGAAGAGCGAGGTCCAGCCGGGCACCGTGTGGCCCAGGGCGAAGGCGGTCAGCGTGTAGACCAGCAGGCCCAGGCAGACCAGGAAGGCGCCGGCGCCCAGCCAGGTGGCGATGCGCAGCGGGGCCGCGGAGAAGCCGGTGACGCTGTCGACCGCGAGGCGGATCATCCGGCCCAGCGGGTACTTCGTCCGGCCCGCGGTGCGCGGCGCGCGCTCGTACGTCACCTGTCCGCTGGGGAAGCCCAGCCAGGGCACGAGCAGCCGGTAGACCCGCTGCTGGTCCGGCAGGGCCTTCAAGGCGTCCACGGCGGCCCGGCTCAGCAGCCGGAAGTCGCCCGCGTGGGCGGTGACCGACGGTCCGGCCAGGCGGCGCATGAGCCGGTAGTAGACGCCCGCGGTCCAGCGCTTGAACCCGGTGTCGCTGCTGCGGTCGTCCCGGACGCCGTAGACGATGTCGAGGTTCTCGGCGCGGGCCAGCGCCAGCATGTCGGGGATCTTCTCCGGCGGGTCCTGGAGGTCGGCGTCCAGACTCACCACGTAGGCCCCGGCCGCCCGGTCCAGTCCGGCGGTGAGGGCGGCCTGATGGCCGGAATTGCGCCGCAGCGCGATCACGCGCAGCTCGGGCCAGCCCAGCCGGAAGGCGGCGAGCAGCTCCGCGGTGCGGTCGACGCTGCCGTCGTCCACGGCGACGACCTCGTGGACGACGCCCAGCTCCGTCAGGACCGGCCGCAGCCTGCTGACCAGCGCGGGCAGGGCCTCTTCCTCGTTGTACATGGGTATGACGACCGACAGCACGATCGGCTCGTCCCGTTCCTCGGACACCGGCCCTCCCCTCGCCCCCCTGTCACCGAGCACAGATGTGCGACTCTTGTGCGATCTTATGGCAGCGATTGCCCGTCTAGGGCGGACCGAGGGGATGACAGCCATGGACACGGCTGCCGACGGCACGGCGACCGACGCGTCGGCCGGCGCACGCGACGGGCTCCCCGGCGGACGCCGCGAGACGGCCGGGCCCCGGCCCGGGACCGGGCCCCTCGGCCGGGCCCGGGCGGCCTGGGACGGCCGACGGCCCGCGTGGACCCGCCGCCTCGCCCTGCCGGCCGGCGCACGCCCCTACGTGCCCGCGCTCGCCCTGTACGGCGTCACCAAGCTCGTCGGCCTCACGGTCTTCGCCTCCCTGCTGGAGTACGCCGGGGACTACCACGACAAGAAGCCGCGCTTCGGCGGCGGCGCCCACTGGTGGGACGTCCTGGCCACCTGGGACGGCTGGTGGTACCTCCAGGTCGCCGAGCACGGCTACCACCCCTCACTGATACGGCTCGACTCCGACGGCCTGTTCACCGTCCAGCAGAACTCGGTGGCTTTCTTCCCGCTCTACCCGGGTCTGATCCGCATGGTCTCGGAGGTCACCGGACTCGGCCTGTACGGCTCCGGGATCCTGGTCTCCGTCCTGGCCTCGTTCGTCGCCGCCGCGGGCATCTACGCCGTGGTCCGCCTGGTCGCCGGGGCCCGGGCGGGCACCATCGCCGCGGGGCTGTGGGCCGTGGCGCCGGGCGCGGGCGTCGAGTGGGCGGTGTACTCCGAGTCCGTGTTCGTCGCCCTCGCCGCCTGGGCCTGCTACGCCGTGATGACCCGGCGCTGGGTCGCGGCCGGCCTGCTGGCCTTCACCGCCGGCCTGAACCGCCCCACGTCCGCCGTGCTCATCGGCGCCGTGGGGCTCGCCGCCCTGGTGACCCTGGCCCGTCCCGCGAGCCGGCGCGAGCACGGCGTACGGGGCCCGCTGTACGCCGCCGCCATCGCCCCGCTGGGCCTGCTCGCCTACATCGCCTGGGTCGGCTACAGCACCGGCGAGCCCACGGCGTACTTCATCCTCCAGCGCGAGGGCTGGGCGCACTTCTTCGACTACGGCGCCTACACCCTGGACGTGCTGCGCAACCTGGCGGTGGGCCGGGGCGACTACGTCTTCGCCTTCTCCACCCCCGACCTGCTCTCCCTCCAGCTGGTCCTGGCGCTGCCCTTCCTGATCGCCCTGATGCTGCGCAAGAGGCCCCCGCTGGTGCTCGTCGCCTACACCCTGGCGACGATCGTCACGGTCCTGGGCACCCAGCAGATGTTCGGCAACACCATGCGCTACCTGCTCCCCGCCTTTCCCCTCCTCCTCGCCCCGGCAGCGGCCCTGAGCCGCCTGAAGCCGCCGAGCCTGGCCGTCTTCTTCACGACGGCGGCGATCGCGTCGGGCTGGTACGCGCACTACGTCATCTTCGAACTGGGCGTGCCGTAGACGGTCCCGGCCCGGAACGCCGAAGGGCGGCCACCCCTCGCGGGGTGGCCGCCCTTCGGTCGTATCAAGCTGCTCGCTTACTGGTTGTACGGACCGTAGTCGTAGTCCTCCAGCGGAACGGCCTGGCCGGAGCCCGTGCCGAACGGCGAGTAGTCGATGTCGTCGTAGCCGACGGCCGAGTACATCGCGGCCTTGGCCTCCTCGGTCGGCTCGACCCGGATGTTGCGGTAGCGGGACAGGCCCGTACCGGCCGGGATGAGCTTACCGATGATGACGTTCTCCTTGAGGCCGATGAGGCTGTCGGACTTGGCGTTGATCGCCGCGTCCGTCAGGACTCGGGTCGTCTCCTGGAAGGAGGCGGCCGACAGCCAGGACTCCGTCGCCAGCGAGGCCTTGGTGATACCCATCAGCTGCGGACGACCGGAGGCCGGGTGACCGCCCTCCTGGACCACACGACGGTTCTCGGTCTCGAACTTCGACCGCTCGACCAGCTCGCCGGGCAGCAGCTCGGCGTCGCCGGACTCGATGATCGTCACGCGGCGCAGCATCTGCCGGATGATGATCTCGATGTGCTTGTCGTGGATCGACACGCCCTGCGAGTTGTAGACCTTCTGGACCTCGCCGACCAGGTGGACCTGGACGGCACGCTGACCCAGGATGCGCAGCACGTCGTGCGGGTTGGTGGCACCCACGGTGAGCTTCTGGCCCACCTCGACGTGGTCGCCCTCGCCGACCAGCAGACGGGCACGCTTCGAGATCGGGTAGGCCGTCTCGTCGCTGCCGTCGTCCGGGGTGACGACGATCTTCTTGGTCTTCTCGGTCTCCTCGATCCGCACGCGGCCGGAGGCCTCGGAGATCGGGGCGACGCCCTTCGGGGTACGGGCCTCGAAGAGCTCGACGACACGGGGCAGACCCTGGGTGATGTCGTCACCGGCCACACCACCGGTGTGGAAGGTACGCATCGTCAGCTGGGTACCGGGCTCACCGATGGACTGGGCGGCGATGATGCCGACCGCCTCACCGATGTCGACCAGCTTGCCGGTGGCCAGGGAGCGGCCGTAGCACATGGCGCAGGTGCCGACCTGGGACTCGCAGGTCAGGATCGAGCGGGTCTTGACCTCCTCGACACCGTGGCGCACGAGCTGGTCGATGAGCACGTCACCGAGGTCGACGTTGGCCGGCGCGATCACCTTGCCGTCGATGACGACGTCCTCGGCGAGCATGCGGGCGTACACGCTGGTCTCGACGTCGTCCGCCTTGCGCAGGACACCGTCCTCGCCGCGCTCGGCGATCCGCAGCTTCAGACCGCGCTCGGTGCCGCAGTCCTCCTCGCGGATGATGACGTCCTGGGAGACGTCGACCAGACGACGGGTGAGGTAACCCGAGTCGGCGGTACGCAGGGCGGTGTCCGCCAGACCCTTACGGGCACCGTGCGTGGAGATGAAGTACTCCAGCACGGACAGACCCTCACGGAACGACGCCTTGATCGGACGCGGGATCGTCTCGTTCTTCGCGTTCGACACCAGACCACGCATACCGGCGATCTGACGCATCTGCATCATGTTGCCTCGTGCACCCGAGTTCACCATCATGAAGATCGGGTTGGTCTTCGGGAAGTTGTCGTTCATCGCCTCGGCGACCTCGTTGGTCGCCTTGGTCCAGATCGCGATGAGCTCCTGCGTGCGCTCGTCCTTGGTGATCAGACCGCGCTCGTACTGCTTCTGGACCTTCTCGTCCTGCGCCTCGTAGCCGCGGACGATCTCCTTCTTCGCTTCGGGAACGACGACGTCGGAGATGGCCACGGTGACGCCGGAACGGGTCGCCCAGAAGAAGCCGGCCGCCTTCAGGTTGTCGAGCGTCGCCGCCACGATGACCTTCGGGTAGCGCTCGGCGAGGTCGTTGACGATCTCGGAGAGCTGCTTCTTGCCGACCTCGTAGTCGACGAACGGGTAGTCCTCGGGCAGCAGCTCGTTGAAGAGCGCGCGGCCCAGCGTGGTCTTCAGGGTGAAGGTGTCACCCTGCTGCCACTCCGGCTCACCCTCCTCGCGCGCCGGGGGCTCCCAGCCGCGGGGCGGGATGGTGCCCACCGGGAAGCGGATGTCGACCTTCGACTGGAGCGACAGCTCGCCCGCGTCGAACGCCATGATCGCCTCCGCGACCGAGGCGAAGGAACGGCCCTCGCCCTTGAGGTCGCGGCCCTCGCCGTCGGTGGTGAGGAAGAACAGACCGAGGACCATGTCCTGGGTCGGCATCGTCACCGGACGGCCGTCGGCCGGCTTGAGGATGTTGTTCGAGGACAGCATCAGGATGCGGGCCTCGGCCTGCGCCTCCGCGGACAGCGGCAGGTGGACGGCCATCTGGTCACCGTCGAAGTCCGCGTTGAACGCGGTGCAGACGAGCGGGTGGATCTGGATGGCCTTGCCCTCGACCAGCTGCGGCTCGAAGGCCTGGATGCCGAGGCGGTGCAGCGTGGGCGCACGGTTCAGCAGGACCGGGTGCTCCGCGATGACCTCTTCCAGCACGTCGTACACGACCGTGCGGCCGCGCTCGACCATGCGCTTGGCGCTCTTGATGTTCTGCGCGTGGTTCAGGTCGACCAGGCGCTTCATCACGAACGGCTTGAAGAGCTCCAGCGCCATGGCCTTGGGCAGACCGCACTGGTGCAGCTTGAGCTGCGGGCCGACGACGATGACGGAACGCGCCGAGTAGTCGACTCGCTTGCCGAGCAGGTTCTGACGGAAGCGGCCCTGCTTGCCCTTGAGCATGTCGGACAGCGACTTCAGCGGACGGTTGCCGGGGCCCGTGACCGGGCGGCCACGACGGCCGTTGTCGAAGAGCGCGTCCACGGCCTCCTGGAGCATGCGCTTCTCGTTGTTCACGATGATCTCGGGCGCGCCGAGGTCGAGAAGCCGCTTCAGGCGGTTGTTGCGGTTGATGACGCGGCGGTACAGGTCGTTCAGGTCGGAGGTCGCGAAGCGGCCACCGTCCAGCTGCACCATCGGACGCAGGTCCGGCGGGATGACCGGCACGCAGTCCAGCACCATGCCCTTGGGGCTGTTGCTGGTCTGCAGGAACGCGGAGACGACCTTGAGGCGCTTGAGCGCGCGGGTCTTCTTCTGGCCCTTGCCGGTGCGGATGATCTCGCGGAGGCGCTCGGCCTCCTCCTCGAGGTCGAAGGACTCCAGGCGCTTCTGCAGCGCGGCGGCGCCCATCGAGCCGTCGAAGTACGTGCCGAAGCGGTCGCGCAGCTCGCGGTAGAGCAGCTCGTCGCCCTCGAGGTCCTGGACCTTGAGGTTCTTGAACCGGTTCCACACCTCGTCGAGGCGGTCGATCTCGCGCTGCGCGCGGTCGCGCAGCTGCTTCATCTCGCGCTCGGCACCCTCGCGCACCTTGCGGCGCACGTCGGCCTTGGCGCCCTCGGCCTCCAGCTCGGCCAGGTCGGTCTCGAGCTTCTTGGCCCGGGCCTCGAGGTCGGCGTCGCGGCGGTTCTCGATCTGCTGACGCTCGACGGAGACGTGGGCCTCCAGCGACGGCAGGTCGCGGGTGCGGCGCTCCTCGTCCACGAACGTGATCATGTACGCGGCGAAGTAGATGACCTTCTCGAGGTCCTTCGGCGCCAGGTCCAGCAGGTAGCCCAGGCGCGACGGGACGCCCTTGAAGTACCAGATGTGGGTGACGGGGGCGGCCAGTTCGATGTGGCCCATCCGCTCACGGCGCACCTTGGCGCGCGTGACCTCCACGCCACAGCGCTCACAGATGATGCCCTTGAAGCGGACGCGCTTGTACTTGCCGCAGTAGCACTCCCAGTCCCGGGTCGGACCGAAGATCTTCTCGCAGAAGAGTCCGTCCTTCTCGGGCTTGAGGGTGCGGTAGTTGATGGTCTCGGGCTTCTTGACCTCGCCGTGGCTCCACTGACGGATGTCGTCAGCGGTGGCCAGACCGATCCGGAGCTCGTCGAAGAAGTTGACGTCGAGCACTATGCGTCAATCCCTCTCAGGGTTGTAAGTCTTGGGGTCTGAATCGGGGGTCCTGGGGCCGGCGGGCCTTGATCGCTCAAGGCCCGCCGAAACTCCCGTCAGACCTCTTCGACGCTGCTCGGCTCGCGCCGGGACAGGTCGATGCCGAGCTCCTCCGCAGCGCGGAAGACGTCCTCGTCGGTGTCGCGCATCTCGATGGACATGCCGTCCGAGGACAGCACCTCCACGTTGAGGCACAGGGACTGCATCTCCTTGATGAGCACCTTGAAGGACTCGGGGATGCCGGGCTCAGGGATGTTCTCGCCCTTGACGATGGCCTCGTAGACCTTCACGCGGCCGGTGACGTCGTCGGACTTGATGGTCAGCAGCTCCTGGAGGGCGTACGCGGCGCCGTAAGCCTCCAGCGCCCACACCTCCATCTCACCGAAGCGCTGGCCACCGAACTGGGCCTTACCACCCAGCGGCTGCTGGGTGATCATCGAGTACGGGCCGGTCGAGCGGGCGTGCAGCTTGTCGTCGACCAGGTGGTGCAGCTTGAGGATGTACATGTAGCCGACCGAGATCGGGTCCGGGAACGGCTCACCGCTGCGGCCGTCGAACAGCCGCGCCTTGCCGGACGGGAGCACCATGCGCTCGCCGTCGCGGTTCGGGATGGTGTGCTGCAGCAGACCTGCGAGCTCGTCCTCACGCGCACCGTCGAAGACCGGGGTGGCGACGTTGGTGCCGGGCTCGACCTGGTCGGCGCCGATGGCCTGGAGGCGCTGCGCCCACTCGTCCGCGAGGCCGGAGACGTCCCAGCCGCGGCTGGCGAGCCAGCCGAGGTGGATCTCCAGGACCTGTCCCGGGTTCATTCGGGACGGGACACCCAGCGGGTTGAGGATGATGTCGACCGGGGTGCCGTCCTCCAGGAACGGCATGTCCTCGATCGGCAGGATCTTCGAGATGACACCCTTGTTGCCGTGACGGCCGGCGAGCTTGTCACCGTCGGTGATCTTGCGCTTCTGCGCGACGTAGACGCGCACCAGCTGGTTCACACCGGGGGGAAGCTCGTCGCCCTCCTCGCGGTCGAAGACGCGGACGCCGATGACCTTGCCGATCTCGCCGTGCGGCACCTTCAGCGAGGTGTCACGGACCTCACGGGCCTTCTCGCCGAAGATCGCGCGCAGCAGGCGCTCCTCGGGCGTCAGCTCGGTCTCGCCCTTGGGCGTGACCTTGCCGACGAGGATGTCGCCGGCGACGACGTCGGCACCGATGCGGATGATGCCGCGCTCGTCGAGGTCGGCGAGGACCTCCTCGGAGACGTTCGGGATGTCCCGGGTGATCTCCTCGGGGCCGAGCTTGGTGTCACGGGCGTCGACCTCGTGCTCCTCGATGTGGATCGAGGAGAGGACGTCGTCCTGCACGAGGCGCTGCGACAGGATGATCGCGTCCTCGTAGTTGTGACCCTCCCACGGCATGAAGGCGACCAGCAGGTTCTTGCCGAGCGCCATCTCGCCGTTCTCGGTGGCCGGACCGTCGGCGAGGACCTGGCCCTCGACGACCCGGTCGCCCTCGTTGACGATGACCTTCTGGTTGACCGAGGTGCCCTGGTTGGAACGGGCGAACTTGGCCAGGCGGTACGTGATGTACGTGCCGTCGTCGTTGGTGGTGGTGATGTAGTCCGCGGAGACCTCCTGGACCACGCCCGCCTTCTCGGCCTTGACCACGTCGCCGGCGTCGACCGCGGAGCGGTACTCCATGCCGGTGCCGACGAGCGGCGACTCGCTCTTGATGAGCGGGACGGCCTGACGCATCATGTTCGCGCCCATGAGGGCACGGTTGGCGTCGTCGTGCTCGAGGAACGGGATCATGGCGGTCGCGACCGACACCATCTGGCGCGGCGAGACGTCCATGTAGTCGACGTCGTCGCCGGGGACGTAGTCGACCTCGCCGCCGCGGCGGCGGACCAGCACGCGGTTCTCGGCGAAGCGGAACTCGTCGGTCAGCGGCGCGTTGGCCTGCGCGATGACGAAGCGGTCCTCCTCGTCGGCGGTCAGGTAGTCGACCTCGTCGGTGACCTGGCCGTCGACGACCTTGCGGTACGGCGTCTCGATGAAGCCGAACGGGTTGATCCGGCCGTACGAGGCGAGCGAGCCGATCAGACCGATGTTCGGGCCTTCCGGCGTCTCGATCGGGCACATGCGGCCGTAGTGCGACGGGTGCACGTCGCGGACCTCGAAGCCGGCCCGCTCACGGGAGAGACCACCCGGGCCGAGGGCGTTCAGACGACGCTTGTGCGTCAGCCCCGACAGCGGGTTGTTCTGGTCCATGAACTGGGACAGCTGGCTGGTGCCGAAGAACTCCTTGATGGAGGCGACGACCGGCCGGATGTTGATCAGGGTCTGCGGCGTGATCGCCTCGACGTCCTGGGTGGTCATGCGCTCGCGCACGACCCGCTCCATACGGGCGAGACCCGTACGGACCTGGTTCTGGATCAGCTCGCCGACGTTGCGGATGCGGCGGTTGCCGAAGTGGTCGATGTCGTCGGTCTCGACGATGATCGAACGGCCCGACTCGCCGACCGTCTCGGTCTCACCGGCGTGCAGCTTCACCAGGTACTTGATGGTGGCGATGATGTCGTCGGTGGTGAGCACGCCGGCGTCCAGCGGCTCGTCCGCGCCGAGCTTCTTGTTCACCTTGTAGCGGCCGACCTTGGCGAGGTCGTAGCGCTTGGGGTTGAAGTAGAGGTTCTCGAGCAGCGTCTGCGCGGCCTCACGGGTCGGGGGCTCGCCCGGACGCAGCTTGCGGTAGATGTCGAGCAGCGCGTCGTCCTGGCCCTGGGTGTGGTCCTTCTCCAGGGTGGCGCGCATGGACTCGTACTCGCCGAACTCCTCGAGGATCTGCTCGGTGGTCCAGCCGAGGGCCTTGAGGAGGACGGTCACGGACTGCTTGCGCTTGCGGTCGATGCGCACACCGACCATGTCGCGCTTGTCGATCTCCATCTCCAGCCAGGCACCCCGGGACGGGATGATCTTGGCGGAGAAGATGTCCTTGTCGGACGTCTTGTCGATGGAGGAGTCGAAGTAGACGCCCGGCGAGCGGACCAGCTGGGACACCACGACACGCTCGGTGCCGTTGATGACGAAGGTGCCCTTGTTCGTCATGAGCGGGAAGTCGCCCATGAAGACGGTCTGGGACTTGATCTCGCCGGTCTCGTTGTTGGTGAACTCGGCGGTGACGAAGAGCGGGGCCGCGTACGTGAAGTCGCGCTCCTTGCACTCGTCGATGCTGTTCTTCGGAGGCTCGAAACGGTGGTCGCGGAACGTCAACGACATCGACCCGGAGAAGTCCTCGATCGGGGAGATCTCCTCGAAGATCTCTTCCAGACCGGACTTGGTGGGGACGTCGTGACCGGACTCCAGAGCCGACTCGACGCGAGCCTTCCACGCGTCGTTGCCGAGCAGCCAGTCGAAGCTCTCGGTTTGCAGCGCGAGAAGGTTCGGAACCTCGAGGGGCTCCTTGATCTTTGCAAAGGAGATGCGCAGCGGGGCGGTGCTGGCAGCGTTGTTCGTATTCGCGGTCGAGGCATTGCGCGAGGCGGCCAAGAGGGGGTCCTTCCGAGGGCTCGGACTCACTACGCGCGTACCGGCCCCTCTTCCTCACACGGAGACAGGGAGTGTCTGATGTGGCTGAAGAGCCAGGTCAGACGTGCTCTGGTCGTCAGTGCTCGGGCGAGGGTAGACCCCTGGTGACGGGCAGGGGGCAGCTAACAGGCAGCGCAAAGGGACAGTGTAGCCACTTGGCCCACTGATGTCCAGTGCGGGTTTCCCGAACCGTGTCCGCTCCTCGTTGTACTCACCACCTGCGGCAAGGCCTCGCCCTCAACGCACCGTGATACTGCCCTCTTCGCCGTGGATCCATGCCTCGGATTCGGATCCTTGTGACGACGCGTCCTGAGAATTGCGCGCTGCGTGCGGTTCGTCAAGGCCCCCCTTGTCCAAACCGGCTGCCGTCCAGGGACTCTCAGGGCCCCCGAGACGGCACGACGAAGATCACCATACTCTCCGCCGTCAGCCGTGCAAGGCAGCCGCTGCCGGACCCTCGGAACGCCGAAGAGCGACCACCCGGATGGATGATCGCTCTTCGGTGCTTGCGCGTTACAGGTCCCGAGGAACCCGTGAGGTCTTACTTGACCTCGACCGACGCGCCGGCGCCCTTGAGGGACTCGGCGGCCTTGTCGGCGGTCTCCTTGTTGACCTTCTCGAGGACCGGCTTCGGGGTGCCGTCGACGAGGTCCTTGGCCTCCTTCAGACCCAGGGAGGTCAGCTCACGCACGACCTTGATGACCTGGATCTTCTTGTCGCCGGCGCCGGTGAGGATGACGTCGAACTCGTCCTTCTCCTCGGCGGCCTCGGCCGGGGCGGCCGGACCGGCCGGGCCCGCGACGGCCACGGCGGCGGCGGCGGTGACGTCGAACTTCTCCTCGAAGGCCTTCACGAACTCGGAGAGCTCGATGAGGGTCATCTCCTCGAACTGGGCGAGCAGGTCTTCCTGGCTGAGCTTCGCCATGATGGCGGTCCTTCCACTAATTCGGCAGGTGCCGGATGTACGGGGTGAGGCGGGCGTACGTCGGGCCCGCATCGGCTCTCGCCTCAGGCGGCGAGAGCCGTAAAGCGAGCCGAGTTACTCGGCACCGCCCTGCTCGTCCTGCTTGGCACGGAGCGCGTCCACGGTGCGGACGAGCTTCGAGGGGAGCGCCTGGAAGAGCTGAGCAGTCTGGGACTGCTTGCCCTTGAAGGCACCCGCCAGCTTGGAGAGCAGAACCTCGCGGGACTCGAGGTCCGCGAGCTTCTTGATCTCGTCGGCGGACATCGCCTTGCCGTCAAGGACACCGCCCTTGATGACGAGGTTCGGGTTGTCCTTGGCGAAGTCGCGCAGACCCTTCGCCGACTCCACCGGGTCACCGGTGACGAAGGCGACGGCCGTCGGACCAGCGAAGAGCTGGTCGTCGAGCGTGATCCCGGCCTCATTGGCCGCAATCTTGGTCAGCGTGTTCTTCACCACGGCGTACTGGGCGTTCTCACCGAGCGACCGGCGCAGCGTCTTGAGCTGCGCCACGGTGAGACCGCGGTACTCGGTCAGCACGGCGGCGTTGGAGCTGCGGAACTTGTCCGTCAGCTCGGCAACCGCGGCAGCCTTTTCGGGCGTCGCCATAGAGCCTCGGCCTCCTTCCGGGTGATTCGGACCGCGCGGACCCGAAGGAGGACTGGGGAAAACGAAACGCCCCGGCGCAGGCGCACGGGGCGTGGCTCGACCGGCCGTACACGCTCGAGGCGTGCAGTGCGGGAGCTCATCCACTGTCACCTACGCGGGTCGTCCGCAGTTCAGCGGATCCTTCGGCCACCGTGCCCTCTCACGAGCACACGGCAACGACCAGCGGTCTTTGGCTTCTGTAGGAGCGTACGTGAACGGGGCAGTCTCAAGCAAATCCGCCCGTACGGCGACCCGGCCGGTCTCAGCCCGTCTGGCCCTCCTGCATCATCTCGGCCAGGTCGGCCGTCTCCCCGGCCGGCGGGGCGGTGATCTTCACGGGTTCGTTGAAGTCGAGGAAGGTGACGGTCATGTCCAGCGGGCCCTTGGCGGCGTCGCCGCGCATGCGGAACTGCTTGGCCTGGTCGTCGCCGTCGATCCACATGTCCATCGTGAGCTTGTCGACGCCCATCTTCTTGTACTGCTCGATGCTCTTGCGGCGCTGGTCCCGGGTGGCCTCGTCCTCGTCCGCGAGGGACTTCTCCAGGGCGTCGAGGGTGACGGAGCCCTTGTAGTGCGTGGTCTTCACGCCGTCGACGGTCTCGGTGCCGACCTTCTCCACGTCCTCGGCGCCAGTGAGGAAGGTGGACTCGGCCGCCGGGTTCTTGTCGGCCTGGGAGGCACTGCCGAGCTGGTTGAGCTCCTCGTCGGCACCCATCGCGGACAGGTCGAACTTGATCCAGCTCTTGCCGTCCATCTCCTTGGCCGCCTCGGCGCCGCCGTTGAGGTAGAGGGCCTTGTCGACGAGGCGGATCTCGGCGGTCGCGTCGACGCCCCGGTCGGGCGCCTTCATCTTCATGGTCATCGCGACCGCGGGCTTGAGCTGCATCTCGGCCTCGGCCTCGACGCGACCCTCCTCGGGCGTCTTGCCGGTCATGCGATAGCGGAGGGAGCTGATGTCCTCCGTGTTCTTCGCCGCCTTGGCGACGGCCGCCGCCGGCGTCATCTCGGGGGACTTGTCCGTCCCCTCATCCTTGGAACAGCCCACCGCTCCGGCGGCGAGCAGCAGCGCGGCCAGGCCCGCGCCCACGGGCACGCGCACAGAAGTCTTCGTCATGGATTCCCCCACGGGACACAGGAAGTGGACAGCCGTCACACGACAAGGACGCGAGAGTATCCGAGGCGGTTCGAATGATCTCGTGATTTCCGGGTCAGGAGCCGTCGTCCGGCGTCTTCAGCAGTTCCTTGAAGTCCGCCGTGTCGGCGGCCGGGGGCCGCTCGACGGGGACGGGGACGCCGTAGTCGCTGTAGTAGGCGGTCTGGGACAGCTCCCCCGCCTCCGTCCGTCCCCGTTCGGTCTTCTTCACGAGCAGGTCCTGTCCGTCGACCCAGATGTCGACGGTCCGTCCGGTGCCGTCGTCCACCGTGCCGGACCAGTGCGTGGTGGACCGCCCGCGCGTCGTCTCCTCGCCGACCTCGTGCACGTCGTCGGAGGCGAGCAGCAGTTCCACCGCCTCGTCCGGGGCGGTGTCGCGCATCCGGTCCGCCGAGCCGGCGCCCGCGTCCTCGCCGAGGTTCTCCAGGTCGGCGTACACGTACTTGATCCAGTGCCTGCCGCCCGCCCGGGCGGCGAAGGCGTCGCCCATCCTCGCGTAGTAGGCGTCGGGCAGGTAGCGGGCCTCCATGGAGGTGATGCCGAGCCGGCGCATCGCGTCGGCGGTCGTCCCGCCGGTGTACGTGAGCGTCAGGGTGCCGGTGAGACCGTCGCTCCAGCGGAGGGCGCCCGCGGCCTCCAGGGACAGCTCGTCGCCCACGACGGTCGTGGAGGTGACCCACGCCGAGCCCGCCCGGCCGGTGGCGCGCTGCACGGCGCGCAGCGGCTCCGCCCACGGGACGGGGTCGTCCTCGGTGGGGCCGGAGGGCATGCAGGCGGTCAGGCACGCCAGCACGGCCGTCACCGCGGTCGTCAGGGCCGTACGGCGTGCCGTCGTGCTCGTCATGTCGTCCCACCCCTGTGCGCGTCGCCTGCCCGCACGCTAACCCGGCCGCCCGGCCCCCGTACCGGAAAAGCCCCGTCCGGAGACGGGGACGGGCCCCGCACCTCGGAAGGTGCGGGGCCCGTGAACCGGTGGGGCGAGCCGTCGGCTCAGACCGCGGCCGGGTCCTCCTCGACGAGGAGGTTGCGGGTGCGGTTGGAGTCGACCGGGATGCCGGGGCCCATCGTGGTGCTGATGGCGGCCTTCTTGATGTAGCGGCCCTTGGCGGCGGACGGCTTCAGACGGAGGATCTCCTCCAGCGCCGCGCCGTAGTTCTCCACCAGCTTGGTGTCGTCGAACGACGTCTTGCCGATGATGAAGTGCAGGTTCGAGTGCTTGTCGACGCGGAACTCGATCTTGCCGCCCTTGATGTCGTTGACAGCCTTGGCGACGTCCGGGGTCACGGTGCCGGTCTTGGGGTTCGGCATGAGACCACGGGGACCGAGCACGCGGCCGAGGCGGCCGACCTTGCCCATGAGGTCCGGGGTGGCGACGACGGCGTCGAAGTCCAGACGGCCCTTCGACACCTCGTCGATCAGTTCGTCGGCGCCGACGATGTCGGCGCCCGCGGCACGCGCGGCCTCGGCACGGTCGCCGGTCGCGAAGACCAGGACCCGGGCGGTCTTACCGGTGCCGTGCGGGAGGTTCACGGTGCCACGGACCATCTGGTCGGCCTTGCGCGGGTCGACACCCAGGCGGAAGGCGACCTCGACGGTGCCGTCGAACTTGGTCGTGGAGGTCTCCTTGGCGAGACGGACGGCCTCGAGCGGGGCGTAGAGCTTGTCCCGGTCGACCTTGGCGTCCGCAGCGCGGAGAGACTTGCTGCGCTTGCTCACTACTGCTCCTGTTGGCTTCTTAGGAGTCGTGGTCCGGGCCGAGCAGGCCCTGCCACTTCTGCTTGCTTACGGGGGTGGAGGTCAGCCCTCGACCGTGACGCCCATGGAACGCGCGGTGCCGGCGATGATCTTCTCGGCGGCGTCCAGGTCGTTGGCGTTGAGGTCGGGCATCTTGGTAGTGGCGATCTCGCGGACCTGGTCACGCGTGATCTTCGCGACCTTGGTCTTGTGCGGCTCGCCGGAGCCCTTCTCCACGCCCGCGGCCTTGAGGATCATCTTGGCGGCCGGCGGCGTCTTGGTGATGAAGGTGAAGGAGCGGTCCTCGTAGACCGTGATCTCCACCGGGATGACCCAGCCACGCTGCGACTCGGTCGCGGCGTTGTAGGCCTTGCAGAACTCCATGATGTTGACGCCGTGCTGACCCAGCGCGGGGCCGACCGGCGGAGCCGGGTTGGCGGCACCGGCCTGGATCTGGAGCTTGATGAGCCCCGTGACCTTCTTCTTCTTGGGAGGCATAGCTCTCCGGGTCCTTTCGATTCGGGTCCTGCCCGCATCCGGAGCGACCCGGAGACAGGCATACCGCACAACGATAACGGGTATGGATGCGCGGCCAAAAACCGAGCAGGTCAGACGACGCGCGAGCGTTCGCCTGACCTGGTCGGAAGCGGTACGTCCGAAGAAGTGCTAGTTCTTCTGGATCTGGTCGAAGCTCAGCTCGACCGGGGTCTCGCGGCCGAAGATCTCGACGAGGCCCTTGACCTTCTTCGAGTCGGCGTTGATCTCGTTGATCGTGGCCTGCAGCGTGGCGAACGGGCCGTCGGTGACGGTGACCGAGTCGCCGACCTCGAAGTCCAGCACCTGGACCTCGACCTTGCGCTGCGGAGCCGGCTTGCCCTCGGCCTCGGCGGCCTCGCGGGCGGCCTTCTCCTCGGCCTCGGGGGCGAGCATCTTGACGATCTCGTCCAGCGTCAGCGGGTACGGGTCGTAGGCGTTGCCCACGAAGCCGGTGACACCGGGGGTGTTGCGGACGACGCCCCAGGACTCGTTCGTCAGGTCCATGCGGACCAGGACGTAACCCGGCAGCTTGTTCTGGCGGATCGTCTTGCGGTCGCCGTTCTTGATCTGGACGACCTCTTCCTGCGGCACCTCGGCCTGGAAGATGTAGTCCTCGACGTTGAGCGAGACGGCGCGCTGCTCGAGGTTGGTCTTCACGCGGTTCTCGTAACCGGCGTAGGTGTGGATGACGTACCACTCGCCGGGCAGGACGCGCAGCTCCTGGCGGAGCTTCTCGACCGGGTCGAGCTCGGGCTCGGCCTCCGCGGCCTCCGTACCCTCGTCCTCCGCGTCGACGGCCTCGTCCTCGGCGTCCTCCGCGGCCTCGGCGTCCTCCGCGGTCTCGTCCTCGGCGACGGCGTCGGCAGCCTCGACCTCGGTGGAGGTCTCGGTGTCCTCGTTGTCCGCGCCCTCGACAATGCCGAGCTCGTCCTCGACGGACTCGACAGCCTCCCCGCGAGGCTCGACGGCGTCGTTCACGTTCGGATCAGACACGGTGGCTGCTTCTTCCTGGATACATAGGGGTGGAACACGCGAAAGGGGCGCCGGGTACCTCGGCGCCCTTCGCTCTCGGCTCAGCCGAAGACGTACTTGGCGGCGTGGCTGAAGCCATAGTCAATCAGAGTCACCAGGCCGATCATGATGACCACGAACATGATCACCACGGCGGTGTACGTCGTCAGCTGGTTACGGCTGGGCCAGACGACCTTGCGCAGCTCCGCGACGATCTGGCGGTAGAAGAGCGCGAGACGCTTCAGCGGACCCTTCTTGGCCCGCTTGCCGCCCTTGCGGGGCTTCTTGTTGGAGTCCGGCGCCTCGTCCTGGGCATCAGGCATGTCGATGGAGCCCACGGCGTCCGTCACTCGTCCTCACCTGATTCCGGGTCGTGGCCGTGCCGCGCCCGGTTTGAGCCGCACGGCGTTGCATTGCTGTACGTACATGCGCACACATCCTGGCGAAGGTGTGTGTAGCAGGGCCGGAGGGACTTGAACCCCCAACCGCTGGTTTTGGAGACCAGTGCTCTACCAATTGAGCTACGACCCTTTGTGTGTCCCCAACGTACCGCATCCGCCCGGATGCCCGTGGGCACCGAGTGCGCGCGGCCCGCTGAAGGCCAACGAGGTGAGAGTGTACGTGCTCGCGGGCCGGGCGTCGAACAGAAAGGGTCCGCGGGGCGTTCCACCGGCGGTCGCCGGCCGGAGATCACCCGGTCCGCGCCGCGGATCCGGACTGGCGTTCAGGCCCGCACCCGGTCCTGTTCAGTCCGTGAAACCCGTGTGCCGGGGAGGTTTCCGGTCTGGAACGATGGGACCCATGAGCGCTGCAACCCCTCCCACCGAGCGCCGGGTCTCCGCCCGAGTCGGCGCGATCTCCGAGTCCGCCACCCTCGCCGTGGACGCCAAGGCCAAGGCCCTCAAGGCCGCCGGGCGACCGGTGATCGGCTTCGGCGCCGGTGAACCCGACTTCCCGACTCCGGACTACATCGTCGAGGCCGCGATCGAGGCCTGCAAGAACCCGAAGTTCCACCGCTACACCCCGGCCGGCGGACTGCCGGAGCTGAAGGCCGCGATCGCCGCGAAGACGCTGCGCGACTCGGGCTACGAGGTCGACCCGTCGCAGATCCTGGTCACCAACGGCGGCAAGCAGGCCATCTACGAGGCGTTCGCCGCGATCCTCGACCCGGGCGACGAGGTCATCGTCCCGGCGCCGTACTGGACGACGTACCCGGAGTCGATCCGGCTGGCCGGCGGCGTGCCGGTCGAGGTGGTCGCCGACGAGACGACCGGCTACCGGGTGAGCGTGGAGCAGCTGGAGGCCGCGCGCACGGAGAAGACCAAGGTCGTCCTGTTCGTGTCGCCGTCGAACCCGACCGGCGCCGTGTACACCGAGGCCGAGACCGAGGCGATCGGCCGCTGGGCCGTCGAGCACGGCCTGTGGGTGCTGACCGACGAGATCTACGAGCACCTGGTCTACGGCGACGCCTCCTCGGTGTCCATGCCGGCGATCCTGCCCGAGCTGCGCGACAAGTGCATCGTCGTCAACGGCGTCGCCAAGACGTACGCCATGACCGGCTGGCGGGTCGGCTGGGTCATCGGCCCGAAGGACGTCGTCAAGGCCGCGACGAACCTCCAGTCGCACGCCACGTCCAACGTGTCCAACGTCGCCCAGGCGGCGGCGCTCGCCGCGGTCTCCGGCGACCTGGACGCCGTGGCGAAGATGCGGGAGGCGTTCGACCGGCGCCGCCGGACCATCGTGCGGATGCTCAACGAGATCGACGGCGTGCTGTGCCCGGAGCCGGAGGGCGCGTTCTACGCCTACCCGTCGGTGAAGGACCTGCTCGGCAAGGAGATCCGCGGCAAGCGTCCGCAGGACACCGTCGAGCTGGCCGCGCTGATCCTGGAGGAGGCCGAGGTCGCGGTGGTGCCCGGCGAGGCCTTCGGCACGCCCGGTTACCTGCGGCTGTCGTACGCGCTCGGCGACGAGGACCTCGTCGAGGGCGTGAGCCGGATCCAGAAGCTGCTGGCGGAGGCCAAGGCCTGAGGCTCGCTTTTCGGCGGAGGCCCACACCTCGATGTCGAGGTGTGGGCCTCCGCCGTTTGTTCGTGCGAGCAAGACCACGTACGGGGAAAGTGCTGTCGGGCCGGGCGTGTCGTGCGGCAGGATCACGGAATGGAGCGCGTACGTGATCTCTCTGAGCTGCCGAAGGCCCATCTGCACCTGCACTTCACCGGGTCGATGCGGCCCGCCACCCTGCTGGAATTGGCCGACAAACACGGTGTGCGGCTGCCCGAGTCCCTGACCGAGGCGCTGGGCGCCGGGGAGTCGCCGAAGCTGCGGGCGACGGACGAGCGGGGCTGGTTCCGCTTCCAGCGGCTGTACGACGCGGCGCGGTCGTGCCTCCAGGAGCCGGAGGACATCCGGCGGCTGGTCCGGGAGGCCGCGGAGGAGGACCTGCGGGACGGTTCGGGCTGGCTGGAGATCCAGGTGGACCCGACGTCGTACGCGCCGCGGCTGGGCGGACTGATCCCGGCGATGGAGATCATCCTGGACGCGGTGGAGACGACGGTCCGGGACACCGGGATCGGGATGCGGGTGCTGGTGGCCGCGAACCGGATGAGGCATCCGCTGGACGCGCGCACGCTGGCCCGGCTGGCCGTGCGGTACGCGGACCGGGGCGTGGTCGGCTTCGGGCTGTCGAACGACGAACGGCGCGGCATGGCCCGGGACTTCGACCGGGCGTTCGCGATCGCGCGCGAGGGCGGGCTGCTGTCGGCGCCGCACGGCGGTGAGCTGACCGGGCCGGCGTCGGTGCGAGACTGCCTGGACGACCTGGAGGCGGACCGGATCGGGCACGGCGTGCGGGCGGCGGAGGACCCGCGGCTGTTGAAGCGGCTCGCGGACCGGCAGGTGACCTGCGAGGTGTGTCCGGCCTCGAACGTGGCCCTCGGCGTGTACGAGAAGCCGGAGGACGTGCCGCTGCGGACCCTGTTCGAGGCGGGGGTGCCGCTGGCGCTCGGCGCGGACGACCCGCTGCTGTTCGGCTCGCGGCTCGCGGCACAGTACGAGATCGCTCGGGAGCACCACGGCTTCACGGACGCGGAGCTGGCGGAGCTGGCCCGGCAGTCGGTGCGGGGCTCGGCGGCGCCCGAGGACGTGAAGGACGGGCTGCTGGCGGGGATCGACGCCTGGCTCAGCGCCCCGGCCGCCTGAAGTGGGCGTACGGCGGGTAGGCCTTGAAGGCGATCACGATCTCCGGGTGCCGCCACGGGTCGGGGTCCGGGGCCAGTTCGCCGTGCAGACGGGTGACGAAGGCCGCGCGCCCCTTCGTGACGCCCTTCTGCCACGGGCCCCGGCCGGCCGCCTCGGCGAGAGCGGTCGCGGCGGAGGCGAAGGCGCTCCGCCCGCCGATGAGGAAGTACGTGCGCGCGTACGTGGTGTGCCGCAGCGTCTCGCGGGCGTGCGGGCGGTCGGACCGGGCCCGTGCGTCGCGGGCCGTGCGGGCCTCGTCGGTCCGGACGGTGAGCGGTGCGCCGTGTCCCAGCCGGCGGCGCAGCTCGGGCCATCGGGTGGGGCGCAGGCCCGCCTCCGGGTGCGCCAGCACCAGGTCGACCAGGTCGCCCTGTCCCTCGTCGGGCGGTACGCCGTAGCGCAGCGGGACGTGCACGATCGTGCGGCGTGAGCAGGCGGCGAAGGAGAACAGTCCGGCGAGCCTGTTCAGGCCGTCGTGGTCGCCCACGAGCATGCCGTAGGCGTTCTCCGGGTCGCGGAGCGAGGTGTGGCGCAGGGGTGTGCGCGGCTGGACGACACGGTGGGTGTGCGGGCCGGTGCGGGGGCGGAACTCGGTGAGTCTCAGCCGCATGGGGGACGCCTCATGGTCCGAGCGTGCCGGTCAGGAGGCCCCGTCGGCAACGGAGATTCCGCCCAGCAGCGTGGCCACGAGCCGGTGCGCGAACTCGTCCGCCGGGGGCCGGCCGCCGTCCGGGGCGGCGTCGTAGGCGAAGGCGCGCTGTGCGCAGGCGCCGAGGAGGAGGGATGCGGCGGCGAAGGTGTCGGCATCCGCACGGATCCGGCCGGCGTCCTGTTCGGCGCGGAGGTAGGCGTCGAGGCCCTGGATCGGCACGTGCGGCCCGGACCCCCTCTGCCGCATCGCGTCGTCGTGCCGCCGCTTGAGCTGTGTCTCGGCGTACAGGGAGGCGGCGATCGGGAAGCTCTGCTCGTAGAACAGGGCGGCCTGGCGGGCGATCTCGGTGAGGTTCTCCCGGAGGGTGCCGCGGCCGGGCTCGGCGGCGAGGGAGTCGAGCAGCGGGGTGAGCCGGGGCAGCCGCTCGGTGAGGACCCGGACGAAGAGCTCCTCCTTGCCGGAGAAGTGCTTGTAGAGCGCGGCTTCGGAGCAGTGGGCCGCCCTGGCGATCTCCTTGGTGGTGGCGCGGGCGAGACCGAGGGTGAGCATCAGCTGCTGCGCGGCGTCCAGGATGCGCTCGCGGGTCGGCGTGCCGGGCGGCATGGCGGCTCCAACCGGGCTTGACGGACGGGTGAGTGCTTACTCACCCTAGAGGAAGCCGGGGTGAGTAAGCACTCACCCACCCTCGGGAGAGCGGACACGTCATGAGACTGACGGTTTTCGGAGCCACGGGCGGGATCGGACAGGAGGTGGTCCGGCAGGCGCTGGACGCGGGACACCGGGTCACGGCGGTCGTCCGGGACCCCGCGCGCCTGACGGTCACGGGCGAGGGCCTGGAGGTGTTCCGCGCCGACCTGGGCGATCCGGCGGCGGTGCGGCCCGCGGTGGCCGGCCGGGACGCCGTGCTGTCCGGGCTCGGCGCGCGCAGCCGGAAGGACGCGGGGGTCACCGCCCGGCTGACGCGCACGGTGCTCGGCGCGATGGAGGCGGAGGGCGTGCGCCGGCTGCTGGTGGTGAGCGCCGCTCCGGTCGGGCCGGAGCCGGAGGGCGCGGGGCTGCTGGACCGCGGGGTGCGCGGCATCGTGTCGACGGTCCTCAGGGACATCTACGCCGACCTGCGGGAGATGGAGGCCGAGCTGGCCCGCAGCGCCACGGACTGGACGGTCGTACGGCCGCCGCGCCTGCAGAACAAGCCGGTCACCGGCCGGTACCGGACCGTCGTCGGCGGCTTCCCCGCCAAGGGCCGGTTCATCGGACGGGCCGACGTGGCCCACGCGATGCTGGCCCTGACCGCGGACGCGGGGACGGTGAAGCAGGGCGTGGGCGTGGCCTACTGAGCCGCCGGGGCCCCTCGCGGCCCCGGCCCGGCGTGGCCCGCTAGAGGCTGACGCCCACCGTCACCGGCTCGTTGACCAGCGTGACGCCGAACGCCTCGTGGACACCGGCGACGACCTCACGGGCCAGGGCGAGCAGGTCTTCCGTCGTCGCCCCGCCGCGGTTGGTGAGGGCGAGGGTGTGCTTGGTGGAGATGCGCGCGGGGCCGGTGCCGTAGCCCTTGGTAAAGCCGGCCTTGTCGATCAGCCAGGCCGCGGAGGTCTTGACCCGGCCCTCCCCCGCCGGGAAGGCGGGCGGCTCGGCGTCCGCGCCGAGCCGCTCGTCCACGCGGGCGCGGAAGGCGGCGAACTCCTCGTCGGTGAGGATCGGGTTGGTGAAGAAGGACCCGGCCGACCAGGTGTCGTGGTCCTCGGGGTCCAGGACCATGCCCTTGCCGGCGCGCAGTTTCAGCACGGTCTCGCGGGCGACGGCCAGCGGCACCCGGTCGCCGGGTCCGACGCCGAGGGCGCGGGCCGTCTCGGCGTAGCGCAGGGGTGCGGAGAGTCCGCCGGCGTCCTCCAGGGCGAAGCGGACGCGCAGGACGACGTACCGCTCGGGTTCGGCCTTGAAGCGGCTGTGGCGGTAGGCGAAGGCGCAGTCGGCGTTGGCGAGGGTGACCGTCTCGCGGTTCCCGCGGTCGTACGCGATCACCTCGGTGATCGTGGCGGAGACCTCCTGGCCGTACGCCCCCACGTTCTGGATGGGGGTGGCGCCCGCCGAGCCGGGGATGCCGGCCAGGCACTCGACACCGGCGAGTCCGGCCTCGACGGTGCGGGCGACGGCGTCGCTCCACACCTCGCCGGCCGCGAGCTCCAGCGTCGTGCCGTCCAGCGAGAGGCCGCGCGTGGCGATGTGCAGGGCCGTGCCGTCGAAGCCCTTGTCGCCGATGACCAGGTTGGATCCGCCGCCGATGAGCAGCAGGGGAGTGCCGGTGTCGTCGGCCTCGCGGACGGCGGCGATCACCTCGGCGTCGGTGGTGGCCGTGATCAGCCGGGTCGCGGGACCGCCCAGCCGGAAGGTGGTCAGCGGGGCGAGGGGGGCGTCGTGGAGTTCCTGCACGGGCCCCAGCGTACGTGCACGCGTGCACACACCGGTGCACGCGTGCGCGCCGTCCCGTCAGGCCAGCCGTACGACCGCGCGAGCCATGCCGAGGACCTTCTGGCCGCCGCTGGTGGCCGTGAGGTCGACGCGGACGGTGTTGTCGTCGAGCTTGGCCGCGACCTTGCCGCTGACCTCGACGACGGCGCCCCGGTCGTCGTTCGGGACGACGACGGGCCGGGTGAAGCGGACGCCGTACTCGACGACCGAGCCCGGGTCGCCGGTCCAGTCGGTCACCACGCGGATCGCCTCGGCCATGGTGAACATGCCGTGCGCGATGACGTCCGGCAGGCCGACCTCCTTGGCGAACTTCTCGTTCCAGTGGATCGGGTTGAAGTCGCCGGAGGCGCCGGCGTAGCGCACGAGTGTGGCGCGGTCCACGGGGAAGCTCCGCGCGGGCAGCTCGGTGCCGACCTCGACGTCGCCGTAGGCGACCTTCGCCGTCGCGGGATGCGTGTGGGGCTGCGTCATGGGGTGCTCACGCCTCCTCGGCCGCGCGGGCCACGAGCTTGGTCCAGGCGGTCACGACGTGCTCACCGGCCTCGTCGTGGACCTCGCCGCGGATGTCCAGTATGTCGTTGCCGGCCATCGACTTGATCGCCTCGATGGTGGAGGTGACGGTGAGCCGGTCACCGGCCCGCACCGGGCGGGCGTAGGCGAACTTCTGGTCGCCGTGCACCACCCGGCTGTAGTCCAGGCCGAGCTGCGGATCCTCTATGACCTGGCCCGCCGCCTTGAACGTGATCGAGAACACGAAGGTCGGCGGGGCGATGACGTCCGGATGGCCGAGCGCCTTCGCCGCCTCCGCGTCCGTGTACGCCGGATTGGTGTCCCCCACCGCCTCCGCGAACTCGCGGATCTTCTCCCGGCCCACCTCGTAGGGCGCGGTGGGCGGATAGGTCCGCCCCACGAACGACTGGTCGAGCGCCATGGGCTCGCAACCTCCTGCTGTCTGCGACTACTGCTGCTGTCCGGGCGGCTACCGTCGGGCACAACGACGCGAGGCCGTCCCCAAACTACGGGGACGGCCTCGCGTACGAGCCTGATTTATCGCGTTTCGCGGTGCGCGGTGTGCGCGTTGCAACGCGGGCAGTGCTTCTTCATCTCAAGACGGTCCGGGTTGTTACGCCGGTTCTTCTTGGTGATGTAGTTCCGCTCCTTGCACTCCACGCAGGCCAGCGTGATCTTCGGGCGGACGTCGGTGGCAGCCACGTGAGTGCTCCTTGACGAACGGATTGATGGTATTAACGCAGGAAAGAGTAGCCGATTGAAGGACCGACCCCGCAATCGGCTACCAGAAGTAGCGGTGACCGGACTTGAACCGGTGACACAGCGATTATGAGCCGCTTGCTCTACCGACTGAGCTACACCGCTGTGATGCGATCGGGCCCCGCCTCGCGGCGGGAACCTCTCACACCAGAGCCCCAAAACGGAATCGAACCGTTGACCTTCTCCTTACCATGGAGACGCTCTGCCGACTGAGCTATTGGGGCGAGCGATGAAGACATTACACGGTCGCCCGCCGTTCGCCCAAATCCGTTTCGCCGACCCTGCCCCGTCCCGCCCCCGGGACCCCCCGGACGCCCCCCGGCACACCGGTCCGTGCGGCGCGCGGCGGGCGCCGGTACGACTTTTGCGCTCCTCCGCGCCACGGGCGGATCACCGTCCTAGGCTCGACCGCACTCTGCGTGATCTTGCGTTCGCCACTGCGCAGTCCCGAGTCCAGAGGAGCCCGATGCCCGACAGCCGGCCGCAGCCGCCCCACTCGTCCTTCCCCCCGGGCCCGGCCGGCCACGGCTCACTGCTGCTGTCGGGGGCGCGGCTCCCCGACGGCCGGATCGTGGACGTACGGCTGTACGGCGGGCGCATCGAGGCGGTCGGCACGGCCGGCAGCCTGACGGTGGCCCACCCGTCCGGGCCCGGCACGCGGGTCGACCTCACCGGGTACCTGCTCCTGCCCGCCCCCGCCGAACCCCACGCCCACGGCGACACGGCGCTCACGGCCGACGCCCCCGGCCCGGTCTCCCACGAGCCCGAGGACGTCCAGCGCCGGGTTACGGAGGCCGCCCTGCTCCAGCTGGGGCACGGGGCGACCGCGCTGCGGACCCATGTGCGGGTGGGTGACGTCCTGGGGCTGGGCGCCCTGGTCGCCGTACTGCGGGCGCGGCGCGCGCTGCGCGGGCTGGCCGAGCTGACGGCGGTGGCCATGCCGAGGGTGCTGACCGGGGTGGCCGGGGCCGACGGGCTGGCGATGCTGCGGGACGCGGTCAAGATGGGCGCGGACGCGGTGGGCGGGTGCCCGGACCTGGACCCCGATCCGGCCGGGTACGTGGAGGCGGTCCTGGAGGTCGCCGCCGAGCACGGCTGCCCCGTCGACCTGCACACGGACGCCGCCGACCCGGCGCGGCTGGCCCGGCTCGCGGCCATGGCGGGCGGACTGCGCCCCGGGGTGACCCTCGGGCCCTGCGACGGCCTGGGCCGCCTGCCCCCCGACGTGGCCTCCCGGGCCGCGGACCGGCTGGCGGCCGCCGGAGTCGCCGTGCTGTGCCTGCCGCAGGGCCCCTGCGCCCAGGGCGGTGACGGAGGTGCCGACCACCGCGAGGGCACCGCCCCGGTACGGCTGTTGCGGGCCGCGGGGGTACGGGTCGCCGCCGGGAGCGGGGCGCTACGGGACGTGTCCAACCCGGTCGGCCGCGGCGACCCGCTGGAGGCGGCGTACCTGCTGGCCTCACGCCACGGGCTGCGGCCCGAGGATGCCTACGACGCGGTGAGCGGAGCGGCACGGGCCACGCTGGGCCTGCCCGAGGTGCGGGTCGAGGCGGGCTTCCCGGCCGAGCTCCTCGCGGTCCGCGGGGACCGGCTCGCGGGCGCGCTGTCGCTGGCCTACGGCCGGATCGTGGTGCACCGGGGGCGGGTGGTGGCCCGGACGAGCGCGGTGCGGGAGTACGGCGACTCGACGGCCCCGGCGGAGCCGGGACTGCCCCGGCAGGGTCGCGGGGAACGGCCCTGAGGGGCGGGGCGGGCTCGAGCGGGCGCGCAGGGGACCCGGCCCGGGGGCCGGGACCGTGCGGGGCGGAGCCGGGCGGACGGCCGGGGTTCTCCACCGGGGGGCGCCGTGCGGGTCCCTCCGGACGGGAGCCGGGTCCCGCGCCGGCGCGGGACCCGCGAGGCATGCCGGGGCGTGACCGAAGTCGTGCGGCGCGGGCTGCCGTCGGGGCGTACGGTCGAAGACATGCGCATTGTCATCGCTGGTGGTCATGGTCAGATCGCGCTGCGGCTGGAGCGGTTGCTCGCCGCGCGCGGCGACGAGGTGGCGGGCATCATCCGCAAGGCCGAGCAGGCCGGTGATCTGCGTGCGGCGGGCGCCGAACCGCTCGTGCTGGACCTGGAGTCGGCCTCGGCCGAGGAGGTCACGGAGCGGCTGCGGGGCGCGGACGCGGCGGTGTTCGCGGCGGGCGCGGGCCCGGGCAGCGGGGCGGCCCGCAAGGAGACGGTGGACAAGGCGGCCGCGGTCCTCTTCGCGGACGCGGCCGTCCGGGCGGGTGTACGGCGCTTCGTGATCGTGTCGTCCATGGGCGCCGACCCGGAGCACGCCGGGGACGAGATCTTCGACGCGTACCTGCGCGCCAAGGGCGAGGCCGACGCGTACGTGCGCGCGCAGGACGCGCTGGACTGGACGATCCTGCGGCCCGGCCGGCTGACGGACGACGCCGGCACCGGCCTCGTGCGCCTGGAGGCGCACACCGGCCGCGGGCCGGTTCCCCGGGACGACGTGGCGGCCGTACTGGCGGAACTCGTCGACACCCCGGCGACGGCCGGTCTGACCCTCGAACTGATCAGCGGCTCGGCGCCGGTGTCGGTCGCGGTGAAGTCGGTGGCCGGGAACTGACGGCCACTCAGAACAGGGGCAGCTGACCGGGGAACTCCGGGACGACGTAACCGTCCAGCGTGGGCTGGGCGGCGTCCGGCTCGGCGGACCGCCGGGAGCCGGGGCAGGACACGAGCGCACCGGCGGCCCGTGCCCCGGGCGGATCGTGCCGCGCGAAGCGCCCGGCGACGACGGCGATCTCCCGACGGCACTCGGGGCAGGTCCTGCGGCGCGACGACATGACCCCAGCGTAGGGCGCATGGGCCCGGGGGCCGATGAGACGGCCGGACGGCCATGGGCCACGCGGGTCCACACCTGCCCCACACGCACTGGTCAGCACCCGAACCAGGGTGGGACGTACTGGGAAAAACCACCCATGACGATCAGGTCGGGCCCAGGAACGCCGAAAGGGCCTGCGATCAGCATTGCTGCTGGTCACAGACCCTTTCGGTCGCGTGGCGGCGCCAGGATTCGAACCTGGGAAGGCTGAGCCGGCAGATTTACAGTCTGCGCGTCATAGCGCACCGAGCTCGGGGAACGCTGCGTTCATACCACCTTGCCCCATCCCTACCCCATCAAGTCTCTGCACGCAGGTCGCGGCTTACGGCATGATCTGCTGCATGCGGTGGCGCAAGACTGGATGGGTCGCACTGATCGGCCCGCTGCTGGGCGTGACACTCTTCACCGTCGGGCCAGCAGTTTTGAACATCGTGAAGCTGCCTGGGGCGGCTTGGGTGACCACGGCCGTGGTCACCCTTGGAGGCGTGTTTCTCCTTGTCGCGAGTCACCTGATGCAGACGCGTCTCGACAGCATGACTCAACACGCACAGTTAGCTGAGGAGCGCACGCGCCAGCAGGAGGCTGCGCGGCAACCGCTTGTCGGAGCGGAGGGAGATTTTCGCTCAGTCGGCGAAATGGATGATCGCGCGTTGCTGGGCATTCATCCCGCCATCCCTCTGCCCCCTGGGGCCAACCCGGAGCTATCCGAAGAGCTCCCTACATATATACCCCGAGACATCGACGCGGATCTGCACGCCGCAATCCGGAGGGCTAGCACTACAGGAGGATTCATACTCCTAGTCGGCCCTGCAGCCTCGGGTAAGACACGCTGTGCTTATGAAGCAATAAGGGCCGTGCTTGCAGAGTGGCGCCTTTGCATGCCCACCAACGCCGAACACATCAAGAGCTTGGTCGATAGCGGCACCGACCTGACACGTACAGTTATATGGATCAATGAGGCACAGATTTTCCTTGGTCCGGGACGTCTACGGAGCGAGACAGTTAGGCAACTCCTAATCGATCGCCAGCGTCCTGTGATCCTAATAGGGACACTATGGGCAACCGAGTACGACCGACTAAGCGCCACACCCACACAACAAAGTGATCAAGATTTCGACTGGGATTCCCGGGAAATTTTGAAACTTGCACGTAAGTTCACACTGAAAGATTTCAGCGCTGCCGAGCAAGAGCGCGCCAGGGATATATCCCAGGCAGACCCTCGGATCGCAGAGGCGGTAGCTCAAGACCAAGATGGCGCTCGACTAACCGAGATCCTTGCCGCCGCTCCCGAACTCATGGACAGATGGCAGCAGGCCGCCAACCCGTACGGAGCAGCCCTCATAAGCGCTGGAGTGGATGCACGTGTTTGTGGGCACCCCGAACCGATTCCGCTCGAACTGCTTGAGTCCCTAGCAATAGTGCACTTGAGCGGTGCCCAGCGGGCCCATGCCGATGCCGAGTGGCTAACTGATGCTTTGCAATGGGCTTGCGAACCAGTGCGCGGCTCTGCGGCACCCATCTCACCCTACGCAGCAACAATAGGGCATTTAGACGGCTACAGCGTGTCAGATATCCTCGTTCAGCATCGCCATAGCATTTTGGACGACTCCCCCATCCCGGACAGCCAATGGGCGTTGCTTGCTGAGAACGCTGCACCAAGTGCATGTACGACACTGGGGTTGGCCGCTTACACACAGGGGCATGTCACCCACGCCGAGAATGCTTGGAAAAGAGCCTTCTACGGCGGGGAAACTAATGTCGCAGCCCCACTCGGTCTTCTACTCTATTTCACAGGGCAAATCGAGGATTCATACGCATGGTGGGATCGCGCTCTCGAAATTGACGGGGCCAGTAGTGGTGCCATTATTGGCAGGTGGGTTTACGAGTATGGCAGCCTCGACGAGGCCCGAGACTGGTGGCAGCGTGCTGTCGGGCTTGGGGGAAGCTCCACAGCACTGAGCATAGGCAACACACTTCTACAGCTCGAAGACCTGGATGAGGCCCGACTTTGGTGGCGACAGGCTGTCGCAATCGGAGGGAGCGCGACAGCTGCAGTACTCGGCCAAGAACTATTCGATAGAGGAAATTTCGACGAGGCGCGCACTTGGTGGGAAAGAGCTATAGAGATTGGCGGAACGCCCACCGCGATAACTATCGGAGAAACCTTAACAACTAAGGGTGATCTCGAAGAGGCGCGGAAATGGTGGGAACGCGCTGTAGAGATAGACGGGGCATTTTCAGCTACAATAATTGGGGATACTCTTCACAATTTGGAGGACCCTGATGAAGCGCGGATATGGTGGGACCGTGCAGTACAGCTAGGCGGCGCATTAGCAGCTCAAGGTATTGGATTCAAGCTCTTCCAAAGCGGAAACCTCGACGAAGCTCGCATTTGGTGGCAACGAGGGATGGAAGTTGAGGGTCCTGTGTTTGCTGTTGTGCTCGGGCATGAGCTCAGGACACTAGGCGCAGTCGAAGAGGCACACGCTTGGTGGGCACGTGCTGCACGAGCTGGTCGACGTGACGCTGCAGCCCTACTCGCGGACCCTCCCGCCCGGCCAGAAGAACCCTAGGGAAGTTGTGCACTGCCCGCTTCAGCAACCGAGGCAAGATGGCTCTCCGCCTACCCTGGTACGCACCACGGCAGAACGGAGAGTGCTCCGCGCATGGGACCGAAGACGACCAAGGTCTACGAGACGCTTCGGGAGCGACTCGCCGCAGGCGAGTACTCCCCCGGTGACAAGCTTCCTTCAGAACGCGCGCTAGTCGAAGAACTCGGCATCGGTCGGACGGCACTGCGGCAGGTGCTCGCACGTCTCGTTACCGAAGGTGCATTGGAGGTACGGGGGCGCAGTTCGTACCGGGTGCCCGGCGCGGTGAGCGTCCGGCGCCCCGAAGGAGTAGAGCCGTGGCGCATCCACGGTGAGCGCAACCTGTACGACAACCGGTGGGTGAAGCTACAGCTCTGGGATGTGGAACCGCCCGGCATGGAGTCCTTCGAGCATCACGTGGTGAAGCTGCACCACGTGGCCATCACCGCCGTTCTGGACGACCAGGACCGCGTGCTTATGATGTGGCGGTACCGCTTTGTGCCCCAGCAGTTCGGCTGGGAGCTGCCGGGGGGCATTGTCGACGCCGGCGAGGAACCGGCGGACACAGCGCTGCGGGAAGTAGTCGAAGAGACCGGATGGCGCCCGAAGACGCTGGAACACGTCGTGAGCTATCAGCCCATGGTCGGCATGGTCGACTCGCCCCATGAAATCTTCGTCGGCCACGGGGCGGAGAGAGTCGGTGAACCGACCGACCTGGAGGAAGCTGGCCACATCGAGTGGGTTCCCCTATCGGACATCCCCGGGCTCATGGCCCGCGGTGAGCTGATGGGGTCCGGCACCCTCGTTGCCCTGCTGCACATCTTGGCCAATCGGCGCGCGCAAGGGGTCACAGTCGCGCGCTGAGCATGTCGACGCGGCGGCGCTGCCGGACCGAACCGGTCCGGCCTGCCAATAGGCGAGCCTGCCGCAGGTGTGTGCCGGCGTCGTCGTACTCGGCTCGGATGAGATGCGCCTGGGCCAGGTCAGCATGGAGTCCGGCCCGGGCGCGCACGAAGGTCGGGTCCATGACCTCAAGCGCGCTGTAAAGGCTGGTGACCGCCGACTCCTCCCCGAGCAAGGCGAGCACGTTGCCCTGCCACCGGGTGAGGTGGGCGCCGTTCAGGAAGATGCTCAGCATGTCTGGGTCCCGGTCCTCGGGGCCCGGCGGAATGACTGCCATGGCCGCGTCCAGCGCCCGTCGGCAGTCGTCCGGCATTCTGGCGTGCGCGCACATCTCCGCTTCCGCGGCGTACAGCCACGCCCAGAGCCGAGCGGAACCGGACTGCTCGACGATGCGCCGCGCGTCGCGCACGAGGTCGACGGCGAGCGCTGGCCGTCCCGCCTCGCAGAGCACGTACGCCTGCTCACCCATGGCGTGGGCCAGGTACATGGGTGCCTCAGCGTCGCGCGCTGCGCGCTTCGCGAGTTCGTAGTGCCGCCATGCCCGCTCGATCGCCCCCGAATCGATCGCCTGCCACGCGGCCAGGGTCGATGCGCCGGCGAGCGCGAGTGCCACGGGCCGACGCGCGGCAGGCAGTACGGCGAAGTTGAGTGCGTCTTCGAGGGCGGAAAGGTGGCCGGTCATCTGGTCGACCAATGCCGCGGCACCCATTTGGCGGTCCATGGTGCGCAGTAGCTCGGTCTGGTCGTTGAACGTCTTCACCATGGACTCGCTGACGCTGCTAGCCGAGTCGATCCGGCTCAGAAGGTCGTCGTAGCCGTCTGCGGTCGGTGCTGGCGGCGCCGGGGCGTTATCCCGTAGTTCTGCGTCCGTGACGCCGAGGAGCTGTCGCAGAACACGCGCGTATCGGTCGGAGATGGTGCGCTTGCCGTTCTCCCACTCGGACACGTACACCCGCAAACTGGCGGTCGAAGCGACGTCCGTGACGTTGCGCCGAGCGTACTGCTCGATCTCATGAACCAGTCGCTCCTGAGACCAGCCGCGTGCCGTCCGCGCGCTTCGAAGTCCTGCGCTCACAGATCACCGTCCGGCGGTAGATGCCCTCACTGACCCTCTCAGCATGCCGCACATTGCCGCAGGTCAACAGGGGTTAACAGGACGGCAGTTGAGCCCTGCTGGCTACCGAACACCCTGCCTCAAGCGGTCTCCTGAAGAGGCACCGCAGGGAGTGACCGCCACTCGAAATGGCGAACCACCTTGACTCTGGTGCGCACCAGATGCAATCTTCTGGTGCGCACCAAATACGGGGACGCTTCCGATTCGTGGTGTGCATGCAACGGGCGTCGCGCTTCTGAGTGCGGCGCCAAGGGGCCCGGGACAGGGCGGGCCGAGGGCGCACCCGACCCTTTGCACTCGGGAGGGCTTAGACCGAAAGGTCACGTCTCCATACGCCTGAAACGAGAGCTCGTGTTCTCGAAGGAGACCTATACGCATCCGCTTCCGGACGAGGGGCCTGTATGCGCAGTCAACGAAGAATCTGGACGCCGCTACGACGGACCGACCGGCGGCGCCAGTAAGACCACTCGGTCCGTTCTCGTCCGCAGCCCTGATGCTGCGGCCGGCTGCCTCTCCCGCCCGTCCGTTCCGCGCACCGCGTGAGGACGTACGGGCGGGAGCGCGGGGAGCCGGATGTTCCGACTTCAACGGCGCGCGCCCCCGGAGCGGCAACTCCGGGGGCGCTGTTCGGGCCGTTCCACCCTGTGAGAGGAACACGACCCAATGGACCACATCGTCACTGTTCAGGACGCTGTTACCGCGTTCGCCGACTTCATGGAGCCGACGGACGCGGAGCTGGACGCGATCGAGCGGGAGATGCCCGTCATCCTGGCGGACGTCGACCTGCTCGACGCGCACATCGTCACCCTCGACCGCACGCCGACCGAGCTGGACGAGCGCCGCATCCGCCGGGCCCGCCGCCGCGCCCTCGCCGCCCGCGTCGCGCTGCTCAACCGCACCGCCGGGGCGAGCCTCACCGGGGGTGCGGCATGAGCCTTCACCGCAAGGGCCGTGCCGCCCTGGTGCTCGCGCTGGTCGCCGTGGTTGCCATGGCGTTCCGGGTGTCGTGGAACGCGCTGCGGGACATCGCCGGCGCGGTCGGCGCGGACGCCACGGCGGCGACGCTGTACCCGTTCGTGGTCGACGGCCTGATGGCCCTCGCCCTGGTCGCCACCCTCGTGCTCGCCGACGACGCCCGCCGCTTCGCCCTGCGGGTGCTCGGGGCGTACACGATCGCCTCGCTCGTCCTCAACTACGTGCACGGGCTCGTGCCCGAGCTGCACGGCCGCACGGTCGACTGGTCACGGCTGGCCGACTGGGACCCGGCGAACTGGGCGCTCGTGCTGCTGGCCACCTCGCTGCCGGTCGGGTCGATCTACTTCGGCTCCGATCTGGTCGCCAAGGTGCTCCACCACCGACCCGCCCCTACCCCGGCAGTGGTCACGAAGACGAAGGAATCAACTGGAACCGAGGCGAAACGGTCTACGACTGACCTCCCAGTATCGACCCCCGAGCCGATCACCCCGAACGTCACCGTGCTGCCCCGGCCGGTGGCCGTCGGCTTCCTGAAGTCGACCCTCCCCACCAAGCCTGTGCCCTCGATCGCCCCACCCGCCGTCGCGCCGGTCACTCCGATCGAGCGGCGCGCAGTGGCTGCGGAATCGACCCGACCGCGCCGCGCCACCGGCCGTGTCCCGGAGGTGGCGAAGTCGACCCGGCTCAAGCGCACCCCTGACGAGCTACTCGCCGAGGCACGCAAGGTGACGGCCGACTGGCCGGACGCGAAGGTGACCGCGGAGGGCATCCGCCGGGAGGTGCGCACGTCGCCGGCGAACGCCCGGACGCTGCGGGACACGATCCTCGCGGAGCGGGCCCGCACCGCGTTGGGGGTGGCGGAATGACGACAACCACGACGGGCACGGTGAAGTCGTTCAGCTTCGGCGGTGGGGTGCAGTCCACGGCCGCCCTGGTCCTCGCGGCCCAGGGTGTGCTGGACTACCGCACCTTCCTGATGGCGAACGTCGGGGACGACTCCGAATACCCCGGCACCCTCACCTACCTGCGCCAGTACGCCATCCCCTACGCCCAAGAGCACGGCCTTGAGCTGGTCGTGCTGGACCGCGTAATGAAGCGCTCCGGTGAGGTCCGCACGCTGTACCAGGACCTGACCCGGGAGGGCTCGCGGTCGCTGAAGATCCCGGTGCGCATGTCGAACGGGGCCCCCGGCACTCGCTCTTGCACGGCCCAGTTCAAGATCAAGGTCATCGCCGACGAACTCAAACGGCGCGGCGCCACCAAGGCCGCGCCGGCCACCGTCGGTATCGGGATCAGCCTGGACGAGATCCACCGGGCGAACAACCGGCGCTGCGAGCCGCACGAGCGCATCGAATACCCGCTGCTCGAACGCGGCATCCGCCGCGTCGACTGCGCCCGCATCATTCGCGCCGCGGGTCTTCCCGTGCCGCCGAAATCGTCGTGCTGGTTCTGCCCCTTCCACCGGCCCGAGACCTGGCACGACATGCGCCGGGACGAGCCGGAGCTGTTCGAGAAGGCGTGCCGGCTCGAAGAACTCCTCAACCGCCGCCGCGACGAACTCGGCAAGGATCACGTCTGGTTGACCCGGTTCAACCGGCCGCTACGTAAGGCCATCCTGGACGGCGTCGACACTCTTCCCTTCGACGAGTGGGACTCCGGGTGTGACTCCGGCTGGTGCATGACCTGACCTCAACGAATCCGCCCAATCTCACGAGGGGAAGTCACGTATGCGCAACGCCGACATACGCCGCCTGGACCGCGAGATCCTGGCGACCACGAAGAAGCTGGAAGCCGTACGGCGGGGCGAGTGGTGGCCGCTGACCGGCAGTGAGCGCCGGGCGATGGCCCGTGCCCTGGCCGGCGGCGCCTACAAGGTGGCCCGGGGCCGCAGCGCGGGCCGTGAAGAGCAGCGCATGGACGCCACCGGCAACAGCGCGGAGATGCGGCTGACCGCGGAACTGACCGCCCTGCACGCCGAGCGGCAGCGGCTGCTCACCGAGGCCGCCCGCGCCAAGGCCGCCAAGAAGTCGTCCGGCTGGTTCTGACCCGCCGTTTCAGTACCGGGGTGGCCGCGCTTTCCACGGACCCGGCCACCCCGGCTTCCCCTTGCTCCCGCCCCCGCTGGGGGCAGTCAGGAGAACTCCCAGCATGTCCGAGAACGTCGTCCACCTCCACAAGCCCACCGACCCCCTGCCCCCGGAAACCGCACCCACCGTGCTCACCGTCGTGCCCGACGCGCCGCCCGCCCGGCCCGTGCCGCTGTGGGTCCGCTCCGGCCGCGCCGTGAAGAACGTCGCCACGCACGAGCGGACCAAGACGGTCGTCCGGGCGACGGCCCGGCACGGCCTCTACACCCTCAACGGCGGCCGGATCGTGGCCCGCCGCGCGTGGGACGGCCGCACCGGCGCCCGCTACGAGCGCATGATCCGCGCCGCCGAGGCGGCGGGGAACCTGGAGGCGGCCGAGGAGTGGGAGGAGCGGCTGACGCGCTTCCGCGCCGCCCGCCACCACCGCCGCATGGACCTGCTCCACTCCCCGGCCGATGCGGCCAAGGGCGTGGCCGTCGGCACCGGCATGAGCGTCGGCGTCCTGGTCGCCCTCGGCATCGTCATGGCCATCAACACGGGACAGGTCGGGGACGTGGTCACGCCGCTGTCGGCGACGATCGACTTCATCGCCCTGCTCATCCGGATCGTGCAGATCGTGTGGGGGCCGGCGCTGACGATCGGCCCGTTCCTCGCGCTGCTCGCCCTGTGGGCGGTCGGCCGCAACCAGCACGCCGCCCCTGCCTGGGCCCTGCCCGCGAACGTGCGCAACGGTGAGGGGGAGCCGATCACGCCGTCCATCGTGGTCAAGGCCCTGCGCGACCTCGGGGTGCCCGCCCTGGCGCGCGCCATCAAGGAGATGGGCGACGCCGGCGCGTCCATGCTCGGGCCGATCCGGATCGCCGGATGCGGCATGGAAGTCGACGTGACCCTCCCCTCCGGGGTGTCCACGGTCGAAGTGCAGAACCGGCGGCGCAAGCTCGCCGAGAACCTGACCCGCCACGAGCACGAGGTGTTCATCACCATCCCGCAGGCCGCGCGGACGGTGCGGCTGTGGATCGCCGACTCGGGGGCGCTGGACGAGCCGATCGGCCCGTCCCCGCTGGTCACCGACGAGACCCTGACCGCCGATTACGCCAAGGGCAGGGCGCCGTGGGGGCAGGATCTGCGCGGCGACGCCGCCGCGCTGAGCCTCTACCAGCGCCACCTGCTGATCACCGGCCTGTCCAACCAGGGCAAGACGGCCGCCCTGCGGGCGCTGGCCCTGTGGGCCTGCCTGGACCGTCGGGTGGAGTTCCGGATCGCCGACCTCAAAGGCGCCGGTGACTGGGCCATGTTCGACGGCCTCGCCACCGTCCTGATTCAGGGGCCGGCCGATGAGCAGGTGATCGAGGCCACCGAGATGGTCGAGGGCCTGGTAGACGAGATGAACCGGCGCATCGAGATCCGCCGCCGCGACCCGAGCGCGGTCTTCGCCCCGCTGATCGGCATCGTGGACGAAGCGCAGGTGGCGTTCATGTGCCCGGTCAAGGACGAGGACGGCCGCCCCTACGGCGGCTCCAAGGCCACCTCCCGCTACTTCATGGCAGTGCGCAAGGTCCACAACCAGGGACGGGTGGTCGACGTGCTGCTGTGGGAGGGCACCCAGGACCCCACCGACCAGAACCTCCCCAAGCTGGTCCGCGAGGGCGCCCACACCCGCGCCTCCCTCGCACTCGGTACCGAGTCGCAGGCCCGCATGGCCCTCGGGGACAAGGCCGTGGACGGCGGCGCCGCCCCGCACCTGCTGCGCCAGGGCCTGGACAAGGGCACGCTGGTCGTCGCCTCCGACGGCATCGAGATCCCCGCCGGACAGGCGTCCATCACCGTGCGCACGCACTACATCGACGACGAAGCCGCCGTGGCCATCACCGACCGGGCCAAGGCCCTGCGCGACGGCGTCACCACCCTGCACGCCATCGACCGCGGCGAGGAACGTGACCCGCTCGCCGACATCGCCGCCGTCATCGGCGACGCGCCCCGGGTGCGGACGCAGGAGGTCATCTCCCGGCTCGCCGCACTCAGCGCGGACGCCTACGCCGGCTGGTCGTTCATCGACCTCAAGCGCGTGCTGGACGCCGCCGGCGCGGAGCCGTACAAGTCCGACGGCCGCATGGTCGTCGGCCGCGACCGCGTCGCCCGCGCCCTCGCCGACCGCGACACCGACGGTTCCGCCTCCGCCGACGGATGACAGGGAGCCGCACCCCGCCGGGTCAGGGAGGAAGGGAGAACTCCCTGACCGCCTCCCTGACCCGCCTCCCTGGCCCTGACCTGCATAAATGATCCATCAGGGAGTCAGGGAGGCATGCAGGTCAGACCCTCGAAACGCCCCTCCCCAGCACCCCAGCAGGGGGTGTCCCCGCCTCCCTGACCCACGTCCGAAAGGGATTCCGCATGTACCCCGACCACACCCACCACGCCCCCGCGCAGCGGGCCGTGGAGGTCCACCGCCCGACCCCGATACCGCCCGCCGTCGCCGTGCCGGTGCAGCCGGGCATGGTCCCGGCGGTGGCGAGCATCGTCCTGCCCGACGGCCGCGTCGTCACCGGCTACGCCATCGACCCCACCCGACCCGAGCCGGTCACCGTCAAGCCGGCCGTCTCACGGACGGCGGTGAACGTCGCCCTCGGAGGCGTCGGCTTCCTCGCAGTGTGCGGCGGGCTGCTGCTGCTCACCTCGTTCATCGCCGCCCTGACCGCGTTCATCGGTCAGCTCATCATCCTGGCCGCCGTCATCTTCGGCGGATGGATCGCCGTCCAGGTGCTCAGTGCGAGCCGCCAGAGGGGCGGGACCACGGTGAACATCCGTCGGGCCGTCTTCAAGCGCAACCACTTCCACGGCTGATCCTCAGCCGTCGCCGCGCCCGGCTCTCCGCAGGATGACAGCGGCTATCCACTGGCCGACCACCGCGCTCACGGTCACCGTCAGCGCGAACGAGAACGAGTCGTCCCACGACTTGCCCATCACCCAATGCCACACCACCGCACCGAGCCCGAACACGACACCCGCATAGGCCAGCACCACCAGCCACCGCACGAACCGGTAGCGGTGCCACAGCGCGGTAGAAGCCTCACCACTCGCTCGCTGACGACCCGTCATGGTTCAGCGGTTACCCGCTCACCGCTACGCCAAGGGCGGCCCCCGATCCGCCAAGAACACGGGGCCGCCCTTGTCCACCTGCCATCACCTGACCTGTGGAGGTCTCCCAGCATGACGCAACCCACCACCATCCGGCGAGTGCGCAGCCACCGGCCGCGCCTGTTGGGTCTGTTCTGCTGCGCCGGCGGCGCCGCCATGGGCTACGCCCGCGCCGGTTTCGCCGTCGACGGCTGCGACATCGCCGACCGACCCAACTACCCCTTCCCCCGCCACCGAGGCGACGCCCTCGCCCACCTCGCCCACCTCATCGCCACGGGCGAGATCCGCCGATACGCGTTCGTGCACGCCTCCCCGCCCTGCCAGCACGGCTGCGCGCTCACGGTGGGCACGAACGCCTCGCAGGGCTGGGGACGTACGCACGTCGACCTCGTCGCCCCCACACGTGAACTGCTGGACGCGTCCGGCCTGCCGTACGTGATCGAGCAGCCCAACGGCCGCGCGAAGATCCGCAAAGACCTGACCCTGTGCGGCGAGATGTTCGGTCTCGGAGTCATCCGTCACCGCAACTTCGAGGCTGGCGGCTGGACCGTTCCGCAGCCAGCGCACGTCCCGCACCGGGGACGGGTGCGCGGCTGGCGGCACGGCCGCTTCTACGACGGCCCCTATGTGGCCGCGTACGGCAAAGGCGGCGGCAAGCCCAGCATCCCGGAGCTGCAAGCGGCGATGGGCATCGACTGGACCGACGTGCGCGAGGAACTGACCGAGGCCATCCCGCCCGCCTACACCGAGCACATCGGCGCCGCGTTCCTCGCCACGGCCGCACTGGGGGTGGCGGCATGAGCGAGGCTCTGATGCGCGCCGCCCTGGCCGCGGCCGAACGCGGTTGGCACGTCTTCCCGCTCCGTCCCGGCACCAAGCGCCCCGCCCTGCACGGCGAGACGGCCTGCTCCAGCACCGGGCCGTGCGCCGGCGGACACCGCAAGTGGGAGGACCGGGCCACCACCGATCCCGACCGTATCCGCGCCGCGTGGGCGCGGGCGCCGTTCAACGTCGGTATCGCCACCGGCCCCTCCGGGCTGCTTGTGGTCGACCTGGACGTGCCCAAGGACAACAGCAGTGTGGACGCGCCTTGCGGCGCGACGACCTTCAAGGCGCTCTGCGAGCGCGCCGGACACGCCGTCCCCGACACCTACCGCACCCGGACCGCGAGCGGCGGGCAGCACCTGTACTTCACCGTGCCGTCCGGGGTGCGGCTGGCCAATACCGCGGGCACGGTCGCCGACGCGGTCGACACCCGCGCCTGGGGCGGCTACGTCGTCGCCGCCGGCAGCACCCTGCCCACCGGCACCTATGAGCCGTTGTCCGGCACGGAGACGGCCGCGCTGCCCGAGTGGCTGCTGACCGTCCTGCGTCCCGCCCCCGCGCGCCCTTCCAGGTCGCTGAGGCTCCCGGCGGTGAACGGCAGCCGAGCGGCTGTGGCGGCGCTGGACGCCGAATGCGCGAACGTGGCTGCCGCCCCGGAAGGGCTGCGCAACGTCACCCTGAACCGCAGCGCCTTCAAGGTAGGGCGGTTCGTCGCATGGGGCGACCTCCCCCGCCAGGTGGCAGAGGACGCCTTCCAAGCGGCAGGGGAGGCCGTGGGACTGACCGCGGCCGAGTGCCGCACCACCATCCGCAGCGCCCTGGACAGCTCCCTGCGCACCGCCCGACCCCGGGAGGCGGCATGAACACCCCCGGCCGCCCCCGCTTGGAAGGCCAACCGACCGCACCCACCGGCCCGCACGCCGCCCGACCGGCCCCGCCGCCGGCGGCCGTAGGCGAGCCGAAAGGCGCCGCCCGTCAGGGCGTCGTCACTGCCTTTCGCTCTGACCGGTTCCCGGCCACGGACGTACGCCCCAGTGCCGACCCGACGCCGGAGCGGCCCGGCCTTCGTGTCTACGCCCCGCCGGTCTACCGCCACCACTGGGACGGCGCCCGCTGGTCCAAGCGCTACGGCACCGCCCCCACCGCCGCCTACGCCTGCCCCTGCGGCCAGACCCGCACCGCCCGCGGACAGGACGCCGTGGCCGCGCTGGTCACCGAGTACGCCGCCCACAAGCACTTCTGCACCAGCACACCCGACGCACCGTGTGAAGGGAGGACCGCCGCATGACCCCCATTAACGGGGCCGCGCTGCTCGACGAGGTGGAAGCCTTCCACCGCCGGTTCAACGTCTTCCCGCACGAGGCCGCCTACGTCGCCGTCGCGCTGTGGGACGCGCACGCCCACCTGCTCGACTGCTTCGACTCCACCCCCCGCCTCGCCTTCCTGTCCCCCGAGCCGGGGTCGGGCAAGTCCCGGGCGCTGGAGATCGTGGAAACCCTCGTGCCGCACCCCATGGTCGCCGTCAACGCGTCCGCCGCCGCCCTGTTCCGGGCCGTCTCGGGAGCCGACGGCCGGCCGACGATCCTGTTCGACGAGATCGACACGATCTTTGGTCCCAAGGCCGGGGACAACGAGGAACTGCGCGGCTTTCTCAACGCCGGACACCGTCGCTCCGGGGTCACGTACCGGTGCATCGGCGACGGCGGGAACCAGACCGTGCAAGCCTTCCCGTCGTACTGCGCGGTCGCGGTCGCCGGTCTCGGCTCGCTGCCGGACACGATCCTGACCCGCTCGGTCGTCGTCCGCATGCGCCGCCGAGCCCGCAACGAACGTGTGGAACCGTTCCGGGCCCGCGTCCACGAGGCCGAGGGGCACAAGCTGCGCGACCGGCTCGCGCAGTGGGCGGAACAGGCCCGCGGATCCGTCGTCGGGGCCTGGCCCGAGATGCCGGACGGGGTCACCGACCGGCCCGCCGACGTGTGGGAACCGCTGCTCGCCGTCGCGGACGCCGCCGGGGGCGACTGGCCCCGACGGGCTCGCGAAGCGTGCGTGACGCTGGTGACCGCCTCGCAGTACACCGACAAGCACAGTCTCGGTATCCGGCTGCTCACCGACCTGCGCGACCACGTCCTGATCGGCATCGACCGCCTGCCCACCATCGCCATCCTCGACCGGCTCAACGCCCTGGACGACGCCCCCTGGGCCGACCTGGACGGCAAGCCGCTCGACAGCCGGCGCCTGTCCCGGATGCTCGGGGAGTACATGACGGCCGACAACGAGCCGATCCGCTCCCGCAACATCCGCACCGCCGGCGGAGTCCTCAAAGGCTTTCACGCCTCGGACCTGGAAGACGCGTGGGCCCGCTACTGCCCCGCACCCCAGAACTCCGCTACAGCCGCTACGCCGCTACAGCCCAGCTCAGAGCCGGTGAATCTGTAGCGGCACCCAAGCGTGTAGCGGCTACGCCGCCACTGCCGTAGCGCGTGCGTAGCCGCTACACGCCACCCCTCCGCTACAAAAAACCACCCGCTGACCTGCGATGTAGCGGTGTAGCGGATGTAGCGGACTTCTGAGACGGCCCCGAGAGTCTTCACCCCGCGAAGGAGTCACCACCTTGGCCAGCACCAAGATGCTCAAGCTCCCCGAAGTCCTCAACGAGATCGGCATGAGCCGCGCCGCCTTCTACCGTCTGCGCGCCCGCGGGCAGGCGCCGCGACTCGTGAAGCTGCCCAACGGTCACCTCCGGGTCCGCCGCAACGACCTGGACGACTGGCTCAGCAACCTGGACTCCCCCGCCTACTGATCGCATCGACTCACCGACACGGCCCCAGGGGCCCGGCTCATGCCGGGCCCCTTTCGCAGGAAGGTCCCCGATGGGGAAGACGTACGACGTTCGGATCTGGTCCGTCCGGCAGCGAAAGGATCGTGGACAGTCCTCCGCGGAATTGCGCTGGAAGACGGGCGACACCCCGCACTCCGAGACGTTCCGCACCAAGACCCTGGCGGAGGGCCGGCGCGCTCAGTTGCTGCGGGCGGCGCACGACGGCGAGCCGTTCGACGAGGCCACCGGGGTGCCGCTCTCCGAGCTGCGGCAGCGCAACGACGTGAACTGGTACCAGCACGCCCGCGAGTACATCGAGATGAAGTGGCAGCACTCCCCCGGCTCGACACGCCGGACGCTCGCGGAAGCGATGGCCACCGTCACGCCCGCTCTCGTCAAGGACACCAAGGGCATGGCCGACGCCAAGACGGTACGGACGGCCCTCTACAGCTGGGCGTTCAACGTGAGCCGCCGCGACCTGGAACCGCCGGACGAGGTGGCCGCCGTGCTGGCGTGGTTCGAGCGGAAGTCCCTGCCCACGTCCTCGTTGGCCGACCGGATGCGTGTGCGCGCCGCCCTGGACGCCCTGACCAAGAAACTGGACGGCACCACGGCGTCCGCGTCGACCATCCGTCGGAAGCGGGCCATCTTCCACAACGCGCTCGGCTATGCCGTCGACGCCGGCCGTCTGGCGGACAACCCCTTGCCGCAGGTTCAGTGGAAGGCCCCGGAGCAGGTGGCCGAGGAGCTGGACCCCGCTTCAGTGCCCGACCCCCGGCAGGCGCTCGCACTGCTCGACGCCGTGCGGACACAGAGCGCCCGTGGGCGCCGCCTGGTCGCGTTCTTCGGATGCATGTACTACGCGGCGGCGCGGCCGGCGGAAGTCATCGGCCTGCGCCTGCAAGACTGCGACCTGCCCCGTCGAGGGTGGGGAACTCTGCGGCTCCGGGAGACCCGTCCGCGGTCGGGGTCGGCCTGGACGGACAACGGCGAAGCGCACGACCGGCGGGGCTTGAAACACCGGCCCCGGAAAGCGGTCCGTACCGTGCCGATCCCGCCCGACCTCGTGAGCCTGCTGCGGTGGCACATCACGGCGTACGGCGTCGCGCCGGACGGGCGACTGTTCCGCACGCAGCGCGGCGGGCTCATCCAGGACACCGGATACGGCGAGGTGTGGGCGGAAGCTCGCGCACGTGCCCTCACGCCCGCTCAGTGCGCGTCATCGCTGGCCAAGCGGCCATATGATCTACGTCACGCCGCTGTGTCCACGTGGCTCAGTTCCGGCGTGGAGCCGCAGGAGGTGGCCGCTCGCGCCGGCCACAGCGTGGCCGTGCTGTTCCGGGTGTACGCGAAGTGCCTGGACGGCGGCGCCGCCACGGCGAACGCCCGCATCGAGCGGGCGCTGAAGAATGGCAGCTAGAACGCCCAGAAGCTGCCCCACACCTGCCCCACACGCACTGGTCAGCACCCGAACCAGGGTGGGACGTACTGGGAAAAACCACCCATGACGATCAAGTCGGGCCCAGGAACGCCGAAAGGGCCTGCGATCAGCATTGCTGCTGGTCACAGACCCTTTCGGTCGTGTGGCGGCGCCAGGATTCGAACCTGGGAAGGCTGAGCCGGCAGATTTACAGTCTGCTCCCTTTGGCCGCTCGGGCACACCGCCGGGGTTCGCTGCCCTTCACACCGTCTTGCGGCGGTGTTCCGTGGCAACGACGTAAACAATACCCGATACGGAGGGGTGCTTCGCCACCCGATTGATCTCCACCCCGGGGGCGGGGGGTGGCTAGGCTTGTCCGGATGCGGCCGAGGACCCCTGCCGGGCTCGGCGGCCGCCCACGTATGCCGGTACGGACCCGATACGCGGCCCGACACGCACCCAGATACAAGGAGCCACAGGACATGGCCGACTCCAGTTTCGACATCGTCTCGAAGGTCGAGCGGCAGGAGGTCGACAACGCCCTCAACCAGGCCGCCAAGGAGATCTCCCAGCGCTACGACTTCAAGGGCGTGGGCGCCTCGATCTCGTGGTCCGGGGACAAGATCCTCATGGAGGCCAACTCCGAGGACCGGGTGAACGCTGTCCTCGACGTCTTCCAGTCCAAGCTGATCAAGCGCGGCATCTCGCTGAAGGCTCTGGACGCGGGCGAGCCCCAGCTCTCCGGCAAGGAGTACAAGATCTTCGCGTCGATCGAGGAGGGCATCTCCCAGGAGAACGCGAAGAAGGTGGCGAAGATCATCCGCGACGAGGGCCCTAAGGGTGTGAAGGCCCAGGTGCAGGGCGACGAGCTGCGGGTCAGCTCCAAGAGCCGCGACGACCTTCAGACCGTGATCGCGCTGCTCAAGGGCAAGGACTTCGACTTCGCGCTGCAGTTCGTGAACTACCGGTGACCCGCCGGACGCCCTTGGCGTCCCGCTGAGCCGGCCGCGTGCGACAGCCGTGTACGACGAAGGGTGGGCGCCCTCGGGTGCCCACCCTTCTCGCTGCCCGTGCGGTCCGGACGCGTTCAGTCGCGCGAGTTGCCGAACAGGATGCGGTAGGCGATCAGGAGGACCAGCGAGCCGCCGATCGCCGCCGCCCAGGTGGCGCCGTCGTAGAAGTCCTTGCTGATCGGGTGGTCCAGCCAGCGGGCCGATATCCAGCCGCCGATGAACGCGCCCGCGATGCCGATGACGGTGGTGCCGATGAAGCCGCCCGGGTCGCGGCCCGGCAGCAGGAACTTGGCTATGGCTCCGGCCAACAGTCCCAGGACGATCCAGCTGATGACGGTCATGCCGTGACCCTGCCCTTCCTCGCTGTGCCCGCGCTGTCCGAGCGCTGGGGGGCTCGTACCTCCGCGTGTGTTCACGTCTTCTTGACGGGGAGGACGTTCCGGCCCCTCCCGGTGGTTGCGTCGATCAGTAGGGTGCGACCCATGACACCTGCGGGTTCGGAGCTGCGGCGCACCCTGGGCGTGGGTGACGCGGTGGTCGTGGGGCTCGGCTCCATGATCGGTGCCGGGATCTTCGCCGCCCTGGCGCCCGCGGCGCACGCCGCCGGGTCGGGGCTGCTGACCGCCCTCGCCGTGGCCGCCGCGGTGGCCTACTGCAACGCCACGTCGTCGGCGCGGCTGGCCGCCCGGTACCCGGCCTCGGGCGGCACGTACGTCTACGGGCGTGAGCGGCTCGGGGAGTTCTGGGGGTATCTGGCCGGCTGGTCGTTCGTCGTCGGCAAGACGGCGTCCTGCGCCGCCATGGCGCTGACCGTGGGCGCGTACGTCTGGCCCGGGCAGGCGCACGCGGTGGCGGTCGCGGCCGTGGTGGCGCTGACCGCGGTGAACTACGGCGGCGTGCGGAAGTCGGCCTGGGTGACGCGGGTGATCGTGGCGGTGGTCCTGGCGGTCCTCGCTTCCGTGGTGGTGGTGTGCCTGGGGTCGGGGGGGTCCGGCGCCGGGCGGCTGGACGTCGGGCTGCCGGGCGGCGCCGGCGGAGTGCTGCAGGCGGCCGGGCTGCTGTTCTTCGCCTTCGCGGGGTACGCGCGGATCGCGACCCTCGGCGAGGAGGTACGGGATCCGGCGCGCACCATCCCCCGCGCGGTTCCGCTGGCTCTGGGCATCACGCTGGCCGTGTACGGGGGCGTCGCGTCGGCCGTCCTTTCCGTGCTGGGTCCGGCGGGTCTCGGCCGGGCGACCGCGCCGCTGGCCGACGCGGTCCGGGTGGCCGGCGTGCCGGAACTGGCGCCGGTCGTGCGGGCGGGTGCCGCCGTCGCCGCGCTGGGCTCGCTGCTCGCGCTGATCCTGGGGGTGTCGCGGACGGTCCTGGCCATGGCCCGGGACCGTCACCTGCCCGCGGCGCTGGCCGCGGTGCATCCGCGGTACCGGGTACCGCACCGGGCCGAGCTGGCGGTGGGCGCCGCGGTCGCGGTCCTGGCCGCCACGGTGGACGTGCGGGGCGCGATCGGGTTCTCCTCCTTCGGTGTACTGGTGTACTACGCGGTGGCCAACGCGTCGGCCTGGACGCTGGACTCGGCCACGACGGCGCGGGCGCGGGTCGTGCCGGCGCTGGGGCTGGCCGGATGCGTGGTGCTGGCGTTCTCCCTTCCGGCGGTTTCGGTGATCGCGGGAGTGGGGGTGCTGGCCGTGGGTGTGGTGGCGTACGCGGTGCGGGGGCGGCCGGCCCGGCGGTAGGTCGCCTCCCGAGGACCGCTCCGCCCGGCGGCCCGGCCGCGCGACCCGCCGGAGGGCGCACGCGCGTGCCGCTGACGGCCGGAGGGGCATGGGTGCGGATGCCTCGACGGGGGCGGGACGGATTCGCCCTGTCGACCGGCTCGGGGAGGGAAATCCCTCCCCCGGCCGGGTGTTGCGGGGCTCGGTCGACGTCTGGGCCGGCAACTGATCGGTCTCGGTCATGGGTTCATGATGCGAGCCGCCGCCGGTCGTCGCACGGGCCTGTGGACAACCTGGCGGCTGTGGAGGAACGGCTGCCTCCCCCGGGGCTCGCCGGGCCTACCAACCGGTCCGCTGGGCGCCGCCGGTGGCCGCGAACGGCTGGTCCGTGCGCACGATCTCGCGTCCCAGCGGGAGCAGCGAGACCGGGATCATCTTGAAGTTGGCGATGCCCAGCGGGATGCCGATGATCGTGACGCACAGCGCGATGCCGGTGACGATGTGGCCGATGGCCAGCCACCAGCCGGCGAGGACGAGCCACAGCACGTTGCCGATACAGGAGGCCGCTCCCGCGTCGCGGCGCTCGACCGCCGTGTACCCGAAGGGCCACAGGGCGTAGACGCCGATGCGGAACGCCGCGATGCCGAAGGGGATGCCGATGATCGTGATGCAGAGCAGCAGGCCCGCGGCCAGGTAGCCGAGGAACAGCCAGAAACCGCTGAGGACGAGCCATATGACATTGAGTATGGTCTTCACAGCCGTCGACCTGCCATCTTCTCGAGCCGGGCGATTCGCTCCGCCATCGGCGGGTGGGTGGAGAACATCTTCGACAGCCCCTGTCCCGGGCGGAACGGGTTGGCGATCATCATGTGGCTGGCCGTCTCGAGCCGGGGCTCCGGCGGCAGCGGCAGCTGCTTCGTACCGGCGTCGAGCTTGCGCAGTGCCCCCGCGAGGGCCAACGGGTCGCCGGTGAGCTGGGCGCCGGACGCGTCGGCCTCGTACTCCCTCGAACGGCTGATCGCCAGTTGGATGAGGCCGGCCGCGAGCGGGCCGAGGAGCATGACGAGCAGCATGCCCAGGAGGCCGGGGCCGTCGTCGTCGTTCGACCGGCCGACCGGGATCAGCCAGGCGAAGTTGACCAGGAACATGATCACGGAGGCCAGGGCTCCGGCGACCGACGAGATCAGGATGTCGCGGTTGTAGACGTGACTGAGCTCGTGCCCGATGACGCCGCGCAGCTCGCGCTCGTCGAGCAGGCGCAGGATGCCCTCGGTGCAGCACACCGCGGCGTTGCGCGGATTGCGGCCGGTCGCGAAGGCGTTCGGGGCCTCCGTCGGGGAGATGTACAGGCGCGGCATGGGCTGGCGGGCCTGCGTGGAGAGGTCCCGGACCATGCGGTACAGCGCCGGGGCCTCGAACTCGCTGACCGGGCGTGCGCGCATCGCGCGCAGGGCCAGTTTGTCGCTGTTCCAGTAGGCGTACGCGTTCGTGCCCAGGGCGACGAGGACGGCGACGACGAGACCCGCTCGGCCGAAGAAACTGCCGATGACGATGATGAGCGCGGACAGTCCCCCGAGGAGTACTGCGGTCCTGAGCCCGTTGTGCCGGCGGTGCACGGTACGCCCTCCAAGTCGTGCAGCAGGGGAACCCTTTGCTTGCTTGTCTCGCTCGCTGTGGTTGCTTCCTGTCTTCGACGCCCCTGGTGTCGTGATGTCACGTCCAGTGGACCCTTCCGTACTGGTCAACGCCAGGCGACGCCCGCCGGTTCCCCGGCGGGCACGGCTGCGCGCGTGGTCCGTCCGGGTGACGGCCCGGTATGCGGCACGCGCGCGTGGGGGCCGGGTGCCCCGCGCGCGCGTGCCGATGCGCGGCTGTCGCTCAGAAGAGTCCGGTGCCGGCGAAGCGGAGGATCAGCTGGGGTGCTCCGGACAGGACGACGGCGATGAGGGCGGTCGCGGTGAGCGCGGCCGTGAGCGGGGCGGGGAGGCGGGGCCGCACGGCCTCGCCCTCGGGCGCGCGGAACAGCAGGGCCGTCCACTGGAGGTAGTAGAAGAGCGCGATGACGACGTTGGCGGCCATGACGACGGCCAGCCAGCCGAGGCCCGCGTCGACGGCCGCGGAGAAGACGGTGACCTTGGCGAAGAGGCCGATGACGCCGGGCGGCAGTCCGGCGAGGCAGAGCAGGAAGAACGCCAGGAGCAGGGCGGTCAGCGGACGGGACGCGTACAGGCCGCGGTAGTCGGCGACGCGGTTGAGCGTCCTCGTGCGGCCCACCAGTGCGGCCACCGCGAAGGCGCCGAGGTTCACGGCGGCGTACATGAGGGCGTAGGCGACGGTGGAGCCGACCGACCGCTCGGGGTCGTCGGAGTATCCGGCGGCGGCGATCGGCACCAGGAGGTAACCGGCCTGGCCGACGGACGACCAGGCGAGCAGGCGTACCGCGCTGTACGCGCGCGTGGCCTGCTGGCGCAGGGCCCCGACGTTGCCGACGGTCATGGTGAGCGCGGCCAGTACCGCGAGGGCCGGTCCCCAGGCGTCGGCGTAGGACGGGAGGGCGACGACGGTGACGAGGATCAGGCCGGAGAAGCCGACCGCCTTGCCGACGACGGACAGGTAGGCGGCGATCGGGAGCGGGGCGCCCACGTAGGTGTCGGGCACCCAGAAGTGGAAGGGCACGGCGGCCGTCTTGAAGGCGAAGCCGACGAGGGTGAGGACGACGCCGGTCTGGGTGAGCGTGGTGAGCTGCCCGTCGACGTGCTGGACGCGCTCGGCCACCTGGGTGAGGTACAGGGTGCCGGTGGAGGCGTACAGGAAGCTGATGCCCATGAGGCTGACCGCGGTCGCGGTGACCGAGGAAAGGAAGAACTTCAGCGCGGCCTCGGAGGAGCGCCGGTCGCCGTGCCGCAGGCCGACCAGGGCGAAGGCGGGCAGGGAGGCGACCTCCAGGGCGACGACGAGGGTCGCGAGGTCGCGGGAGGCGGGCAGCAGGGCCGCGCCGGCGGCGGAGGAGAGCAGCAGGAACCAGTACTCGCCCTCGGGCAGGCCCCGGTCGGCGTCCTTCACGGCGGTGACCGAGAGCAGGGCGGCCAGGAGTGCGCCGCCGAGGACCAGGAACTGGATGGCGAGGGTGAAGGTGTCCGCGGTGTAGCTGCACACGTCCGCGCCGCCGGTGAGGCAGAACGTGGAGCGGTCGTCGCCCACGAGGGGCAGCAGCATGAGCGCGGAGGCGGCGAGACCGGCGACCGCGACCCAGCCGAGCAGCGCCTTGCGGGCGTCCGCGACGAACAGGTCGGCGACGAGGACGACCAGCCCGACGACCGCCGCGAGGGTGGGCGGCGCGATGGCGAGCCAGTCCACGGACTGGACGAGGTTCTGCGCCAGGGGCTCGGCCAGTGGCTGGGCCGGGGAGCTCATCGGGTGCCTCCTGAGAGGAGCTGCTGCACGGCCGGGTCGGTCAGCCCCAGCAGGGTCTTGGGCCACAGTCCGGCGACGACGGTGAGGGCGACGAGCGGGGTCCAGGCGGCGAACTCGTACGTGCGGACGTCGGTGAGCTTCGGGGCTTCCCGCGGGACGGCGCCCATGCAGACGCGGCGGACCACGATCAGCATGTACGCGGCGGTCAGCAGGGTGCCGAACGCGGCGATCGCCATGAAGGTGAGGAAGGCGGGGCGGCTGAGGTCGGCGTGGGGGTCGAAGGCGCCGAACAGGGCCAGCATCTCGCCCCAGAATCCGGCCAGGCCGGGCAGGCCGAGCGAGGCGACCGCGGCGAAGGCGAGCAGGCCGCCGAGGCGGGGTGCCTTGCCGTACAGGGCGGCGCCGGACTCCTCGGCGAGGGTGTCGAGGTCGGTGGTGCCGGTGCGGTCCTTCAGGGCGCCGACCACGAAGAAGAGCAGGCCGGTGATGAGGCCGTGGGCGATGTTGGCGAACAGGGCGCCGTTGACGCCGGTCGGGGTCATGGTCGCGATGCCGAGCAGCACGAAGCCCATGTGGCCGACGGAGGAGTAGGCGATGAGGCGCTTGAGGTCGCCCTTCGCGCCCCGCTTGGCGAGGGCCAGGCAGGCCAGGGAACCGTAGATGATCCCTACGACGGCGAAGGCGGCGAGGTAGGGCGCGAAGGTGCGGAAACCGTCCGGGGCGACCGGGAGGAGGATACGGACGAACCCGTACGTGCCCATCTTCAGCAGGACGCCGGCCAGCAGCACCGAGCCGACGGTCGGCGCGGCGGTGTGGGCGTCGGGCAGCCAGCTGTGCAGCGGCCACATCGGCGTCTTCACCGCGAGCCCGATCCCGATCGCCAATACGGCGATGACCTGCATGGATGTGGTCAGCGACCGGCCGTTGTCAGTGGCGAGTGCCACCATGTCGAACGTGCCCGCCCTGATGCCGATCAGGAGCAGGCCGAGCAGCATGACGACGGAGCCGAGCAGCGTGTAGAGGATGAACTTCCAGGCGGCCTGGGCCCGCCCCTGGCCGCCCCAGCGGGCGATGAGGAAGTACATCGGGACGAGGACCGTCTCGAAGGCGAGGAAGAACAGGATCAGGTCGAGGACGGCGAAGGTGGCGAGGGTGCCGGACTCGAGGAGGAGCACCAGTGCGACGAAGGCCTTCGGGCTCGGGCCCGCGGGCGGCTTGAAGTACGAGTAGAGCGCGCACAGGAAGGTCAGCAGCGCGGTCAGGACCAGCAGGGGGAGGGAAATGCCGTCGACGCCGAGGTGGATGCGCACGTCGAGTGCGGGGATCCAGCTGATGTCCGTGCTCGCCTGCATCTTCGACGGATGGCCGTGGTCGAAGCCGAGCACGAGGACGATCGCGGCGAGGAGGACGGCGCCGGTCACGGTGACGCCGTGCCTCAGGACCGCCTGCTCGGGTGACTTCCCCTTCAGTCCGGGCGGGGCGGGCAGGAGAGCCGCGGCGGCGCCCAGGAGCGGGCCGACGACGACGAACGCCAGAAGGAACTGCATCACGGACTCGTTGATATCGATCACGCCTGCTCACGCTCCCGTGGCGACGAGGACGGCGGCGACCGCGAGGACGACGGTGCCGGCGAGCAGCGCGCTCACATAGGTCTGCACATTGCCGGTCTGGGCACGGCGTACGGCGGCCCCGAGCCAGCGGGGCAGGGTGCCCGCCCCGCGTACGTAGGTGTCGACGACCTCGCGGTCGAGGAACCGGACGAGGCTCGCGCCGGCCTGGACCGGGCGGACGAAGAGGGCCGTGTACACGGCGTCCAGGTGGAAGCCGACGGCCGCGTGGCGGTGCAGCGGACCGAGCAGCAGCCGCCCGGGGTCGGACGGGTCGGGTGCGGAGGCCACGTCGCCGTAGGCGGGCGTGTGGCTGGCGATGGCCTCGGCCTCGACCTGGCCCGCGTCGGCGTCGGGGTGGGCCGCGACCGCGCCCAGCGGGACGGGGGCGGCGAGCGCGGTGGTGTGCCGCCAGGCCGCGTAGGTGACGATGCCGCCGACCAGGGCCACACCGGTGCCGAGCACGGACGTGGTGAGGGTCGGGGTCAGGTCGACGCCGTCGAACCAGTCGGGCAGCAGCCGGAACGCGAGTCCGCCGAGGGCGAGGGAGGGGATGGCGAGCACCCAGAGCACGGCGTTCATGACGACCGGCTGCCTGCCGTGGTCGGGGGCCTCGGTGCCCCGGCCTCGGAAGGCCAGCAGCCACAGGCGGGTCGCGTAGGCGGCGGTGAGCAGGGCGGTGATCAGGCCGGCGACCAGGACGGTCCAGCCCGCGGCGCCGGGTGCGTGCTCGGTGTGGCCGGTGGCGGCGTGCTCGGCGGCGACGAGGACGGCCTCCTTGGAGAAGAAGCCGCTGAACGGGGGGACCGCGGCGAGCGCGAGCAGCGCCACGGTCATCGTCCAGTAGGCGTCCGGGACGCGGGCGCGCAGGTCGCGCATGCGGGACATGGCGGCCAGCGAGTTGGTGCCGGCGGCGTGGATGACCACGCCGGCGGCGAGGAACAGCAGCGCCTTGAAGGCGCCGTGCGTGAGGAGGTGGAAGACGGCGGCACCGCGGTCGCCGGCGGCGAGGGCACCGGTCATGTAGCCGAGCTGGCCGATGGTCGAGTAGGCGAGGACGCGCTTGATGTCGTCCTGGGCGAGCGCGGCGAGCGCCGAGCCGGTCATCGTGACGGCGGCCATGACGGCGAGGACGACCATCGCGGCCTGGGAGGCCTCGAAGAGCGGGAGGAGCCGGGCGATGAAGTAGACACCGGCGGCGACCATCGTCGCGGCGTGGATGAGAGCGGAGACGGGTGTCGGGCCCGCCATCGCGTCGGGGAGCCAGGTGTGCAGCGGGAACTGCGCCGACTTGCCCGCCACGCCGGCCAGGAGCAGCAGGGCGATCAGGGTCGGGTGGTCGATCGAGCCGCTCGCCACCGCGCCCAGGATCTTGGTGATGCGGAAGGAGCCGGTCTCGGTGGCCAGCGCGAGCAGGCCGATGAGGAAGGGGACGTCACCGAGCTTGGTCACCAGGAAGGCCTTGAGGGAGGCGGCACGCGCCTCCGGGGTCTCCCAGTAGTGGCCGACCAGGAAGTACGAGCAGATGCCCATGACCTCCCAGCCGACCAGCAGCACCATCAGGTCGCCGGAGTAGACGACGAGGAACATGGCGGAGGTGAACAGGGAGACGAGCGCGGCGTACGAGGGGTAGCGCGGGTCGTCGCGCAGGTAGCCCGTCGAGTAGAGCTGCACGCAGGCGGCGACGCAGCCGACCAGGACGGCCACCAGGGCGGCGAAGCCGTCGATGTCCAAGGCGAGCTCGATGGGGACCGAGCCGGTGGGTGTCAGTTCCGTGGCGGCGTCGACGGGCCGGCCACCGCCCTGGCGCGCGGCGACCAGTACGGCGAGGACGACGGCCGCCAGCGTGGGCAGGACGGCGAGCGGGCGGACGAAGCCGGGTGCGGTACGGCCGAGGAGCAGGCCGGCCACCGCCCCCAGGAAGGGCAGGAGGGGAACCAGTACGGCGAGGGTGGTCGTGGTCACGCGGTGGCCTCAGCCTTCTCGGCCGTGCCGGTCGCGGGGGCGTCGGTGTCGGGGCCGCCCGGCTCGTGGCCCTCGGCGGTGTCGCGGAGCCGGTCGATGTCCGCGGTGCCGCGGTTGCGGTGGACGGCGAGCACGATCGCCAGGCCGATGCCGATCTCGGCGGCGGCGATGGCGATGGTGAACAGGGTCAGGGCCTGACCGGAGTGCAGGGTCTCCTCGGCGGCCCTGCTGAGCCAGACGTCGAAGGCGACCAGGTTGAGGTTGACGGCGTTGAGCATCAGCTCGACCGACATCAGGACCAGGATCGCGTTGCGGCGGGCGAGGACTCCGTACAGACCCGTGCAGAACAGGAGGGCGGAGAGGACGGCGGGATAGGCGAGGTGCATCAGCGGACACCGTCCTTGCCGGCACCGTTCGGGGTGGTGGTCGGGGCGACGGCGCCGGCCGCTCGTTCCGCCTTGGCCCTGCGGGACAGGACGATCGCGCCGACCAGGGCGGCGAGGAGGAGGACGGAGAGGGCCTCGAAGGGGAGGACCCAGTTCTGGAAGAGGCTCGCTCCGGTGACGGCGGTGGAGCCGGCGGCCGGGCCGTCCAGGTCGATCCACGTGGTCCGGAAGGCGTCGACGACGACCCACACCAGGGCCGCCGCGGCGGCGACGGCCACGGTGAGGGCGGCCCAGCGGTTGCCGGAGTCGGCGTCCGGGGAACGGCCGATCGGGGCTCGGGTGAGCATCAGACCGAACAGGATGAGGACGACGACGGAACCGACGTAGATGAGGACCTGCACCCAGGCGATGAACTCGGCGGTGAGCAGGAGGTACTCGACGGCGAGGCCGCCGAGGGCCACCACCAGCCACAGGGCGGCGTGGACGAGCTGCCGGGTCGTGACGGTGACGACGGCGGCGCCGAAGGTGACGAGGCCGACGAGGAGGAAGGCGATCTCGACGCCGGTCGGGGACAGGAAGCCGTGGGATCCGGCGGCCGTGGTCGTGGGGTCCGTCGCCGCGAGGCGGACGGCGGTCGCTGCGAGGGTCATTCCCCGCCCTCCTGGTCCGGCCTCGGCTGGTCCGACTCCGGCCGGCCCGGTCCCGGCTGGTCCGGCCTCGGCTGGTCCGACTCCGGCCGGCCCGGTCCCGGCTGGTCCGGCCTCGGCTGGTCCGTCTGCTGCTTGGAGTCGCCCATCGGGCGGGTGGGCTGCTCGGCGGCGCGGGCCTGCTCGTCGGCGTGCGCCTCGGCCGGCCCGGACGCCTCGGCCGCACCCTGCCGAGCCGCATCCTGCCGGGCGGCCAGTTTGTCGGCGGTCTTGCGGGCGGCGGCGAGTTCCTTCGGTTCCTCCGCGCCGGGGTCGAGGGCGGGCGGTGCCGGGACCGTCCACATCCACTCGCGGAGCTTGTCGCGCTCGTGGGTGAGGTCGCGGATGTCCGTCTCGGAGTACTCGAACTCGGGGGACCAGAACAACGCGTCGAAAGGACAGACCTCGATGCAGATACCGCAGTACATGCACAGGGAGAAGTCGATGGCGAAGCGGTCGAGGACGTTGCGGCTGCGCTCCCGGCCGCCGGGCGTGGCCGCCGGCACCGTCTCCTTGTGGGAGTCGATGTAGATGCACCAGTCGGGGCACTCGCGGGCGCACAGCATGCAGACCGTGCAGTTCTCCTCGAACAGGCCGATCACGCCGCGGGAGCGGGGCGGGAGGTCGGGCAGGGTGTCCGGGTACTGCTCGGTGACGGCCTTCCTCGTCATCGTGCGGAGGGTGACGGCCAGGCCCTTGGCCAGACCGGAGCCGGGGACGGGGGACATGGTTACCGGATCACCACCTTGACGATGCCGGTGAGGGCGATCTGGGCGAGGGAGAGGGGGACGAGGAGGGTCCAGGAGAGCTTCTGGAGCTGGTCCTCGCGCAGGCGGGGGTAGGTCACGCGCAGCCAGATCACGACGAAGGCGAGGACGGCGGTCTTCAGCAGGGTCCAGACCCAGCCGAGGCCGTCGGCGCCCCAGGGGCCGTGCCAGCCGCCCAGGAAAAGGACGGTGGTCAGGCCGCACAGCACGACGATCCCGGCGTACTCGGCGAGGAGGAACAGGGCGAAGCGCAGGCCGGTGTACTCGGTGTAGGCGCCGAAGATGATCTCCGAGTCGGCGACCGGCATGTCGAACGGGGGACGCTGGAGTTCGGCGAGGCCGGCGACGAAGAAGACGACCGCGCCGACGATCTGCCAGGGCAGCCACCACCACTCGAAGGCGTCGAGGATGCCGACGAGCGAGACCGTGCCGGCCGCCATGGCGACGGAGGCGGCGGTGAGCAGCATCGGGAGTTCGTACGCGAGGAGCTGGGCGGCGGTGCGCAGGCCGCCGAGGAGGGAGAACTTGTTGGCGGAGGCCCAGCCGGCCATGAGCGAGCCGAGGACGCCGACGCCCATGACGGCGAGGACGAAGAAGATCCCCGCGTCGACGACCTGCCCCACCGCGCCCTCGCCGGGGCCGACGGGGACGGCGAGGAGCACGAGGAGGTACGGCAGCAGGGCCACGGCGGGGGCGAGCTGGAAGACGCGCCGGTCCGCGTCCGCCGGGACGACGTCCTCCTTCTGCGCGAACTTCACGCCGTCCGCGACGAGCTGTGCCCAGCCGTGGAAGCCGCCGGCGTACATCGGGCCGAGGCGTCCCTGCATGTGGGCCATCACCTTGTGCTCGGTCTGGCCGACGATCAGGGGGAGGGTGAGGAAGACGACGAAGACGACCAGGAGGCGCAGGGTGACGTCGAGGGCGTCGTTCACTGCGGGCCTCCTGGGCGGTCGTCGGGGGTTTCCGGGCGGGCGGGGGGCTGCTCGTCGGTGTCCGGGCTCTCCCCGCGCTCCACGCTCCCCCGGCCGCCGGACTCCTCGGTGGGCTCCACGGGCTCGTCGGTGGGCTCCACGGGCTCGTCGGTGGGCTCCACGGACTCCCCGGTAGGTTCCGCGGGCTCGTCGAAGGCCGGGCGGGCGTGGTGCCAGGGTGCGTCGGGACTGCGCGGGGGCGCGGAAGCGGGCTTCGGGGCGGCGGGCGTCTCGCCGGAAGCGGGCGTCTCCCCCGCGGCGCCGGACGGGCCGGCCGCGTCGGACCGGTCCTCGGTGGAGCCGGTCCGCTGGGACGCCGAGCCCTCGCTCGCACTCCGGGCGCGGCGCGCGGTCGGTGTGCGCGGTCCGGTGGTCTCCCGGCCCTCCCCACCGGGTGTGTCCGCCTGATCCCCGGGGGCCGCCGGCCTTGGCCGCTGCGACGCGGAACCCTGGCTCGCGCTCCGCGTACGCCGGGGCACGGACGCCGGTGGCGCCGACGGCTCCGTGGCCGGGGCCCCCGTGGCCGGGGTTCCGGCGGCCGGGGTCTCCGTGTCCGGCGTTCCGGTGGCCGGGGCCGTCTGGCCGACGGAGCCCTGGGCGGCCGTACGCATGCGGCGGGCCGGACGTTCGCCCGCCGCGCGGGCGGCGCCCCGGGCCGGGCGGGCCGGGGCAGGGGGGAGCTGGCCCTTCAGCGGGCCCCACTCGTTGGGGTCGGGGACGCCCGGGGGCAGCATCTGACGGCGTCGGGGGCCGCCGTGGTCGGACTCGCCGGGCTCCTTCGCGCCCGGCCAGGCCTTGGCGACGCGGGCGGCGAGGACGAAGTCCTTGCGCAGGGGGTGGCCCTCGAAGCCCTCGGGCAGCAGCAGGTGGTCCAGCGCGGGGTGGTCCTCGAAGACGACGCCGAACATCTCGTGCGTCTCGCGCTCGTGCCAGGCCGCGCCCGCGTAGACCGTGACGGCGGTGGGCAGGACCGGGGACTCGTGCGGAACCGTCGTCCGCACCAGCAGCCGGCGGACCGGTGCGAGGGCGGCGACGTGCGCCGCGACGCGGAAGCCCGTGCCCGGTTCGTCGACCGCGCTCAGCCAGTCGAAGTACGTGCAGCCCAGCCGGTCGCGGGCGGTCTCCAGAGCGGAGATCCAGGCCGTCGGCGGCACGTCCACCGTCAGGAGGTCGTACGACTCCTCGGCGGTGGCCTCGGCCCCGAAGAGCTCCTCGGCATCGGCGGGCAGCCAGCCGGCCGCGGTCATCGGTCCTCCTCCGGAGCCGCCGTGGGAGCCGACGTGGGAGCCGGCGGCCGCACCAGGTCGCTCTGCAGCGCGGCCGCCGACGGGCGCGGCGAGGTGCCGTACCGCTCCCCCAGCGACTCCCGCGCGATCTTCTCCTGGAGCTTGAGGATGCCCTGGAGCAGCGCCTCGGGGCGCGGCGGGCAGCCGGGGACGTAGACGTCGACCGGGATGATCTGGTCGACGCCCTTCGTCACGGAGTAGGAGTCCCAGTACGGGCCGCCGCAGTTGGAGCAGGCGCCGAAGGAGATGACGTACTTCGGCTCGGGCATCTGCTCGTACAGGCGCTTGACGGCGGGGGCCATCTTGTCCGTGACCGTGCCCGAGACCACCATCAGGTCGGCCTGACGGGGCCCCGGCGCGAACGGGATGACGCCGAGGCGGATGAAGTCGTGGCGGGCCATCGACGCGGCGATGAACTCGATGGCGCAGCAGGCGAGGCCGAAGTTGAAGACCCACAGGGAGTAGCGGCGGCCCCAGTTGAGGACGACCTTCATCGGCTCGGGGGCGAGCCGGGACAGCGCGCCCAGCCGCTTCGGCTCGGGCAGCGGGACGGGCTCGGGGTTCACGTCCATGACAGGACGCCCTTCTTGTATGCGTAGAGCAGGCCCACGGCGAGGAAGCCGAGGAAGACGAACATCTCCACGAGCGTCGTCGCGCCGTACCCGGGGTCGGCGAAGACCGTCGCCCACGGGAAGAGGAAGATCGAGTCCACCGCGAAGATCACGTACAGGAAGGCGTAGACGTAGTAGCGGACCTGGGTGTGCGCCCAGCCCTCGCCGACGGGGTCGACCCCGCACTCGTACGTCAGGAGCTTCTCGGGCGTCGGGACCACGGGCCGCAGCAGACGCCCGGCGCCGAAGGCCACGGCCACGAAGAGCACGCCGACGACGGCGAGCAGTCCGACGACCGAGTAGGTCTGGAAGTAGTCCGCCGCGATGCCGACAGTCGGTTCCGGCACGTCCGTCCCTCACTCCCTGTCCGAACCCTGACCCTGGACGCTGCTGTTCGACGATGTGTACGCACGGGAGTCTAGGGCCTGATAAAGAGACGGTAAGCAGCCCGTCGTACCGTGAGACGCCCGGGTGGGGTTTTCCTCAGGTGATGCCCGGCGGTCCGCCTCATGGCGCCGCGCCGCGCCGCACGGCACGCTGACCCGTATGACCGAACGCCTCTCGTCCTCGACGCACGCCGGATACGCCGGTGAGACGGACAGCGACCGCCTGCCACCGGCCCGTTTCGCTCTCGACCGGCACACCTGGAAGGAGATCGCCCACCTGCTGGCGAACCTTCCGGTGGCGCTGATCGGCTTCACGTACGTCGTGGCGACGCTGGCCGTCGGTTTCGGGCTGACGGTCACCGTGATCGGGCTGCCGTTGCTGGCGACGGGGCTCACCGGGGCGCGGCTGCTGGGCAGGATGGAACGGGCTCGGGCCCGGGCGCTGCTCGGGGTGCGGGTGGAGGAGCCGAGCCGGTTGCCGGGGCGGGACCGGGGCGGGTTCTTCGCACAGCTGTGGATGGCGCTGAAGGACCCGGTGGGCTGGCGCACGGTCCTCTACCAGCTCATACGGCTGCCCTGGGGCGTCGTCACCTTCACCGTCACGCTGACGTCGCTGTTCGTGCTGTGGCCGGTGCTGCCGTTCCTCGCGCGGGGCCTGACCAACGTGGACCGGGCGATGGTGCGCGGGCTGCTGTCGCCGTCCGACGAGCTGGAGCGGCGGATCGCCGAGCTGGAGTCGGACCGGGGGACGGTCGTCGACACGGCCGCGGCCGACCTGCGGCGCATCGAGCGCGACCTGCACGACGGGGCGCAGGCCCGCCTGGTCAACCTGGCCATGGGCCTGGGCCTGGCCAAGGAGAAGCTGCTGGAGGACCCCGACGCGGCGGCGGCGATGGTCGACGAGGCGCACGGCGAGGTGAAGCTGGCGCTGCAGGAGCTGCGGGACCTGGCGCGCGGCATCCACCCGGCCGTCCTGACCGACCGCGGCCTGGACGCCGCCCTGTCCTCGGTGGCCTCGCGCTGCACGGTGCCGGTGAAGGTGACGGTCGACCTGGCCGAGCGGCCGGCGGCGGCGATCGAGGGCATCGCCTACTTCACCGTCTCGGAGCTGCTGCAGAACGTCAGCAAACACAGCGGGGCGAGGTCCGCCTCCGTGGAGGTGTGGCGGTCGGCCGACCGGCTGCTCATGCAGGTGGGCGACGACGGACGCGGGGGCGCGCGGCTGGACGGCGGTACGGGGATGAAGGGCCTCGCCGAGCGGCTGAGCGCCGTCGACGGCCTGTTCGCGGTCCATTCGCCGCAGGGCGGCCCGACGACGGTCACGGCCGAGCTGCCGTGGCGCGACCGCTCGGACGCCGACGGCGCCGCCGCCGGTGCCCCCGGCACGAGGTGACCGACCGGTCCGGGACACGCCCCGGCGCCCACGCGCCGGGGCGTTCGCACGCCGGGCCGGCGGGGGTGGGGAAAACCCCCCTCCCAGGACGCCGACGGGCTCCATGGCCCGGGGACCTGCGGTCGAGGAGGGTGGAGTCAGGACAGCACAGCCACACGTCGAGGAGAAGGACGGCACCGATGGCCACGGAGTACGGACAGGGTTACGGGCTCGGGAGCGGGGCCGGTCTTTCCGCGGACGCCGGTTCGCGGCGGCACCGGCTGCCGGCGGGGCTGCGGGCGCCGTTCGAGGGCCGCAGCTGGCGGGAGTTCGGCTTCGTGCTGCTCGGCCTGCCGATCGGGATCACGCTCTTCGTGTACGCCGTCACGATGGTGTCGCTCGGCGCCGGGCTGCTGGTGACGTTCCTGGGCGTGCCGGTGCTGGCCGCCGCGCTCGCCGGGTGCCGGGGGTTCGGGGCGCTGGAGCGGGCCCGGGCACGCGGCCTGCTGGGGATCGACGTGGCCGCGCCGGAGCCGCTGCGGATGAGCAAGCCGGGCGCGATGGCCTGGATGGGGGCCGTCCTCAAGAGCGGCTCGTCCTGGCGGAGCCTGCTGTACGCGGTGCTGCAGTTCCCGTGGGCGGTGTTCTCGTTCTCCGTCGCCGTGACCTTCTGGGCGACCGGCTGGACGATGCTGACGTATCCCCTGTGGTTCTGGGTGTTCCCGGCGTACACCGGTCAGGACGGGCTCCAGCTGTACGGCGACGAGACGCACCGGATCTACCTCGACAACCCCTTCGAGATCACCGTGACCGCGCTGGTCGGGCTGCTGGTCACCCTGGCGACGCCGTGGATCGTGCGGGCCCTGACGACGGTGGACCGGCTGCTGGTGCACGGGCTGCTCGGCCCGTCGCGGCTGGCGACGCGGGTGGAGGAGCTGGAGTCGGACCGGGGGGTCGTGGTCGACACGGCCGCGGCCGACCTGCGGCGCATCGAGCGCGACCTGCACGACGGGGCGCAGGCCCGCCTGGTCAACCTGGCCATGGACCTGGGGCTGGCCAAGGAGAAGCTGCGGGAGGACCCGCAGGAGGCGGCGCGCATGGTGGGCGCCGCGCACGGCGAGGTGAAGACGGCTCTGCAGGAGCTGCGGGACCTGGCGCGCGGCATCCATCCGGCCGTCCTGACCGACCGCGGCCTGGACGCCGCCCTGTCCTCGGTGGCCTCGCGCTGCACGGTGCCCGTGCGGGTGGAGGTGGACCTGGCGGAGCGGCCGGCGTCGGCGATCGAGGGCATCGCCTACTTCACCGTCTCGGAGCTGCTGCAGAACATCAGCAAGCACGCGCGGGCCACGGCGGCCGCCGTGGAGGTCTGGCGGGTGGAGAACCGGCTGATGCTCCAGGTCGTGGACAACGGCGTGGGCGGCGCGGAGGTGTCCGCCGGTTCCGGTCTGGCGGGGCTGGCCGAGCGGCTCGACGCGGTGGACGGGATCCTCGTGGTGGACTCGCCGGCCGGAGGCCCCACCCGGGTGACCGCGGAGCTGCCGTGGCGGACGGAGCCGGTACGCCGCTGAGCGGCCGCCGCCGCCCGGAACACACCGCCGGCCCGAGCCCCGTACCCCCGGGCTCCGGTCGGCGCGGTCGGGATTCGGCCACCGAGCGTCCGAATCCCGGTCCGGCCTCCCCCCTCTTCCCGCCTCTTCCCGTTTCTTCCCGTCTCCTCCCGGCCCACGAACGCATCCGGCCCCCGATACTGGAATGCTGGACCTGTCGCACGGACGGTTCGTGGACGCGGCACGGGCCGCGCGGGCCGTGGGGCGGACGGAGTCTGGCTGTGGGGGGCCGAGGAGCGTGGAGGACAGGGTGCGGGTGGTCATCGCCGAGGATTCGGTGCTGCTCAGGGAGGGGCTGACGCGGTTGCTGACCGACCGCGGGCACGACGTGGTGGCCGGTGTCGGTGACGCCGAGGCGCTGATCAAGACGATCACCGACCTGGACGCGCAGGGTGAGCTGCCGGACGTCGTCGTGGCGGACGTGCGGATGCCGCCGACGCACACCGACGAGGGCGTGCGGGCGTCGGTGCAGCTGCGCAAGGCGCACCCCGGGCTCGGCGTGCTGGTGCTGTCCCAGTACGTGGAGGAGCGGTACGCCACCGAGCTGCTGGCTGGTTCCAGCCGGGGCGTCGGCTACCTGCTCAAGGACCGGGTGGCCGAGGTGCGGGAGTTCGTGGACGCGGTGGTGCGCGTGGCGCAGGGCGGTACGGCGCTCGACCCCGAGGTGGTCGCGCAGCTGCTCGGACGCAGCCGCAAGCAGGACGTGCTCGCCGGGCTCACCCCGCGGGAACGGGAGGTCCTGGGGCTCATGGCCGAGGGCCGGACGAACTCCGCGATCGCGAGGCAGCTCGTCGTCAGCGACGGGGCCGTGGAGAAGCACGTCAGCAACATCTTCCTGAAGCTGGGCCTGTCCCCGAGCGACGGCGATCACCGGCGTGTGCTCGCCGTGCTCACCTATCTCAATTCCTGAGACCTCGGTCCCGGGACCTCGTCGGCCGGACCCCGGGGAAACCGCGGCACGGCCGGGGAGCGTCCGCACCGGTGCGGGGGCGAGGCGACCGTGGACCGGCAGGGTTCCGGGCCGCCTCCCGATCGTGTCCATCATGCGAATGTCCACTGGAAGTCAACCCTCGCAGACGTAGGGTTGATCCTGGGATGGCCGACGGGAGGCCAGTCCCCGGACAGCCGCCTCGAGGGAGGTCCAGTTCAGTGACCAGCCAGGTCAGCAGCCCAGCGGAGCAGGCCGACGGATCCGTCGTAGGAGAGCAGCGCAAACCGGTCGGGGCGAAGGACGTCCGCCGGCTGGACCGGGTGATCATCAGGTTCGCCGGGGATTCCGGTGATGGTATGCAGCTCACCGGTGACCGTTTCACCTCCGAGACGGCGTCGTTCGGCAATGATCTGTCGACGCTGCCGAACTTCCCGGCCGAGATCCGGGCGCCGGCCGGGACGCTGCCGGGGGTGTCGTCCTTCCAGCTGCATTTCGCCGATCACGACATCCTCACTCCGGGGGACGCGCCGGATGTGCTGGTGGCGATGAATCCGGCGGCGTTGAAGGCGAACGTGGCCGATCTGCC
>NZ_JBVHWR010000007.1:335027-415112 GCF_055564355.1 Streptomyces sp. NPDC029152 | reverse complement strand
CTTCGTACTCACCCTCGCGGGCTTTCCTCCGGGCGCTTCCCTTCGGTCTTGCGTTTCCGACTCTATCAGATCCTTTTCCGATCCGATTTCCTCGGCGCTTTCCAGGTTCCCGCTTCCGCGTTTCCCTTTCCGGCGGTTCCGACTCTATCAGATCCTTTCGGGCCCTGATTCCCTGTCGGCGGGATTTGTCCAGGATTTCGGGCTTTCGCTCGTCGGCCTTTCGACATTCACTACGTTAGCCGATTTCCCTGCCGCCTCATAATCGAGTCGGTGAGTCGAATTCCAGGCATGTGGACATGCCGAAATCCGCCCCGCGAGGGGAATCGTCGTAGTGGGTTGGCCGCTCCGGCTGCAGGCGATCGCCGTACCCGGTTCAGCGGCTCGGGCTACGTTACGCGCCTCGTAGGGACGAGTCAACTTCGGCGGCGCCGGGGCACGTGTGCGCGGTACGGGCTGACCGTCGGGTCGTCCGCGACCCAGTAACGCCAGGGGTGGACGCCGCCCTCGCCGGCCACGCCGGTGCGCGGTCCGTTGCGCACCTGGTCGCGGGGTACGGAGGTGCCGGTCAGGATGCGCAGCGGGGCGTCGTCGGTGCCGCAGGCGTCCGTGCCGTTCAGGGCACGGTCCACGCCGAGGGCGGTGGCCAGGCGGGCCGGGCCCTTGGCCAGTTCCTTGTCGTTGCGGGCCGAGAGCCGACGGGTGCGGGCCAGCTCGGCGCCCTCGATGATCTCGCCGGCGCGGAGGAGGACGGCGCTCGCCCTGCCTTCGGGACCGCAGACCAGGTTCATGCAGAACCACATGCCGTAGGTGAAGTAGACGTACACGTGCCCGGGGGGACCGAACATCACGTCGTTGCGGGGCGTGCGGCCTCGGTAGGCGTGGGAGCCGGGGTCGTTCTGGCCGTCGTAGGCCTCGACCTCGGTGAGGCGGAGGGCGATCGGGCCGTCCGGGGTGTTCCGCAGGAGGATGCGACCCAGGAGGTCGGGGGCCACTTCGAGGATGGGGCGGTCGAAGAATTCCCGGGGCAGGGGCGTACGGTCAGGGGTCGCGATCATGCCGTCCGAGCGTAACGCAGGTGGGCGGGTTCTCAGGGGTGGTCAGCGGACGCCCGCCTTGTCAGGGTGGGGCGCGGAACCGGTCACGGCCGGATCGCGTTTCTAGGGACCGAGGGTTCACACAGCCTGGAGAGGGAGAGACATGGCGTTCAAGAAGCTGCTCGCGAGCCTGGGGGCCGGCGGAGCTTCGGTGGAGACCGTACTGAGCGAGGTCAACGTCGTTCCGGGCGGTGTCGTCCAGGGTGAGGTGCGGATCCAGGGCGGTTCGGTCGACCAGCAGATCGAGGGCCTGTCGGTCGGTCTGCAGGCCAAGGTCGAGGTGGAGAGCGGCGACCAGGAGTACAAGCAGGACATCGAGTTCACGAAGGTGCGGCTCGGTGGTGCCTTCGAGCTGAAGGCCGGGGCCGTGCACGCGGTGCCGTTCGGGCTGGAGATCCCCTGGGAGACGCCGGTCACGATGATCGACGGGCAGGCGCTGCGCGGGATGGACATCGGGGTCACGACCGAGCTGGAGATCGCCCGTGCCGTGGACTCCGGTGACCTGGACCCGATCAACGTGCACCCGCTGCCGGCGCAGAAGGCGATCCTGGACGCGTTCATCCAGCTGGGCTTCCGCTTCAAGAGCGCGGACATGGAGCGCGGTCACATCCGGGGCACGCGGCAGAAGCTGCCGTTCTACCAGGAGATCGAGTTCTTCCCGCCGCAGCAGTACCGCGGGCTGAACCAGGTCGAGCTGAGCTTCGTGGCCGACGCGCAGGCGATGGACGTCGTGCTGGAGATGGACAAGAAGCCGGGTCTGTTCAGCGAGGGCAGCGACACGTTCCGGTCGTTCACGGTGGGACTGAACGACTACCAGGGCACCGACTGGCCGGCGTACCTCAACCAGTGGCTGTCCGAGGTCGGCAGCAAGCGGAACTGGTTCTAGTGGTTCTAGGCTCGGTCATCTCTGCACCACACGATCAGGAGGTACCGAGGTGACCGAGCTCAAGCGGCGTCCGCTTCCCCATGACTTCCACCCGCCCGTGCCGTCGTTCACGGTCACGAGTGACGACGTCCAGGAGGGGGCGGCGCTCAAGGACGCTCAGGTCTACGCGGCCGGCAACACCTCTCCGCACCTGCGGTGGGAGGGCTTCCCCGCCGGGACCAAGAGCTTCGCCGTGACGTGCTACGACCCGGACGCCCCGACGGGCAGCGGGTTCTGGCACTGGGTGGTGTTCGACATCCCGGCGTCGGTGACCGAGCTGCCGGCGGGTGCGGGCAGCGGCACGTTCGAGGGGCTGCCGGAGGGTGCCGTGCAGGCGCGCAACGACTACGGCAGCAAGGACTTCGGCGGTGCCGCGCCGCCGGCCGGGGACGGGCCCCACCGGTACGTGTTCACCGTGTACGCCGTGGATCAGGAGAAGCTCGGCCCGGACGCCGACGCGACGCCCGCCGCCGTGGGCTTCAACCTGCGGTTCCACACGATCGCGCGTGCCCAGCTCGTCGGTGAGTACGAGGTGCCCGCCGGCGACTGAGCAATCGGACGTTCATGGAACGTTTGCCCGCCTCTGGTCTTGGAAGTGATCAGGGGCGGGCATTTTTGTTGCCAGGGGGCCTGGAGGGGATGCGGGGCGGCCCCCGCGATGAGCGGCGGATATTGCGTTGTCCATCCCGGCGTGCCCGGCCAGAGTTGATCCCAGCCCGCCAGGGGGTGGGCCGGTGCACACGGGAGGTGGGCTGGTATGCGGGACACGCTGGTGCTGAACGCGAGCTTCGAGCCGCTGTCGACGGTGACGCTGAATCGAGCCGTCGTTCTGGTGCTCCAGGACAAGGCCGTCGTCGAGCAGGCCCACCCCGAACTGCGGATGCGCGGAGCCGCGCTGGACATACCGGCGCCCCGCGTGATCAGGCTGTGCCAATACGTGAGGGTGCCCTTCCGAAGACGTGCGCCGTGGTCGAGGCGGGGCGTGCTGGTCCGGGACCGGCACCGGTGCGCGTACTGCGGCGGGCGGGCGACGACCGTGGACCACGTGGTGCCGAGGTCGCACGGCGGGCAGGACACGTGGCTGAACACGGTGGCGTCGTGTGCGGAGGACAATCACCGCAAGGCGAACCGGACACCGGAGCAGGCGGGGATGCCGCTGCTGCGGACACCGTTCGAGCCGACGCCGGCCGACGCGATGTTGCTGGCGCTGGCCCGGGACGACTTCGACGCGCTGCCGGAGTGGCTGGCGCTGGACGCCGCGTGAGGGCTTCGCCGTAGGGGCTGGTGCGCGTCGCCGGCCACCGGTTCGTCGTGGCTGGTCGGGCAGTTCCCGCGCCCCTTTCGGGGGCGCGGGTGCGGATCGGTGACCAGAAAGGCGCCGTCAGTCGATCGACGGCTTCTCGCGGCGTTCCTGGGCCGGGACCGAGCTGCTCGTGGAGGTGCCTCCGCTGCCCGAACCGCCGCCCAGGCCACCGAAGTTGCCCATGGCGCCGGACAGGCCCTTGAGGGCGTCGCCGATCTCGCTGGGGACGATCCAGAGCTTGTTGGCGTCGCCCTCGGCGATCTTCGGGAGCATCTGGAGGTACTGGTAGGAGAGCAGCTTCTGGTCCGGGTCGCCGGCGTGGATGGCCTCGAAGACCGTACGGACGGCCTGGGCCTCGCCCTCGGCGCGCAGGGCGGCGGCCTTGGCCTCGCCTTCGGCACGCAGGATCTGGGACTGCTTCTCGCCCTCGGCGCGCAGGATCTCGGACTGCCGGACGCCTTCGGCCTGGAGGATCGCGGCGCGCTTGTCGCGGTCGGCGCGCATCTGCTTCTCCATCGAGTCCTGGATGGAGGTGGGCGGTTCGATGGCCTTGAGCTCCACGCGGTTGACGCGGATGCCCCACTTGCCGGTGGCCTCGTCGAGGACGCCGCGCAGGGCCGCGTTGATCTCCTCGCGGGAGGTCAGGGTCCGCTCCAGGTCCATGCCGCCGATGATGTTGCGCAGGGTGGTGACGGTGAGCTGCTCGATCGCCTGGATGTAGCTGGCGACCTCGTACGTGGCGGCGCGGGCGTCGGTCACCTGGTAGTAGATGACGGTGTCGATGTTGACGACCAGGTTGTCCTGGGTGATGACCGGCTGCGGCGGGAAGGGGACGACCTGTTCGCGCAGGTCGATGCGGTTGCGGATGGTGTCGATGAAGGGGACGACGATGTTGAGTCCCGCGTTCAGCGTCCGCGTGTAGCGGCCGAAGCGCTCGACGATGGCGGCGCTGGCCTGGGGGATGACCTGGATGGTCTTGATCAGGGCGATGAAGACCAACACCACCAGGATGATCAGAACGATGATGACCGGTTGCATCGTGGCTCCGCGTACCCTTCTCCGCCTGAGTCCTTCGGCGGATGTCCAAGGAATCTGTCGGCCCTGGTGACCCTGGTGACTGCTGATCCTGAGGCTGTTGAAGATCTTGCTGGTCGAGTCTGACAGACCGTCGCGTGCCCCGGGGCACGTTCGGGCCACTTGCGTCGGCAGGGTCACATGATGATCGCCGTGGCCCCCTCGATGTCCACGACGTCCACTTCCTGGCCAGCTTCGTAGGCGCGGCCGGTGTCGAGTGCGCGTGCCGACCAGACCTCGCCGGCGAGTTTGATCCGTCCGCCGTTGCCGTCGACCCGCTCCAGCACGACGGCCTGTCTGCCCTTCAGGGCGTCCACTCCCGTGGCGAGTTGGGGCCGCTGGGAGCGGTGCCGGGCGGCGATGGGCCGTACGACGGCGATGAGGGCGACCGAGACGATGACGAAGACGAGTACCTGGACGACGAGGTCGGCCCCGACTCCGGAGGCGACGGCGGCCGCGACCGCGCCGACGGCGAGCATCCCGAACTCCGGCATCGCGGTCACGACGAGCGGGATTCCGAGCGCTGCCGCGGCGACGAGCCACCACACCCATGCGTCGATGTCGTTCACGCGGTCATGGTAGGTCCGTGACCCGTGCCGGGGACAGGGCGCACGGGGCGGTCAGGACAGGGGCAGTCCCTGCGCCGTCCAGCGGTCGCCGACCCGCTCGACGACGAGCGGGAGGCCGAAGCAGAGGGAGAGGTTGCGGGAGGTGAGTTCGAGCTCCAGGGGACCCGCGGCCAGGACCCTGCCCTGGCGGATCATCAGGACGTGGGTGAAGCCCGGGGCGATCTCCTCGACGTGGTGGGTGACCATGATCATCGAGGGGGCGATGGGGTCGCGGGCGAGGCGGCCGAGGCGGCGGACGAGGTCCTCGCGGCCGCCGAGGTCGAGGCCGGCGGCCGGCTCGTCCAGGAGCAGCAGCTCGGGGTCGGTCATCAGGGCGCGGGCGATCAGGGTGCGCTTGCGCTCGCCCTCGGAGAGGGTGCCGAACCTGCGGTCCAGGTACTCGGTCATGCCGAGGCGGTCGAGGAAGGCGCGGGCGCGCTGCTCGTCGACGGCCTCGTACTCCTCCCGCCAGCCGGCGGTCATGCCGTAGGCGGCGGTGAGCACGGTCTGCAGGACGGTCTGGCGCTTGGGCAGCTTGTCGGCCATGGCGATGCCGGCCATGCCGATGCGCGGGCGGAGCTCGAAGACGTCGGTGCCGGGCTTGCCGAGGGTCTCGCCGAGGATGGTGGCGGTGCCCGTGCTCGGGTAGAGGTAGCTGGACGCGACGTTGAGGAGGGTGGTCTTGCCGGCGCCGTTGGGGCCGAGGATGACCCAGCGCTCGCCCTCCTTGACCGACCAGGAGACCTGGTCCACCAGAGCCCGGCCCTCGCGGACCACGGATACGTCCTGAAGCTCCAGAACATCGCTCATGAGCGCAGTGTCTCCCCTTGCAGTGTGGCCGGTCTCGGCTGTCGCGTACGCCTGTGGCTCGGGCCGCCGCGCCGGTGGGCGCAGGCCCTCCAGGAAATCTACGCCACCGGTCGGCTTCGCTGTTCCATCGGTCCGGTCCTTAGGGTGGGGGCATGCTCTCGGAACCACGCGCAGGGCGCCTTGCCGCCTGGGGAAATGCCCTTATCGCCGGAATCGTCCCGCCGGATGACGCCGCGGTGGCGATCGTCGGCCAGGACGCGGTGCATCGGGTGGAGGGGTTGCCGGGCGAGGCGGGGCCCGTCGGTCTGACGCTGGCGCTCGGGCGGTTGCGCGCGCTCGGGGTGACCGGGCTGCGGGTCGCGCTGCCCGCGCCGGGGCACCCGCTGGGGCTGAGCGGGCCGCCGGAGTTCAACGCGCGGGCGTTGGAGGCCGAGGAGGCGGTGGTCTGTCACGGCGCCGCGCTGGGGCTGGTGCCGGAGGTGTACGAGGCCGGGCCCCCGGGTGACGTGCACGTCGAGGTGGTCTGGCACTGCCTGCCGGTGCGGGAGGCCCCGCCGGCGGACGTGCCCTCGCTCGGGGAGGCGGAGCGGGAGCTGGCGGAGGCGCTGCGGGACGCGACGGAGGTGCTGACGCGGCTGGACGTCGCCGGGTCGGGGCCGGTGGCGGAGGCGGCGGTCGCGGCGTACCGGGCGCGGGCGGAGCGGGGGCGGGAGGTGCTGGCGCCGGGGTACCCACCGCGGGCGGTGCGGGTGCTGGAGCTGGCGCAGCGGGTGGGGGCGTTGGTGGCGCTGGCGTACGGGAGCGGGCACGGGGGTGCGGTGAGCGCGTCGGAGATGGCGGCGCGGGGGGGAGGCGTTGCGGCCGGTGGAGCGGACGGCTCGGCGGGCGCAGGTCGCGGCGTACAACTCCGTTGTGGAGGAGCGGGAGCGGGGGGCGCGGTGACGTCCCCCGGCGGGGGCCCGGCATCGGTGTGAGGCGGGGGTGGATCGCGTGTCCCGGCGCTGAGGGGGTGCCTCCCCCAGGGGCCCCAGCGCCCACCCGTGCCGTCCCGGCGGCACGACCGCCCGCGGGCTCAGCGGCGTGACTGTCCGCAGGCCGGAGGGGGTGGGGCGCACGACTGGCCTCCCGGGTGGGGCCGGGAGGCCGGGGCTGTGGGGGCGGGTCAGTGGTTGAGACCCAGGTTGCCGAAGGCCGGGTTCAGGAGGCCGATGACGTTGACGCTGTTGCCGACGGCGTTCACCGGGATGTGGACCGGCGCCTGGACGACGTTGCCCGAGACGATGCCCGGGGAGCGGACGGCCTCACCGTGGGCGTGGGCGCCGTCGGTGGCGGAGGCCATGCCCGCGCCGGCGGCGATCAGCCCGCCGGCCACCATCGTCACGGCCGCTGCCTTCTTCAGGTTCTTCACTTGCGAAACCCTCCCTAGCGATTGCCGCGGCACTCGCCGCGGCACGCACTGGAGAACGGTCGGGCGCGGTGAAGGATGCGCCATATGGGGGACATTCCCACGACAGTATGAATCTCGGACTGGAGGGGAACCCTCCGAGTCACCACGGCGTACCGGTCGGGCGGTCAGCCGGCCACACCGTGGCGTACGGCCCACAGCGCGGCCTGGGTGCGGTCCGCGAGGTCGAGTTTCATCAGGATGTTCGAGACGTGGGTCTTCACGGTCTTCTCGGAGAGGACCAGCGCCCGGGCGATCTCCCGGTTGGACCGCCCGTCGGCTATCAGGCCCAGCACCTCGCGCTCCCGCTCCGTGAGGGAGCCCCCTCTCCCCTGGCCGGAGCCGCTCTCCTGCTGGGACAGGAGGGCGCCCGCGATCTCGGGCTGCAGCAGGATGTGCCCGGCGTGGACGGAGCGGATCGCGCCGGCCAGCGCGTCGGGGTCGACGTCCTTGTACACGTAGCCCGCCGCGCCCGCCCGCAGGGCCGGGACGACCGTGCGCTGCTCGGTGAAGCTGGTCACGATCAGCACGCGCGCGGGGTTGTCGAGCTCGCGGAGTCTGCGCAGCGCGTCGACGCCGTCCATGCCCGGCATCTTGACGTCCATGAGGATCACGTCGGGTTTCAGCCGCTCGGCGCGTTCGACGCCTTCGGCGCCGTCGGCGGCCTCGCCCACGACCTCGATGTCGTCCTGCACCTCCAGGAAGGTGCGCAGCCCCCGGCGGACCACCTGGTGGTCGTCGACGAGCAGCACCTTGATCGCATCAGCCACCGGGAACCTCCATCTCGATCGTGGTGCCCTTGCCGGGCGCCGACTCCACGGTCAGCCTGCCGCCCGCGCCGTTGGCCCGGTCCCGCATGGAGACCAGGCCCAGGTGGCGTCCCGCGCGGCGCACCGTGCGCGGGTCGAAGCCGCTGCCGTCGTCGGCGACCCGCAGCACGGCTCCGGGGCCGCGCCGGTCCAGCGTCACGTCGACGTGTTCCGCCCCGGAGTGGCGCAGCGCGTTGTGCAGCGCTTCCTGGGCGACGCGCAGCACGGCCTCCTCCTGGGCGGCGGGCAGTGCCTTCACGCCGTGGCAGGCGAAGGTCACGCGCGCGGTGTGGGCGCGGTCGAGGACCTGGACCTGCGTGCGGAGGGTGGCGACGAGTCCGTCCTCGTCCAGTGCGGCGGGGCGCAGCTCCACGACGGCGGCGCGCAGCTCGTCGGCGGCCTCGGCGGCGAGCGCGGCGACCTGCTGGAGCTCGCCCTTGGCGCGCGCGGGGTCGCGGTCGACCAGGGTGGCGGCGGCCTGGGCGGTCAGGCGCAGCGAGAACAGTTTCTGGCTGACGGCGTCGTGCAGTTCGTGGGCGAGGCGGGAGCGTTCCTCGGCGATGGTCAGCTCGCGGCTGCGCTCGTACAGGCGGGCGTTGGTGAGGGCGATCGCGGCGTGCTGGGCGAGGATGCCGAGCAGTTCCTCGTCCTCCTCGGTGAAGCCGCAGCCGCCCTGGGGCCTCTCGCGCGGGGGGTGTGGGGGGTGTTCCCCCACGGGGCGCAGCTTGTTCGCCAGGAACAGCGCGCCGATGACCTCGTCGCCGTCGCGGATCGGCAGCCCCAGGAAGTCGGCCAGGTCGGGGTGGGCGGACGGCCAGCCCTCGAAGCGGGGGTCCTTGCGGACGTCGGCGAGGCGCTCGGGCCGGGCCTCGTGCAGCATCGCGGCGAGGATGCCGTGCTGGCGGGGCAGGGGGCCGATGGCCTTCCACTGTTCGTCGCTGACGCCGTCGACCACGAACTGGGCGAAGCCGCCGTGGTCGTCGGGGACGCCGAGGGCCGCGTACTGGGCGTCGAGCAGTTCGCGGGCCGAGGCGACGATCGTCTTGAGGACGTCGCGCACCTCGAGGTGCCTGCTCATGGCCAGCAGCGCGGAGCTCACCGCGGCGAGGCCTGTCCGGGGGCCGTGACTCATGTCCTCACGGTACCGGCGGGCTGTGACAACGCGGATCGGTCCGGTGACGGCCGGGACCTGGGGCGCTGGACCTAGGGCGGTGGGCCCAGGGCCGGGGCCCGGCCCGCGGGGCCTAGGGCGAAGGGCCCCACGGGGTTGCGGCCCGTGCCCGAGGCGGCCGGTGCGGCCCGGTTCCTAGGTTGAGGCCACGCCGATCAGGAGGCGCCGACGACGAGGGGACGGATCATGCCGGTAGCGATCATCACGGGAGCGTCGAAGGGACTGGGCCGGGCGCTCGCCGAGGGCCTGGCGGAGCGGGGCTGGGACCTGGTGCTCGACGCCAGGACGCCGGAGGCGCTCGAGGGGGCCGCGGCGGCGCTGGCGCCGTACGGCACGCGGGTGGCGGCGCTGCCCGGGGACGTCGCGGACGCCGGACACCGGGCGGAGCTGGTGGCGGCGGCGTGGCGGCTGGGCGGGGTGGACCTGCTGGTCAGCAACGCGAGTGCGCTGGGTGCCCAGCCGCTGGTGCGGCTGGAGGAGCTGCCGCTGGACGGGCTGCGCCGGGCGCTGGAGGTGAACACGGTGGCCGCGCTGGGTCTGGTGCAGGAGGCGCTGCCGCTGCTGAGGTCGGCCGCGGCGGGCTCGGTGGTCACCCTCAGTTCGGACGCCGCCGCCGAGGCGTACGAGACGTGGGGCGGCTACGGGGCGTCCAAGGCGGCCCTGGACCAGCTGGCGGCGGTGCTGGCCGTCGAGGAACCGGGGCTGCGGGTGTGGGCGGTCGATCCCGGGGACATGGCGACGGACCTGTACGCGGCGGCCGTACCGGACGACGACGGTCCGCGGCCCGATCCGGCGGATGTCGTCCCGGCGCTGCTGCGGCTGCTGGACGAGCGGCCGGCGAGCGGGCGCTACGCGGCCCCCGCCCTGCTGGAGGGACGGCGGTGACGCCGGCCACGGGGGTCCCCCCGCGCGAGCCCGTCCGCGCGTGGGGGAAGGTGCCCGAGGAGCTGTCGGCACGGCTGCCGGCCGAGCAGCGGGGTCCGGGGCGGGACCGGGACGACGTGCGGCTGCTGGTGTCGCGGGGCGTGGAGGTGTCCCACCACTCCTTCCCGGAGCTGCCGCGGCTGCTGCGGGAAGGGGACCTGTTGATCGTGAACACGTCGCCCACGCTGGCGGCGGCCGTCGACGGGCGGGTGGGGCACGCGCACGTGGTGGTGCACTTCTCCACGCGCGGGGACGACGGCCGGTGGGCGGTGGAACTGCGGGAGCCGGACGGGCGGGGCACCACGCGCGCGCGTGCGGGAGCGGGAGGGGTGGAAGACGGAGCGCCGTCCCGGGAGGGGGGCCGGCTCGCGGGGACGCGGGTGCGGCTGCCGGGTGGCGGGCGGCTGGTGCTGGAGGAGCCGTTGAGTGCCCGCGGGGAGCGGCTGTGGTGGGCGCGGGTGGCGGGGGCGGAGGTTCCCGCGGTGCTGCGGGCGCACGGCCGGCCCATCCGCTACTCCTACACGGAGCGGGATCAGTCGTTGTCCGTGTACCAGACCGTGTTCGCGCTGCCGTCCGCCGACGGGACGGGCAGTGCGGAGATGCCGAGTGCCGCGCGTCCCTTCACGGCGCGGCTGGTGACGGAGCTGGTGAGCCGGGGGGTGCAGTTCGCGCCGGTGACGCTGCACACGGGGGTGGCGTCGGCGGAGGCGCACGAGCCGCCGTATCCGGAGCGGTTCCGCGTGCCGGAGGCCTCGGCGCGCCTGGTCAACGCCGCGCGGGCGGAAGGCCGGCGGGTCGTGGCGGTGGGGACGACGGCCGTGCGGGCCGTGGAGTCGGCGGCCGGTGCCGACGGGGTCGTACGGGCCCGGGAGGGGTGGACCGGTCTGGTCGTCACTCCGGAGCGCGGGGTGCGGGTGGTGGACGGGCTGCTGACGGGGCTGCACGAGCCGCAGGCGTCGCATCTGCTGATGCTGGAGGCGGTGGCGGGACGTGCGGCGATCGACCGCGGGTACGAGGAGGCGGTGCGCGGGCGCTACCTGTGGCACGAGTTCGGGGACGTTCACCTCCTCCTGTCGTAGGAGGACCCGGGAGCACCCCTCACGCAATGCATTGCTCAAGCAACTGGCAGTGAGACGGACGGGTGCGCGGTGTGAGCCCGCGCATAGGGTGCACGTCACGTACGAAGGGGAGTAGGAGAACGACTCGTCCGTTTTGAGCGGGGCAGATGGTCCTGTCTGCCCCGTTTTGCCGGACACTGATCCACTAACCGGGATAGTACGTCACACCTTTGCCTCCCGATTTTGCGGCCGCTAAGAATTGCTCTCGTCGCTCAGCGCCGTGGGTTTCGCCCCGTGGCGTTTGTGCCCGGAAGCACCCCTGTCCCCACCGGACGAGAGCGACCTCCGCGCTATCGAAGAGGTCTATCCCGCCATGCCGAAGAACATCCTCACCCGTGGTTATCGCCGCTCCCTGGACCGCGCTCGGCAGCTGAAGCGCACCCAGAAGATCGCGTTCGCCGGTGTCGGCACGCTCGGCGTCACCGCCGTCGCCCTCGCCGCGTTCCCGGCCGGCGCGCAGACGACGACCACGAGCGAGGCCGCTCCGGCGGCCAAGGTGGCGTACAGCAGCCAGCAGCAGATCAAGGACGTGCACGCCGGCGTCGCCGACCAGCTCGCCGGTGCGAGCCAGAAGGTCGCCTTCATCGAGGCGAAGCAGGAGGCGGCCGCGAAGCAGGCCGCCGCCCAGAAGAAGGCGGCCCTCGCGAAGCAGGCCGCCGCGAAGAAGGCCGCCGCCGAGCGTGAGGCGAAGAAGACCGCGAGCCGGTCCGCCCAGCGCTTCGAGGTGAAGCAGGTCTCCGCGAAGTCCTACCCGAACAACCTCGACGGCTGGATCCGCGAGGCCCGGGCCATCATGGCCAAGCACAACATCCCGGGCACCTACAGCGGCATCCACCGCAACGTCATCCGGGAGTCCTCCGGCAACCCGATGGCCATCAACAACTGGGACATCAACGCCATCAACGGCATCCCGTCGAAGGGCCTGCTCCAGGTCATCCCGCCGACGTTCAAGGCCTACCACGTGCCCGGTACGTCCTGGAACATCTACGACCCGGTCGCCAACATCGCCGCCGCCTGCAACTACGCCGCGGACAAGTACGGCTCCATGGACAACGTCAACAGCGCGTACTGAGGTCGGCGCGGACCTCTTCACGCCGAGTCGCGACGAACGCCGAAGGGCGGCACCCTCCTGACGGGGTGCCGCCCTTCGGGGCGTGGGGCCGGGTCTACTTGCGCATGACCTCGGGCTCGTGACGGCGCAGGAAGCGGGCCACGAAGAAGCCGCAGATCACGCCGAGGACGATCAGCGCCGCCATGTCCAGGCCCCAGGCGCCGACGGAGTGCTCCCACAGCGGGTCCGTCCCGGCGCCCTCCTCGGGCGGGCTGATCCTGTTGAAGTCCAGCGTGGCGCCGGCCGCGGCGACCGCCCAGCGGGACGGCATCAGGTACGAGAACTGGTTGACGCCGACCGCGTCGTTCAGGGCGAAGAGGCAGCCGGTGAAGACGACCTGGATGATCGCGAACATCACCAGCAGCGGCATGGTCTTCTCCGCGGTCTTCACCAGCGACGAGATGATCAGACCGAACATCATCGAGGTGAAGCCCAGCGCCATGATCGGCAGGGAGAGCTCGACCATCGTGGCACTGCCGAGGATCAGGCCCTCCTGCGGGATCTCCCGGCTGGCGAAGCCGATCACACCGACCAGCAGGCCCTGGAAGACGGTGATCATGCCGAGCACGAACACCTTCGACATCAGGTACGCCGACCGCGACAGTCCGGTCGCGCGCTCCCGCTCGTAGATGACCCGTTCCTTGATCAGCTCACGGACGGAGTTCGCGGCGCCGGCGAAGCAGGCGCCGACCGCGAGGATCAGCAGGACCGTGGTGGCGGTGCCGTTCGGGATGATCCGGCCGGTCTTGGGGTTGGCCGGGTTGGGCAGCAGGCCCTTGTCCGCGTCGATGAGCAGGCTCACCGCGCCGAGCACGGCCGGCAGGATCACCATCAGGGCGAGGAAGCCCTTGTCGGAGGCGATCACCGAGACGTAGCGGCGCACCAGCGTGCCGAACTGCGACAGCCAGCCCTGTGGCTTCGGCGGCCTCATCGCCTGCATCGGCGGGACCTGTACGGCCTGCGGCGCGACGGCGTCGATGTCCGCGGCGTACATCTGGTAGTGCTGCGAGCCCTTCCAGCGGCCCGCCCAGTCGTAGTCGCGGTAGTTCTCGAAGGCGGAGAAGACGTCGGCCCAGGTGTCGTAGCCGAAGAAGTTCAGCGCCTCCTCGGGCGGGCCGAAGTAGGCGACCGAGCCGCCCGGCGCCATCACCAGCAGCTTGTCGCAGATCGCCAGCTCGGCCACCGAGTGGGTGACGACGAGGACGGTGCGGCCGTCGTCGGCGAGGCCGCGCAGCAGCTGCATGACGTCGCGGTCCATGCCCGGGTCGAGACCCGAGGTCGGCTCGTCGAGGAAGATCAGCGACGGCTTGGTCAGCAGCTCCAGGGCGACGGACACGCGCTTGCGCTGGCCGCCGGACAGGGAGGTGACCTTCTTGTCCTTGTGGATGTCGAGCTTGAGCTCGCGCAGCACCTCGTCGATGCGGGCGTCGCGCTCGGCGCCGGTGGTGTCGGCCGGGAAGCGCAGCTTGGCCGCGTACTTCAGGGCCTTCTTGACGGTCAGCTCCTTGTGCAGGATGTCGTCCTGCGGGACCAGACCGATGCGCTGGCGCAGCTCGGCGAACTGCTTGTAGAGGTTCCGGTTGTCGTAGAGGACCTCGCCCTGGTCGGCGGGCCGGTAGCCGGTGAGCGCCTTGAGCAGGGTGGACTTGCCGGAGCCGGACGGGCCGATGACGGCGATCAGCGACTTCTCGGGGACGCCGAAGGAGACGTCCTTGAGGATCTGCTTGCCGCCGTCGACCGTGACGGTCAGGTGGCGGGCGGAGAAGGACACCTCACCGGTGTCGACGAACTCCTCGAGCCGGTCGCCGACGATCCGGAACGTCGAGTGGCCGACGCCGACGACGTCGGCCGGGCCGAGCAGCTGGGAGCCGCCCTTGGTGATCGGCTGGCCGTTGACGTACGTGCCGTTGTGCGAACCGAGGTCGCGGATCTCCATGCGGCCGTCGGGCGTCGCGTGGAACTCGGCGTGGTGGCGGGAGACCTGGAGGTCGGAGACGACCAGGTCGTTCTCCAGGGCACGGCCGATGCGCATGACGCGGCCGAGCGAGAACTGGTGGAACGTGGTCGGACTGCGGTCCCCGTGGACCGGTGACGCCCCCGCCGCGCCGCCGGGTCCCTGCTGCCGGGGGAAGTGCGCCGCGGCCTGCTGCGCCGCGGCCTGCTGCGGTGCGGCCTGCTGCTGCCAGCCGGCCTGCTGCCCCTGCTGCTGCGGGGCCTGCCGCGGCGGCTCCTGCGCCGGTGCCTGCTGTGCCCAGCCCGCGTTCGCGCCCTGCGCGGCGTACGGCTGCTGCTGGACCTGCGGCGTGCCGGCGGACTGCCCGGCGGTCAGGCTCAGGCGTGGTCCGTCGGTCGCGTTGCCCAGGTTCACGACCGTGCCGGCGCCGAGCTCCACGTGCTGGATCCGCTGTCCGTGCACGAACGTGCCGTTGGTGCTGCCGTGGTCCTCCAGGACCCAACCGCGGCCGTTGAAGCTGATCGTGGCGTGACGCCAGGAGACCCTGGCGTCGTCGAAGACGAGCTCCCCCTGTGGATCGCGCCCGAGCGCGTAAGACCGGGACGGATCGAGCGTCCAGGTCCGTCCATTAGATTCCAGTACGAGTTCCGGCACTCCATGCCCCACTGAGTTGTCCCCCGAGTTACCCCCGTCGCGGGGAGTCTAGGGATGTCGAACATCGGGGGGAACTATTCCAGGCCCGGACCCCTGACCGAAAGTCGGGCCTTGTGAAAACCGCGCACGGTGCCACCGGCCGTTTCCGTTGACGGGGTTGAAACCTGCTCGGAGAGTGGTAATCCACGCGAGGGGGACACGCGCGGTGGCCCCGCCGCGCAGCGGATCGGGGGGTCTGCCATGAGCGCGTCCACGAGCGTCGGGAACGAGGGACACGCCAGGAGGGTGCCGTGGGCGGACGTGGTGCTGTCCGCGATCGCCTCCGTGAGCTGGGCGTTGATCGGCATGGCGGGAACGGCGGTGCTGGGTCTGCGTCTGCTGGACGCGGACGCGGCGGGTTCCCCAGGTCCGATGACGGCGGCGGTCGTGGCGCTCGGCGCGGGCGGGTCGGTCACGCCGTCCGGCGATGTGTCCGCGTTCGGACTGAAAGGCGCCGAGGCGCACACGGCCATCGAGATCACGCCACTGGGCGTGGGCCTCGTCGGTGCGGTCCTGCTGTCGTTCTTCTTCCTGCGGTCCCTGCGGACGGCGGGAGTTGTGGTCGCGCCGGCCGAACTCCTCGCCCGCGCGGGGGCGGTGACGGCCCTGTTCGTGGCGATGCTGGGCGGGCTGGCCCGGGTGGGGCACGACGTCGTGACGATCGACGGCGGCTCGCTCGGGCTCGACGGCCTGCCCGGCGGCGCGGGCGGCGGCGTGCAGGTCCCGGGGCTCGGTGATCTCGGCGGGTCGTCGCCCGACCGGATCGGTGACCTGGCCGGCGCCGAGGCCGCGGTCGGCTTCCGCGTCGAGACCGCGCCGACGCTGCTGGGGGGACTGGTCTGGTGCGCCGGGGTCCTGCTGGTCGCGCTGCTGGCCTCGCGCCGCACTCCCCTGCCGCGCGGCTGCGAGGCCCTGCACCGGGTGGTGCGCCCGGCCGTGTCCGCCCTGGTCACGGTGGCGCTGACGGCGGTGGCGGCCGGGTACGCGGCGGCGGCGTACGCGGCGATCGGCGACGACCGTCCCCGCCGGGTGGCCGGGGCCGCGCTGCTGGGCGCGCCGAACGGCGTCTGGCTCGGCCTGCCGGTCGGCCTGTTCGTGCCGTGGGACGGACGGGCGACCGGCGCGCCGACCCGGTTCCTGCCGGACCCGCTGGACGAGCTGCTGGGCAGTGGCGCCGACGAGCCGGTCACGCTGGGGCGGCTGGCGGAGCTGGACGGGCGGGTGTGGCTGCTGGGCGTGGCGGCGGCGTCACTGATGTTGCTGGCAGGAGTGCTGACGGCGGTGCGGACGCCGGTGTCGCCGCCCGACGCGCGCGGCCCGGGCCTCGTCGGGCGGTGTGCGCTGCGGCTGGGGATCGCCACCGCGCCGGCGCTGCTGCTGTCGGCCCGGCTGACGGAGGTGTCCGTGGACGTCTCGCTGTCGGTGCTCGGCATCGAGGCGTTCGGCGCCGGCGTCGACCTGCGCGGCCACCTCGGCGCGGCGCTGCTCCTGGGGGCGGCGTGGGGCGCGGGCGCGGGGGCCGCCGGGGCGCTGCTCGCGCGGGCGAGCAAAGCGGCGGGACGGTGGGCGACCCCGTTGGCACGGTATGCCGCCGGGGCAGGGGGCGCCGGGACGACCGGAAGCGGTGAGGCCGGGCTCGGCGGGACGGCAGGAGATCTCGCCTGGACCGCAGGCGGCCACGGGGCCGCGGGGCCGGATGCCCCGGCGCGCCGGCCGTCGTACGGCGGTGCCCCGGAGGCCGGGAGCGCGGACGGGGCGCCGCGCGCCGCACCGTCGTACGGGTCTTCGGGGCCGTACGGGCCGGGCGGTGCGGCGTACCGGCCGCCCGGCCCGGACACCAACCCCTACCTGCGCACGCCGGACACCACCCCCTACCTGCGCACGCCGGACACCCCGCGCGGACCGGAGGACGCCCGGCCACCGGGCGCGGCTCCGCCGGGTGAGCGGCCGTCCGGCACCGGGCGGCCGCCGGGCGGGACGGGGGACGGACCCGGCCGGACGGTGCGGCGGACGGCCGGGAGCGGACAGGAACCCGGTGAGCCACGTCCACCGGACCCGGAGCAGCCGTCCGACGACGGCGACGACCTGTACGGCGCCCCGACCGTGGCCGGCCCCCTGGTCCCGCGTCCGCCGGGGCGGCCCCCGGCTCCCGGGGTGCCGCCCGGGAACCGGCCCCCGTCCCGGTGGGGCGAGCCCCCGCCCCCGCCCCCGCCCCCGCCGCCACCGGCGCCCCCACGGCGGCCGAGGGGCGGCCGGTGATCCCTCCGCCCGCACCGGGCAGGAGCGCCACCGCCGGGTACGCCCCGGGCCGTCCGGACCGCGGCGAGCGTCGCGCCGGGCCGGCACCGGTTCCCGTGACCGGCCGCCCCACGGTCCGGTCGCGCCCGCGCGACCCGCGCGCCGCCGGGTGCCCCGTGTCCGTCAGGCGGACCTCGCGGGCGGAAGGCACCGGGTGCCGGATACGGTTGGAGCACCATGAGCGCTACGCAGACCTCTGACGTTCCCACTCTTCTCGTCAAGATCTTCGGCAAGGACCGGCCCGGCATCACGGCCGGCCTGTTCGACACCCTCGCCGCCTACTCCGTCGACGTGGTCGACATCGAGCAGGTCGTCACCCGTGGCCGGATCGTGCTGTGCGCGCTCGTGACCGAGCCGCCCCAGGCACTGGAGGGTGATCTGCGGGCGACCGTCCACAGCTGGGCGGAGTCGATGAAGATGCAGGCGGAGATCATCTCCGGCATCGGCGACAACCGGCCGCGCGGCCTCGGCCGCTCCCTGGTGACCGTGCTCGGCCACCCGCTCACCGCCGAGGCGACGGCCGCCATAGCGGCCCGGATCACCGGGACGGGCAGCAACATCGACCGTATCTTCCGGCTCGCCAAGTACCCCGTGACCGCCGTCGAGTTCGCGGTGTCCGGCGTGGAGACCGAGCCGCTGCGCACCGCCCTGGCCACCGAGGCGGCGGCGCTCGGTGTGGACGTCGCGGTCGTCTCGGCCGGCCTGCACCGGCGGGCGCAGCGCCTGGTCGTGATGGACGTGGACTCCACGCTGATCCAGGACGAGGTCATCGAACTGTTCGCGGCGCACGCCGGCTGCGAGGACAAGGTCGCCGAGGTGACGGCGGCGGCGATGCGCGGGGAGCTGGACTTCGAGCAGTCGCTGCACGCGCGCGTGGCGCTGCTGGCGGGGCTGGACGCCTCGGTGGTGGAGAAGGTGCGCGCCGAGGTGCGGCTGACGCCGGGCGCCCGCACCCTGATCCGCACGCTGAAGCGGCTCGGCTACCAGGTGGGCGTCGTCTCCGGCGGCTTCACCCAGGTCACCGACGACCTGAAGGAGCGGCTGGGGCTGGACTTCGCCCAGGCGAACACGCTGGAGATCGTCGACGGCCGGCTGACCGGCCGGGTCACCGGGGAGATCGTGGACCGGGCGGGCAAGGCGCGGCTGCTGCGCCGGTTCGCCGCCGAGGCGGGCGTACCGCTGTCGCAGACCGTGGCGATCGGGGACGGCGCCAACGACCTGGACATGCTGAACGCGGCCGGGCTCGGGGTCGCCTTCAACGCCAAGCCGGTGGTGCGCGAGGCGGCGCACACCGCGGTGAACGTGCCGTTCCTGGACACGGTCCTGTACCTGCTGGGCATCACCCGCGAGGAGGTCGAGGCGGCGGACACGCTGGACGAGGGCCTCGACCGGCCCTGATCCGCCCGGCTCCCCCCTGATCCGCCGGGGGCGTCGTGCCCGAAGGCCGGTGCGGCGAGGGCCCGGACCGCACGGGTGCCGGGCACCGTCGTACCGGACCGGGTCAGTCGGTCGGTGCCCAGTAGTCGACCAGCGAGGCCACTCCCGGCTCCAGGCTCTTCCAGGAGTCGGTGAAGGACAGGACGGCGAAGGCGGCGGTCGGGAAGCCGCGGCGGCCCATCCGCTCGCGGGCGCCGTCCTCGGCCGAGCCGGCCAGGACCTCGGTGAGGCCCTCCATGCCCGGGTTGTGGCCGATCACCAGCACGTTCCGCAGGTCGTCGGGGACCTCGTTGAGCACGGCGATCAGTTCGCCGGGCGAGGCCTCGTAGATCCGCTCCTCATAGACGGTTTTCGGCCGGTGCGGGAACTCCGCGACGGCGATCTTCCAGGTCTCGCGGGTCCGCACGGCGGTGGAGCACAGTGCCTGATCGACGGGGATACCGGTGTCGGCGAGTCGGCGCCCGGCCTCTGCGGCCTCCTTGCGGCCCCGTTCGGCGAGCGGCCGCTCGTGGTCGGACACCTGTGGCCAGTCGGCTTTCGCATGCCGGAAAAGGATGATCCTGCGGGGTTCTGCGACGCTCATGGCATCCAGCTTCGCATGAAACAGGCCACGGGGCGCAGGGAGTTGACACGCGGATCCGCCGGGGGAAAGCAGGCCCGGGAGACACCGCCGGCCGGACGCGTGCCTCGGGTCCGCCGCCCGGGGTCAGCGGGCGGTCAGGTGCTGCACCCGCTCCAGGAGGTACGCGATCACCGGCTCGCCGCCGGCCGCGCGGGCGTCCGACGGATCGAGCACCAGCAGGAGCAGCGTGACGAAGGCGAGCACGGGCAGGGCGATCGCCCACCAGGGCAGCCGCATCTCGACGCCGCCCCGGGTCGCCGGGTGGGGCCGGGTGCAGATAGGGGCCGACATGGGTGCCTCCGCTGGTCTTCGGACGTCCTCGGTCCGTGCTCCGCGATCCGCCCGTCGCGGTCACGTCTCGACGCTACGGAATCCGCGGGGCCCGGCCCATCCGGAGGTCCACCCACTCGACCCTGACCCTCACCCCCTAGGGGACGGGGGGTTGACCCCACCTCCGGCCGGTCACGGCGAGGCGATCGTGGCGACGATGCCGATGACCACGAAGATCGCGAGGAAGGCGCCGAAGACGAGCAGCAACTTCTTCTGGCTGTGCTGGGGGTCGGGATCCAGGACTGGCATGGTGCCAGTCTCGCATCCCGGGCCCGCGCCGGGGTCAGCGGGCCGCTTCCTCCTCCACGGTGCGGTCGCGCCCCGCGAGGACGCCCACCACCATCTGCGGCACCATCAGGGCACTCATCAACGCGATCGGCAGGCCCCAGCCGCCGCTGTGCTGGTAGAGCACGCCCACCAGGAGCGGTCCCGGGATGGAGATCAGGTAGCCGGTGCTCTGCGCGAAGGCGGACAGCTGGGCGACGCCCGTGCCCGTCCTGGCCCGCATCCCGACCATGGTCAGGGCGAGCGGGAAGGCGCAGTTGGAGATGCCGAGCAGCAGTGCCCACACCCAGGCGCCGCCGGCCGGGGCCAGGTACAGCCCGGCGTATCCGGCGAGCCCGCACAGGCCCAGGACCACCACGATGGGACCCTGCTGGGGCAGGCGGGTGGCGACGCGCGGGATGACGAAGGCCAGCGGCACGCCCATCACCATGATGACGGCCAGCAGCAGACCGGCGGTGCCGGCGGACACTCCCGCGTCCCGGAAGATCTGCGCCGCCCAGCCCATCGTGATGTAGGCGGCGGTGGCCTGCAGGCCGAAGAAGACGGCGAGCGCCCAGGCCGTACGGCTGCGGGTGATCCGCAGGGCGGGCTGCTCGGCCGGCCCGTCCGTGGCGGCGGAGGCGTCGGCGGGGGTCTCCTGGACGGAGGGCGCCTTCCGGTTCCGCACGAACGGGATCCACGGCAGGACGGCCGCCACCGCCAGCACGGCCCACACCGCGAGGCCCGGCTGCCAGTCCCCGCCCAGCGCGTTCGTGAGGGGCACGGTCGCCGCGGCGGCGATCGAGGTGCCGAAGGCGAGGGCCATCGAGTACAGACCGGTCATGGAGCCGACCCGGTCGGGGAAGAAGCGCTTGACGATGACCGGCATCAGGACGTTGCTGACCGCGATGCCCATGAGCGCGAGGGCGCTGGCGGCCAGGAAGCCGGCCGTGCCGCCGGCGTACGGACGGATCAGCAGGCCCGCGGCGATGGCGGCCATGCCCGCGCACACCACCGCGCCGGGCCCGAAGCGGCGGGCGAGCCGCGGGGCGGAGACCCCGAAGACGGCGAAGCAGAGCGGCGGGACGGAGGTGAGCAGTCCGGCCACGCTGCCGCTCATGCCGAGCCCGTCTCGGACCTCCTCCAGGAGCGCGCCCAGGCTGGTGATGGCCGGGCGCAGGTTGAGCGCGGCCAGGACGATGCCGAGCACGAGCAGACGGGTGGTCCACACCGTCCACGCGCGCGTGCCGGGCCGCCCGGCCCCCGGGGATGCCTCGGGTTCCCGGGCGTCACGTGCTGCCGACTCGCCGAGGGTCGTGGGGTTCAGCGTCCGGGTCTCGTCACTAGCCATGAGACCCATCATAGAATCATGGGATGATTGGTTGTCCATCCGCGACTGTCCGCCGCGGGATCCGCGTGCGAAGGTGAACCATGCCTCTGAGCCATCCCCGTCGTTCGGCACTGTCCGAGCAGGTCATCACGGCGTTGCGGCAGCAGATCGCCTCGGGCGAGTGGCCGGTCGGCTCCCGCATCCCCACCGAGCCCGAGCTGGTCGAGCAGCTCGGGGTCGCCCGGAACACGGTCCGTGAGGCGGTCCGCGCGCTGGCGCACAACGGGCTGCTGGACATCCGCCAGGGCTCCGGCACCTACGTCGTGGCGACCAGCGAGCTGGCGGGCGTGATGCACCGCCGCTTCGCCGACGCCGACCCCCGGCACATCGCCGAGCTGCGTTCCACGCTGGAGTCGGCGGCCGCCAGGCTCGCGGCCGAGCGGCGCACGGAGAAGGACCTCAAGCAGCTCGACGCGCTCCTGGCACGCCGGGAGGAGGCGTGGGAGTCGGGCGACACGGAGGCGTTCGTGACGGCGGACGCGACCTTCCACCTGGCCGTCGTGGCGGCCTCGCACAACGAGGTGATGACCGCGATGTACGCGGACCTCGGCGAGGTGATGCGGGAGTGGCTGCGCGAGGACGTGGGCAGCACGCTGACGCCGGAGACGCACATGGACCACACGCGGCTGGTCGACGCGATCCGCGCGTCGGACGCGGCGACGGCCGGCCGGGAGGCGGCGGACTATCCGTTCCTGTGCCGTCCGGGCCGGGCCGGCGCGTCCGACGATGACGCCGGCGCGCGGACCGCCGTCGCCGGCGGCCTCGGCGCGCCCGCCGGTGACTGACCCGCGCCGCCCGTACGTCCTTCCGGCGCCGTCCGTCCATCCGTACGGCTCGCGCGGGCCCGGCCCCGGCCGACGGTCCGCCGCTGTCCGGGTCCCACCGGTGGGCGCGCTCGACGCGCAGGCGCACCTCGTCGGCCGCCGGGCAGGGGCCGTGGCGGCGGGCGGTCGCCGCGGAGCTGTCGACGCGGACGCGGCACGCGGCCCCGGACGGCCCGGCCGGTGCGGCGTCCCGGCCGGGCACGCGCGCGGGACCGGGCTCCGTAAGGCGGGAACAGCACGCGGGCGAGGGCGACGGCCGCCGAGGCCGGACGGCGGAGCGGACGCACCGGGGACCTCCTCGGCCGTACCGGGGAGGGGAAGCGCGTGGTGGACCCGTCCTCCGGCGTGCGCCGCGGGCCGTCCGGCCGCCTGACGACCGGGCCGGAGGGGTGGCGCGCGGCCCCCTCCCCGTGACGCGCAGGGCCCGCGCCCGGGAAGGACGCGGGCCCGCAGGGGCGAGCGGTCAGGCGCCGATGGCGTGCAGACCGCCGTCGACGTGGATGATCTCGCCCGTGGTCTTCGGGAACCAGTCGCTCAGCAGGGCGACGATGCCGCGGCCGGCCGGCTCGGGGTCCTTCAGGTCCCACTCCAGCGGCGAGCGGCTGTCCCACACGGAGGCCAGGTCGCTGAAGCCCGGGATGGACTTGGCGGCCATGGAACCGATCGGGCCGGCGGAGACCAGGTTGCAGCGGATGTTCTGCTTGCCGAGGTCCCGGGCCATGTAACGGCTGGTGGCCTCCAGCGCTGCCTTGGCCGGGCCCATCCAGTCGTACTGCGGCCAGGCGTACTGCGCGTCGAAGGTGAGACCGACGACCGAGCCGCCGTTCTGCATCAGCGGCAGGCAGGCCATGGTCAGCGACTTCAGGGAGTACGCCGAGACGTGCATGGCCGTGGCGACCGACTCGAACGGCGTGTTGAGGAAGTTGCCGCCGAGCGCGTCCTGCGGCGCGAAGCCGATGGAGTGCACGACGCCGTCGAGGCCGCCGAGTTCCTCGCCGACGACGTCGGCCAGGCGCCCGAGGTGCTCGTCGTTGGTGACGTCGAGCTCGATGACCTTGGTGGGCTTGGGCAGCTTCCTGGCGATGCGCTCGGTCAGCGTGGGCCGCGGGAACGCGGTCAGGATGATCTCGGCGCCCTGCTCCTGGGCCAGCTTGGCGGCGTGGAAGGCGATGGAGGACTCCATCAGCACACCGGTGATCAGGACGCGCTTGCCCTCGAGGATTCCGCTCATGGTGTTCAGTGACCCATTCCCAGTCCGCCGTCAACGGGGATGACGGCTCCAGTGATGTACGACGCGTCGTCCGAGGCGAGGAACCGCACCGTCGCGGCGACCTCCTCGGGCTGCGCGTACCGGCCGAGCGGCACCTGCGACACGATGCCGGCCCGCTGCTCGTCGGTGAGCACCTTGGTCATGTCGGTGTCGACGAAGCCGGGCGCGACGACGTTGAAGGTGATGTTGCGAGAGCCCAGCTCACGGGCGAGCGAGCGCGCGAAGCCGACCAGCGCGGCCTTGGACGCCGCGTAGTTCGCCTGCCCCGCGGAGCCGAGCAGACCGACCACGGACGAGATCAGCACGACGCGCCCCTTCTTGGCCCGCAGCATGCCGCGGTTGGCGCGCTTGACGACCCGGAAGGTACCCGTGAGGTTGGTGTCGACGACGGAGGCGAAGTCCTCCTCCGACATGCGCATCAGCAGCTGGTCCTTGGTGACGCCGGCGTTGGCGACCAGGACCTCGACGGGACCGTGCGTCTCCTCGATCTCCTTGTAGGCCTGCTCCACCTGCTCGCTGTCGGTGATGTCGCACTTGACGGCGAGGAAGCCGGCGGGCGGCTCACCCGAGCGGTACGTGATCGCGACCTTGTCGCCGGCGTCGGCGAAAGCGCGGGCGATGGCGAGGCCGATGCCCCGGTTGCCTCCGGTGACGAGAACCGAGCGGCTCAACGGATCACCCTTTCCCTTGCGGTCTGTTCTCCGCCCGCCCCCGGTCGACGGGCGGCGATGGCAGGCGGCTTCCCCGAAAACCTATCGGTCCCCACCCGCCCGCGAGGAATCGGGCACCCACAGTGGCTCACGGCGCTCGCTGTCGGGTCCCTACAGAAAGGCACCGGCTCCGGACGGAAAGATGTGGTCCTCGTACCGGCCGACGCGACATGATGCGGCGCAGCCCCCGGTGCCGCCGCGGACGACCGGTCACGTCGACAGAAAGAGACACAGGTGCCTCATAGCATCGACGAAGCCTTCCTGGCCCTCCCCCTGCGCGCCCTCGCCGACGCCGCGCTCGCCCGCGCGCGGTCACTGGGCGCCGAGCACGCGGACTTCCGGCTGGAGCGGGTGCGCAGCGCCTCCTGGCGCCTGCGGGACGCCAGGCCCGCCGGGTCGTCGGACACCACCGACCTCGGGTACGCGGTGCGCGTGGTGCACGGCGGGACGTGGGGTTTCGCGTCCGGTGTGGACCTCACGCTCGACGCCGCCGCCAAGGTCGCCTCCCAGGCGGTGGCGATGGCCAAGCTCTCCGCGCAGGTCATCAGGGCCGCCGGGTCCGACGAGCGGGTCGAGCTGGCCGACGAGCCCGTGCACGCCGACCGGACGTGGATCTCGTCGTACGAGATCGATCCCTTCACCGTGCCCGGCGAGGAGAAGGCGGCCCTGCTGGCCGACTTCAGCGCGCGGCTGCTGGCGGCCGACGGGGTCGACCACGTCGACGCCTCGCTGCTCACCGTCCACGAGAACAAGTTCTACGCCGACAGCGCGGGGACCGTGACCACGCAGCAGCGCGTGCGGCTGCACCCGGTGCTCACGGCGGTGTCGGTGGACGACTCCAGCGGCGAGTTCGACTCCATGCGCACCCTCGCGCCGCCCGCCGGACGCGGCTGGGAGTACCTGACGGGCACGGGCTGGGACTGGGACGCCGAGCTGGCCGAGATCCCCGGGCTGCTGGCCGAGAAGATGCGCGCGCCGAGCGTGGATCCGGGCCTGTACGACCTGGTCGTCGACCCGTCCAACCTGTGGCTGACGATCCACGAGTCCATCGGGCACGCCACCGAGCTGGACCGCGCCCTGGGGTACGAGGCCGCCTACGCCGGTACCTCCTTCGCCACCTTCGACCAGCTCGGCAAGCTGCGCTACGGCTCGGAGCTGATGAACGTCACCGGCGACCGCACCGCCGAGCACGGCCTGGCGACGGTCGGGTACGACGACGAGGGCGTCGAGGGCCAGTCCTGGGACCTGGTGAAGGACGGCACGCTGGTCGGCTACCAGCTCGACCGGCGGATCGCGAGGCTCACCGGGTTCGAGCGGTCCAACGGGTGCGCGTACGCCGACTCCCCCGGCCACGTGCCGGTGCAGCGGATGGCCAACGTGTCGCTGCGGCCGGATCCGGGCGGGCTGTCGACGGAGGATCTGATCGGGGGCGTGGACCGGGGCATCTACGTCGTCGGGGACCGGTCGTGGTCCATCGACATGCAGCGCTACAACTTCCAGTTCACCGGCCAGCGGTTCTTCCGCATCGAGAACGGGCGGCTCGCCGGTCAGCTGCGGGACGTGGCCTACCAGGCGACGACCACCGACTTCTGGGGGTCCATGGCGGCCGTCGGCGGTCCGCAGACGTACGTCCTGGGCGGCGCCTTCAACTGCGGCAAGGCCCAGCCGGGCCAGGTCGCGGCGGTCTCCCACGGCTGCCCGTCGGCCCTCTTCAAGGGAGTCAACATTCTGAACACGACGCAGGAGGCGGGCCGATGAGCGCGCGCACGGACAAGCCGCACGAGATCGTCGAGCGGGCGCTGGAGCTGTCCCGGGCGGACGGCTGCGTGGTCATCGCCGACGAGGAGTCCACCGCCAACCTGCGCTGGGCGGGCAACGCGCTCACCACCAACGGCGTCACGCGCGGACGCACCCTCACCGTCGTCGCGACCGTCGACGGGCAGCAGGGCACGGCGTCCGGGGTCGTGTCGCGCTCGGCGGTGACCGCGGACGAACTGGAGCCGCTGGTGCGCGCCGCGGAGGCCGCCGCGCGCGGCGCCGGACCCGCCGAGGACGCGCAGCCGCTGGTCACGGGTGTGCCGGCCTCGCCCGACTTCACCGACGCGCCCGCCGAGACGTCGTCGGCCGTCTTCGCCGACTTCGCGCCCGCCCTCGGCGAGGCGTTCGCCCGCGCCCGTGCGGGCGGGCGGGAGCTGTACGGCTTCGCCCGCCACGAGCTGACGTCGACGTACCTGGGCACGTCCACGGGTCTGCGGCTGCGGCACGACCAGCCCACCGGGACGCTGGAGCTGAACGCCAAGTCCCCGGACCGCGCCCGGTCGGCGTGGACGGGGCGTTCCACGCGGGACTTCGAGGACGTCGACCCGGCGGCGCTCGACGCCGAACTGGCCGTACGGCTCGGCTGGGCCGAGCGGCGGGTGGAGCTGCCCGCCGGCCGGTACGAGACGCTGCTGCCGCCGACGGCGGTCGCGGACCTGCTGATCTACCAGCTGTGGTCGGCCTCGGGACGGGACGCGGCCGAGGGGCGCACCGTGTTCTCGGCGCCGGGCGGCGGCACGCGCGTCGGGGACCGGCTCGGCGAGCTGCCGCTGACCCTGCGCAGCGACCCGCACGAGCCCGGCCTGGAGAGCGCGCCCTTCGTGATCGCGCACTCCTCCGGCGGCGACCAGTCGGTGTTCGACAACGGACTGCCGGTGACGGCGACGGACTGGATCCGCGCGGGTGAGCTGAACCGGCTGACCACCACCCGGCACGGTGCCGCGCTGACCGGGCTGCCGGTGGCCCCGGCGATCGACAACCTCGTCCTGGAGGGCGGCACCGGCCGCTCCCTGGAGGAGATGGTCGCCGGCACCGGGCGGGGGCTGCTGCTGACCTGCCTGTGGTACATCCGCGAGGTCGACCCGGCGACGCTGCTGCTGACCGGCCTGACCCGGGACGGCGTCTACCTCGTCGAGGACGGCGAGGTCGTCGGCGAGGTGAACAACTTCCGCTTCAACGAGTCGCCGGTCTCCCTGCTGGGCCGGGCCACGGAGGCCGGGCGCACGGAGAAGACGCTGCCCAGGGAGTGGGGCGACTGGTTCACCAGGGCCGCGATGCCCGCGCTGAGGGTGCCCGACTTCCATATGAGCTCCGTCAGCCAGGGCGTATAACCTCGTACCTGATTCCGAGCCCACCCGAGGAGACAAGAGAACCGTGACGGACATCGTCGACGAGCTGAAGTGGCGCGGGCTGTTCGCCCAGTCCACCGACGAGGACGCTTTGCGCAAGGCGCTCGCGGACGGTCCCGTCACGTTCTATTGCGGCTTCGACCCGACCGCGCCGTCCCTGCACGTCGGTCACCTGGTGCAGGTGCTCACCGTGCGCCGGCTCCAGCAGGCCGGTCACCGGCCGCTGGCGCTGGTCGGCGGTGCCACGGGCCAGATCGGCGACCCGCGTCCGACCGCGGAGCGCACGCTGAACTCGCCGGAGACCGTCGCGGGCTGGGTCGAGCGGCTGCGCGGCCAGATCGAGCCGTTCCTGTCCTTCGAGGGCGAGAACGCGGCCGTGATGGTCAACAACCTCGACTGGACCGCGAACCTCTCCGCGATCGAGTTCCTGCGGGACATCGGCAAGCACTTCCGGGTCAACAAGATGCTCACCAAGGACTCCGTCGCCCGACGGCTGGAGTCCTCCGAGGGCATCAGCTACACGGAGTTCAGCTACCAGCTCCTCCAGGCGATGGACTTCCTCCAGCTCTACCGGCGCTACGGCTGCACGATGCAGCAGGGCGGCAGCGACCAGTGGGGCAACCTGACGGCCGGCCTCGACCTGCTGCACCGCCTGGAGCCGGAGGCGACCGTCCACGCCTACGCGACGCCGCTGATGACCAAGGCGGACGGCACCAAGTTCGGCAAGACCGAGGGCGGCGCCGTCTGGCTCGACCCGGAGATGACGACGCCGTACGCGTTCTACCAGTTCTGGCTGAACGTGGACGACCGGGACATCTCGCGCTACCTGCGCATCCTGTCCTTCAAGTCCCGTGAGGAACTCGAGGAACTGGAGCGGCAGACCGAGGAGCGTCCGCAGGCCCGGGCCGCGCAGCGCGCGCTCGCCGAGGAGCTGACGACGCTGGTGCACGGCGCCGGCCAGACGGCCGCCGTGATCGACGCGTCCAAGGCCCTCTTCGGCCAGGGCGACCTGGCCGGGCTGGACGACCGGACGCTGGCCGCGGCGCTCTCCGAGGTGCCGCACGTGAAGGTCGCCGAGCTGGGCCCGGTCGTGGACCTGTTCGCCGAGGTCGGCCTGGTGGCGAGCAAGTCCGCCGCGCGCCGCACGGTCAAGGAGGGCGGCGCCTACGTGAACAACGTCAAGGTCGCCGGCGAGGACGCCGTCCCCGCCGCGGAGGACCTGCTGCACGGGCGCTGGCTGGTGCTGCGCCGCGGCAAGAAGAACCTGGCCGCGGTGGAGGTCACCGGCGCCTGACAGGCGTACGGGGGGGGCGGTTCCCGGTGCCTCGCGGCGACCGTGGACCGCCCCTTCGCCGTACCGCGTCAGGCGCGTCCCCTGCGCCTGTTCCCCCGCACCGCCATGTAGGCGGCGTCGCCGACGGCGACGATGATGATCGCGGCCACCAGCTGGAACAGGTGCCGCCACCAGTCGATGCCGGGGGTGGCCGCGACCCCGACCGCGCGCGCGATCGCGTTGCCGGCGAGGGCGCCGAGCATGCCGAAGATGGTGGTCAGCCACAGCGGGCTGTGCTGCTTGCCCGGGATGACCGCCTTGGCGATCAGACCGAGCACGAATCCGACGATGATCGCCCACAACCAGCCCATGGCTGCCTCCCTCATACGGCTCTACGTGAGCATTGCCGCCAGTCTTCGGCCATACCGCGAACGGCGCACGCCGGATACGGCCGGACAGGGGATCCGCCTACGCGGCGCGGCGCACGCCGGGCGCGCGGACCGGGGCCACCCGGTCTCGTCGGAGGCGCGGACGCGGCGTAACGTGGAGTCCGTCCGGGACCGGGGTCCCCGAGCGGCCGCGGACGGAAGCGGGGCGGGGAAAGACCGATGCGGGCGGTTGGTGGAACGTGATGCGGAAGCTGGGCGGCGGACAGAACACCGAGGTGTTCCGGATCACCGGGGCCCGTACGGGCCTCCAGGAGGACGTGCGCGGGCGGCAGCGCCGCTACGTCATCTCGATGTCGATCCGTACGGTTTCGGTCATCCTCGCTGCCTGCCTGTGGAACGTGGAACGGCACGTCGCGATCGTGGCGCTGGTGCTCGGCGCGGTCCTGCCGTACATCGCGGTCGTGATCGCGAACGCCGGACGGGAGAACGCGCCCTCGCTGCCGTCGACGTTCGTGACCGTGCCGCACCCGCCGATGATCACTGCTCCGCGCGCGGAGGACGGCTCGGCGGAATCGGTTGCGGAAGACGTCGCGCCTGATGCCGCGCGGGGCGCGGCCGGTGAGCCGCACGGCCGGTCGTGACCGCGGGGCCGCCGCCGGCGTGACCGCGGGGCCGGCCGGGAGGGGCGTCGATTCCGCGCCAAGGCTCCACAGAAGCTCAGAGCAATCATGTTGTTCCGGTGCCGGGCGGCGGGTGACCCGTGACATACTTCGTACGCGCTCCGCATCCCCCGTCGGAGCGACGGACCGACGCCGGGCAGCTCCCCCCGTGGCTGCTCGGCGTCGCCTTTTTCCGCGAGTTGTGAGACGAACCTGTGAGTGACGAGTCGACCCCGATCTGTTCCGCCAAGGGCTGCCGCGGTGCCGCCGTGTGGGTGCTGGCGTGGAACAACCCGAAGGTCCACACGCCGGAGCGCCGCAAGACGTGGCTCGCCTGCGAGGAGCACCGGGAGCACCTGTCCCAGTTCCTCGGGGTGCGGGGCTTCCTGAAGGACGTCGCCCGGTTCGAGGACTGGCAGGCCACCGAAGGCTCCTGAGGCCGCGGGCGCCCTTGCGTCCCGGTCCTAGCCTCCGATCGCGGACATCGGCCGGTCGGGCTGGACGAACGTCGGGTCGTCCAGGCCCGCGCCCGCCTTCTTGCCCCACATGGCGAGCCGCCAGATGCGGGCGATCTCCTCGTCCGGGGCGCCGGAGCGCAGGGCGGCGCGCAGGTCGGTCTCCTCGGTGGCGAACAGACAGGTGCGCACCTGGCCGTCGGCGGTCAGGCGGGTGCGGTCGCAGGCCGAGCAGAACGGGCGGGTGACGGAGGCGATGACGCCGACGCGGTGCGGTCCGCCGTCCACGAGCCAGCGCTCGGCGGGGGCCGAGCCGCGCTTCTCGGCGCCCTCGGCGGTCAGCTCGAAGCGGGTGCGCAGGGAGGCGAGGATGTCACCGGCGGTGACCATGCCCTCGCGCTTCCAGCCGTGCTGGGCGTCCAGGGGCATCTGTTCGATGAAGCGCAGCTCGTAGTCGTGCTCGACGGCCCAGGCCAGCAGGTCCGGGGCCTCGTCGGCGTTGAGGCCCGGCATCAGGACCGAGTTGACCTTCACCGGGGTCAGACCGGCCTCGCGGGCGGCCGCCAGACCTTCCAGGACGTCCTTGTGGCGGTCACGGCGGGTGAGGGTCTTGAAGACGTCCGGGCGCAGGGTGTCCAGGGAGACGTTGACCCGGTCCAGGCCCGCCGCCTTCAGGGCCGCCGCGGTGCGCCTGAGGCCGATGCCGTTGGTGGTCAGGGACATCTGGGGGCGCGGGGCGAGGGCGGCGACGCGTTCGACGATGCCGACCAGGCCGGGGCGCAGCAGCGGCTCCCCGCCGGTGAAGCGGACCTCCTCGATGCCGAGGGAGGTGACCGCGATGCCGATCAGGCGGACGATCTCGTCGTCCGTGAGCAGGTCGGGTTTGGCCAGCCACTGCAGGCCCTCTTCCGGCATGCAGTACGTGCAGCGCAGGTTGCAGCGGTCGGTCAGCGAGACCCTCAGGTCGGTGGCCACTCGGCCGTAGGTGTCGATGAGCACGCGGGCCCCCTCCTCGACGCGGATCGGCGGAGCGCTTCTCTCCTCCGACACCTGCGAGCCTACGTGACGGGACCGACATCGACAGCGGGCCGATCCCTACGACGTACGGCGCGGCCCCGTCGTAGGGATCTACGACGGGGCCGCGGCCGGATCGTGTCAGTGGGCTCCGGTGCCGGTCAGGGACCGGACCTCGAGCTCCGCGTACTTCGCCTTGTCGGGCTCCTCCTTGGACAGGACCGTGCCGAGCCAGCCCATGAGGAAGCCGAACGGGATGGAGATGATGCCCGGGTTCTTCAGCGGGAACCAGGCGAAGTCGACGTCCGGGAACATCGCCTTCGGGTCGCCGGAGACGACGGGCGAGAACAGCACCAGGCCGACGGCGACGACCAGGCCGCCGTAGATCGACCAGAGCGCGCCCTGGGTGGTGAACCGCTTCCAGAACAGGCTGTAGAGGATGGTCGGCAGGTTGGCGGAGGCCGCGACCGCGAAGGCCAGGGCGACCAGGCCGGCCACGTTCAGGTCGCGGGCGAGGGCGCCGAGCGCGATGGAGACGATGCCGATGAAGACGGTCGCCCAGCGGGCCGCCCTCATCTCCTCCTTCTCGGTCGCCTGCCCCTTGCGGATCACGTTGGCGTAGATGTCGTGCGCGAAGGACGACGACGAGGCGAGGGTGAGGCCGGCGACGACGGCGAGGATCGTCGCGAAGGCCACCGCCGAGATCGTGGCCAGCAGGATCGCGCCCCAGGCCGAGTCCACTCCGCCGACGTGCAGGGCGAGCAGGGGCGCGGCCGTGTTGCCGGACGGGTTGGACGCGATGATCTCGTCCTGTCCGATGAGCGCGGCGGCGCCGAAGCCGAGCGCGATGGTCATCAGGTAGAAGGCGCCGATGATGCCGATCGCCCAGTTCACGGACTTACGGGCGGCCTTGGCGTTGGGCACGGTGTAGAAGCGGATCAGGATGTGCGGCAGGCCGGCCGTGCCGAGCACCAGGGCGATGCCGAGCGAGATGAAGTCCAGCTTGGAGGTGCCGGTGGCGCCGTACTGGAGGCCGGGCTCCAGGAAGGCGGAGCCCTTGCCGCTGTTCTCGGCCGCCTTGCCGAGCAGGTCGGAGATGTTGAAGTCGAACTTCAGCAGCACCAGGAAGGTGATCAGGAGGGTGCCGCCGATCAGCAGCACGGCCTTGACCATCTGGACCCAGGTGGTGCCCTTCATGCCGCCGATGGTGACGTAGACGATCATCAGGACGCCGACGAGGGCGACGATGAGGATCTTGCCCGCGTCGGAGGTGATGCCGAGCAGCAGCGAGACGAGGACGCCGGCGCCGGCCATCTGGGCCAGCAGGTAGAAGATCGACACGACGATCGTGGAGGTGCCGGCGGCGGTGCGCACGGGGCGCTGGCGCATGCGGTAGGCGAGGACGTCGCCCATCGTGTAGCGGCCGGAGTTCCTGAGCGGCTCGGCCACCAGGAGCAGGGCGACCAGCCAGGCGACCAGGAAGCCGATGGAGTACAGGAAGCCGTCGTAGCCGAAGAGGGCGATGGCGCCGGCGATGCCGAGGAAGGAGGCGGCCGACATGTAGTCGCCGGAGACGGCGAGGCCGTTCTGGAAGGCGCTGAACTGGCGGCCGCCCGCGTAGAAGTCGGCGGCGTCCTTGGTCTGGCGGCCCGCCCAGACGGTGATGAAGAGCGTCGCGACGACGAAGACGGAGAAGAGCGTGATGATCAGCGGCCGGTGCTCGCTGGCCTCGTTGGCGGCCAGCTCGGCGGCGAGAACGGTCTGTGCGGGGCTCATGCGCCGCCCTCCATCCGGGACTTGATGGCCTCGGCCTTGGGGTCGAGCTTCGCGGCGGCGTGCCGCGAGTACCACCAGGCGATGAGGAACGTGGTGACGAACTGGGCGATGCCGAAGACGAACGCGACGTTGATGTTGCCGAACAGCTTGGTGCCCATGAAGCCGCCGGCGTAGTTCGACAGCAGCACGTAGAGCAGGTACCAGGCGACGAAGGCGATCGTCAGCGGGAAGGCGAAGGAACGGAAGGTGCTGCGCAGTTCGGCGAACTCCGCGCTCTGCTGCACCTCGGAGAACTCCTCGGCGGAGGGGAGTCGGTGTTCCTCTTTCGAGGGGGGCGGTGCGTCGGTGGCCACGGAGTCTCCTCGTACGACGGACATGACGGCTTGGTCCTCGGTGTCTCGCGGGGCCCTGATCGCGTTCGGGCTCCCTGTCCAACGACACGGCGCCCCGCCGGGCCCGGTTCAACACGCGCGGTACTTTCCCAAGTCGCTTGGGGGAAAACATTGCTGGCCAGTGACTTCGGGGATAGCTTCGCCCTGCACCACTGCGTCATGCACCTGCCCGAGGACCATCTGCGTCTCGGGCCGGTCTCGTTTCCGGATGAGGTGGAGACCCCATGATTCATCTGCGTTCCAGACGGCGGCTCGCTCCCGCCGTACCGGTCGTGCTGTCGCTGACCGCGCCGTTCGGCTCCCTGCCGGTGGCCGCGGGGTCGGGGACGCGCTGCGCGCGGTGAAGCGATCCGCTCCGCTCGTCCCTCCCCTCCTCTCTCACGAACTGGAGTCCTCGCACATGACAGCGCCTCACTCCCGTCGCCGCCGCGCCGTCGCGGTACCGGCCGGCATGGCCCTGGCCACGGCCCTCGCCTTCCTGCCGGGCGTCCAGGCCTCCGCGGCCGAGGCCGCCCCGGTCGCCGCCGCCGACGCCGGCACGCTCAGCTACGTCGTCAACGTCCAGCCGGGACACGGCCCTTCGGCGCAGGTGAAGCGGGCGATAGCCAAGGCCGGCGGCACGATCGTGACGTCGTACGACCAGATCGGCGTGGTCGTCGTCCGCTCGGCGAACCCGGACTTCGCGAAGACCGTGCGCAGGGTGCACGGCGTGCAGTCGGCCGGTGCCACCCGCACCGCGCCGCTGCCCTCGGCGGCGACGACCGACGTGGGCACGCCGAAGGTGCTCAGCGCGCAGGAGGCCGCCGCCGCCCAGGCCGCGGAGGGCCAGGACCCGCTGGAGTCCCTCCAGTGGGACCTGCCCGCCATCAAGGCGGACAAGGCGCACGAGAAGTCGCTCGGCAGCAGCAGGGTGACCGTCGCGGTGATCGACACCGGCGTCGACGACACGCACCCGGACATCGCGCCGAACTTCGACCGGCGGGCGTCGGTCGACTGCGTGGCGGGCAAGCCGGACACCACCGACGGCGCCTGGCGGCCGGGCGCGGCGGAGAGCCCGCACGGCACGCACGTGGCCGGGGAGATCGCCGCCGCGAAGAACGGCGTCGGCATGACCGGTGTGGCGCCGGGCGTGAAGGTCGCGGGCATCAAGGTGTCCAACCCGGACGGCTTCTTCTACACCGAGGCCGTGGTCTGCGGCTTCGTGTGGGCGGCCGAGCACGGCGTCGACGTGACCAACAACAGCTATTACACCGACCCGTGGTACTTCAACTGCAAGAACGACCCGGACCAGAAGGCCCTCGTCGAGGCCGTCTCGCGGGCCTCGCGGTACGCGGAGAAGAAGGGCGCGGTCAACGTCGCCGCGGCCGGCAACGAGAACTACGACCTCACCTCCGACGAGATCCTCGACCCGTCCTCCCCCAACGACACCACCCCCGGTGACCGGGTGATCGACCCGTCCGAGTGCTACGACATCCCGACCCAGCTCCCGGGTGTCGTCACGGTGGCGGCGACCGGCGCGAAGGGCCTGAAGTCGTCCTTCTCCAACTACGGCCGGGGCGTCATCGACATCGCCGCGCCCGGCGGCGACTCGACCGCCTACCAGAAGCCGGCGCCGCCGGCGACCAGCGGCCTGATCCTGGGCACGCTGCCGGGCGGCAAGTGGGGCTACATGGCCGGTACGTCGATGGCCTCGCCGCACGTCGCGGGCGTCGCCGCCCTGATCAAGTCGACGCACCCGCACGCCTCACCGGCCGCGGTCAAGGCGCTGCTGTACGCGCAGGCCGACGCCACGCCGTGCACGAAGCCGTACGACATCGACGGCGACGGCAAGGTGGACGCGGTGTGCGAGGGGCCGAAGAACCGCAACGGCTTCTACGGCCGGGGCATGGCCGACGCGCTGGACGCGGTGACCCGGTAGGGGAGACGCCGCACCGGCGTTCCCGTCGGTCCGGTCGGTGCCGCGCGGCGCGGTCACGACCGGCTTCGAGTCCGCCCGGTCCGCCGGGCGGTGGTCCCGTCCCCCTCCGGCGCGTGACGGCCACCGTGCGGGAGGGCGCCCTTCCGGGGCGCCCTCCCGTGCGGGGCCCGCCCGGACCCGCCTCGGCGCGGCGGTGGCCCTTCCCCGGCTCCTTTTCCTGAACTTGCCCGGTTCTGGGGGAGTTGGTGAAGATCTCGGGGTGACCCCGATAAGACCCTCGTCCCGGTCCACCGCCACCGGACGGCACGCGCGGCCCTCCGGCACCGGCCGGGCCGCGGCCGTTCTCGTGCTGGTGGCGCTGGCCGCGCTGATACCCGTGCTCGGCCCGTCCCCCGCCCTGCACGGCACCGGAGAGGCCGAAGCGCCCGGTACCGGCGGCATCGCCCTGTTGCGCACGGTGCTGTTCGCGGCGCTGAGCGTCCCGGTCGGCGAGCTGTTCGTGAACCGGCTGGCCCGGTCCCTCCCCGGCGTTCCCCCGGACCGGCCCCGCAGTTGGTCCCCCTGGGCGAACGCCGCCGCGTTCGCCGCCGCGCTGGGGCTCGCCTCGGTCGTGGCCACCGGCAACCTGGTGCCGGGCGGCATCGCCGAGATCGACGTCGGCGGCCTCTACGAGTCCCGCGACGGCAAGCTCGCGCTCCTCGAGGTCAACGCGTTCCTCGTGGCGGGCCTGTGCGCCGTCTCGCGCCGGCCGGGCACCCAGGTCTGGCCGCTGGCCGCCGTGGTCGTCGCGGAGGCCCTGCGCGCCCATCCCACCACCGAGTACAGCCCCCTGATCGGCTCCGGCCTGACCCTGGTCCATCTGACGTGCGCGTCGCTGTGGGCGGGCGGTCTGCTGTACGCGCTGCGCGTCCTTCGCGTGTGGCGGGGCGCCGCGGCGGGCGCGGCGCTGCTGGGCCTCTACGCGCGCGTGGCGGCCGTTCTGCTCGCCGCCCTCACGGCGACGGGGGTGTGCAGTTCGCTGCGCCGGATGCCGGCGGGCACGATCCTGGACCAGTTGACGGACACGGCGTACGGGAGGGTGCTGCTCGCCAAGGTGATCCTGGTGGCGGCCGTCGCCGCCCTCGCCCTGTGGGCCCGGGTCCGGCTGGGCCGCGCCGCCGACCCGCTGTCCGCCTGCTCCCCCGCGCGCGGGGAGGTCGTCGTCCTCGGCGTGGTGGTCGCGGTGTCGGGACTCCTGACGGCGCTCCCGGTGCCGATCCGCTGGTGAGACCGGGCCCGGGGCCCTCGCCGCACGTGCGTTCCGTCACACGCGCGGGGCGCCGTCCGGGGTGCCCGGGGGCGCCCGCCGGCGCTCCGCGGCCGTCCCGGCGGTCGTGGTCGCGGCGGCTCCCGCCCGGCCGGCAGGACGGGGCGCGGCGGCGGAGCGCGGGGCCCGGCGGGGCACCTGCGGGGCGGGACTGTCGGTCGCGGCCCGTATCCTCATGGACCATGCTCGAAGACCGTACGACCGCAGCGCCGTCCGCCACCGCGTGGCCGGCCGCGTATCCGCAGGGGTACGCGGTCGTCGACGTGGAGACCACCGGCCTGGCCCGCGACGACCGCATCGTCTCCGCGGCCGTCTACCGGCTGGACGCGCGCGGAGAGGTCGAGGACCACTGGTACACGCTGGTCGATCCGGAGCGGGACCCGGGCCCGGTGTGGATACACGGACTGACGCGCGAGGCGCTTGAGGGGGCGCCCCTGTTCCGGGACATCGCCCCGGAGTTCGCGGCCCGGCTCGACGGGCGGGTGCTCGTCGCGCACAACGCCGTCTTCGACTGGCAGATGATCGCCCGGGAGTACGCGCGCGCGGAAGGCGTGGCCCCGGTGCGGCAACGGCTGTGCACCATCGCGCTCTCCAAGGAGCTGGGGCTGCCGCTGCCCAACCACAAGCTGGAGTCGCTGGCCGCGCACTTCGGCGTGGTGCAGCGGCGGGCGCACCACGCGCTGGACGACGCGCGCGTGCTGGCGGAGGCGTTCCGGCCGAGCCTGCACGCCGCCGCGGCGGGCGGTCTGCGGCTGCCGCTGCACGAGTGCCGGCCGCTGACGGAGTGGTCGGACCGGCCCGCACCGCGGCTCGGGCAGCAGAGCGGCTACGGCGGCCCCCGGCAGAGCGCTTGGCGCCCCTCCCGCAAGAGGCCCGCGTGCCCCTATCCCAACCCGGGCCGCTATGTGGCGGGCGAACGGCTCAAGCAGGGCATGCGGGTCGCCTTCTCGGGTGACACCTCGACCGAACGGGAGCTGCTGGAGGACCGCGCCACCGAGGCCGGGCTGCACGTCGCCACCAGCCTCTCCCGGCTGACCAGCCTGCTGGTCACCAACGACCCGGACTCGGGCACGTCGAAGGTGGTCAAGGCCCGGCAGTACGGCACGCCGGTGGTGGACGAGGCGGCCTTCGGGCAGCTGCTGGCGGACGTCGAGCCCGCGGACGGCTGACCCGTACGGACGGGTGATTGCCGGGCGACTCGCCCGGCACCCGCTCGCCCGCGCCCCCGCCACGGCCCACCCTGTGCCCCATGGCGACATGCGAAGTCTGCGGCAACAACTACGGAATGACCTTCGAGGTCCACGCCCAGGGGGCGGTCCACGTCTTCGACTGCTTCTCCTGCGCGATCCACCGGATGGCCCCCATCTGCGAGCACTGCCGGGTGCAGATCATCGGCCAGGGCGTCGAGGTCGAGGGCCACTGGTACTGCGGCGCCCACTGCGCCCGCGCGGAGGGGAGGGCGGGCATCGTCGACAAGGTCTGAGGCCGGGCGTGCTCCCCTCCGGTGCGGGGCCGCGGTCCTCGTCCGGCCCCACCGGCGAGGGCCGCGTTTCGGCAAGGTACCGTCGACGCGTGTACCGCTTCCTGTTGTCCCGCCAGTGGGTGATCCTCACGCTGGTCGCGCTGCTGCTCATCCCGACGATGATCAAGCTGGGCTTCTGGCAGATGCACCGCTACGAGGAGCGCACCGCCCGGAACGACCTGGTCGCCGAGGCGCTCGGTGCGGAGCCGGTGCCCGTGGAGTCGCTTACCGCTCCCGGCAAGAAGATCACCACGCGCGAGCGGTACCGCTCCGTGACCGCGAAGGGCCGCTTCGACACGGACCACGAGGTCGTCGTCCGCCGGCGCACGAACTCCCAGGACAAGATCGGCTACCACGTGCTGACCCCGTTCGTCCTCGACGACGGCAAGGTCCTGCTCGTCAACCGCGGCTGGATCCCCGCGGACGGTCCCAGCCAGACCGCATACCCCGAGGTGCCCGCACCGCCCCGGGGAGAGATCACCGTCACCGGGCGGATGATGCCCGACGAGACGACCGCCGCGAGCGGCATCAAGGACCTCCAGGGCCTGCCGGACCGGCAGATCATGCTCATCGACAGCGAGCAGGAGGCCGCCCGTCTGGACGCCCGGGTGCTCGGCGGGTACATCGTCCTGACGGAGCCCGAGCCGAAGGGCGACACCCCTGAGCCGATCGGCAGGCCGGGCAACGAGGACGCCGCGCTGAACTACGCGTACGCGATCCAGTGGTGGCTGTTCTCCGCGGCCGTCCCGGTCGGCTGGTGGATCCTGGTCCGCCGCGAGAAGCGCGACCGGGAGAACGCCGGGTCCGTGGAGACCGCGGAGGCGGAACCCGCCACCGTGTAGCCGCGCGTCCGCGGGCGTGCGGTCGCCGGTGACGGAACCGATTGCTCCGTCACCGGCCGGGAAGACGGGACCCCGTGCACCCCCGCATCGAGGACTACGCGCTCATCGGCGACCAGCAGACCGCGGCCCTGGTCTCCACGGACGGCTCCGTGGACTGGCTGTGCCTGCCCCGCTTCGACTCCGCCGCCTGCTTCGCCAAGCTGCTCGGCGACGAGGACAACGGCCACTGGCGCATCGCCCCCGTGGGCGCCGAGCGCTGCACCCGGCGCGCCTACCGCCCCGACACCCTCGTCCTGGACACCGAGTGGGAGACGGCGGACGGCGCCGTCCGGGTCACCGACTTCATGCCCCAGCGCGACCGCGCCCCCGACCTGGTGCGCGTCGTGGAGGGCCTGCGCGGCGAGGTCACCGTGCACAGCGCGCTGCGGCTGCGCTTCGACTACGGCTCGGTCGTGCCGTGGGTGCGCCGGGCCGACGGTCACCGCGTGGCCGTCGCGGGACCGGACTCGGCGTGGCTGCGCAGCGAGCCGGAGGTGCGCAGCTGGGGGCAGGACTTCGGGACGCACGCGGAGTTCACGGTCGCCGAGGGCGAGAAGGTCGCGTTCGTCCTGACCTGGCACCCCTCGCACGAGCCGCGCCCGCGGCTGATCGACCCGTACGAGGCGCTGGAGCACAGCGTCGAGGACTGGCGGGCCTGGGCCGCGCACTGCCGCTACGACGGCCCGCACCGGGACGCCGTGGTCCGGTCCCTGATCACGCTGAAGGCACTCACCTACCGGCCGACCGGCGGCATCGTGGCCGCCGCCACCACCTCGCTGCCCGAGGAACCGGGCGGCGTCCGCAACTGGGACTACCGCTTCTGCTGGCTGCGCGACTCCACGCTCACGCTCGGCGCCCTGCTGTCGGCGGGGTACCTGGAGGAGGCCGAGGCCTGGCGCGACTGGCTGCTGCGCGCGGTCGCGGGCAACCCGGCCGACCTGCAGATCATGTACGGCCTGGCGGGCGAGCGGCGGCTGCCCGAGTTCGAACTGCCGTGGCTGTCCGGCTTCGCCGGGTCGGCGCCCGTGCGGATCGGCAACGACGCCGTGAACCAGCTCCAGCTGGACGTGTACGGCGAGGTCATGGACTCCCTGTCGCTGGCCCGGCTGGCCGGCATGCACCCGCGGCCGCAGATGTGGGAGCTCCAGTGCGCGCTGATGGACTTCCTGACCACGGCGTGGCGGCAGCCGGACGAGGGGCTGTGGGAGGTGCGCGGCGGGCGCCGGCAGTTCGTGCACTCGAAGGTGATGACCTGGGTGGCCGCCGACCGGGCGGTGCGCACCCTGGAGGACCACCCGGAGCTGGGCGGCGACCTGGACGGCTGGCGCGCGCTGCGCGAGGAGGTGCACCGGGAGGTGTGCGAGAAGGGATACGACCCGGACCGCAACACCTTCACCCAGTCCTACGGCTCGGCGGAGCTGGACGCCGCGCTGCTCCTGATCCCGCGGGTGGGTTTCCTGCCCGCGGACGACCCGCGCGTCGTCGGCACGGTCGAGGCGGTCGGCAAGGAGCTGACCCGGGACGGCCTGGTGCGCCGCTACAGCACCGAGGGACCGCCCGTGGACGGCCTGCCGGGCGGCGAGGGCACGTTCCTGGTGTGCTCGTTCTGGTACGCGGACGCGCTGCACGCGACCGGCCGGACCGAGGAGGCCCGGGAGCTGTTCGAACGGCTGGTCGGGCTCGCCAACGACGTGGGGCTGCTGGCCGAGGAGTACGACCCGGTGGCGGGTCACCAGCTCGGGAACTTCCCGCAGGCGTTCAGCCACATCGGTCTGGTGAACACCGCCCTCGCCCTGTTCGGCGACGAGGGGGCAGGATAGGGGCCATGGATCTTGGACTGAAGGACCGGGTGTACGTCGTCACCGGAGCCACCCGTGGCCTGGGCAACGCCGCCGCGCGCGAGCTGCTCGCCGACGGCGCGAAGGTGGTCGTCACGGGACGGGACGACCGGAGCGTCGCGGACGCCGCGGACGCGCTGGGCCCGGGCGCGGTGGGCGTGGCCGCCGACAACGCCGACCCCGGGGCCGCCGCACGGCTGGTCGCGACCGCCCGTGAGCGCTTCGGGCGCTTCGACGGCGTCCTGATCAGTGTGGGCGGGCCGCCGCCGGGCTTCGTCGCCGACAACACCGACGAGCAGTGGCAGGCCGCGTTCGAGTCGGTCTTCCTCGGCGCGGTGCGCCTGGCCCGCACGGCGGCGGCCGAGCTGGAGGACGGCGGCGTGATCGGCTTCGTGCTGTCGGGTTCCGTGCACGAGCCGATCCCGGGCCTGACCATCTCCAACGGCCTGCGGCCGGGGCTGGCGGGCTTCGCCAAGTCCCTCGCCGACGAGCTGGGCCCGCGCGGCATCCGCGTCGTCGGCCTGCTGCCGGGCCGCATCGACACCGACCGGGTGCGCGAGCTGGACGCCCTGTCCGCCGACCCGGAGGCGACCAGGGCGGCGAGCGAGTCCCGCATCCCGCTGCGCCGCTACGGCGCCCCGGAGGAGTTCGGCCGCACGGCGGCGTTCCTGCTGTCGCCCGCGGCCTCGTACGTGACGGGCGTGATGCTGCCGGTGGACGGCGGGGCGCGGCACGGCTTCTAGGGCCTGGGCGCCGAGGGGGGCGCCGGACGGGATCAGCTGACCCGTTCGGCGTGGTGCCTGACGCCGTGGAGGCGTACCTCCGCCGGGAGGGCCGTGAGGCCGGCCGAGTCGCGGGCGCGGGTGAGGGCGCGCGCGGTGAGGTCGTCCAGCACGGTTCCGGGGTCGACGTGCGGGGCCAGCAGCAGCCGGACGCGGGCCCGGGGGGCGTCGCGCCGTCCGGTGAGCCGGACCTTGGTCCGCTCGACCCCGTCCACCCGGTCCGTCTCCTGGGCGAGGACGCCCTCCAGGGCCCGGCCGCGGAGCACCGCGCCCTCGCCGTCGCCGGTGTCGACGAGGACCTCGGAGAGCCGGCGGCGGCGCAGTACCGCGACGAGCCACCACAGGGCGAGCAGCAGCAGGACGGCGAGCGCGGCGATGACGGCCGGCCACCACCAGCCGGCGTCCCGCCAGCGGGTCCGCTCGGCGTCGCCGAGGAGCACGTCGTGCGGCCCCTGGTGCACCCACCAGGAGGGCGGTGACACGCCGAACCCCACCGCGAGGACGGCACCGCCCACGGCGAGCAGGACCAGGCCCACCAGGCCCAGCAGCACACGGTCGACGGTCCTGAGCACGGCCCTCACCCCTTCCGTCCCGGCCGCGCCACCCGGACCGACACGGCGGGCGGCCGGGCCAGCCCCAGCCCGCGCACCGTGTCGCCGAGCACGCCGTCCAGATCGGCTCGTACGTCGTCCAGCTCCCTGAAGTGCGCGAGCGCGCGCACCTTGGCCTTCCTGCGGCGCATCCTCACGCGCGCCGACTGCACGCCGGCGACCTCCACGGCCCGGTCGCGCAGCACGGCCGCGGCGGCGTTCCGGTGCAGTCCCGCGCGTACGTCCGGACGGGTGCGCCGCATCGGCAGCACCCTGCGCAGGCCGGGCGTGAGCGCCAGCACGAGCAGCCAGAGCCCGAGGGCGGCGGCGACGCCGGCGCCGACCCGCACCCACGTGTCGTCGAGGGGCCGCTCGGCGAGCTGCCGGGCCAGTTCCCGGCGCCAGCCGAGGGCGGAGCGGCCGGCGCGGACGGCGGCGACGTCGTAGAGGAAGGCGCCCGCGGCGATCAGGAGCAGCAGGGCGACGATGCCGGCGGGGACGCGGCGGGCCGACCAGAAGCGGCCACGCGGCCCGTGTCCGTCCTCGGCCGGGGGCTGCGGCTCGGGCGCGGTGCCGTCCGTCTTCTCCATGACGGGCAGGTGCCGTGTGCTGCCCTCCAGGTCCTGGGGTTCGCTCATCGCGTCCTCCGCTGTCGCGCGCCGTACTCCGCCGCCAGGTGCAGCCGCTCCACCTCGACGCCGACCTCCGGCACCGCCATGCCGGTCAGTGCGCGCACCCGTTGGGCGACCCGGTGGCGCACCTGCCCGCAGCGGGCGCCGATGTCGCAGGGGTAGTCGAGTTCGACGTGGACGCGCACGCGGGCGACGTCGTGGTGGACGACGACGGTGGCGTGCGGGCGCCCGGCGTCCGCGGGCAGCACCCCGAGCGCTTCGCGGGCCGCCCGGGCGGCGATCTTGGCGACGACCCGGTCGGCGATCCGCGTGGCCCCCCGCTCGCCCGCGGGGACCGCCGCCGGGGCTTCACGGACCGCGCCGGGCCCTTCGCTCACGGCGGTCACCGCCGCCGGTCGTCACGGGCACGGAACAGGTCGCCGAGGACCATGTCCCCCTCCAGGAACCGGCCGACGACGAACCCGACGGCCCCCAGGGCCGCCACCAGCAGGAAGGCCCCGAAGCCGCCGAAGTATCCGGCGAATCCCAGCGCCATCCCGGCGATCATGCCGATCACCGCCATGTTCATGGTGCGCTCCCTTCGGTCCGCGTCCCCGTCACCTGATCCGCGGCTCCTCCTCCTCTTCCTCCTCGTCCGGCAGCTTCACGTCGCTCACCGCGATGTTGACCTCGACGACCTCCAGGCCGGTCATCCGCTCCACCGCCGCCACCACGTTCTCCCGTACGTCCCGGGCCACGTCCCTGATCGACACGCCGTACTCGACGACGATCTCCAGATCGAGCGCGGTCTGCTTCTCGCCGACCTCGGCCTTCACACCGCGCGTCACCGACCTGGAGCCGCCGGGCACGCGGTCCCGCACGGCGCCGAAGGTCCGCGACATCCCACTGCCCATGGCGTGCACACCCGCGACATCGCGTGCCGCCATCCCGGTGATCTTCTCCACGACGCCGTCGGCGATGGTGGTCCGGCCGCGGTCGCCGGGGACACCTCCTCCACGCCGGACCGCCTGCGTCCTACCGGTGTCCGGCGTGTCCTTCTCCGTCAGTTCGCTCATGGCCGCACGTCCCTTCGGTCGTCGTTCTCCCACCACCGTAAGCACGGTGACGGGATCGCGCGCCGGGGATGCGGCAGGCTGAAGGAATGACAACGCCTGAACGGTGGACGCGGACGGTACGGGAGCGACTGGGGCTCGGCAGACTGCTGCCCCTGGGCGGACCGCGGGACGGCGCGTGGGTCGCCGAACGCGCGGCACGGGAGGTGCTGATGGCCGCGGCCCGGGAGGTGCCGGGCGTCCACCCCGAGCGCCTGCGCATCGCCCCGGCGACCCCGGAGGAGACCCGGGAACCGGTCGTGCCGGCGCCGCCGAGCGCGCTGCCGCCCGGCCCGCTGCGGGTGACGGCCGACTTCGCGGCGTCGGCGGCCGAGCCCCTGCCGGCCGCGGCCGCCCGTCTGCGCGCCGTGCTGGCCGGGGCGGCGACGCGCCGGATCGGTCTGACGGTGACGGAGGTCGATCTCCGGGCGACGGAGCTGCTCGACGCGGTCCCGGAGTCCTCTCCCCGCCCCGGAGCGGAGCCGGGGCCCGACGCCGGGCCCGCGGCCCCGGCGGTGGTCCGGGGGGACACGGCCGACACGGACGAGGGCCGCGCGGCGGGCGCCGCGCTGGCGGTCCCCGGCGTGAGGGGACTGACCGGCGCGCTGGGCCGCCCGGTGCACATCACGGAGTCCGATACCGGGCGGGAGGCGGCCCTGCCGCGCCGCCACGTCCGGGTGGAGCTGGCGGTCGACGCGGACCGGACGACCGCGGAGGTGGCCCGGGCGGTACGGGCGGCGGTGGCCGGCGCCCTGCCGGATCACCCCACGGTGGCCGTACTGGTGACGGCGATCGGCTGACCGCGCCGGGCGTAGGCGGCCGGAGCGGGCCGGGCCCGCGGACGTGGGGCGGCAGGCTCCCGCGACCGTCCGGGGCGCGACCGGGATGCGGCCGGGGTGCGGCCGAGCCGCCGGCCGGAGGCTCGGCCGCGCCCCGGTCGCGCCGGGGACGGCGTCGCGCTCGTCCGCGCCCTCGAAAGCCGCAAACGCCCCGCCCTGCCGCCGGAGGCTCAGTCGCCGAGCCCGGCCAGGTCGCGCAGCCGGCGTCCCTGGGCGGCCCGCTCCGCGGCGCGCTGGGCCTCGTGGTCCCGGTTCTGGGCGCCCTGGAGCAGCGCCTTGGTCTCGACGACCGCGTCGCGCGGCGCGGACAGGATCGCGGACACCAGGTCGTGCACGGCGCCGTCGAGCTGGTCCGCGGGTACGGCGAGGTTGGCGAGGCCGGTGCTCACGGCCTCCTCGGCCGTGACGAAGCGCCCGGTCGCGCAGATCTCCAGCGCGCGGGCGTAGCCGACCAGGGACACCAGGGGGTGCGTGCCCGTCAGGTCCGGCACGAGGCCGAGGCTGGTCTCGCGCATGGCGAACTGCACGTCGTCCGCGACGACCCGCAGGTCACAGGCGAGGGCCAGCTGGAAACCGGCCCCGATGGCGTGTCCCTGCACGGCGGCGACGGTCACGATGTCGCTGCGCCGCCACCAGGTGAACGCCTCCTGGTACTCGGCGATGGTCGCGTCCAGCTCGGCGTCGCCGCCCCGGGCGAGGTCGATGAACGACGGTTCGCCGTCGAAGCCCTCGGGCGTGAACGCCTGCCGGTCGAGCCCGGCCGAGAACGACTTGCCCTCGGCGCGCAGCACGACGACCCGGACGGAGCCCGGCAGCAGCCGGCCGGCCTCGGTGAGCGCGCGCCACAGAGCGGGGCTCTGCGCGTTGCGCTTGGCGGGGTTGGTCAGCGTCACCGTGGCGATCGCGTCGTCGACGGTGAGCCGCACGCCGTCCTCGTCGAGTGCGGGACCGGGGTCGTGGGCGGGCGAAGCCATGGGGCGCCTCCGAAGGGTGCGGTCGTCGTCCCCGCCGTGCGCCGGCTGCCACGCCGTACCACGACAGAGCTGAGTGACTGCACAGTAACCACCCGGCCGGCCGGACGACCGACCGGGTGGCCACCATCGGAGCCGAGGGGCCACCCGGGGTGGATCAGGCCGATGCGGCCTTCTTGCCCCGGGTCGCCCCGCCACGCCCTCGGAGCGTGACGCCCGACTCGCTGAGCATGCGGTGCACGAAGCCATACGAGCGGCCGGTTTCCTCGGCCAACGCCCGGATGCTCGCACCGGCGTCGTACTTCTTCTTCAGGTCTGCCGCGAGCTTGTCGCGCGCGGCGCCGGTCACCCGGCTGCCCTTCTTCAGAGTCTCGGCCACCCGTGCCTCCTCATGGGAAGTGCGCTCTGGTCTCCTCATGATCACCCCTCGTGGGCCTCATGGCCACCCATTCGGCAAGGTCGATGAGACAAGGTGGTGACGACAGGAGCGCGTCCCCACATACGGAATGGGCCATTCCAAAGAATTCCTCGTCTGCGACCGCACGATCTCGTCGGCGAAAGCGCAGGTCAGAAAGGCGACACGGCCGGGGCCTCCACGATGGAGGCCCCGGCCGCAAAATCGATGTAGGACACACCTCATGATGAGGAGATCTCACACAGATGGTGGATCACGGATCGGCCGAATGATCCATACCCGGTGGATCATCCATTCGGTCAAGCGAGGGCGACGAGGTCCGCGTAGTCGGCGCCCCACAGGTCCTCGACGCCGTCCGGGAGCAGGATGATCCGCTCCGGCTGGAGCGCCTCGACGGCGCCCTCGTCGTGGGTGACGAGCACGACCGCGCCCTTGTAGGTGCGCAGCGCGCCGAGGATCTCCTCGCGGCTGGCCGGGTCGAGGTTGTTCGTCGGCTCGTCGAGCAGCAGCACGTTCGCCGAGGAGACCACGAGGGTGGCAAGCGCCAGGCGGGTCTTCTCGCCGCCGGAGAGGACCCCGGCCGGCTTGTCCACGTCGTCGCCGGAGAACAGGAACGAGCCGAGTACCTTGCGGACCTCGACGAGGTCCATGTCGGGCGCGGCGGAACGCATGTTCTCCAGGACGGTGCGGTCGGGGTCGAGGGTCTCGTGCTCCTGCGCGTAGTAGCCGAGCTTGAGGCCGTGCCCCTCGATGACCTTGCCCGTGTCGGGCTGCTCGGCACCGCCGAGCAGGCGCAGCAGGGTGGTCTTGCCGGCGCCGTTGAGGCCGAGGATGACGACGCGGGAGCCCTTGTCGATGGCCAGGTCGACGTCGGTGAAGATCTCCAGCGAGCCGTACGACTTGGACAGGCCCTCCGCCATCAGCGGGGTCTTGCCGCAGGGCGCGGGCTCGGGGAAGCGGAGCTTGGCGACCTTGTCGGACTGGCGGACCGCCTCCAGGCCGGACAGCAGCTTGTCGGCGCGGCGGGCCATGTTCTGCGCGGCGACCGTCTTGGTGGCCTTGGCGCGCATCTTGTCGGCCTGCGAGTGCAGGGCGGCGGCCTTCTTCTCGGCGTTGGCGCGCTCGCGCTTGCGGCGCTTCTCGTCGGCCTCGCGCTGCTGCTGGTAGAGCTTCCAGCCCATGTTGTAGACGTCGATCTGGGAGCGGTTGGCGTCCAGGTAGAAGACCTTGTTGACGACCGTGTCGACCAGGTCGACGTCGTGGGAGATGACGATGAAGCCGCCGCGGTAGGTCTTCAGGTAGTCCCGCAGCCAGACGATCGAGTCGGCGTCGAGGTGGTTCGTCGGCTCGTCGAGCAGCAGCGTGTCCGCGTCCGAGAACAGGATGCGGGCCAGCTCGACGCGGCGGCGCTGACCGCCGGAGAGCGTGTGCAGGGGCTGGCCGAGCACGCGGTCGGGCAGGTTGAGTGCGGCGGCGATGGTGGCGGCCTCGGCCTCGGCGGCGTACCCGCCCTTGGTGAGGAACTCCGTCTCCTGGCGCTCGTACTGCCTGAGGGCCTTCTCGCGGGTGGCGCCCTGGCCGTTGGCGATGCGCTGCTCGTTCTCGCGCATCTTGCGGATCAGGGTGTCCAGGCCGCGGGCGGAGAGGATGCGGTCGCGGGCCAGCACGTCGAGGTCGCCGGTGCGCGGGTCCTGCGGGAGGTAGCCGACCTCGCCGGAGCGGGTGACGGTGCCGGCGGCGGGGATGCCCTCGCCGGCGAGGACCTTGGTGAGGGTGGTCTTCCCTGCGCCGTTGCGGCCGACCAGGCCGATGCGGTCGCCCTTGGCGACGCGGAAGGTGGCGTTTTCGATGAGCACGCGGGCACCGGCGCGCAGCTCGATGCCGGAGGCGGAGATCACGGACAGACTCCAGGGCGGGTGGTTGACGGGATGGGCGGCTGAGGACGTTTCCCGCCGTCTAATGCGCGAGGAGAATGGCCATGGGGCCAGTCTAACGGGGCCGTGCAACCGCTTTTCCCGGGCTCGGGTCCCCGCGGGCGCCCGTTCGGGGCTCTCCTGTGCGGACGCGCAGGTCGCGGGCGCTGTCGGTGGCCGGTGCGGGGCTGGGCGACGGGCCGGGTCACGGGACTCCCCGGCGTCCGGCCACCGGCACCGGCCCGCAAGGGGGGTGACCGGTACGGCGGACGCCCGGGCGTCCGCCCGACGCCGCCGGGGTCACGGGCAGCCGCTTCGGTGGGCGGCGGGGAAGGCGGGCACGACGGGGACGCGCGTCGTGGCGGACGACGCCGGCGCGCACCACCGGCGGGCCGCGGGGCACGGCGCCCCGGCGGGTTCCGGCCGTCGGGACGTCCCGTCAGTCGCCTCCCGTGTGCACCTGGAACGCGGCTCGGCGCACGGCCTTCGCCAGGGCCGGGTCGGGGTGGGCGGCGGCGAGGGCGACCAGGACCTGCACGGTGCGCGGGTGCCCGACGGCGCGGACCTCGTCGAGGAGGGCCGGGACGGTGGGCTGCACCGCGGACTCCAGGTGCCGGACCAGCAGCGGGGCCTCGCCGTGGTCGGCGACGGCGGCCGCGGTGTCGACCCACAGCCAGGTGGCCTCCTGACGGGTGAGGACCTCGTGGGCGTCCTCGGGGTCGGCTCCGTCGTGCTCGGCCAGCCACAGCAGGGCGTACGGGCGCAGCGTCGGCTCGTCGAGCACGGCGCGGACCTCGGGCTCGGCGGGGGCGCCGACCACGCGCAGCGCCTCGAAGGCGAGGCCGCGCAGCAGGGCGTCCTCGCCGCGGGCGGCGGCCAGCAGCTCGGTGACGGCACCGCCGACGGGGCGGGCGGCGAGCCAGGCGCGGTACTCGGCGCGGGCCGCGTTCGGGCGGAGCCGGCCGCAGCCGCGGAGCATGGCCTCGGCCGACTGCTCGATGTTCCCGGCGGGGCTCTGCGCGGCCACGCAGATCTGCTCCAGCTTGACCCAGACCGCCCAGCTGCCCAGCGGGGTGAGGGTGGCGTGGCCGTCGCCGCAGGTGAGGGCGCCGACGGAGGCCAGGGCGTGCAGGGCCCAGTCGAGGAGGGGGGCGAGCGGGGCGCCGTCAGCGGCCTGCTGGGGCTGCGGGACCTCGGGGGTCCCCGGCTCGAGCCGGGGGCCGTAGGGGACCTCGCAGCGCTCGGTGCGCAGTTCGGTGACGCGCTGCTCCAGCAGGTCCAGGAGCTGTGCCACGGGGACGGGCCCGGCGGACAGCTGGAGGAAGGAGAGCACCTGGGGCATCGCGGAGACGACCTCGGCGACGGCGGCGGGCTCGTGGCCGTCCGGCTCGGGGTGGGCGAGCGACCAGGCGTCGAAGAGGGCGACCCAGCCGCGCAGCACGGCGCCGTCGTCGCGGTTCCAGGCGCGCAGGCGCCAGCCGGGACGGGCGGTGCCGCCGTGGACCTCGACCAGACCGGCGAGGCGGGCGGTGTCCCAGTCGGCGCGGACCTGGGCCACGGTCAGGCCCAGCTCGCGGGCCGCGTGTTCGGCGGTCGCGTCGGACAGGGTGGCCTTGCCGTCGGCGGTCGCGCTGCCGCGGCCGGGACCGAGGGCGGCGTCGGCCCAGCGGGCGATGCGGGCGGCGTCGGCCAGGCCGGAACGCGCCATGCGGGCCAGTTCCGACCGGGCCGGTGTGCCCTCCGGGGGACGCGGTGCGGCGCGGTGCGGGCGCCGCTGGTTCATCGCTCTGGGGGCGGCGGCCAGGGGTCGCGGACGGACGAGTCGAAGCCTGGAGTCGCGCGGGATACGGGACGTCACGGGTGCAGTCTTCCGGTTGACGGTCCGAAAACCCAAACGGAATGCCGGGAGCGGCGACGAGGAGGGCCGGTGCGGCCCCCCGAAGGGCGGTCCGGGGGAGGGAACCGGCCATCGGCACGGCCCTGACCGGAACCCGGGCGGCGTGCGGCGGGGCGGGGCCCGCCGGGGTCACACGAGGGGGGTCAGGAAGCGGCGCAGGGTCTCCAGGTAGGTGTCGGGGTCGGCGTTCCACATGGCGCCGTGCGGGGCGCCGGGGACGGTGTGGAGGGAGACCAGCCGCGGGTGCGCGTCGGCGAAGCGGCGGGTGAGGCGCCAGGGGGCGACCGTGTCGTCGGGGCCGTGGAAGACGAGGGTCGGCACCGTGAGGCGTTCGCGGACGGCCCGGCCGGGGGCGCCGTCGGCGTGCAGTCCGGCGCGGCCCTGCGCGGCGCGGACCGCGAGCGGCAGCAGCACGCCGGGCGTGTGGCGGGCGGCGGCCAGGGCGCGCAGGGTGGTCTCCCAGCTGAGGACCGGGGAGTCCAGGACGAGCCCCGCGATGCGGTCGCGGGCGGCGGAACGCGCGGCGGTGCGCAGGGCCATGGTGGCGCCGGTGGACCAGCCGAGCAGGACGACCTGACGGGCGCCGTGGTCGAGGGCGTAGTGGACGGCGGCGTCCACGTCGTGCCACTCGGTCTCGCCGAAGTGGTGGAGGCCGTCGGGCGAGGGCGGGGCGCCGGCGTCGCCGCGGTAGGCGAGGGCGAGCACCGGGACGTGCCGGTCGTGCAGGGGAGCCATGAGGTTCAGGGCGTGCTCGCGGGTGGTGCCCAGGCCGTGCACGGCGATGATCCAGGTGGGGCGGGCGCCGGGCACGAACCAGGCCGGGAGCGGGCCGAGCGCGCCGGGGACGTCGACGTCGGTGTGGTCCAGGCCGAGGGCGGTGCCGGGCGTGCCGACGTGCAGGTTGGGCGTGAGCCAGACCTTGTCGCCGGTGCTGAAGGTGCCGTGCGCGACGCCTTCGAGGCGGCGCACGACGGTGTCGGCGCCGTGCTGGGCGGTGCTCAGGACCGGGCCGACGATCGCGTGGGAGGCGTCGCCCGCGAGGCCGTAGCGGCCGGGGCGCAGCGCGGCCAGGTCCCGGGTGAGGGTGATCTGCCCGGCGGCGGTCCCGTGCACGGTCAGCCGGGGTTCGGTGGGCAGGGGCCGGCCGGGGGGCGCCTTGAGCGCGGCGTCGCTGGCCAGCCGGCCGGCGGCGACGCTCGCCGCGCCGGCCGCCGCCAGGGCTGCGGTGACTGCGGCGGCCGTTGCTGTGACAGTGCGCATGGGGCCAGTCTCCCGGTGGAGTCCATGGGCGGCCAGCGGGCGGACGACACGGGGTGACGGCGCCCGGCCGGGCCCGGGACCACGGGCCGGCTCGACTGCCGGTACCCGCGAACCCGCCCCGTAACCTTCCCCCCGCCCCGCCCCGCCCCGCGGCGCGCGACCCGCCCCGGCCGCTTCGTCCGGCGCGGCCGCTTCGTCCGGCGCGGGCGCGGCGCGCCGCCGCGGCCGTCAGCCCGGCTGGCCGTAGGTGTGCAGGCGTTCCGCCACCTCGTCGAGCTGGGCCTGCGTGAGCAGGGACGGGGTGCGGCCCGGGACCGAGGAGGCCGTCAGCCACAGGCGGCACATCCACTCCAGCTGGGCGGTGCGGTCGTAGGCCTGGTCGAGGGTGGCGCCGTAGGTGATCGTGCCGTGGTTGCGCAGGAGGCAGCCGGTGCGGCCGGTGAGGGCGGCCAGCATGGTGCGGGCGAGTTCCTCGGTGCCGTAGGCCGCGTAGGGGGCGACCCGGACGGGGCCGCCGAGCGCGGCGGCCATGTAGTGGACCGGCGGCAGCTCGGGGACGAGCAGCGAGACCGCCGTCGCGTGCACGGCGTGGGTGTGGACGACGGCCCGGGCGTCGGTGGCGCGGTAGACGGCGAGGTGCACGGGCAGCTCGCTGGTGGGGACCAGCGTGCCGAGCACCTGCCGGCCGTCGAGGCCGACGCCGGTCACGTCGCCGGGGGCCAGACGGTCGTAGGGCACACCCGAAGGGGTGACGAGCACCGTGTCGCCCACGCGCACCGAGACGTTGCCCGAGGTGCCGACCACCAGTCCGTCGGACACCGTGCGCCGGGCCGTCGCGACGAGCGCCTCCCAGGCCTCGGACTCCTCCGCGGACACCTCTCCGACCCTCGACTCCGTCACAGTCCACGCCTCCCGTCGGGCGTCCCGCACGCCCCTCGCCGCGCCGCGGTCCGGCGCCTCGCGGCGATCCTGCCAGGCACGTCTCCGGAGAGCGTCGGCGCGGGCACGCAGCGCAGGCGTTCACGGAGGTCACGGCGCCGTTTCCGGTCACCATGACGTCCGGTCCAGTTCATCTTCCGTTCACCCTGGTTACCTACGTTCGACGCGCCAATGACCTCGAACGATTGCCTGGGTAAATGGAAAGCTTCTCGCTGATCCTCGCGATTGTGGTGGTGACCGCACTCGCGTTCGATTTCACGAACGGTTTCCACGACACCGCGAACGCGATGGCAACGACCATTTCGACCGGTGCGCTCAAGCCCAAGGTGGCGGTGGCGATGTCCGCCGCCCTGAACCTTGTCGGCGCCTTCCTCTCGGTGGAGGTCGCCAACACGATCTCCAAAGGTCTCGTCGACGAGACCGGCATCCGTCCCGAGGTCATCTTCGCCGCGTTGGTCGGCGCGATCCTCTGGAACCTGCTGACCTGGCTGGTCGGGCTCCCGTCCAGTTCCTCGCACGCCCTCATGGGCGGCCTGATCGGTGCCGCCGTCGCGTCGGCGGGCGTCGGCGCGGTCCACGGCGACGCGCTCGTCACCAAGGTGCTGCTGCCGGCCGTCGCCGCCCCGATCGTGGCGGGCGTCGCGGCGACGCTCGCCACCCGGCTGACGTACTCGCTCGGCCGCAAGGCCGACGGCAGGGCCGCGGAGAAGGGCTACCGCGCCGGGCAGATCGCCTCGGCCGGCCTGGTCTCGCTCGCCCACGGCACCAACGACGCCCAGAAGACGATGGGCATCATCACCCTCGCCCTGATCGCCGGCGGCGCCCTCTCCCCCGGCTCGAACCCGCCGCTGTGGGTCATCCTGTCCGCGGGCCTGGCCATCGCGCTCGGCACCTACCTCGGCGGCTGGCGCATCATCCGCACCATGGGCAAGGGCCTGACCGACCTCCAGCCGCAGCAGGGCTTCGCCGCCCAGACCAGCGCCGCCACGGTCATCCTGGCCTCCTCGCACCTGGGCTTCTCCCTCTCCACCACGCACTCCGTCTCCGGCGCGGTCATGGGCGCGGGCCTCGGCCGCAAGGGCGGCGTGGTGCGCTGGTCCACGGCCACCCGCATGTTCGTCGCCTGGGGCCTGACCCTGCCGGCCGCGGCGCTGGTCGGCGCGCTCGCCGAGTGGGTCTGCGGCTTCGGGGACTGGGGCACGGCGCTCGTGGCGGTCTTCCTGGTCGCTTCCAGCTTCGCGATCTGGCGGATCTCCCGGCGCGAGGTCGTCGACCACACGAACGTCAACGCGGGCGACGAGCCGGAGCCCGAGCCGGCCGGCGTGGTGACCACGGCGATCGCCGCCGTGACCCCGCCCCCGGCGGGCGTGGGCGAGGAGCTCACCGCCACCGTCGCGGCCCCGGCCGCCACCGCCGGCACCAAGGCCCCGTCGGCCGCCACCCCCGTCTGAGCCCGCCCGCCGGACACGAAGGAAGAGAACCGCCATGACAATCGACTGGGCAGCCCTCGGCTCCGTCTTCGGGGTCAGCCTCGTGGCCACCGTGGCTCTGGTGGCCCTGTTCACCCTCGGCATCGCCGGTCTCTCCCGCCAGGAACGGGCCGTCGCCCGGGGCGGTTCCGCGGTGCTCGCGGTCACCGGCGCCTACGCCTGCTTCGCGGCCTGCGCGGCGGCGGTGGCGTACGGGATCTACCTGATCGTCGCCTGACCGGCACGGGAAGAGCGCGGGGCGCGGGACGGACTCCACCGTCCCGCGCCCCGCGCTCTTCCCGTGCCGGCGCACACCACCCGTGTGTGGGCCTTCGCACACTCCCCCGGCGCAGGTCAACGGCAAGTTGACGGGTGTTCGCGGGCCGTGGTGGACTGCCGGAGCCATTACGGCGGCAGGAGAGGAAGCCGGTGCGAGTCCGGCGCGGTCCCGCCACTGTCACCGGGGCGGTACGCGAGTACGGTCCCGGGAGCCAGGAACTCTCACCGCCGATTTCGTCGAACCAGGGCGTGGACACCCTGAGTGAGGACATATCGCCATGCGCGGCTGCCGTTCCAGGCTCACCAGCGACACACCTGCGCCGTCCCTTCCCGCGGCCCCCACGGCCGGCTGAGCCGTGCGCGCCGAACGCGTCTTCGCGTACGGCGCCGCCGCCGGCCTTCTCGGCGACCTCCTCCTCGGCGATCCGCGCCGCGGGCACCCGGTCGCCGCGTTCGGCCGTGCCGCCGGTGCCGTGGAACGGGTGCTGTGGCGTGACCACCGGGGCTGGGGCGCGCTGCACACCGCCGTGTGCGCCGGCGGCGCCGCCGCCCTCGGAGCCGCCGCCGCCCGCGCCGTCCGCCCCTCCCCCGCCGCCTCCGTCGCGCTGACCGGCGCGGCCACCTGGGCCGTCGTCGGCGGGACCTCGCTGGCCCGCGAGGCCCGCGCGATCGGACGGGCCCTGGACTCCGGCGACGTCGAGGTCGCCCGGGCCCGGCTGCCGCACCTGTGCGGGCGGGACCCGCAGGCGCTGGACGCCGACGGCATCGCCCGGGCCGTCGTGGAGTCCGTCGCCGAGAACACCTCCGACGCGGTCGTGGGCGCCCTGGTGTGGGGCGCGCTCGGCGGCGTGCCGGGGCTGCTCGGCTTCCGGGCCGTGAACACCCTGGACGCCATGGTCGGCCACAGGTCCCCCAGGTACCGGCGGTACGGCTGGGCCTCGGCCCGGCTCGACGACCTCGCGGGCTGGCCGGGCGCCCGCCTGACCGCCGTCCTGACCACCGTGGCCGGCGGCGACCCCCGGGGCGCCGCACGGGCCTGGCGCGCCGACGCCGCACGGCACCCGAGCCCCAACGCCGGTCCCGTGGAGGCGTCCTTCGCGGGCGCCCTGGGCGTGCGGCTCGGCGGGACCCTCTCCTACGGCGGCCGGGTCGAGCACCGGCCGGTGCTCAACGGGGCGGCGGGGCGCGCCGTCCGGGCCGGATCCGGCGACATCGAGCGGGCCGTACGGCTGTCCCGGCGCGTGAACTGGCTGGCGCTGGGCGTGTGCGCGGGCGCGCGACTGCTCGTCCGCGGGATCGGCAGGAAGGGACGTACGTCATGAACGGTGGCCTCCTCGTCGCCGGCACCACCTCCGACGCCGGCAAGAGCGTCGTCACCGCCGGGATCTGCCGCTGGCTGGTGCGGCAGGGCGTGAAGGTGGCGCCCTTCAAGGCGCAGAACATGTCGCTCAACTCCTTCGTCACCCGCGAGGGCGCCGAGATCGGACGGGCCCAGGCCATGCAGGCGCAGGCGTGCCGGGTGGAGCCGACCGCGCTGATGAACCCGGTGCTGCTCAAGCCGGGCGGCGAGCAGAGCAGCCAGGTCGTGCTGCTCGGCAAGCCGGTCGGGGAGATGAGCGCCCGCGGCTACCACGGCGGGCGGCAGCAGCGGCTGCTCGGCACGGTGCTCGACTGTCTGGCCGAACTGCGGGGCACGTACGACGCGGTGATCTGCGAGGGGGCCGGCAGCCCGGCCGAGATCAACCTGCGCCGCACCGACATCGTGAACATGGGGATCGCCCGGGGCGCCGGACTCCCGGTCCTCGTCGTCGGCGACATCGACCGCGGGGGCGTCTTCGCGTCCTTCTTCGGCACGGTGGCGCTGCTGTCGCCCGAGGACCAGGCGCTGGTCGCCGGGTTCCTCGTCAACAAGTTCCGGGGCGACGTGTCGCTGCTGGAGCCCGGCACCGACATGCTGCGGGACCTCACCGGACGGCGGACGTACGGCGTCCTGCCCTTCCGGCACGGGCTCGGCATCGACGAGGAGGACGGGCTGCGCGTCTCCCTGCGCGGGACGGTGCGGGAGTCGGTCGTCGCGCCGCCGGTCGGCGAGGACGTGCTGCGGGTCGCGGTCTGCGCGGTGCCGCTGATGTCCAACTTCACGGACGTGGACGCGCTCGCCGCCGAACCCGGTGTCGTGGTGCGGTTCGTGGACCGGCCGGAGGAGCTGGCCGACGCCGATCTCGTGGTCGTGCCGGGGACCCGCGGCACCGTCCGGGCGCTTCGCTGGCTGCGGGAGCGGGGGCTCGCGGACGCCCTCGCGCGCCGGGCCGCCGAGGGCCGGCCGGTGCTCGGGGTCTGCGGCGGCTTCCAGCTCCTCGGCGAGCACATCGAGGACGAGGTCGAGTCGCGCGCCGGACACGTCGACGGGCTCGGACTGCTGCCCGTGCGGGTGCGGTTCGCCCGCGAGAAGACCCTCACCCGCCCCGTCGGCGAGGCCCTCGGCGAGCGGGTGGAGGGGTACGAGATCCACCACGGGGTCGCCGAGGTGACGGGCGGGGCCCCCTTCCTGGACGGCTGCCGGGTCGGCCAGACCTGGGGCACGCACTGGCACGGCTCGCTGGAGTCGGACGGCTTCCGGCGGGCGTTCCTGCGCGAGGTGGCCGCCGCCGCGGGCCGCCGCTTCGTGCCGGCCCCCGACACCTCGTTCGCCGCGCTGCGCGAGGAGCAGCTCGACCGGCTCGGCGACCTGATCGAACAGCACGCGGACACGGACGCGCTGTGGCGGCTCATCGAGTCCGGCGCGCCACAAGGACTGCCCTTCATTCCACCGGGAGCGCCCGCATGAGCACAGTGTTGTTGTTGTCGACCGCCGACACGGACCTGCTGGCGGCCCGCGCGTCGGACGCCGCCTACCGGATCGGCAACCCGACCCGGGTCGACGTCCGGGAGGAGCTGCCGTCGCTGGCCGAGGGCGCGGACGTCGCCGTCGTCCGCCTGCTGGGCGGCAGGCGCGCCTGGGAGGACGGGCTCGCCGCGCTGAAGGCGTCCGGGATCCCGACCGTGCTGCTCGGCGGCGAGTCCGTGCCGGACGCCGAGCTGATGGCCGAGTCGTCCGTGCCGGCCGGGGTGGTCGCGGAGGCGCTGCGCTACCTGGTCGAGGGCGGCCCGGACAACCTCACCCAGCTCGCCCGGTTCCTGTCGGACACGGTGCTGCTGACCGGCGAGGGCTTCGACGAGCCCCGGAAGATGCCGGAGTACGGCGTCCACGGCTCGCGTACGTTCCGGGACGGCCGCCCGACGGTCGGCGTGCTCTTCTACCGGGCCCACCAGCTCAGCGGCAACACCGCCTTCGTGGACACGCTGTGCGACGCGATCGAGGCGCGCGGCGCCAACGCGCTGCCCGTGTACTGCGGTTCGCTGCGCGGCGCGGACGCCGGGCTGTACGAGCTGCTGGGCCGGACCGACGCCCTGGTCGCCACCGTCCTCGCGGCGGGCGGCACGCACGCCTCGCAGGCGTCGGCGGGCGGTGACGAGGAGGCCTGGGACATCGGGGCGCTGGCCGACCTGAACGTGCCGGTGCTGCAAGGGCTCTGCCTCACGTCGTCGCGCGCGGCCTGGGAGGCGTCCGACGCCGCGCTGTCCCCCATGGACGCGGCGATGCAGGTCGCCATCCCGGAGTTCGACGGCCGCCTGATCACGGTGCCGTTCTCCTTCAAGGAACAGGGACCGGACGACGTGCCGGTGTACGTGGCCGACCCCGAGCGGGCCGGTCGGGTCGCCGGGATCGCCGTGCGGCACGCGGCGCTCAGGCACAAGCCGAACGCCGAGAAGAGGCTCGCGCTGGTCTTCACCGCGTACCCGACCAAGCACTCACGGGTCGGCAACGCGGTGGGGCTCGACACCCCGGCGTCCGCGGTGCGGGTGCTGGACGCGCTGCGGGAGGCGGGGTACTCGCTCACGGACTACCCGTCCGGCGGCGACGAGCTGATCCACCGGCTGATCGAGGCGGGCGGTCACGACGTGGAGTGGCTGACGGAGGACCAGCTCGCCGCCGCCCCGGCGCGGGTGCCGCTGGCCGACTACCGGGCCTGGTTCGAGAAGCTGGACCCGGAGCTGCGGGAGGCGATGACCGAGGCCTGGGGCGAGCCGCCGGGCTCGCTGTACGTCGACGGGGACGACATCGTGCTCGCGTCCCTGCGGTTCGGGAACGTCGTGGTCATGATCCAGCCGCCGCGCGGCTTCGGGGAGAACCCGATCGCGATCTACCACGACCCCGACATGCCGCCGTCCCACCACTACATGGCGGCGTACCGGTGGCTGGAGAACAGTTTCGGCGCCGACGCGATCGTGCACATGGGCAAGCACGGCACGATGGAGTGGCTGCCCGGCAAGGGCCTCGGGCTGAGCGCCGGCTGCGCGCCGGACGCCGTCCTCGGTGACCTGCCGCTGATCTACCCGTTCATCGTCAACGACCCCGGCGAGGGCACGCAGGCCAAGCGGCGCGGGCACGCCACGGTGGTCGACCACCTGGTCCCGCCGATGGCCCGCGCCGACACCTACGGCGACCTGGCCAAGCTGGAACAGCTCCTCGACGAGTACGCGCTCGTCTCCGACCTGGATCCGGAGAAGGCGCCGGCGGTCCGGGCGCAGATCTGGACCCTGGTCAAGGCCGCCGAACTCCACCACGACCTGCACGTGGACGACCAGCCGGACGACGACGCGTTCGACGAGTTCGTCATGCACATCGACGGCTATCTGTGCGAGATCAAGGACGTGCAGATCCGCGACGGCCTGCACGTCCTGGGCGGCGGCCCGGTCGGCGAGCCGCGCGTCAACCTCGTCCTGGCGGTGCTGCGCGCCTCGCAGGTGTGGGGCGGCCGGGCGAACGCGCTGCCGGGCCTGCGGGCCTCACTGGCCGAGCACTTCGGACTGGTGGAGAAGGAGCTGCTGGCCGAGCCCGGCGCGCCGGTGAAGGTGCCGGCCGGGCTGACGGACCTGGTGGACGGTCCGGCGCGCTCGGCCGCCGACGCGATCGACCTGCTGGAGCAGGTGTGCCGGCGGTTCGCGCAGGACATGGAGGCGCGGGACTGGGACATCGCGGCCGTACCGGGTCTCGTGCGCGAGGTGCTCGGCACCGGGCTGCCCGACGCGGTGGCCGTGCTGGAGTTCGCCTGCGCCGAGGTCGTGCCGCGGCTCGCCCGGACGACGGACGAGATCGGGCACATCCTGCGGGCCCTGGACGGCGGCTACGTCCCGGCCGGACCCTCCGGCTCCCCGACGCGCGGACTGGTCAACGTCCTCCCGACCGGACGGAACTTCTACTCCGTCGACCCCAAGGCGATCCCGTCCCGGCTGAGCTGGGAGGTGGGGCAGTCGCTGGCGGACTCGCTGGTGCAGCGGTACCTGACCGACACCGGCGCGTACCCGAAGTCGGTCGGCCTCACGGTCTGGGGCACGTCCGCGATGCGCACCCAGGGCGACGACATCGCCGAGATCCTGGCGCTGCTGGGCTGCCGCCCGGTCTGGGACGACGCCTCGCGCCGGGTGACGGGCTTCGAGATCGTGCCCCTGGAGGAGCTGGGCCGGCCGCGCGTCGATGTGACGGTGCGCATCTCGGGGTTCTTCCGGGACGCGTTCCCGCACGTCGTCGGGTTGATCGACGACGCGGTGCGGGCGGTGGCGGAGCTGGACGAGCCCGCCTCGCAGAACTTCGTCCGCGCGCACGCCGACGAGGACACCGCCGAGCACGGCGACCGGCGCCGGGCCACCGCCCGCATCTTCGGCTCCAAGCCGGGCGCCTACGGCGCGGGTCTGCTGCCGCTGATCGACGCGCGAAACTGGCGCAGCGACGCGGACCTCGCCGAGGTGTACGCGGTGTGGGGCGGTTACGCCTACGGGCGGGGGCTCGACGGGCGGGCGGCGCGCGGCGACATGGAGACGGCGTTCCGGCGGATCGCGGTCGCCGCGAAGAACGTGGACACCCGCGAGCACGACCTCGTCGACGCCGACGACTACTTCCAGTACCACGGCGGCATGGTCGCGATGGTGCGGCACCTGACGGGCACGAGCCCGGAGGCGTACGTCGGCGACTCGGCCACCCCGGACCAGGTGAAGACGCGGACGCTGGGCGAGGAGACGCACCGGGTCTTCCGGGCCCGGGTGGTCAACCCGCGCTGGATGGCGGCGATGCGGCGGCACGGCTACAAGGGCGCCTTCGAGATGGCGGCCACCGTGGACTACCTCTTCGGCTACGACGCCACGGCCGGGGTCGTGGACGACTGGATGTACGAGAAGTTGTCGGCGGAGTACGTCTTCGACCCGGAGAACCGGGACTTCATGAAGAAGTCCAATCCCTGGGCGCTGCGCGGCATCACCGAGCGGCTGCTGGAGGCGGCGGACCGCGGCCTGTGGGCCGAACCGGACGCGGAGACGCTGGAGCGGCTGCGCGCCACGTACCTGGAGCTCGAGGGCGACTTGGAAGGTGACGACAAGTGAGTACCCCGTTCCCGTTCACGGCCGTCGTCGGCCAGGACGATCTGCGGCTGGCCCTGCTGCTCAACGCGGTGAGCCCGGCTGTCGGCGGTGTTCTCGTGCGCGGGGAGAAGGGCACCGCGAAGTCCACGGCCGTGCGGGCGCTGTCGGCGCTGATGCCGGAGGTGGACGTCGTCTCCGGGTGCCGCTTCTCCTGTGATCCCGCCTCACCCGACCCCGGCTGCCCGGACGGGCCGCACGGGACGGGGGCCTCGGAGTCGCGGCCCGCGCGGATGGTCGAGCTGCCCGTCGGCGCCTCCGAGGACCGGCTCGTCGGCGCCCTGGACATCGAGCGGGCGCTGTCGGAGGGCGTGAAGGCCTTCGAGCCCGGGCTGCTCGCCGACGCGCACCGCGGGATCCTCTACGTCGACGAGGTCAACCTCCTCCACGACCACCTGGTCGACCTGCTGCTGGACGCCGCCGCGATGGGCGCCTCCTACGTCGAGCGAGAGGGCGTGTCCGTGCGGCACGCCTCGAAGTTCCTGCTCGTCGGCACGATGAACCCCGAGGAGGGCGAACTGCGGCCGCAGTTGCTCGACCGGTTCGGGCTGACCGTCGAGGTGGCCGCCTCGCGCGAGCCCGACCAGCGCGTCGAGGTCGTACGGCGCCGGCTGGCGTACGACGACGACCCGGCCGGTTTCGCCGCGCGCTGGGCCGACGAGGAGGCCGCCGTGCGGGCGCGGATCGTGGCGGCGCGGGAGCTGCTGCCGTCGGTGCGGCTCGGTGACGGGGCGCTGCGGCAGATCGCGGCGACCTGCGCCGCTTTCGAGGTGGACGGGATGCGCGCCGACATCGTGATGGCGCGGACGGCCACGGCGTTGGCGGCCTGGGCCGGGCGGACGGACGTGCTGGCGGAGGACGTGCGGCAGGCCGCGCTGCTGGCGTTGCCGCACCGGCGGCGGCGGAATCCCTTCGACGCGCCGGGGCTGGACGAGGACAGGCTCGACGAGACGCTGGAGGAGTTCGGCGGGCAGGAGCAGGGCGACGGCGACGACGATCCGGACCCGGGTCCCGACGGCCCCGGCGGCGGTCCGGGCGGACAGCCGGAGCCCGACGACGCGCCCCGGGGCGACGGTGACACCGCCGCACGGCCCGAGGCCGGGGACGGCGGGGAGCCGCGGCCCTCGGGCGGCGCCGGCGAGCAGTCGCCCGTGCGGGCCGCCGAGCCGTTCCGCACGAAGGTGCTGAGCGTGCCCGGGCTGGGCGAGGGTGCCGCCGGGCGGCGGTCACGGGCGCGTACCGAGCACGGGCGGACCACCGGCGCCCGACGGCCCCGGGGGGCGCTGACCAAGCTGCACCTCGCGGCCACCGTGCGGGCCGCCGCGCCGCACCAGCGGGCGCGGGGGCGCGGCGGCCCCGGGCTGGTGGTGCGCCGGGACGATCTGCGGCAGGCGACGCGCGAGGGGCGTGAGGGCAACCTCGTGCTGTTCGTCGTGGACGCCTCCGGGTCGATGGCGGCGCGGCAGCGGATGAGCGCGGTGAAGGGTGCCGTGCTGTCGCTGCTGCTGGACGCCTACCAGCGGCGGGACAAGGTGGGACTGGTGACCTTCCGGGGGTCGGCGGCCGATGTGGCGCTGCCGCCGACGTCGTCGGTGGACGCGGCGGCGGCCCGGCTGGAGTCGCTGCCGACCGGTGGCCGTACGCCGCTCGCGGCCGGGCTGCTGAAGGCGCACGAGGTGCTGCGCGTGGAACGGCTGCGGGATCCGGCGCGGCGGCCGCTGGTCGTGGTGGTGACGGACGGACGGGCCACCGGTGGTCCGGAACCGGTCGCGCTGGCGGGGCGTGCGGCGCGGCTGTTCGCGGCCGAGGGCGTCGCCTCCGTGGTCGTGGACTGCGAGTCCGGGCCGGTGCGGCTGGGGCTCGCCGGGCGGCTCGCGGGCGAGCTGGGCGGTACGGCGGTGACGCTGGACGAGCTGCGGGCGGACTCCATCGCCGGGCTGGTGAAGGACGTACAGGCGAGCAGGAGGGCCGCGTGATGCCGAAGGGGCAGCCGAGTGTCGTGCCGGACGACGGACTGACGACCCGCCAGCGGCGTAATCGTCCGCTGGTCGTCGTGCACACGGGCATCGGGAAGGGCAAGTCCACCGCCGCCTTCGGGCTGGCGCTGCGCGCCTGGAACCAGGGGTGGCCGATCGGGGTGTTCCAGTTCGTCAAGTCGGCGAAGTGGAAGGTCGGCGAGGAGAACGCGCTGCGGGTGCTCGGCGCCAGCGGTGAGGGCGGGACCGTCGACTGGCACAAGATGGGCGAGGGCTGGTCCTGGGTCCAGCGGGACCTCCAGGGTGACAACTCGACCAACGAGGAGAAGGCCCGGGAGGGCTGGGAGCAGGTCAAGCGGGACCTCGCCGCCGAGACGTACCGGCTGTACGTGCTGGACGAGTTCGCCTACCCGATGCACTGGGGGTGGGTCGACACCGACGAGGTCGTGTCCGTGCTGCGGGACCGGCCGGGGACCCAGCACGTCGTGATCACCGGGCGGAACGCGCCGGAGAAGCTGGTGGAGTTCGCCGATCTCGTCACCGACATGTCCAAGGTGAAGCACCCGATGGACGCCGGGCAGAAGGGGCAGAGGGGCATCGAGTGGTGACCTCCTCCGTTCCCCGGCTGGTCGTCGCCGCGCCCTCCTCGGGCAGCGGCAAGACCACCGTCGCCACCGGGCTGATGGCCGCGCTCGCCGCGCGGGGGCTCGCCGTGTCCCCGCACAAGGTCGGGCCCGACTACATCGATCCCGGGTACCACGCGCTCGCCACCGGGCGCACGGGCCGCAACCTCGACGCGTACCTGTGCGGGCCCGAGCTGGTCGGGCCGCTGTTCCTGCACGGGGCGCGCGGGTGCGACATCGCCGTGGTCGAGGGCGTGATGGGGCTCTACGACGGGGCGGCGGGGGAAGGGGAGCTGGCGTCCACCGCCCAGGTGGCCAAGCTGCTGCGGGCCCCGGTGGTGCTGGTCGTGGACGCGTCGTCGCAGTCGCGGTCGGTGGCGGCGCTGGTGCACGGGTTCGTGTCCTTCGATCCGGAGGTGCGGATCGGGGGCGTGATCCTCAACAAGGTCGGTTCGGACCGGCACGAGGCGTTGCTGCGGGAGGCGGTGGACTCCGTCGGGGTGCCGGTGCTGGGAGTGCTGCGGCGGACCGCGCGGGTCGAGACGCCGTCCCGGCACCTGGGGCTGGTGCCGGTCGCCGAACGGGGCGCATCGGCCGTCGAGACCGTTGCCGCGATGGCCGCGCAGGTGGCCGGCGGGTGCGATCTGGACGCCCTGGTGAGGCTGGCGCGTGCCGCCGGTCCGTTGCCGGGGGACCCCGCCCCCTGGACCCCCTGGCCTTCGCCCGTCCACCACCCGGCTCGGCCGGCCGGGGGGCCGGCGCCCCTCGTCGCCGTCGCCGGCGGAGCCGCGTTCACCTTCTCGTACGCCGAGCACGCCGAGTTGCTCGCGGCCGCCGGGGCCGAGGTCGTCACGTTCGACCCCCTGCGGGAGGGGGAACTGCCCGAGGGCACCGCCGGGCTGGTGATCGGCGGCGGGTTCCCGGAGGTGTACGCCGCCGAGCTGTCGGCCAACGAGGGACTGCGCAAGAGCGTCGCCGAGCTCGCCCTGAGCGGTGCTCCCGTCGCCGCCGAGTGCGCGGGCCTGCTGTACCTGTGCCGGGAGTTGGACGGGCTGCCGATGTGCGGGGTGCTCGACGCCTCCGCGCGCATGTCCGAGCGGCTCACCCTGGGCTACCGGGACGCCGTGGCCGTGGGCGACAGTGCGCTGGCCGCCGCGGGGACGCGGATGCGGGGGCACGAGTTCCACCGGACGGTCGTGGAGCCGGGGGCCGGGGCGGCGCCGGCGTGGGGGATGCGGGCGCCCGAGCGGCGCGTCGAGGGATTTGTGGAGCGCGGTGTGCACGCGAGCTACCTGCACACGCACTGGGCGTCCGAGCCCGGTGTCGCCCGTCGGTTCGTGGAGAGGTGCCGGACGTCATGAGCAGCAGGCTGATCGGGGTGGGGGTCGGGCCCGGGGACCCGGAGCTGGTGACCGTCAAGGGGGTCAACGCGCTGCGGGCCGCCGATGTCGTCGTCGTGCCCGTGATGGACACGGGCGAGCGGGGCCGCGCCGAGGCGACCGTGCTGCACTACGTGGGCGCCGAGAAGGTCGTGCGGGTCGTGTTCGCGCTGAACGAGCGCACCGACCGGACGCGCCGGGAGGCGGCGTGGGACGCGGCCGGGGAGCGGGTGGCCGGGCTGCTGCGGGAGCACGGCGGCGTCGCCTTCGCGACCATCGGCGACCCCAACGTGTACTCCACGTTCACGTACCTCGCGCAGACCGTCGGCGAGCTGGTGCCGGGCACCGTCGTGGAGACCGTGCCGGGCATCACCGCCATGCAGGACCTCGCGGCCCGGTCGGGCGCGGTGCTGACGGAGGGCACGGAGCCGCTGACGCTGGTGCCGGTGACCGCCGGGGCGGCCGTGCTCAAGGACGCGCTGAACGGGCCGGGGACGGTCGTCGCGTACAAGTTCGGCCGGCAGGCGGCCGAGGTCGCCGAGGCGCTGCGGGAGACCGGGCGGCTCGGCGACGCGGTGTGGGGTTCGGCGCTGGGGCTGCCGGAGGAGTCCGTGCGGCCGGCCGCCGAGCTGGACGGGGCGCCGCTGCCCTATCTGTCGACGCTCATCGCGCCGGCGCGGCGCGAGGGCGGGCGGGGCGGCAAGCTGTGAGCGCCGGCGGCTCACTCGGCGATGCCCACCACCAGCCAGATGAACGCCGCGCCGGCGACCGTGCACAGCAGGGTCGAGCGGGCGGGGTGCTCGTGGTGGGCCTCCGGCAGGATCTCGGCGGCGGCGAGGTAGAGCAGTACGCCGCCGAAGAGGCCGAGGTACGCGCCGAGCAGGCCCTCCGGGATGGTGAAGAGGAGCGTGGACGCCGCGCCGACGACGGGGGCCACGGCGTCGGCGACCAGCATGGCGACGGCGCGGCGGCGGGCGTTCCCGTACAGGCTGGTGAGCGTGTAGGTGTTGAAGCCGTCCGCGAAGTCGTGGGCGACCACGGCCATCGCGACGGCCGCGCCCATGCCGCCGCCGACCTGGAAGGCCGCGCCGATCGCCACGCCGTCCATCGCGCTGTGCCCGACCATCGCGGCGGCCGCCGTCAGGCCCACCTCGGGCGTGCGGTGACCGTGCTCGTCGGCGCCGTGCGCGGCGCGGCGGGCGGCCAGCAGGCGTTCCACCAGGTGGGCGAGGAGGAATCCCGCGACGAACAGCAGCAGTGCCGCCGGGACGCCGAACACCTCGTCGCCGGCCGCCTCCAGCGCCTCCGGCAGCAGGTCGAGGCCGACCACGCCCAGCATCAGACCGCCGGCCAGGCCGAGGACCAGGTGGCGCCGGTCGGTCACGCGCTGTGCCGTCCAGCCGCCGGCCAGCGTCATCAGGAACGCGCCGAGCGCGACGAGGACCGCCATGGGCCCTTGGTATCCGATCAGCCCGCGTTCACGCGCGTCCGACAGCAGCAACCGCAGTAAATATGCGTAGGAGAGGACCGATTCCCATGGACCCCATGGCTCCCACCGCCGGTGCCGGCGCCGGCAAGGTGACCTTCGTCGGCGCCGGTCCCGGCGCCGCCGATCTGCTGACGTTCCGCGCCGCCCGCGCCATCGCCGAGGCCGACGTGGTGATCTGGGCGGCGAGCCTGGTGCAGGCGGAGGTGCTCCGGCACGCGCGGGAGGACGCGGAGGTCCTGGACTCGGCGACGATGTCGCTGGAGGACGTGGTCGCCGTCTACCGGCGGGCCCGGGAGAACGGCCTGAAGGTGGCCCGCATCCACTCCGGCGACCCGGCCCTGTGGGGCGGTACGCAGGAGCAGCTGGACCGGTGCGCGGAGATCGGCATCGCGACCGAGGTCGTGCCCGGCGTCTCCGCCTTCTCGGCGGTCGCCGCGCTCGCGCAGCGGGAGCTGACCATCCCGGAGGTCGCGCAGTCCGTCGTCCTGACCCGGCTCGGCGGCGGCAAGACGCCGATGCCGCCCGGGGAGGAGGTCCGCGAGTTCGCGAAGCACGGCACCACCATGGCGGTCTTCCTGTCGGCGGCGCGCAGCGGCCAGTTGGTGCGGGAGCTGCTGGAGGGCGGTTACCCGACCGAGACGCCGGTCGTCGTCGCCTACCAGGCGACCTGGCCGGAGGAGCTGGTCGTGAAGTGCACGATCGGCACGCTGGAGGAGACCGTCAAGGAGCACAAGCTCTGGAAGCACACCCTGTTCCTGGTCGGACCGGCGCTCGACGCGCACGGCACCCGCTCGCACCTGTACCACCCGGGGCACTTCCACGGCTACCGCAGGGCCGACCCCGAGGCCCGCAGGGAGCTGCGCGCGCGGGGTGCGAGCACGTGATCACGGTGGTCGGGGCGGGGACCGGGTCCCCGCTGCCCGAGGACGTGGCCGACGGCGCGGAGCTGGTCGTCGGCGGGCGGCGCCACCTGGACGCCGTACGGCTGCCCGAGGGCGCCGAGCGGGTCGTCCTCGGGGCGCTGGCGCCGGCGCTGGACACGGTCGCGGAGTACGTCGCGAAGGAGCGGCCGGTGCTCGTGCTGGCCTCCGGCGACCCGGGGTTCTTCGGGATCGTGCGGGCGCTGGCCGAGCGGTTCGGGCCGGGGCTGCTCGACGTGCGGCCCGGGGTGTCGTCGGTGGCCGCCGCGTTCGCGCGGGTGGGACTGCCGTGGGACGACGCGGTGGTGGCCTCCGCGCACGGGCGGGACCTGCGCACGGCGGTGAACCTGTGCCGCGCGCACCCGAAGGTGGCCGTGCTGACGGGGCCGGGGGCGGGACCGGCGGAGCTGGGGGCCGCGCTCGCGCACGACGGGCGGGTGCTGGTCGTCGCCTCCGCGCTCGGCTCGGGCGAGGAGCGGGTGGAGCGGGTGTCGCCCGTCGAGGCCGCCGCCCGGGACTGGGGCGCGGCGGTGAGCGTGGTGCTGTGCCTGGACGAGGCGCGGGCGCTCGGCCCGGTGCGTTCGGTGGCCGGGCCGCGGCCGGGGCCCGCCGGATGGGCGCTGGACGAGGCCGCGTTCGCCCACCGCGACTCGATGATCACCAAGTTCGAGGTGCGGGCGCTGGCGCTGGCCCGGCTCGGGCCCCGCCCCGGCGACCTGGTGTGGGACGTCGGCGCGGGCTCGGGGTCGGTGGCCGTGGAGTGCGCGCGGCTCGGCGCCGCCGTCATCGCCGTGGAGAAGACGCCGGACGGTGTGGAGCGCGTGCGCGCCAACGCCGCCGCGCACCGTGTCGACGTGCGGGTGGTGCACGGCGCGGCGCCCACGGTGCTGTCGGGGCTGGACGATCCCGACGCCGTGTTCGTCGGCGGCGGCGGGCGTGAACTGCCGGCGATCGTCGCGGCCTGCGCGCGGCGCGTCCGGCGGACCGTGGTCGTCGCGATGGCCGCGCTGGACCGGGTGCCGGCGGCCCGCGAGGCGCTGCTCGGCGCGGGGCTGGAGTGCGACGGGGTGCTGCTCCAGTCGTCCCGGCTCGCACCGCTGCCGGGGGACGTGACGCGGCTGGCGGCGACCAATCCCGTTTTCCTGCTGTGGGGCGTCAGGCCCGGCAGCCGTACCGAAGAAACCGAAGAAGGAGGGGCCCAGTGATCGGCCTCATTTCCGCCACCGCGGCGGGGACCGCGGCGCGGGACCGGCTGGCCGCGGCGTGGCCGGACCGCACGCGCGTGTACGAGGGTCCCGTCGCGGACGCCGTGCGGACCGCGTTCGCCGAGTGCGAGCAGCTCGTGTGCTTCCTGGCCACGGGGGCCGTGGTCCGGCTCGTGGCGCCGCTGCTGGACGACAAGCGGACCGACCCGGGTGTGGTGTGCGTCGACGAGGGCGGGCGGTTCGCCGTGTCGCTGGTCGGCGGGCACGGCGGCGGCGCCAACGAACTCGCCCGCGCGGTGGGCGGGGTGCTGGGCGCCGAACCGGTGGTGACGACGGCGACCGACGCGGTCGGCCTGCCGGGACTGGACACGCTGGGGCTGCCCGTCGAGGGCGATGTCGCCGGGGTCTCCCGGGCCCTGCTGGACGGGGAGCCCGTGGCGCTGCGGGCCGAGGTGCCCTGGCCGCTGCCGCCGCTGCCGCTCGCCGAGCGGGGCGCGTACGCGGTGCGGCTGACGGACCGGCTGGTGGAGCCGGCCGAGCGCGAGGTCGTGCTGCGTCCGCCGTCCCTGGTCGTCGGCGTCGGCGCCTCCAGGGGGGCGCCGGTGGACGAGGTGACCGCCCTGGTGGAGGCGGCGCTGCGGGACGCCGGGCTGTCGGCGGCGTCGGTCGCCGAGCTGGCCACCGTGGACGCCAAGGCCGGGGAACCCGGCGTCGTCGGGGCGGCCGAGCGCCTCGGCGTGCCGCTGGTGACGTACTCCGCCGGACAGCTCGCGGACGTCGAGGTGCCCAACCCCTCCGAGGCGCCCCTCGCCGCCGTCGGCACCCCCTCGGTCGCGGAGGCGGCGGCGCTGGCGGGCGGGGGCGAACTCCTCGTGCCGAAGCGGAAGTCGCAGCGCCCGGACGGCTCCCCCGCCATGGCCACCTGTGCCGTCGTGCGGCGCCCCGGGCGCGGGCGGCTCGCGGTGGTCGGGCTCGGGCCGGGCGCCCGGGACCTGCTGACGCCGCGTGCGCTGGCGGAGCTGCGGCGGGCGTCCGTGCTGGTCGGTCTCGACCAGTACGTGGACCAGATCCGCGACCTGCTGCGGCCCGGCACCCGGGTCCTGGAGTCCGGGCTCGGGGCGGAGGAGGAGCGGGCGCGGACGGCCGTGGCCGAGGCCCGGCGCGGGCAGGCGGTGGCGCTGATCGGCAGCGGGGACGCCGGCGTGTACGCCATGGCGTCGCCGGCGCTGGCCGAGGCGTCCGACGACATCGACGTGGTCGGGGTGCCGGGCGTGACGGCGGCGCTGGCGGCCGGCGCGATCCTGGGCGCGCCGCTGGGCCACGACCACGTGTCGATCAGCCTGTCCGACCTGCACACGCCGTGGGAGGTCATCGAGCGGCGGGTGCGGGCGGCGGCCGAGGCGGACCTCGTCGTGACGTTCTACAACCCGCGCAGCCGGGGCCGGGACTGGCAGCTGCCGAAGGCGCTGGCGGTCCTCGCCGGGCACCGGGAGCCGGGGACGCCGGTGGGGGTCGTGCGCAACGCGTCGCGGGCCGACGAGTCGAGCCGGCTCACCACGCTCGCGGACCTCGACCCGGCGAGCGTCGACATGATGACGGTCGTGACGGTGGGCAACACGGCGACCCGCGAGATCGCGGGGCGCATGGTCACCCCGCGCGGCTACCGCTGGCAGGAGGCCTCCCGGTGAACCGCGTGATCCATCCCATCGAGCAGGAGTCCTACCGGCGGCTGCGCGCCCGCCTGGACACCTCGCACTTCCCGCCGCTGACCCGGGCGGTGGTGGAACGGGTCATCCACTCCGCCGCCGACCTGGAGTACGCCACCGACCTCGTCATGGACGAGGGCGAACTGGAGAAGGCGCACGCGGCGCTGCACGCCGGGGCGCCCGTCGTCGTGGACGTCGAGATGGTCGGCGCGGGCATCACCCGGCGGGAGACCGTCTGCCGGCTGGGGGACGCCGTCGCCGGGCCGGGGCTGACCCGCTCGGCGCACGGCATCCGGCTGGCGTACGAGCAGGTCGGGCCCGGCGCGCTCTGGGTGATCGGCAACGCGCCGACCGCGCTGGAGGAGCTGCTGGTCCTGGACGCCTCCCCCGCGCTCGTCGTCGGGCTGCCCGTCGGCTTCGTCGGGGCGGCCGAGTCGAAGGCCGCGCTGCGCGAGAGCGGACTGCCCGCCGTGAGCAACGTGTCCGAGAAGGGCGGGTCGGCGGTGGCCGCCGCCGCGCTCAACGCCCTGCTGTACCACCCGATTTCCGAGGAGACACTGTGACCACCCCGCCCGCCCTGCTCATCGCCGGCCACGGCACCCGGGACGACGCCGGAGCGGAGGCGTTCCGCGACTTCGTGCGCGAGCTGGGCCGCCGCCACCCCGAACTGCCCGTCGCGGGCGGCTTCATCGAGCTGTCCCCGCCGCCGCTGGGCGAGGCGGTCGCCGAGCTGGTGGAGCGGGGCGCACGCCGGTTCGCCGCGGTGCCGCTGATGCTGGTGTCGGCCGGGCACGCCAAGGGCGACATCCCGGCGGCGCTGTCCCGCGAGAAGGAACGCCACCCCGGCATCTCGTACACGTACGGGCGCCCGCTGGGCCCGCACCCCTCGCTGCTGCGGGTGCTGGAGCGGCGGCTGGCGGAGGCCGTCGATCCGTCCTGGGACCCCTCCGAGGTGACCGTGCTGCTGGTGGGGCGCGGTTCGACGGACCCGGACGCCAACGCCGAGGTGTTCAAGGCGGCACGGCTGCTGTGGGAGGGCCGCGGCTACGCCGGTGTGGAGACGGCGTTCGTGTCGCTGGCCCGGCCCGACGTGCCGGGCGGCCTGGACCGGTGCGCGCGGCTGGGCGCACGGCGGATCGTGGTCCTGCCGTACTTCCTGTTCACCGGCATCCTCCCGGACCGGGTCCGGCACCAGACCGAGGAGTGGGCCGCCGCGCACCCGCAGGCGGAGGTGCGGTCGGCGGACGTCATCGGGCCCGAGCCGGAGCTGCTGGACCTGGTGTGGGAGCGGTACGAGGAGGCGGTGAAGGGCGACCTGCGGATGAACTGCGACAGCTGCGTGTACCGGATCGCGCTGCCCGGCTTCGAGGACAAGGTGGGGCAGCCGCAGCAGCCGCACTTCCACCCCGACGACGACGGCCATCACCACCACGGGCACCATCACGGGCATGGTCACACCCACTCCCATGCGCACTGAGGCCGGACACGATCTGCGGCACCACGGGGACGAGGAGGTCCGGGACGACGGCTCCGCGCTGGTGGACCTGGCGGTGAACGTCCGCGCGGACACGCCCCCGGCGTGGCTGCGCGAGCACGTGGCCGGCTCGCTCGGCTCCCTCGCGGCCTACCCGGACGGGCGCGCCGCGCGGGCGGCGGTGGCACGGCGGCACGGGCTGCCGGTGGAGCGGGTGCTGCTGACGGCGGGTGCGGCGGAGGCGTTCGTGCTGCTGGCGCGGGCGCTGGAGGTGCGCCGGCCGGTGGTGGTGCACCCCCAGTTCACGGAGCCGGAGGCGGCGCTGCGGGACGCGGGGCACACGGTCGGCCGGGTGCTGCTGCGGGAGGAGGACGGTTTCCGGCTCGCCCCGCAGGCCGTGCCCGAGGACGCCGACCTGGTCGTGATCGGCAACCCGACGAACCCGACGTCGGTGCTGCACCCGGCGGAATCGATCGAGGAACTCGCCCGTCCCGGACGGACGTTGGTCGTGGACGAGGCGTTCATGGACGCGGTGCCGGGCGAGCGGGAGGCGCTGGCCGGGCGGACGGACGTGCCCGGGCTGGTCGTCCTGCGCAGCCTCACCAAGACGTGGGGGCTGGCGGGCCTGCGCATCGGGTACGTCCTGGCGGCCCCGGACGTGATCGCGGCCCTGGGGCGCGCCCAGCCGCTGTGGCCCGTGTCCACGCCCGCGCTGGTGGCGGCCGAGGCGTGCGTGGCGCCGCGCGCGCTGGCGGAGGCGGCGCACGCCGCCCACCGCATCGCCGCGGACCGGGCGCACCTCGTCGCCGGGCTGCGGCGGTTCGCCCCCGCCGGGCTCCGGACCGCCGAGCCCCCCGAGGGCCCCTTCGTCCTCGTCCGGCTGCCGGACGCGGCGACCGTACGGTCCCGGCTGCGGGACCTCGGGTACGCGGTCCGGCGCGGGGACACGTTCCCGGGGCTGGGCGGGGAGTGGCTACGGCTCGCGGTGCGGGACCGGGCCACGACGGACGGCTTCCTGGCGGCACTGGAGCGGGCGGTGCCGGCACCGCCCGCCTGAGGCGGGGAGCCCGGCGCGGGGACCGGTCACGCGGTGCCGGGCGGCCGGCCCTCCCCCGGTCCGGCCGCCGGGCTTCCCCCCTTCCCCGCGACGCGCGGCGCCCCGTCGCCGTCCGCCCCTCGGTCAGCCGCGCCTGCGGCGGGCCAGGACCAGGGCTCCGCCGCCCGCCAGGACCAGGACGGCGGCGCCGGCCGCGAGGTACGGGGTGGCCGGGCTGCCGCCGGTCTCGGCCAGGCCGGCCCCGGCGGGGGCGCCCTGGGGTTTCACGTCCGCCGCCGGTTCGGCGGGCGGCTCCTCGGCCTGCGCCGGGGGCCGCGCGGCCCCGGCCTGCGGTGCCGGGGCCTCGCAGGCGGCGCTCGCCAGGGTCAGCGTGCCGTCGACCTCGGCCACGCCCAGGTCGAGCGGGTCGACGTGCACCGTGAGGGCGAGGGCGGTGGCGGCGGCCGTGCGCGAGGTGGTCTCCGTCCTCGACAGGTCGAGCCGCACCTCGCCGACGCCCGGCACCTTCACCTCCGTCGTCCCGCCGGTGGTCAGCGTGACCTTCTTGCCGAGGACCGTGACCGCGCCGAGCAGGTTCGAGGAGGCGACGGGCTCCTTCCCCGCCTCGCAGGTCGCCGTGGAGGTGACCTGCTCGACCTCGATGACCGACAGCAGCGGCAGTCCGGGGACGTGGACCCGGGCACGGGCCAGGTCGGTGCGGCCCTCCGCCTTGTCCGCGCTCGTCGTCGCCTCGGCGTCGGCCACGTCGGCGCGCAGGACGCTGAAGGGCCTGCCGCCGTCGACGCCGTCCAGCCGGGCGGTCAGCGCGGTCTGCCGGGCGCTCTCGGGGGCCCGCACCTCGTTGAGGGTGACCGTGAGCGGGACGTCCACGGTCTTGTCGAGCAGGGACACGTCGAGCCCGGTACGCAGGACGGTGGCGCTCGCGCGGCCGTGGTCACCGGTCGCGCGGGCGGTGCCCGCGCCGGCCAGCACCGCGGGAGCGGCGGCCAGGACCGTGGCCGCCGTGACGGTGACCAGGCGGCGTGCGGGCATGCGGAAGGTGTTGCCGTTCAAGGTGGTGGGACCCCCAGAAAGACATGCGTGCGGAACACGCATGAGCGACGTGCTCGGGACCCGGAAAGGATGTCCCCGGCCGCGCCCGGCCGTCAGCGATCCAGGGTCGCTTCACCCCTTCGGGGAGTTTCCGCGAGTCTTTTCGAATCCCGCGGCACGTCTGTTCCCCGGCGTCACCCGCGTCGGCTAACCGACGACCCGTCCGTTCAGCACCACCCGGCGCGGAGCACCGAGCACGCGCACGTCCGCGCGCGGGTCCTCGTCGTACACCACCAGGTCCGCCGGCGCGCCCTCGTCGAGGCCGGGCCTGCCGAGCCAGCGCCGGGCGGCCCAGGTCGTCGCGGAGAGGGCCTCGACGGGCGGGATGCCGGCGGTGACCAGTTCGGCGACCTCCGCCCCCGCCAGGCCGTGGGCCAGGGCGCCGCCCGCGTCGGTGCCGACGAAGACCGGGATCCCGGCGTCGTAGGCGTTGCGGACGGTGTCGTAGCGGCGGGCGTGCAGCCGGCGCATGTGGTCCGACCAGCGCGGGAACCGCTTCTCCCCGCCCTGGGCCAGCGCGGGGAACGTGGCGATGTTGACCAGGGTGGGCACGATGGCCACGCCCCGCTCGGCGAACAGGGGGATCGTGTCGTCCGTCAGGCCGGTCGCGTGCTCGACGCAGTCGATGCCGGCCTCGACCAGGTCGCGCAGCGAGTCCTCGGCGAAGCAGTGCGCGGTGACGCGGGCACCGAGGCGGTGGGCCTCGGCGATCGCCGCCTCGACGGCGCCGCGCGGCCAGCAGGCGGACAGGTCGCCGAGGTCGCGGTCGATCCAGTCGCCGACCAGCTTCACCCAGCCGTCGCCGCGCCGGGCCTCCCGGGCGACGTGGGCGACGAGGTCCTCCGGCTCGACCTCCCAGGCGTAGTTGCGGATGTAGCGGCGGGTGCGGGCGATGTGCCGGCCCGCGCGGATGATCTTCGGGAGGTCGTCGCGGTCGTCGATCCAGCGGGTGTCGGAGGGCGAGCCCGCGTCACGGATCAGCAGGGTGCCCGCGTCCCGGTCGGTCAGCGCCTGCTTCTCGGCGACGTCCTCGGGCACGGCGCCGTGCTGGTCGAGGCCGACGTGGCAGTGCGCGTCGACCAGGCCGGGCAGCGCCCACCCCTCGACGGTGCGGACGTCGCCGGCCCCGGCGGGACGGTCGTACGAGATCCGGCCGTCGACCACCCACAGCTCGTCGCGGACGTCCTCCGGCCCGACGAGCACCCGACCCTTCACGTGCAGCACCGCGCGATCGCTCATGCCCCGCACCTTAGACCGGGCCCCGGGGCCGTTCGAGGGCCCGGTCACCGGAGGCCGTCGCGCACCGCCGCGCGGGCGCGCCGCTCGGTCGCGTACCCGGCCGCGACGGCGCTCGCGGCGGCGGTCAGGGCGAGGACGGCGACGCCGGGGTTGACGTAGCCGGGGACGTCGGCGGAGTCGTAGCCGTCGCCGTCGGCGGTCTCGCAGCGGAAGCCGAGCGGCAGGTAGGAGACGGAGTAGTCGGTGATCCGCCCGGACAGCTCCGGGGGCACGCCGGTACGGCACGGCCGCAGCGGCGCGGACCCCGCGCCGCCGTCCTCCGCCTCCATGGCCGCGAAACCCACGCACACCAGACCCCAGGCGTACAGCAGGGCGGCGGCCCCGCCGGCGACCTTGGCGACGACGCGGTAGGGCGCGCCCGGCACGGACGGCGCGGGGACGGCCGGAGGGCCCGCCTCCGTGGAGGGACGGCGGGGGTACGTGCCGGAGCCCCGGCCGAGGAGGAGGGCCGTCACCACCGCGACGAGGAGGAGCAGGAGGAGGATCACGGGCCCGAGTCCATCACCCGGCGACCGCCGTGACTGTGGTGGAAGCCACAATTCCGGCCGTGGGGGTGTCGCAACGGAAGCCCTCCGGCGCGAGTGGCGGCAAAGGCCATGGTTACTCTCGACTCCGTACGCGACGTACCCGCGTCGCACCCCTGCCGTTACTGAAGAGAGCACCGCCGTGACCCACCCCTTCCTGGACCTCGCCCCGCTGAGCGCCGCCCGTTTCGCCGCGATCGAGGACCGGGTGGCACGCCTGCTCGGCACGCGGCAGGACGTCCTGATCACGCAGGGCGAGGCGCTGCTGCCGCTGGAGGGCGCGATCCGCGGGTGCGCCGGCCCGGACACCGTCGCGCTGAACGTCGTCACGGGGCCGTACGGGCAGACGTTCGGGGACTGGCTGCGGGACTGCGGTGCGACGGTGCACGACCTCGTCGTGCCGTTCCACACGGCCGTGACGGCCGACCTGGTCCGGCAGGCCTTCGCCGAGCACCCGGAGATCGGCTTCGTGTCCCTGGTGCACGCGGAGGCGGCGACCGGCAACACCAACCCGGTCGCGGAGATCGGCGAGGTGGTGCGGGCGCAGGGCGCGCTGTTCTACCTGGACGCGGTGGCGTCGGTGGGCGCCGAGCCGGTGCTGCCGGACGCGTGGGGCGTGGACCTGTGCGTGATCGGCGCGCAGAAGGCGATGGGCGGCCCGGCCGGGGTGTCGGCCGTGTCGGTGAGCGGGCGGGCGTGGGCGCGGATGGCGGCGAACCCCGGGGCGCCGCGCCGGTCGTACCTGTCCCTGCTGGACTGGAAGGAGCGCTGGATCGACGGCGGGCGCAAGGCACTGCTGCACGCGCCGGCGCAGCTGGAGATGCTGGCGCTGGAGGCGTGCGTCGAGCGCATCGAGGCGGAGGGCCTGGAGACGGTGATGGCGCGTCACGCGTCGGCGGCCGCGGCCACCCGGGCCGGGGCGCTCGCGCTGGGCGGCGGCCTGGAGCCGTACGTGCACGAGGCCCGCGAGGCGGCGCCGGTGGCGACGACGCTGCGGGTGCCCGCGGACCTGGACGCCTCGGAGCTGGTGGCCCGGGCGCTGGAGTCCGACCCGGCGCTGCCGCTGGCCGCGGGCGGCGGTGCGCTGGCCCGGGAGATGATCCGCGTCAACCACTACGGACCGGACGCGACGCGCGGGGCCGTGCACGGCTGCCTGGCGGCACTCGGTGCCGCGCTGGCCGAGAAGGGCCGCACGACGGACACGGAGGCGGCCCGCCGGGCGACCGAGGACGCCTGGGACCGGCCGTCCACCGCCGACTCAACGGGAGCGTGAATTCGAGGTAATTACCGACGCCCACGGAAAGTGAATTAAGTAATTACCTCGATAATCTCCCGGTATTCTCCTGCCCGGTTTCCCCGCCCCTAAACCCGTCGATTTCACGGGGCCCGGACATCGGGCCCCGGACGCCTCGCGACGGGCTACATGATTGTGACCCGTTGCACATGCTGTCCGTTTTGCGATTTATACACCGGTCATTTACCCCCAAAACGCCGCCGTCTCGCGCGGAAGCACACGCGCGCGCGATAACATACGAGACGCTCATGCGTAACCCCATCCGGCGATGCATTTTTTAATTCCACTGGGTAAATTCAATTTGCATGACCGCCGTGCAAGCAGACCTTCGAATCGATCGCCCGGAAGTGGCCGACGGAGCCGCCCTGTGGCGGATAGCGAGGGATTCCAAGGTTCTCGACCTGAACTCGTCCTACAGCTATCTGCTCTGGTGCCGTGACTTCGCCGCCACCTCGGCCGTGGCCCGTGACGGGCACGGCGTGCCGGTCGGCTTCGTCACCGGATACGTGCGGCCGGACCGGCCGGACACCCTGCTCGTGTGGCAGGTGGCGGTGGACGAGGCTTACCGTGGACGAAAGCTCGCTGCCTCACTGCTCGACGAGCTGGCCGCCCGGACTGTCGCGGAGTGCGGGACGGTGACCGTCGAGACGACCATCTCGCCCGACAACACCGCGTCCCAGCGGTTGTTCACCTCGTTCGCCGAACGGCACGGAGCCCGGCTGGAGCGAGAGGTGCTGTTCGAGACGGGGCACTTCCCCGACGGACCGCACGAGCCCGAGGTGCTGTACCGCATCGGCCCCCTCCCCGCCGCGGCCGGCAGCTGACCGACCGGCCCCCGCGCGTCGCGGCACCCGCGACCGCCCGGCCCCCTCACACTTCCCGGCAGAGACCGCACCGGTCCCCGGATCCGTACGACCTTCCTCTCCCACCCTCACCCCACGAGGAGCGATTCGTCGTGACCATCACCCAGCCCGACCTCAGTGTCTTCGAGACCGTCGAATCCGAGGTGCGCAGCTACTGCCGCGGCTGGCCCACCGTCTTCGACCGTGCGCACGGCAGCCGCATGTACGACGAGGACGGCCACGAGTACCTCGACTTCTTCGCCGGAGCGGGTTCGCTCAACTACGGGCACAACAACCCCGTCCTGAAAAGGGCGTTGATCGACTACCTGGAGCGGGACGGCGTCACGCACGGTCTCGACATGTCGACCACCGCCAAGCGCCGGTTCCTGGAGACGTTCCAGAACATCGTCCTGCGCCCGCGCGACCTGCCCTACAAGGTCATGTTCCCGGGCCCGACGGGCACCAACGCCGTGGAGTCCGCGCTGAAGCTGGCGCGGAAGGTGAAGGGGCGCGAGTCGATCGTGTCGTTCACCAACGCCTTCCACGGCATGTCGCTGGGCTCGCTCGCGGTGACCGGCAACGCGTTCAAGCGGGCCGGCGCCGGCATCCCGCTGGTGCACGGCACGCCCATGCCGTTCGACAACTACTTCGACGGCACGGTCGAGGACTTCCTCTGGTTCGAGCGGCTCCTGGAGGACCAGGGCTCCGGCCTCAACAAGCCGGCCGCGGTGATCGTCGAGACCGTGCAGGGCGAGGGCGGCATCAACGTCGCCCGGCCCGAGTGGCTGCGCGCCCTGTCCGAGCTGTGCGCGCGCCAGGACATGCTGCTCATCGTCGACGACATCCAGATGGGCTGCGGCCGCACCGGCGCGTTCTTCTCCTTCGAGGAGGCGGGCATCACGCCGGACATCGTCACCGTCTCCAAGTCGATCAGCGGCTACGGCCTGCCCATGTCGCTGTGCCTGTTCAAGCCCGAGCTGGACGTCTGGGAGCCGGGCGAGCACAACGGCACCTTCCGCGGCAACAACCCCGCCTTCGTCACGGCGACCGCCGCGCTGGAGGCGTACTGGACCGACGGGTCGGCGATGGAGAAGCAGACCCGCACCCGCGGTGAGCAGGTCGAGCAGCACCTGATCGCCATCACCGAGGAGAACCTCGCCGACGTCAAGGAGTACCGGGGCCGCGGCCTGGTCTGGGGCCTGGAGTTCCACGACAAGGACCGCGCGGGCCGCGTCGCCAAGCGCGCCTTCGAGCTCGGGCTGCTCATCGAGACGTCCGGCCCCGAGAGCGAGGTCGTCAAACTGCTGCCGGCGCTCACCGTCACGCCCGACGAGCTGGACGAGGGCATGAAGACCCTCGCCCGCGCCGTGCGCGAGACCGCCTGACGCCACCCGCGCTTCCGGCGCCCGCCGGCCCGCGTGACCGCGGGCGCCGGGGACCCTGCACACCCTTCACCGAGGAGGCATCGCACCACCGTGATCGTCCGTTCGTTCAAGGAGATCGAAGGCACCGACCGGCACGTGAAGTCGGCGTCCGGCACCTGGGAGAGCAAGCGCATCGTCCTCGCCAAGGAGAAGGTCGGCTTCTCCGTGCACGAGACGATCCTGTACGCGGGCACCGAGACGAACATGTGGTACGCCAACCACATCGAGGCAGTCGTCTGCACCAAGGGCGACGCCGAACTCACCGACCGCGAGACGGGGAAGACGTACCACATCACCCCCGGCACGATGTACCTCCTGAACGGCCACGAGCGGCACACGCTCAAGGTCAAGGAGGACTTCCACTGCATCTGTGTCTTCAACCCGCCCGTGACCGGACGGGAGGACCACGACGAGAACGGCGTCTACCCGCTGCTCACCGAGGAGGCGTGAATCATCGTGACCACCACGACCACGAACATCACCGATCTCTACCCCACCCGCGGTGCCACCGAGGTGGCCACCCCCCGGAAGGACCCGGTGGTCTGGGGCAGCCCCGACACCCCCGGTCCCGTCTCGGCGGATGACCTCCAGGCGCTGGACCGCGACGGCTTCCTCGCCATCGACCAGCTCATCGGTCCGGACGAGGTCGCCGTGTACCAGCGGGAGCTGGAGCGGCTGACGAACGACCCGGCCGTCCGGGCGGACGACCGCTCGATCGTGGAGCCGCGGTCCAAGGAGATCCGGTCCGTCTTCGAGGTGCACAAGATCAGCGAGGTCTTCGCGAACCTGGTGCGCGACGAGCGCGTGGTCGGCCGGGCCCGGCAGATCCTCGGCTCGGACGTCTACGTCCACCAGTCCCGGATCAACGTCAAGCCGGGTTTCGGGGCCAGCGGCTTCTACTGGCACTCGGACTTCGAGACCTGGCACGCCGAGGACGGCCTGCCGAACATGCGCACGATCTCGGTCTCGATCGCGCTCACCGAGAACTACGACACCAACGGCGGTCTCATGATCATGCCGGGGTCGCACAAGACGTTCCTCGGGTGCGCGGGGGCCACGCCGAAGGACAACTACAAGAAGTCCCTGCAGATGCAGGACGCGGGGACGCCGTCCGACGAGGCGCTGACGAAGATGGCGTCGGAGTACGGCATCAAGCTGTTCACCGGCAAGGCCGGCTCGGCGACGTGGTTCGACTGCAACTGCATGCACGGTTCGGGCGACAACATCACGCCGTTCCCGCGCAGCAACGTGTTCATCGTGTTCAACAGCGTGGAGAACGCGGCGGTCGAGCCGTTCGCGGCACCGGTCCGGCGGCCGGAGTTCATCGGGGCGCGGGACTTCACGCCCGTACGGTGAATCGAACCGGCCGGGGGCCCGGGGGTCGCCCCCCGGAGAACACCGCATCGGGGCGCGGGACT
>NZ_JBVHWR010000007.1:0-334930 GCF_055564355.1 Streptomyces sp. NPDC029152 | reverse complement strand
GGCGCGGGACTTCACGCCCGTACGGTGAATCGAACCGGCCGGGGGCCCGGGGGTCGCCCCCCGGAGAACACCGCATCGGGGCGCGGGACTTCACGCCGGTGAAGTGAACCGCGTGCGGGAACCGGGCAGGGGCCTCTTCGTGTGGGACGGGAGGCCCCTGCCCGGTGTCGTCTCAGCCGGCCAGGACGTCCAGCAGCCGGTCGACGTCCGCCGCCGTGTTGTAGAGGTGGAACGCGGCCCGCAGGTTGCCCGCCCGGTCCGAGACCTGGACGCCCGCCCGGCCCAGGTCGCCCTGCCGGTGGCCGAGTCCGGGCACCGACACGATCGCCGAGCCCGGCGCGGGGACCGCCTCGTGGCCCAGGGAGCCCAGGCCCTCGCGGAACCGGTCGGCGAGGGCCGTGTCGTGGGCGTGCACGGCGTCCACGCCGAGTTCCTCGATCAGCGCGAGGGAGTGCCGGGCGCCCGTGTAGGAGAAGAGGGCGGGGCTCTCGTCGAAGCGCCGCGCGGAGTGGGCGAGTTCCTCGACGGGGCCGTAGCAGCTGTCCCAGGGGTGCTCGCCCGACGCCCAGCCGGCGAACAGCGGCGTCAGCCCGGCCGCCTCTCCCAGGTCCTCCGGGACGACGAGGAAGGCGACGCCGCGCGGGCACAGCGTCCACTTGTAGGCGACGGCGGCCACGTAGTCGAAGTCGTCGGCGGCCAGTGGCAGCCACCCGTTGGACTGGGAGGTGTCGACCAGCGTCCGCGCGCCGTGCGCCCGGGCGGCGTCCCGCAGCGCCGCGAGGTCGGCGATCCGCCCGTCGGCGGACTGCACGGAGCTGACCGCGACGAGCGCGGTGTCCGGGCCCACCGACTCGGCGAGCCGCTCCAGCGGCACACTGCGCACCTTCAGGTCGCCGCGCATGTGCAGCGGGTTCACCAGGGAGCTGAAGTCGGCCTCCGCGGTGAGGACTTCGGAGCCCGCGGGCAGTGAGGCCGCGACGAGCCCGCTGAAGGTGGCGACCGACGCCCCGGCCGCCACCCGGGAGGCGGGGACCTTGAGGAGGCGGGCGAAGGCGGAGCGGCTCGCCTCGACGTCGGCGAACATGTCGAGGGGCTGCCCGGCCGCCGCGGCCTCGGCCGCGTCACGCATCGCGGCGAGGGTCCGGGCGGGCAGCAGGCCGGTGCTGGCGGTGTTCAGGTACGTGGTCTTCGGGTCGAACTCGGCACGGACGAGGGTCTCGAAGCTCTCCATGGCACCACTGTGCGGCCCCGGGACCTCTCCGTCCATCGCGTATTTCTGCGCGATGTCCCCAAGGACTGCTTATGCGATCCCTGTGACCTGGGCGTTTCAGCTCTGCGGGACCGCGCAGCCGTCCGGGCCGCACGCCTCCGCGGTCCCGTCCGCGGCGTCGACGGGCTTCAGCGGCGCGCGCTCGCCCCAGGCCTGCGTCAGCGCCCGGGCGAAGACCTCAGCGGGCTGGGCGCCGGAGACGCCGTAGGTCCGGTCGAGCACGAAGAAGGGCACCCCGGTGGCCCCGAGCTGCGCGGCCTCGCGTTCGTCGGCGCGGACCTCGTCGGCGTAGGCGGTGGGGTCGGCGAGCACCCCGCGGACGGTGTCCGCCTCCAGCCCGGCGCCGACGGCCAGCTCCACGAGCCGCTCGTCGTCGGCGAACACGGAGCGTTCCTCGGCGAAGTTGCCCCGGTAGAGCGCGTCCAGCAGCGCGTCCTGGCGCCCCTCCTCCTTGGCGAGGTGCAGCAGCCGGTGCATGTCGAAGGTGCTGCCGTGGTCACGGCCGCGGGTGCGGTAGTCCAGCCCCTCGGCGGCGGCCTGCGCGCCGAGGTTGTCCTCACCTGCCTGTGCCTGGGCCTCGCTCATGCCGTACTTCGCGGTGAGCATCGTCAGCACGGGCTGGACGTCGTCCTTGGCGCGCCCGGGGTCCAGCTCGAAGGACCGGTGCACCACCTCGACACCGTCCCGGTGCTCGAAGGCCGCGAGCGCCTTCTCGAAGCGGGCCTTGCCCACGTAGCACCAGGGGCAGGCGATGTCGCTCCAGATCTCGACGCGCATGTGTCGGCTCTTCTCCAGGTCGTACGGGTGCGGAGGCCTCCCCTCCGCCGCGTACGTGAACGTTCAAGCGTCGCGTCTCATTCCCCGGGCACGTCGAAGCACAGGCGCAGGTGGTGGTCCCCCTCGGCGGGCGGGTGGTCCGGGTCGGGGAACCAGCCCCGGCGGGCGTAGAAGGCCTGGGCGCGCCGGTTGCCGGCGTGGACGTCGAGGACGGCCGTGCGCCTGCCGTCGGCCCGCCACTGCTCGACGCAGGCCGCGTGCAGGGCGGTGCCGATGCCGGAGCGCCAGTGGCCGGGGTCGACGTGGAACTGGTACAGCTTGACCGTGCCGGCCGGGGCGTCCTCCGGGACGCGGAAGGAGGCGACGGCCACGATGCCTCCCCGCTCCACGGCGCACAGCACGTGTCCGTCGGGCCGTTCGACGGCGGTGCGCCAGGCGGCGGCCCAGTCGTGGCCGTCGTCGGGGAGCCCGTCCGGGTAGTACGTCGCCCGGGCGCGGACGTGCAGCGCGGCCACGGCCTCCGTCTCGGCGGGCAGGGCGGTGCGGATCACCCGGTTCCCGGTCCCGCGTTCGTCGATCATGCACCGCAGGACGCGTGGACCGGGCTTCCGGTTGCGTCAGCCCGCGTCAGCTGCCGTCGCGCAGGTCCGCCGGCGGGTACGGCCGGAACTCCAGGCGGTCGTACCTCACGACGCAGCCCTCGCCCGTCGGCGACTGGGCCATGAAGCCGGTCAGGGCCGCGCCCGTCTCCTTCTCGTCGCCGAGGGCGAACACGCGGACGAAGGTCCAGCGCTCGCCGTCGAGGGAGGCGTGGAACGCGAAGGCCCGTCCGGTGCGGCTGACGCGCAGCCACACCGAGTCCCCCCGCACGGTGAAGGAGTTGCAGTCGTCGGAGTGCCCCCGGGTGACCACCGTGCAGACGGTGGCCACGTCCGGGGAGTACTCCAGGCACAGCTTGGCCCAGGCCCGCTCGCCGACGTGGACGTAGAGCACCCCGGCGTCGAAGGCGGCCTCGAAGCCGACCGTGACGCGGGCGATGAGCTGGAAGTCCCCCTCGGGCGCCCCGAGCAGCCGTGGCGCGTCGGAGGCGGGCTCCAGCGCCTCCCCGCCCGGCGGCACGAACCGGTCCTGCCGCGCCCCGGCCGCGCCGGTGAGCACACCGTCCTCGTAGGACCAGCCGCCGTCGGGCCCGTGGGTACGGAGCGGGAAGGGGAGTTCGGGGAGTTCCATGTCCATCTGCTCGTTCTCTCCGGTTCGGTGTACGCGCCCCGTGGGCGCGGGGGTGTATCGGTACGCGGCTCCGCCGCGTGGGCGCGGGCGGCCACGGCGGCGCGGCCCCCGCACGCGTCAGCACGCGTCAGCACGCGCCACGGCGCTACCGCTCCAGGACCCCGTTGAACCGGCGGGGAAGCCCCAGCGGGTTGTCGTCCCGCAGCTCCGGCGGCAGCAGCGCCTCCGGCGTCCCCTGGTACGCGACGGGCCGCAGCCACCGCTCGATCGCCGTGCCGCCCACCGACGTGGACGTCGACGTCGTCGCCGGGTACGGCCCCCCGTGGTGCTGGGCCGCGGCGACCGCGACCCCCGTCGGCCAGCCGTTGACCAGCACCCGCCCCGCGAGCGGCGTCAGCTCCGCGAGGATCTCCGCCCCGCGTCCCTGCCCGGCCGCCTCCTCGGCGGAGAGCTGCACGGTCGCCGTGAGGTTGCCCGGCAGCCGGGAGAGCACGCCCCGCACCTCGGCCTCGTCGTCGTAGCGGGCCACCACGGTGACCGGCCCGAAGCACTCCTCCAGGAGCAGGTCGTGCTCGCCCTCGGCGGTCAGCCGTCCGGCCGGCACGGTCAGGAAGCCGGGGCTGACGGTGTGCTCGCCGCCCGAGCCCGGCGTCACCGGGGACTCCACGTCGGGCAGGGCGGCGCGCTCGGCGACCCCGGCGACGAAGTTGTCCCGCATGCGGTGGTCGAGCAGCACTCCGGCGTCGGTGTCGCTGACGGCGTCCGTGAGGGTCTTGACCAGGCCGTCGCCCGCGGCGCCGGAGGGCACCAGGACCAGGCCCGGCTTCACGCAGAACTGGCCGACGCCCAGGGTCATCGAGCCGGCGAGCCCGGCGCCGATGGCCTCGGCCCGCTCGGCCGCCGCGGCCTCGGTGACGACGACCGGGTTCAGCGAGCCCAGTTCGCCGTGGAAGGGGATCGGCACGGGCCGCGCCGCCGCCGCGTCGAACAGGGCGCGGCCACCGCGGACCGACCCCGTGAAGCCGGCCGCGGCGACCAGCGGGTGCCTGATCAGCTCGATGCCGGCGTCGAAGCCGTGCACCAGGCCGAGGACGCCCTCGGGGATGTCGTGCCGGGCGGCGGCCCGGCGCAGCACGCTCGCGACCAGCTCGGACAGGGCCGGGTGGTCGGGGTGGGCCTTGACGACGACCGGGCAGCCGGCCGCCAGCGCGCTGGCGGTGTCACCGCCGGGCACGGAGAAGGCGAAGGGGAAGTTGGAGGCCGAGTAGACGGCGACGACGCCGAGCGGCACCTTGTAGCGGCGCAGGTCGGGGACGGGCGGGGTGGCGGTGTCGTCGGGGTGGTCGATGACGACGCCGAGGAACTCGCCCTCGTCGACGATGTCGGCGAAGGCCCGCAGCTGGTAGCAGGTGCGGGCGAGTTCGCCGGTGAGCCGGACCGGGCCGAGCGCGGTCTCGGCGTCGGCCACCTCGACGAGGGTGTTCTCGGCCGCCTTCAGCTCGTCGGCGGCGGTGCGCAGGAAGGCCGCGCGGACGGCGCGGTCGGCGAGGGCCCCGCGCGCCGCGTGGGCGGCGCGGACGGCGGCGTCCACCTCCTGGGCCGTGGCCTCCACCGCGACCTGTTCACGCTGCTTCCCGGTACGGGGGTCGACACTCCAGACTGGTGCTGCTGCCACCGCGGGTCCCTCCACGTGCTCTGCGTTCTCGGCAACGGGGTCGTTCGATATACTGAACGCTGTCTCCGATGATGAATACGGTGGACATTATTTCCCGTCGAACGAAGGGGTCAAGGGCGATGTCGGCTGGCGAGACGGGGGGCGGAGCGCAGGTCAAGTCCGCCGTGCGGACGGTGGAACTGCTCGAGTACTTCGCCGGACGCCCCGGCATGCACTCCCTCGCGTCGGTCCAGGAGGCCGTCGGCTACCCCAAGTCGAGCCTGTACATGCTGCTGCGCACGCTGGTCGAGCTGGGCTGGGTGGAGACCGACGCGACGGGCACGCGGTACGGCATCGGGGTGCGGGCGCTGCTGGTCGGCACGTCGTACATCGACGGCGACGAGGTGGTCGCGGCGGCCCGGCCGACGCTGGACCGGCTCTCCGACGACACCACGGAGACCATCCACCTCGCCCGGCTGGACGGCACGAACGTCGTCTACCTGGCCACCCGCCAGTCCCAGCACTACCTGCGGCCCTTCACCCGGGTCGGCCGCCGGCTGCCCGCGCACTCGACGTCGCTGGGCAAGGCACTGCTGAGCACCTACAGCGACGAGCAGGTCCGCAAGATGCTGCCCGAGACCCTGCCGGCGCTGACCGAACACACCATCACCGACCGGGAGAAGCTCATCGAGGAGCTGCACCAGGTGCGGGAGCAGGGCTTCGCGGTGGACCGCGAGGAGAACACGCTGGGGCTGCGCTGCTTCGGCGTGGCGATCCCCTACCGCACCCCCGCGCGGGACGCGATCAGCTGCTCGGTGCCGGTGGCGCGGCTGACGCCGGCGCACGAACAGACGGTGAAGGACGCGCTGTTCGACGCGCGCGACCGGCTGGCGCTGGCGACGCGTAGGCTCTGATCCATGCACATCGCACTGCGCGAGGTCCACGACAGCGATCTGCCCGTCTTCTTCCGGCAGATGAACGATCCCGAGGCCCTGCGCATGGCGGCCTTCACCCCGCCCGACCCGGCCGACTGGGACGCGTTCACGGCGCACTGGAACACGGTCCGGGCATCGCGCGACGTCGTGCGGACCATCCTGGGCGACGGTGACGTCATCGGCAGCGCCGCGGTGTACGGGGAGCCGGGCGAGCGCGAGGTGACGTACTGGGTGGACCGGGCGTACTGGGGCCGGGGCGTGGCGACGGCCGCGCTGCGGGCGCTGCTGGCGGAGGTGCCGGACCGCCCGCTGTACGCGCGGGCCGCGGCGGACAACACCGGGTCGCGGCGCGTGCTGGAGAAGTGCGGCTTCGAGACGAGCGCCCGGGCCCGGGGCTTCGCTCCGGCGCGGGGCGAGGTGATCGACGAGGTCGTCCTCCACCTCGCGGACTGACCCGTCCTCCACTTCGCGGACTGACCCGTCCTCCCCCGTGCGGCGACGGATCGCCGGCGCGCAGGACGTTCCGGCGGGTGTGCGCGGGGGCGTGGAGCCATGACGCAGACGCTCACCCCCGCCCGACGCGGCCGACGGCCCGACGCGGCCGACGGCCCGACGCGGCCGACGCTTCTCGCCTGCGCTGCCCGGACGGCCGACGGCCTTCTCCCCGCCACCGTCGGCGCCCGCTTCCTCGCCCCGCGGTCGGCCGCGGCCCGCGCCCGGTCGTGGGCGCGCTCGCCCGGTCCCACGGAACCGGCTTCATGAACGGATGATGAGAAAACGGGCGCAGGGGAACGATCCGCCCCCGCCCGTTCGTCCTGTGGTCGGGATGAACAAGACGATCAGGCGCGCATCGGTCTTCACGCTGCTCCTGGTGTTCGCTCTGCTGGTGCGGGCGACCTGGGTGCAGTTCTACGACGGCCGGGCGCTCGCGGACGACAAGGACAACCGGCGCAACGCGATCGAGACGTACGCGGAGCCGCTCGGGAACATCGTCGTGGCCGGACGGTCGGTCACCGGCTCGGCACGGACGGAGGGCGGCGACCTCACGTACAAACGCACGTACACGGACGGGAAGCTGTACGCGGCGGTGACGGGCTACGCCTCGCAGGCCTACGCGCCCACGCAGTTGGAGGGCATCTACCAGGACCTGCTCAACGGCACCGACCCCCGGCTGAAGACGGTGATGGACACGGTCACCGGGAGGCGGTCCGATCCGGGCAACGTGATCACGACGATCGACCCGGCCGTGCAGAAGGCCGGGCTTAAGGCGCTGGGCGACAAGAAGGGCGCCGCCGTCGCGATCGACCCGAGGACGGGCCGGATCCTCGCGGTCGTGTCCACCCCGTCGTACGACCCGTCGTCGCTGACCGACGCCAACACCGCGGGTGAGGCCTGGAAGGAGCTCACCGGCGACCCGGACAAGCCGCTGACCAACCGGGCGCTGCGCCAGCCGCTGCCGCCCGGCTCGACGTTCAAGCTCGTGGTCGCGGCGGCCGCGCTGGAGGACGGGCTGTACGGGTCGGTGGACGAGCCGACCGACAGCCCGGACCCGTACCGGCTGCCGGACACCACGAAGGACCTGTCGAACGAGAACCCGAACGCCCCCTGCGAGAACGCCACGATCCGCACCGCCCTGCAGTACTCGTGCAACAACGTCTTCGCCAAGATGGCCGTCGACCTGGGACAGGACAAGCTCCGGACGATGGCCGAGAAGTTCGGGTTCAACGACGAGACGCAGGACGTGCCGGTGCGGGCCTACACGAGCGTGTACCCGAAGGACATGAACCGGCCGTCGACCGCCCTGACGGGCATCGGCCAGTTCGACGTGACGGCGACCCCCCTCCAGATGGCCATGGTGTCCGCGGCCATTGCCAACGGCGGCAAGCTGGTCTCGCCGCACATGGTGGCGCAGATCACCGGTAGTGACGGCGACGTGCTGGAGGACTACGACGACTCGGCGGAGACGAAGCAGATCGTCAGCTCCTCCACCGCCGAGCAGCTGGAGTCGGCCATGCGGACGGTCGTCGAGGAGGGCACGGGGTCGAACGCGCAGATCCCCGGCGCGACCGTGGGCGGCAAGACGGGCACGGCCCAGCACGGCGAGAACAACAGCAAGACGCCGTACGCCTGGTTCACGTCCTACGCCAAGTCCGCCTCCTCGGACCAGGAGGTCGCCGTGGCCGTCCTCGTCGAGCAGTCCGACGCGGCCCGCTCCGAGGTCAGCGGCAACGGGCTGGCGGCCCCGGTGGCCAAGGCGATGATGGAGGCGGCCCTCAAGGGCTAGAGCCCCCTCACCCGGCCTGAACTCCCCTCCCCTTCCGGTTCGGTCGGCCATACGGTGTTCGGCGCACCGTACGGTCGGCGCGGCCGACGCTGCTACAGTTCCGGATTCCGGCCCGGCGCACGGCTGTTCGACGCCGGGAAAGCCGCTGCGAGGAGGGTCCGCCCGTGGGCACAGTCGTCGACGACGCCGCCTCCGAGGAGTTCCACGCCTTCTTCGAGCGCCACTACGCCGAACTGTCCCGGCTCGCCCGTCTGCTGACGGGCGAGCCGGACGCCGCCGACGACCTGGCGGCGGACGCCCTGCTCGCGCTGTGGCACCGCTGGGACCGGGTGCGCTCGGCCGACCACCCGGTGGCGTACGCGCGCGGTGTCGTCGCCAACCTGGCCCGCAGCCGGATACGCAGCGCGGTGCGCGAGCGCCGGCGCGTCGCCCTGTTCTGGCCGCAGCGCGAGGAGGGGACGGAGAACCCGGACGTGGCGGGCGTGGTGGACGTGCAGGAGGCGTTGCGCGCCCTGCCGTTCCGCAAGCGGGCGTGCGTGGTGCTGCGGCACGCGTTCGACCTCTCCGAGAAGGACACCGCGCTCGCCCTGGGCGTCTCGGTGGGTACGGTGAAGAGCCAGACGTCGAAGGGGGTGGCCGAACTGCAGCGGGTGCTGGGCACACGGGGCGCGCCGCAGCGGGTGCGCGCGGCGATCGCGCGCACCGGCGAGACCACGGGAAGGAAACGATGACCGGGCGGCGGAACGTGGACGAGGAGCTGCGCGCCCGGCTGCACGAGGCGGCCGCGGCGCACGAGCCCGACCGTGCGCGCATCCTGGCCCGGGTCGAGCGCGGCATGGCCGGCCCGGAGCGCGCCGGGCACCGGGCGGCGCGGCCGCCGCTGCTGGGCTGGGCCCGGGTGGCCGGCGCGTCGGCGGCGGTCGCGGGGGTTCTCGCGGTCGGCGGGTACGCGGTGGCGTCCGCGGTGAAGGACGACCCTCCCCCGCAGCGTTCGGTCGCCGCCTCCCCCACGCCCACCCCGTCGGCGGCCGGCCCCACCGAACGCGCGCCCGCGCCGCCGCCCGCCGCCCCGGCGCCGAGCACCTCGACGGAGACCGGGCCGGCGACCTCGGCCCCGGCCCCGCCCCCGCCCTCGCGGACGCCCGCCGGCACCGCGACCGCCACCGCCCGGCCGCCGGCCGCCGGCGTCGAGGACGGCCCGCTGTGGTCGGACGGCTCGGTGGACCCGCACAGCAACGACTTCTGGGCGCAGAGCAACGTCACCCTGAAGACGCGCGTCCCGCTGACCGCGCTCACCGTCGAACTGAGGGTGGCGCAGACCGGCTCGGTCGCCTCCACCGGCGCCTGGCGGTCGCTGCCCGAGGACGACTTCACGTTCACGCTCGAGGAGCGGGACGGTTTCCTCGTCCACCGGTGGACGCTCAAGGAGGGCCGTACGGTCCCGGCGGGCGAGTGGGTGTTCGCCGGCCAGTACGACCACGCGCGCGGCGGCCGGGACGCGTACGGCGACAGCTACGGGGCGACGGCCGTCGCCGGCACCGAACGGCTGACGGTCCGGGGGGACTTCGCGCCGCGCGACAGCGGTTCGTGAAAAAAACCGGGAGACACGGCAACCCATTCCCCGCGCGTGGCGACGAGAGGGCGAAAGGTTCCCCTCCCCACGCAAGGACACGAGCATGACTGCAGGAGCTGCACAGCGGGTCCGTCACCGCCGCCGGGTCACCAAGCGCCGGGCGGTGATCGCCGGAGCGGCCGCCTTCGGCCTCACCGGCGCGGCGATCGTCACGACGACGATGCTGTCCACGGCCGGCGCCGCGTCGTCCTGGCCGTCGGACACCGGCAGCAAGCCCGTCTCGTCGACGATCCCGGTCTCCGGCACCTACGACGGCAAGATGAAGAAGTTCTACGGCACCGGCGACCTCGGCACCTCCGGCCAGGACGAGGACCAGGGCCCGATCTTCGAGCTGGCGGACGGCGCCGTGCTGAAGAACGTCGTCATCGGCACCCCGGCCGCGGACGGCGTCCACTGCAAGGGCTCCTGCACGCTGCAGAACGTGTGGTGGCTGGACGTCGGCGAGGACGCCGCCAGCTTCAAGGGCACCTCGTCGTCGGCGGTGTACACGGTGCAGGGGGGCGGCGCGAAGAACGCCGACGACAAGGTGCTCCAGTTCAACGGCGCGGGCAAGCTCGTGGTCAGCGACTTCCAGGTCGAGAACTTCGGCAAGCTGGTCCGCTCCTGCGGCAACTGCAAGAAGCAGTACAAGCGCACGATCGTCATCGACGGCGTGGACGTCACCGCGCCCGGCAAGGCGATCGTCGGCATCAACGAGAACTACGGCGACACCGCGACGCTGCGCGACGTCCGCATCCACGGCGACAGCAAGAAGAAGATCAAGACCTGCGTCCGCTTCCAGGGCAACAACACCGGCAAGGAGCCCAAGGAGCTCACGCCGGCCGGCCCGTACGGCAAGGTCTGCGACTTCACGGCCTCGGACATCACCTACGAGTGACCCCCTGCGCACCGGCCCGCCCCCCGGGCCGGTGCGTGCCGTCCGAGCCCCCACTCGGCCGGCACGCCGAACGCCCCCGCCGGTGACGACCGGCGGGGGCGTTCTCCCGGCCACGCCGCACAGGTGGAGGACATCACCCGCGGCGAGGACCGCCACGTGGCCTGCGCGGCCGGACCGGTGGTACCGGCCCCGGCCCCGGCCGGACCGGTGCCCCGCTAGCCGGCGAGGACCGCGTCGAGCCAGCCGGTCGCGTCGTCCTGCATGGCACCGGTGAAGGCGTGCCCGACGCCGGGCACGACCTCGGTGCGCAGCCGGCCGCCGGCGCCCAGCGACTCCCAGACCGCGCGGAGCCGGGCGTGGGCGGCCCGGACTCCCCCGGGTGCGAAGAGCGGGTCGTGCTCACCGCTCAGGAACAGCATCGGCTTCGGTGCGGCGAGGCTCGCCACGTCGGGCAGGTCGAGGTGCCGGGCGAGCCCGGGGTGCAGCATGTGGAAGGCCGACTGTCCGCGCAGGGTGTTGTTGCCGGGGACCATCATCTCCTTCAGCCCGGTCATCCAGCACACGCTCACGGCGGCGGCGACGTCGTCGCTGAGCGCGGCCGTCTGCCAGGCGCGGTAGCCGCCCAGGGAGAAACCCAGGGCCGCCACCCGCCGGGCGTCCACCCGGTCCAGGCGGGCCAGGAAGCCGGCGGCCCGCTCGTCCTCGCGGGCCATCAGCCCGGCGAGGGAGCTGCCCAGGTGGAAGAGGGTGCTCGCGAGGGCCTGCTGACCCTCGTAGGCGAGCGGGTCGCGGTCGCCCCAGCCGAGGGCGTCCAGGCACAGCACCACATAGCCGCGCCGGGCCAGTTCGTCGCCGGGGAACCGCCCGCCGAAGTGCCGGTCCGTCCAGTCCCGGGCGGCGGGCAGGCGGGTGTCGTCGTACCAGGGCCGGACCAGTTTCTCCTTGCCGATGTCGAACCGGGAGCCGTGGTCGTGCAGGAGGAGGACGGCCGGGAAGGGACCGGCGCCCCGCGGGGTGAGCAGGGCGCCGCGGACCCGGGCGTAACGCGTGAGGGAGAGGGTGACCGTCTCGCGCGTGTATCCGTCGCCGTCCGAGCGGTCGGCGAACTCGGGGGCGTACGGCGTGCCGTCCTGCCGGTCGACGAGGAGGTGTGCCTCGACCGTGGCGCGGGCCGTGCGCCGCCACTGCGCGAAGTCGCGGACCGGCGAGGTGCCCCAGGCGAGCGGGAAGGTCAGCTCGTCCTTGAGCGCCCGGTGGAAGCCGGGCAGGTCACCGGTGGCCGGCATACGGACGCCAGTCGCCGAGGTACGCCTCCCTGGTGTGCGCCGCGGCCTCGGCGCGGGTCAGCTGCGGCCGGCTGTCCGGGGCGGTGATCGCGGCGCCGGGGCCGGTGTTGCGGTACTCGCGGAACCGCTGCTCCTGCCACGGGTACGTGTCCCGCATGTCGGTGTAGGGCGCGAGGGCGTCGATGCCCGCGCCGAGGTGGGTCTCGCGCACGGTGAGCATCGGGCGGGCGGTGGTGTCGGAGCTGGGCACCCAGGGGCGGGCCAGCTTGTAGTAGCCGTCGGGCGCCTCGCTGGTGACGTGGCCCCGGGTCACCAGGTAGCCGCGCGGGTTGGCGCCCGCCGTGGACGGCGCGAACACGAAGCCGTAGGGGGCGGCGGCGAGGTCGGTGCGGGCCAGGGTGCGGAAGTGGCAGTTCTCGTACACGGCGGTCGCCCGGCCGAAGACGAAGTCGACGTCCCCCTCGACGTAGCAGTGGGCGTAGTACTGGCGGGCGAAGTGGTCGAGGGCGCGGGTGTCGGCGTAGAGGGTGTCCTGGTGGCCGAGGAAGCGGCAGTGGTGGAACGCCGCGCGGTCGCCCTGGGCCTTGAGGGCGACGGCCTGGGTGCCGGTCCAGCCGGGGTGGTCGGCGCGCAGCCAGTCGTTGGCGAAGGTGATCCGGCGGGCGGTGAAGCCGTCGGCCTGCACGGTGACGGTGGCCGAGCCGCTGGTGCCGTAGGTGCCGGAGCCGTCCGGCTTGGGGGTGCCGGCCGCGTTGTCGTACACGATGACGGTGTCGCGCGGGTCCTCGGAGGCGCCGATCCAGGTGGTGTCGGTGCGGGTGGCGTCGACGGCGACCGTCTCGCGGTAGGTGCCGGGCGCGAGGACGAGCGTCCAGCCGCTGCCGGTGGCCGCGGTCACGGCGGCCCGGACGGAGGTGAAGTCGCCGCGGCCGTGCGGGTCGACATACAGGGTCTTCGGCGTGCGGCGGGCCGAGGGCGAGCCGTGGCGGCCGAACGGACGGGGGCGGCCGCCGGCGAGGGCCGGGCCGGCGGTGAGACCGACGGCGGCGCCCGCGGCGGCGGCCGCCAGCAGGAAGCCTCTGCGGGACGGGGCGGGACGGGGCATGCGCGTGCTCCTTCGGGGGATGGCGGGACCGGGGTGGGCCGGGGCGGTGCGGGCGCCCCGGCCCGGTTCGGGTGCGCGTCAGCGCAGGCGGCCGGCGCCCGCGCCGCGGTCGACGACGTGGGGGACCGCCGCGGCCGGGAGGACCTGGGTGCGCAGGGTGGGTGTCCAGCCCGCGCCGGACCGCAGGGTCTCGGCGGGGACCTCCGCGTTGTGCACGGCGATCAGGTCGACCGTGCGGCCGTTGACCCGGTTGTGCGCGGCGGTGACCGGGGCGTCGCTCCACCGCTTGAGGACCTTGGCGGCGCTGACGCCCTTCGGGAGCGTGAAGGCGTTGTGCTCGGCGACGAGCGCGGACTCCTTGCCGACGCCGAAGCTGTAGGCGTAGTCGTCCGAGGCCACGAAGTGGTTGTTGTAGACGTCGACCTGGCCGAAGCGGACGCGGGGCGCGCGCTCGACGAGGTTCTTGAACAGGTTGTGGTGGAAGGTCACCTTGAGGTGGCCGCGGTCGCCGGCGGCGGTGGACTCGCTGTCGCTGTTGCCGATGAGGATCGTCTTGTCGTGCTCGCCGAAGACGTTCCAGGAGGCGGTGACGTGGTCGGCGCCCTTGACGACGTCCAGCTGCCCGTCGTGCTGCTGGTAGAGCATGCCGAAGTAGGTCGGGGCCGCGCTGTCGGGGTGCTCGCCGTCGGTGAAGGTGTTGTGGTCCAGCCAGACGTGGGTCGAGCCGTGGACGACGGCGCTGTCGTACTCGGAGTTCCAGTTGCCCCTGTCGCCGTCGGTGGGGTCCCACTGCGGGAAGCAGTCCACGGGGCTCTCGAGGGTGAGGTTGCGGACGATGACGTTGTCCACGCCCTTGATCTGCAGGCTGGCGCCCTTGAACCCGGCGTCGCGGCCGACGCCGATGACCGTGGTGTTGGCGGGGACGTTCGCCTTGATCGACCGGTCCTGCCGGGCGGCGGAGGCGCGGCGCAGGCCCTCGGGGCTGTCGTCGGGCTCGGCGCCGAGGTCCGTCTCCAGGCCCCACTTCTCGGGCGCGTACTTCTCCAGGTAGGCGTCGAAGTCGTAGCCGGGGACGGCGAAGGCGTCGCAGCCCTCGGAGACGGCGTCGATGGTGCCCTTCACCTTGATGATGCTGGGCGCGTCGCCGGCGGCGGCGAGGGCGGCCTTGAACTCGGCCCAGGTGGTGACCGTGTACACGTGCTCGGCGTCGGCGGCGGCGCCGCCGGTGGTGCCGGTGCCCTGGGAGGCCCAGCCGTCCTTCGCCGGCAGCGTCTGCCGGGCGACGTCGTGGGAGCGGTGGTGGCCGGGGCGGGCCTGGGCGCCGGCGGCGGTCAGGCCCAGCACGAGGGCGGTGCAGCCCACCAGCGCGACCGCTCTCTTACTGGCATGCCCATGCCATTTCTGTGTGCTCATGGTGCGGATCTCCTCTTCCGGTACGGGGGGGGGTTACGCGGTGGCCGGCTGCGGCCAGCTGATCCAGGACGCGGGGATCTCCTCGTCCAGCCGGCGCACGTCCCGGTGCGCCAGCACCCGGGTGCGCAGCAGCTCCCGCGCGACCAGCCGGGCCACCTCGATCGCGCCCGGCGGGTTGAAGTGGGTGTTGTCCTGCTCGGTGGCGGTCCAGTTGAAGTACGTCCTGGTCTCCTCGACGCCGAGCCGCTGCCACAGCGCGAGCGACAGCGCCTGCGCGTCGAGCAGGGCCACGCCCTCCTCGGCGGCCAGCGCCCGCATCGCCGCCGGGTACTCGCCGTGGCTGGGCACCGCGTTCCCGGCGGCGTCGAACCGGCGCCGCTCGACGGGTGTGGCCAGCACCGGCCGCGCCCCGCGGGCCCGGGCGCCGTCGACGAACAGGCGCAGGTGGTCCTGGTACGTCGTCCAGGGCTCGGTGTGGCGGGCGGGGTCCTCGCGCTTCTCGTCGTTGTGCGCGAACTGGACGAGGAGCAGATCGCCGGGCCGGACGACGCCGAGGACCGCGTCCAGCCGCCCCTCGTCCACGAAGCTCTTGGAACTGCGCCCGTTCACGGCGTGGTTGGCGACGGGGAGGTCCTTGCGGAGGAAGAACGGCAGCGCCATGCCCCACCCGGTCTCGGGCGCGGCGTCGGCGTACTTCTGCGCGGCGGTGGAGTCGCCGGCGATGTGGAGGGTGCGGGAACCGCGCCCGCCGGCCCGCGCGGTGCCGACGCCGGCGAACGCCAGCGGAACAGCGGCGGCGGCCGCGGTGACTTGCCTTCGGCTGAGTGACACGCCGGTCGTCCTTTCGTGAAGGGGGAGGGGTGCTCGCCCCGAGGGCGCGGGGCCGTATCGACATGCGGCTCCGTCGCGCGGGTACGACGAGCCGGGGACGGCCGGCGGTCCGCGAACCACGGACCGTCCCACGGCGATGTCCGGCTCGGGCGGTCAGCCCTTCTGCTCGTTCCACTCGGCCTGCGCCTCGTTGAGCTGCTCCGCCATCGTGTCCAGGAAGTCCTTCGCGCTCATCTTCCCGAGCAGCACCTTCTGGAGGTTCGGCTCGTTGTCGGCCTTGGAGATCGTGTTCCAGTCCGGCAGGTAGTACGGCAGCTGGACGATGGTCGTCGACCCGTCGTTCAGCGCCTCGGCGGCCAGCTTCGTCGGCTCGGCCTTGGAGATCCAGGCGTCCTTCGCCGCCTCGGTGTTCGCCGGCACCTGCCCGGCCGACTCGTTGAACTTCGAGTTCTGCTCCTTCGAGGTGGCGAACTCGATGAACTTCCAGGCGGCTTCCTTGTTCTTGGAGCTCTTGAACAGCCCGAGCCCGTCGACCGGGTTGGACACCTGGACGCGCTTGCCGGAGGCGCCGACCGGCTGCGGGATGCCGCGGAACTTGTCGACGCCGAGCGCCTTCACGTGGTCCTGGTAGGAGCCGAGGTTGTGGTTGAGCATGCCGATCGTGCCCGAGTCCCACTGGGCGACCATCTTGGCGAAGTCGTTGTTGACGTCGGCGGCCGGCGTGACCTTCTTGTAGAGGCCCGCGTACTTCTCCAGCGCCTCGACGTTCTTCGGGTCGTTGACGGTGGTCTTCTTCTTCTCGCCGTCCCAGAACGAGGTGATGCCGGACTGCCCGTACATCGCGTCGAGGGCCTGGGCGATGGAGCCCGAACCGCCGCGGATGGTGTAGCCGAACTCGTTCTTGCCCGCGTCGGTGAGCTTCTCGGCCGCCGTGTAGAAAGCGTCCCAGGTCGTCGGCGCCTCGAGGCCCGCCTTGTCGAACAGGTCGGTGCGGTAGTAGAGGACGCCGTTGTTGGCCGAGGTCGGCACCGAGTAGAGGCGGCCGTCACCGCCGCCGGCGGCCCGCAGGGACTCGATCATGTCCTTGTTGACCTTGCCGTTCAGGGACGATCCGGTGAGCCGGTTGTCCAGCGGCTCCAGCGCGTTCTGGGCGGAGAACCCGGCGAGCATCGCCGCGCCGACGCCGCCGACGTCGGGCAGGCCACCGCCCTGGATGGCCGTGTCGACCTTGGACTGGTACTCGGTGGCGGCGATGCCGACGTACTCGACGTCGATGTCCGGGTTCGCCTTCTCGAAGTCGGCGATGATCTCCTTCCACACGGCCGTGCGGATACCGCCGTTGTTGTCCCAGAAGACGATCTTCCCCTTGCCGCTGCCCTCGGCGCCCTTGTCGCCGCCCGCCCCGCTGCCGTCGTCACCGCAGGCGGTGGCGGTCAGCGCGAGCACGGCCCCCAGGGCGACGGCGGCGGTCGTCCGGCGTCCGGTCGTGCTTCTGCTGCTGCGCATGCTGATCTTCATTGGTCGGCTCTCTTCTTCTGGATCCAACGGTGCGGTGCTGAACGACGTGGGGGGCGATCGGTGGTGCTGCGGGCGGCTCAGTGGGTGCCGATCCGCTTCTGCGGCCCCGAGAAGCGCTTCACCAGCGCGGGTACGGCCGCCGCCGGGTCGAGCCGGTAGGCGTAGAGGTCGCGCGGTTCGAAGGCGGTGCCCCACTCGTCGTGGCGGCCCGTCGTGTTGCGCAGGATCGATCCGCGCTGCACCAGTTCCGCGGTGGCGTCGGCCTGGTAGGGGTGCTGGACGTCCTGGTAGTAGCTGTTCTCGATGACCATCTTCGTGGCGCCGCGCGACCAGTTCCCGTACGTCCACACGGGGTCGCCCGGGTCGGCCTGCGCCGTCAGGTAGTTGTTGTAGAGGTGCGCGTAGGCGGCGTTGTCCACCGAGGGGTTGCGCTGCTTGGTGTTCGAGAACCAGTTGTGGTCGATGGTGATCTGCGTCCTGACGTTCGTCGTCCAGCCGAGCCCGAACGTCTTGTTGTTGTTCTCGAAGCGGTTGTACGACACGGTCACGTACTCGCTGTCCTTGCGGACGTCCAGCTGACCGTCGCAGATGTTCGAGAAGCGGTTGTGGTCGACCCACACGTGGTGGGCGGTGTCCATCTGGATGCCGTCGAAGTCGGTGTCCTTGCAGTCCCAGTTCCCGGCGATCGCCGAGTCGCGGATCGTCAGGTTGCGGATGATCACGTTGTGCGTGCCCGGTTTCAGGTGCAGCTCGCCGTGGACGATCTCGCCGGTGTCGCCCACGCCGACGATCGTCTTGTCCGAGCCGACGTCGATCTGCGCGCCGAAGGGCTCGGCCTCGATCGTGCCCGCCACCCGGATGACGTACGGCTCCTGGGCCGTCGCGTACTTCACCAGCGCGGCCTGGTCGGTGACGGTGACCACCTCGCCGCCCTCGCCGCCGGTGGTGCCGCCGGCGAGGGCGGCGAAGCCGTGGGGACGGTCGGCCAGGTGCGGGTCGTCCGCCGCCCGTTCTGCCGGTGGTGCTGCGGCGTGCGTCTGCCCGGCCGTGCCGAGGGCGAGGGTGGTGGCCAGGCCCAGGACGGCGGCGAGGGTTCTGCCGGTTCCCGGCAAGCGCTTGCTCCGGGGATGCGTCATTGCGGCTCCCAACAGGCGTACGGGTGAGGTCTGTTACTGGGGGGTGATCCGGAAGTGCGTGAACTCGGCGGCACCGGCGTGTCCCCGGCCGGCGGGCGCGAGCGCGAACAGGCCGAGCAGGGCGCCGACCCAGCGCCACGGCGTGGCGGCGAAGACCTGGCCCGTGGGCCGGAAGCCGTCGCCGAGGTCGCAGGAGAAGCGGCAGCGCGCCCCCGGTGCCGTCTCGATCCGCAGCCGTGCCCGTGCCCCGGGTGCGACGCGGGGGTGGTCGGCGTCCCGCTCGGCCTCGGCCACCGACTCGGCGAACCGGTGCACCAGGTGCACCGCCCCGTCCGCGCCCCGCTGGAGCCCGATCCAGCGGTAGGCGTCGCCGAGCACCGCGAGCCCGGCGCGGGCGCCCGGCTCCGTGCTGTCCAGGCGCAGCTCCACCTCGACGGCCGACGGCAGGCCGGGCAGCCGCTGGGTGAGGACGTTCGGCAGCTTGCGCAGGTCGTGCGCGTCGGCCGTGCGGACGCAGGCGAGCCTGAGCCCGTCCCCGGAGTGCCGGGCGGCCCACCCCTCATGGGGGTCCCCCCGCTCGAGCGAAGCCGAGAGTGGGGGAGGGTTGGCCGTCCACGACCACTGGTGTCCGTACCGTCCGCCGGGGAAGTCGTCGTCGGTCGCGGGCGCGGCGGGCGGCTGCGGCGGCAGCGCGGGACGCCGGTGGACGGTCACCGGGGCGCCGTCGTCGCCGAGCACGGGCCAGCCGTCCGCGCCCCAGGTCATCGGCTGGAGGTGGACCACCCTGCCGTACGCGCCGCGCTGCTGGAAGTGCAGGAACCAGTCCTCGCCGGCCGCGGTGCGCACCCAGCCGCCCTGGTGGGGGCCGTTGACGTCGGTGTCCTTCTGCTCCAGGACGACCCTCTCCTCGTAGGGTCCGAAGAAGTCGCGGGAGCGGAAGGCGCCCTGCCAGCCGGTCTCCACTCCCCCGGCGGGCGCCAGGATCCAGAACCAGCCGTCGTGCCGGTAGAGCTTGGGGCCCTCCAGGGTGAACCAGCCGGGGATGCGGTCGGCGTCGACGATCACCTTGCCCTCGTCGAGGAGCTCGGTGCCGTCGGGGCTCATGCGGTGGCCGGTGAGGCGGTTCTTGATGCCGGAGCGGGAACGGGCCCAGGCGTGCACGAGGTAGGCCTCGCCGGTCTCCTCGTCCCACAGGGGACAGGCGTCGATCAGGCCCTTGCCGGCCTTGACCAGGTGCGGCTCGGTCCACGGGCCCCGGATCTCGGGGGCGTTGACCTGGAAGACGCCCTGGTCGGGGTCGCCCCAGAAGATCCAGAAGCGGCCGGCGTGGTGGCGCAGGGACGGGGCCCAGACGCCGCAGTCGTGCCGGGGCCCGGCGAAGACGTCCGCCGGTTCCAGGCGGTCCAGGGCGTGGCCGACCAGGGTCCAGTTGACCAGGTCCCGGGAGTGCAGCAGCGGCAGACCGGGGACGCGGCCGAAGCTGGAGGCGGTCAGGTAGAAGTCGTCGCCGGCGCGGACGACGTCCGGGTCGGACCAGTCGGCGTTCAGGACGGGGTTGGTGTAGGTGTCCGCGGACTCGGGGGTCATGGGCACACCGCCTTCCGTACGAGGGCCGCCGCGCCGTCGGCGTCGAGGCGGCCGTCGGCGACGACGGTGACGATCCGGCGGACGAGGGTGTCGCCGGGGGCGACCGCCAGCCGTTGGTCGTGGGCCAGGGAGGATCCGACGCCCGGGTACTCCTCCGTGCGCACGAACCACGGGTCGCGCCGGGTCCGGTCGGTGGCGCCGGCGAACACCAGCGACCAGGTGCCGCCGGTGAGGGCGAGCCAGTCGGCGGCGGTGCCGTGGACGTCCTTCTCGCCCTCGCGGTCGGCGGTGAAGACGTGCGGGGCCGTGCTCTCCTTGCGGGCCCGCCAGAAGAAGCCGCCGTAGGCCGCGCCGGGGCGCCCGTTGGTGGCGGGGCTGCCGATGGTGAGGGGGCCGGGGGTGACGTTGGTGAGGGAGAAGGTGAAGTCCAGCGCCCAGGCGGTGTCCGTGAGTCCGGTGGCGGCGACGGTGCGGCGCTCGCGCAGCAGTTCGGTGCCGGCGGCGACCCAGCGCAGCTCCTCGACGAAGCCGTCGGGGTCGCGGAGCTGGAAGGCGGTGTGCCGCTGGGCGCCGTGGTTGTCGAGCTCGGTCGGCCCCCGGTCGCGGACGTAGGTGCGTCCGCCCCAGAAGTTGTGGCCCTCGACGTCGGGAACGGCGACACCGACGCCGAGGTGATGGAGGTGGTCGGCGGGGCCGAACTCGGTGACCACGGTGCCGGCCAGGGTGGTGACGGGGTGCAGGTGGGGGCGCGGGGAGAGGCGGGCGGGCAGTTCGGGCCGGACGACGTACCGGCCGACGGGACGGCCCGCCACGCGCAGCACCGGGGAGTCGGTACCGGTCATCGGGTGCTCACCTCTTTCAGCGGGTGCTCCGTGCGCGGTGCCCACGGGGCGCCGAGTTCGGAGTACAGGGAGAGGGTGTCGGCGGCGGCGGCCACGAGTCCGTCGACGCCGGGGACCACGCGGCGGTCCTCGCCGGGGACGCGGTGCCAGGCGCCCTCGGGCAGCGGCTCGGGGTCGGGGGCCCGGCGGATCGCCTCGACGACCTTCATGAACGCGCCGGTCCCGTCCGGCGGCACCAGCAGCGCGGCGCCGGTGGTGAGGTGGGCGACCAGGTTCTCCAGCAGGTCGGTGCGGCCGTGGTCGTGCTCCTCGGGGCCGTGGCCCGCGCGCTGGAGCAGGACGCGGTCCTGCTTGTACCAGAAGGTGATCCGGCCGCTGCTGCCGTGCACCAGGACGTACGGCTCGCCGGCCCGCTCCGCGCACAGGGTCGCGGCGACGGTGACGCGGTGGCCCCGCGTGGTGGTGATCCGTACGCAGGAGGTGTCGTCGGCCTCGATGTCGTTGGCGCGGCTCAGCTCGGTCTCGATGCCGGCGACGTCCTCGGCACGGTCGGTGCCGCCCAGCGCGAGGGCGGTGGCGACGGCGTGCGCGAGGGGGTTGGTCAGCGCGCCGTCGATCACGTCGGCGCCGTCCAGCCGCCGCCGGCCCGCCCAGGGCGCCCGGCGGAAGTAGGCCTCGTCGCGCACCCAGGCCCCGGCTCCGCCGACGCCCGTCACCTCGCCGATCGCGCCCTCGGCGATCAGCGCGCGGACCGCGGGCACGGCGTGCGAGCCCAGCGACTGGAAGCCGACCTGGCAGGCGACGCCGGCCGCGGCGATCCCGTCGGCCATCCGCCGGAACTCGGCGTACGACGGTGCCGGGGGCTTCTCGAGCAGCAGGTGCACACCCCGGCGGGCGGCGGTCAGCGCGAGATCGGTGTGGGTGGGGATCGGCGTGCAGATCACGGCGACCCGGGCGCCGGTGGAGTCCAGCAGGGCACCGAAGTCGGTGGACTGCTCGGGGAGTTCACCGCCGGCCTCCTCCTCGGTCAGCGGGGACAGCTCGCAGATGCCGGCCAGGCGGACCAGGCCCGCCCGCTCCAGACGGCGGATGTTGGCGACGTGCCAGCGGCCGTGGCCGCGGGCGCCGGCGAGGACGACGGGAACCCGGCTCATCCCTTCACCGCCCCCGCGCTGAAGCCGGTGATCAGCCACTTCTGGATGAAGGCGAAGACGATCACGACGGGCACGGCGGCGATGATGCCGCCGGCGGCGAGTGCGCCGAGGTCGACGCTGTCCGCGCTCATCAGGGTGTTGAGGCCGACCGGGATGGTCTGCTTGCCCTGGTCGTTGAGGAACATCAGGGCGAACAGGAAGTGGTTCCAGGAGTGCACGAAGGCGAAGGAGCCGACGGCGATCAGGCCGGGGCGCAGCAGCGGCAGCACGACGATCCGGAAGGCCCGGAACCGTCCGCAGCCGTCGACCCAGGCGGCCTCCTCCAGGGAGTACGGCACGTTCTTGATGAAGTTGCTGATCAGGATCATCGACAGCGGCAGCTGGAAGACCGTCTCGGCGATGATGACGCTGCCGAGCGAGTTGATCATCTTCAGCTCGGCGAAGATCTCGAACAGCGGGACCAGCAGCAGCGCGCCGGGCACGAACTGGGAGCAGAGCAGGGCGAGCATGAAGCCCCGCTTGACCTTGAAGTCGAACCGGGCGAGGGCGTAGCCGCCGGCCAGGGCGACGAGCGTCGTCATGACCAGGGTGGCGAGGCCGACCAGCACGCTGTTCTGGAAGAAGGTGCCGAAGGCGCGGTCGGTCCACACCTTCTCGAAGTGCTCGAAGGTGACCGGCCAGGGCACGAGCGAGGTCGAGCCGGCCGGGCGGAGCGCGAAGAGCAGGATCCAGTAGAACGGGACCAGGGTGAAGACGAGGTAGACGCCGAGCGGCAGGTAGATCTGCCAGCGGGGGACCTCGTCCCAGGCGGGGCGCTTCTTCGCCGGCCGCGTCGGTTCGTGGCCGGCCCGCACGGGCGCGGGGGCGGGCGCGGGGGCCTCCTTGGTGATCACTTGTTCTCGCCTCCGAACTTGCTCAGCCGCAGGTAGACGATCGAGCAGAAGAGCAGGATCACGAACGCGACCGTGGTGAGGGCCGACGCGTAGCCGAAGTTGTGCGCGTCGACGCTGGTGTTGGCGATGTAGAGGGGCAGGGTCGTGGTCTCGCCCGCGGGTCCGCCGCCGGTCAGGGTGTAGAGCAGGTCCACGTTGTTGAACTCCCACACCGCGCGCAGCAGGGTGGACAGGATGATGGCGTCCTTCAGGTGGGGCAGCGTGATGTGCCAGAACTGCTTGACGCGGCTGGCCCCGTCGACCTCGGCGGCCTCGTAGAGGTCCTTCGAGACGGACTGGAGGTCGGCGAGGATGAGGATGGCGAAGAAGGGGACACCGCGCCACAGATCGGCGACCACCGCCGCGGAGAACACGGTCGAGGTGTCCGACAGCCAGCTGGTGCCGTACGAGCCGATGCCCATGTCGGCGAGGTAACGGGTGATGCCGGTCTGGGAGTTGTAGAGCAGCACCCAGATCGCGGAGGTCAGCACGCCGGAGACGGCCCACGGGGAGAAGACCAGGGCGCGCCCGATCCCCCGGCCCACGAAGGTCTGGTTGACGATGAGCGCCAGCGCCAGGCCGAGGAGCAGCTGGAGCCCGACCTCGACGAAGACCCACTTGGCGCTGAAGACGAGGGTGTCCCAGAACTGCGGGTCGTCGGTGAAGATCTTGACGAAGTTGTCGAGGCCCGCGAAGCCGTTCCGCCACGGCTTGGTGGGGTTGTAGTTCTGCAGGCTGTAGTAGAAGACGCTGATGACCGGGTAGGCGATGAAGCCCAGCATCAGCAGGGCCGCCGGGCCGATCAGCAGGTACGGGAGCCTGCGCGGCGTGGCGGAGGCACGGCGCCGCCTCGGTGGCGCGGGCGGTTTCGCCACGGCTGCGGCTTGGGCCATGACAGTTCTCCGTTCTGGTACGTCGTGCGTGGGTGGTGCGCGTGCGGTGCGCCTGCGGCGCGGCGGCGCGGGAAGCGCTTTCTCCGGGTGCGTGGGTGTGCGGTGTCCCGCTGCCGCGGGGTCAGCCGGCGTACGGGTCCTGCACCGTGCCCGGGCGGGCCAGGAACTCGAAGTCGCAGCCGGTGTCGGCCTGGGTGATCTGTTCGTTGTAGAGCGCGCCGTAGCCGCGTTCGTAGCGGGCGGGCGGCGGCGTCCACGCGGCCCTGCGGCGCTCCAGTTCCTCGTCGTCCACGTCCAGGCGGAGGGTGCGCGCCTCGACGTCGAGGACGATCGTGTCGCCGGTGCGCACCAGCGCGAGCGGTCCGCCGACGTACGACTCGGGTGCCACGTGCAGCACGCACGCGCCGTAACTCGTGCCGCTCATCCGGGCGTCGGAGATCCGGACCATGTCGCGCACGCCCTGCTTGAGCAGGTGGTCGGGGATGGGCAGCATGCCGTACTCGGGCATGCCCGGTCCGCCCTTGGGCCCGGCTCCCCGCAGCACCAGCACGCTGTCGGCGGTGATGTCCAGGGAGGGGTCGTTGATGGTGCGCTGCATGGTCCTGTAGTCGTCGAAGACGACCGCGGGGCCGGTGTGCCTGAGCAGGTGCGGTTCGGCGGCGATGTGCTTGATGACGGCGCCGTCCGGGCAGAGGTTGCCGCGCAGGACGGCGACCCCGCCCTCGCTCGCGACCGGGTTGTCGCGGGGCCGGATGACGTCGTCGTCGTGCACCCGCGCACCGGCGATCTGCTCGCGCAGGGTGTCGTGGGAGACGGTGGGGCGGTCCAGGTGGAGCAGGTCCGGGATCCGGGACAGGAACCCGGGCAGGCCGCCCGCGAAGTGGAAGTCCTCCATCAGGTACGTCTGTCCGCCGGGGCGGACGTTGGCGAGCACCGGGACGGTGCGGGCGATGCGGTCGAAGTCGTCGAGGGTCAGCTTGACGCCGGCGCGGCCCGCCATGGCGATCAGGTGGATCACGGCGTTGGTGGAGCCGCCGAGACCCAGGACCGTGGTGACGGCGTCCTCGAAGGCGTCGGCCGTGAGGATGTCGCTCAGCTTCCGGTCCCTGTGGACCAGCTCGACGATGCGCATCCCGGCCGCGGCGGCCATCCGGTCGTGCCCGGAGTCGACGGCCGGGATGCTGGAGGCGCCCGGGACGGTGACGCCGAGGGCCTCGGCGGCGGCGGTGAGCGTGGAGGCGGTGCCCATGGTCATGCAGTGGCCGGGCGAGCGGGCCAGGCCGCTCTCCAGTTCCTGCATCTCGCAGTCGCCGATGAGGCCGGCCCGCTTGTCGTCCCAGTACTTCCACATGTCGGTGCCGGAACCGAGGGTCTGGCCGCGCCAGTGCCCGGGGAGCATGGGTCCGGCGGGCACGAAGACGGCGGGCAGGTCGACGCTGGCGGCGCCCATGAGCAGGGCGGGCGTGGACTTGTCGCAGCCGCCCATCAGGACGGCGCCGTCGACCGGGTAGGAGCGCAGCAGCTCCTCGGTCTCCATCGCGAGCAGGTTGCGGTAGAGCATCGGGGTCGGCTTCTGGAAGGTCTCGCTGAGCGTGGAGACCGGGAACTCCAGCGGGAAGCCGCCCGCCTGCCACACGCCGCGCTTCACGGCCTGGGCGCGGTCGCGGAGGTGGACGTGGCAGGGGTTGATGTCGGACCAGGTGTTGAGGATCGCGATGACCGGCTTGCCGAGGTGCTCCTCGGGCAGGTAGCCGAGCTGGCGGGTGCGGGCGCGGTGGCTGAAGGAGCGCAGGCCCGACGAGACGCCGCTGCCGTACCACTGGTGGCTGCGGAGCTGCTCGGGGGACTTCCGGGGCCTCATATCGCCCACCCCGCGGCGATGGCGGCGACCTCGGCGCGCTCGTCCTCCGGCAGCGGCTTGCTGGGCGGGCGGACCTCGCGGCGGCACAGGCCGAGGGAGGCGAGGGCCTCCTTGACGACCGTGACGTTGTTGGCGGAGCCGTTGGCGGCGCGCAGTTCCTCGAAGCGGCGGATCTGCTCCCAGACCTTCATGGCGGCCGGGTAGTCGCCCGCTCGAAGCGCTTCGATCATGTTCAGCGAGACGGCCGGGGCGACGTTCACCAGACCCGAGGTGAAGCCGGTGGCGCCGGCGGAGAAGTAGGAGGGGGCGTACGGCTCGGCGAGCCCCGCCACCCACACGAAGCGTTCGAGGCCGGCGTCGCGGGCGAAGGCGGCGAACCGGGCCGCGTCCGGGACGGCGTACTTCACGCCCAGGACGTTGGGGCAGTGGTCGGCGAGTTCGGCGAGGCGGGAGCCGGGGAGCTGGGGGTTGCGCAGGTAGGGCACGACGCCCAGTTCGGGCACGGCCTCGGCGATCGCGCGGTGGTAGTCGACCCAGCCGCCCTGGGAGACGTAGGGGTGGACGGGCTGGTGGACCATCACCATCTGGGCGCCCAGTTCGCGGGCGTGCCGCGCGGAGGCCACCGCGGTCGGCACGTCGTGGCCGACGCCGACCAGGACGGCGGCCCCGTCGCCGGCCTCCTCGACGGTCAGCTCGGTGACGAGGCGGCGCTCGGCCGGGGAGAGGGCGTAGAACTCGCCGGTGTTGCCGTTGGGGGTGAGGGTCGTGATGCCGGCGTCGAGGAGACGACGCAGCAGGGCCCGGTAGCCGGCCGGGTCGACGGAGCCGTCCTCGGCGAACGGGGTCACCGGGATCGCCACCACGTCGGCCAGGGCCGCCCGCTGGGTCTCGAACGTCGTTGTCATGCCTGACCGACCTCTTCCTGGGCCTCGGGACCCGCGTGCGGGAAGGCCCGTTCGACGAACGACGCGATGTGGGCGTGGAGGGCGCTCGCCGCGCCGTCCGCGTCGCCCGCGAGGGCGAGGCGCAGGATCTCCTGGTGCTCGTCCGCCTCCCGTTCCCAGGAGGGGTCGGCGGCCCAGGCGACGGCCGAGACGAGGGCCGCCTGGTCGCGGACCTCGTCGAGCATCCGGCCGAGCAGCGGGTTGCCGCACGGAACGTACAGGGCGCGGTGGAACTCGCGGTTGGCGAGCGACCGTTCGGCCGTGTCCGTGGCCTGGTCGGCCCGGGCCAGCGCGTCGCGGGCCGCTTCCAGGGAGGCGCCGCGGCGGACCGCGCGCTTGAGTGCCTCCGGCTCCAGGAGCAGCCGCACGTCGTAGACCTCGCGCGCCATGTCCGCGTCCACCATGCGCACGGTGACGCCCTTGTACTGGCTCATCACGACCAGTCCGGTGCCGGCCAGGGTCTTGAGCGCCTCGCGCACCGGTGTCTTGGACACCCCGAACTGCGCGGCGAGGTCGGTCTCGACCAGGGCCTGACCGGGCGTCAGGCGTCCGGTGAGGATGCGGCGTTTGATCTCCTCCAGCACGTACTGCGTGCGGGAGGGGATCGGCGTGGGCACAGAGGTCATGCGCGCCTCTCGGATCTCACATATCGCGTCTCATATATGACGTACGGAGTACGACGCGTTGAAGGTAGGAGGGGCACCGGGCCGCGTCAATGCTTCTGACGAAGAAAGTTCGGACGGTGCTCGTACGGGCGTGCCGAGGCCCTCGCGTGCGGCGGCGGTCGGCCCGCCGGAGGCCGCGGCGGCCCGTGCGGTCGCCGTCCTGGGGGTGGGCGTGGGTCCGGCGTGCGTCACGAGCAGGCGCCGGGCACCGGCCTCGCGGGCGGCGTTCCCCGCGCCCTCGGGTGTCAGGTGCACCTGTTCGCCTTCGCGATGCGCGTCGATGTCCGCCTCGCACAGGAAGAGGTCGGCGTCGCGGGCGGGTCCGGTGAGCGCGGCGCACGGTCCGCCGTCCCCCGAGCAGGCGAGGACCCGGCCGGCGCACTCGGCCCGCAGCGCGTACGCCTCGACGTCGTGCGCCACGGCGCGGGCGGTGAGGCGCAGGCCGCCGTGGCGCACGGCGTGGCCGTCTACAGCGGCCTGAAGTCGAGGACCGCGTCGAGGAACGCGGTGTCCGGCCGCCCGAGGAACCCTGCCAGGCGCTCGGCGCAGCCCTGCGGGACGTACACGGGGACGGGCGCGGGCGGGGTCGCGCCGCCGTGGGCGAAGGCGTACACCGCCGACAGCAGGCCGGCGCCGTGGTCCGCGTGCAGGTGCGGGATCCGTATCGCACCGAGCCGCGCCGGATCGGTGTGCCGCTGCAACTCCGCGAACGTGCCGGGCCCGGCGTCCACCCACACCTCGGCGCCCCGCCGCGCAGCAGGTGGCCGGAGCAGGGGCGGTCCGGGGCGGGGTGCGGGGAGGCGGTGCCGAGGACGGTGAGGGAGAGCGCCGTGCGGGGAACGTGTGCGGCCCCGCCACGCTCGCGGGGCCTGCCGGCGCGCGACCCCACGCGACGGTGGGTCTTCCGTCCCCGCGCGCGCCCGCCCCTCCACGCCCCTACGGGGCGGGCCGCGGTGCCGCGGGGCGGGTCCAGCCCGGGTCGCGGCCGCTGAGACCCACCGTGCGGTCCAGCAGCGGGGCGCCGGCCGGGACGGGGACGACGGGGCCGAAGACGCCTGCGCCACCGTCGGACTCCTCCGCGGCGGCGAGGAAGCCGTGCGAGACCTGGAGCGCGGCCGGGTCGGGCGCGTACTCCTGGCCGGTGGCACGGGCCAGGTCCCAGGCGTGGACCACCAGCTCGTCGGCCACCACGGCACCGGCGACCGCGCCGGGCAGATCGACGCCGCCGGCCCGGGTCATGCCGGCCCAGGCCTCCGGGGCCCGCCAGGCCTCGGCGAGTTCGCCGAGCACCTCGGGCAGCTCCTCGCGCCAGCCGGGGCCGATGTCGGGCACGCTCGCGCCGGGGCTGGTGTCGGTGCGGGCGCCCAGGTCCTTGCGGGCCGCGTCGAGGAAGGCGGCGGCCAGGCCGGTCAGGTGGCCGAGCAGGTGGCGCACGGCCAGGTCCGGGCACGGCGTCGGGTCGCCGAGGCTCGCGTCGCCCACGCCCTCGGCGAGGCGCGCCACGATCCGCGTCTGCGGCCCGAGGTCGAGCGTGGGCGTGGGGGCGGTGGTGTCCTGGGTCATGAGCTGCTCCTCGGTCCGCACGGCCGGCCTTCTAGGGAGGTGGACCGATCCCGGCCGGGGAACTCATCGGTCGCGCGGCCGGCTTCCGGGGCATCTGCCCGATGCCGGCCGGCCCGCCTCAGGTCCACGCTTGCGGGCATGACGTCACGGACGGGACACAAGGGGAAGACGGCGCGGGGGGCCTGGCCCGTGGTCCGCGTGCTGCGCGACCGCGACGCGGGCCTGTACCTCGCGGGCGTGGTGGTGTCCGGCTTCGGCACCTCGGCGCTGTGGCTGGCGTCCGGCGTGTGGGTGAAGGAGCTCACCGGATCGGACGGGCTCGCGGCGCTGTGCATGCTCGCGATGTGGGCGCCGGCCCTGGCGGGCCCGGCGCTGGGCACCCTCGCCGACCGCGTCCGCCGCAAGCCGCTGCTGATCACCGGGAACCTGCTGCTCGCCGGCCTCCTGCTCACGCTCTTCGCCGTCGACTCGCCGGACACGGTGTGGCTGCTGTTCGCGGTGCTGTTCGTGTACGGCGCGATGGGCGTCGTCCATGACGCCGCCGAGTCCGCGCTCGTCGCCGCCGCCGTCGGTCCCCGGCTGCTCGGCGACTTCAACGGGCTGCGCATGACCGCCACCGAGGGCATGAAGCTCGTGGCGCCCCTGGCGGGGGCGGGCGTCTACGCGGTGTACGGCGGCGCGAGCGTGGCGGTGCTGGACGCGGCGACGTTCGTGCTGGCCGCGGGGGTGTACACCGCCCTGCGGGTGCGGGAGGCGCCGCCGGAGCCGCCCGCCGTGACCTGGCGGCGGCAGACGGCCGACGGCGCCCGGTACCTGTGGGGGAACCCGCGGCTGCGCCCGCTCGTCCTCGCGGGAGGCGTCATGATGCTGTGCGCGGGCGTCTGCGGAGCGACGGCGTACGCCGTCGTCGACTCCCTGGGGCGCTCCCCCTCCTACGCGGGCGTGCTGTACGCCGTCCAGGGCGCCGGCTCGGTGGCGGTCGGGCTGTCCGCCGGGCCCGCCCTGCGGCGACTGGGCGAGCGGCGGTTCGCGGCGGCCGGGATCGCGCTGCTGGCGGTGGCGGTGGCGGTGCGGGCCGTCCCGTACGACGCGGTGGCCCTGGTGTCCTTCGCGGCGGCCGGCGCGGGCATGCCGGCGGTGCTGATCGCCGCCCTGACCGCCGTCCAGCACGAGACACCGGGGCCGCTGCTGGGCCGGGTCACCGCGACGGCCAACTCCCTGCTCTTCACCCCGAACGTGCTCGGACTGGCCCTGGGCGCGGCGCTGGTGGAAGCGGTCGGCCTCCGGCTGCTGCTGCCCGCCGCGGGGGCCGTGCTGCTGGTGACGGCGGCACCCCTCGCCCGGCGGCCGGCGGACGCCGGGTGCGCCGCCCCGCCCTCGCCGTCCGCCCCGGAGTGACGCGCCGGGCCCACCGCACGCGCGAGGGGGCGCGGCCGCGCCGGCCCGCCCCCGATCACCTCGCCGCGAGCGCCGAGCGCACCGCCTCCAGGTCCCCGTCCGACGCCAGCCCGGCGTGGTACAGCCGCAGTTCCGTCGCGCCCAGCTCGCGCGCGCGTGCCGCGTCCGCGGTGAGGGTGCGCGGGCTGCCGCCCATGCCGGAGACCACGGTGAGGTTGGCGGCGAGCACGGCCCCGGCGCGTCCCTGCTCGGCGAAGGGGGTCAGCGGGTCCGCACCGCCCGTGCAGGGCACGACGACGCCGTCCGCGACGGACAGGACGTGCGCGGGGTCGACGCCGGCGTTGGCGCCGCAGTGGTACGACACCGGGTCGGCGTGCAGCAGTACCTGGAAGCCGTCGGGCGCGGCGGCCCGGACGGCCGCGACCGCCGTCTCCTGGAGCGTGCGCGCGGTGTCGTCCCGCCACGCGCGCGTGGCGTTCGCCGGCGCCTCGCCGAGCAGCTTCTCCACGCCGACCCAGCCCCCGTCCGAGGGCGCCGCCCCCCGCCACACCGGCTCCAGCGCGGTCCGGACGGCGGCGGCCAGTTCACCGGGGTCCGTGCCCCGGGCGCCGTACCCCTCGCGGCAGTGCGGGCAGAAGCACAGCGACATCAGGTACTGGCCGGCGTCCCCCAGCCCCACTCCGCCGGTCTTGTCGTGGGCGTGCAGGTGCGCCAGCCCGTACCAGCCGAGGGACTCCAGTTCGGTGCCGCGTGCCCCCGGCCGCACCGCCGCCTCGACGGCCAGATCGGTGAGGTACGCGCGCGTGGCGGGCTGCGCGATGCAGGGCGCCCAGGGGTAGCGGTCGCCGTAGGCGTTGACGACGGAGGTGTGCGGCTGCTCGGCGCCGAGGCGGGAGCTGTGGGCGAGGACGACCCAGGTGTGCACCTCGAGGCCCGCGTCCGCGAGCGCGGCGGCGGCCTCGCCCCAGGCGTCGCCGGGCGCCCAGTCGCCGGCCTCGTACGGACGCAACTGGCGGCCCTCCCAGCGGGCGGCGTCCGGCGGGTAGAGGACGGCGGCGTACTCGGCGGTGACGACGCGGTGGCGCGGGTGGCGGGGGGTGAGGGCGCGGGTGGAGTGGTAGGCGGCGGCGAGCGTCACCTGTTCCACGCCGACGCCCGCGACGAACCCGGCCGCCCCGGGGTCGCCGTTGACGTCCCACGGGTAGACGAACGCCGACGTCTTCACTCGCCCTCCCCCTCGTTCCCGTCCGCGCCCTCGCCGTCGAGCAGGGCCTGTCCCCGCTCGATCAGCCGGGCGAGCTGCTTCACGTGGTCCTCGCTCGGCTCGTGCAGCGGCGCCCGCACCTCGCCCACGTCCAGTCCGCGCAGCCGTACGCCCGCCTTGACCAGGGCGACGGCGTATCCGCGGCCCTGGGCGCGCAGTTCGACGAACGGCCGGTAGAAGCCGTCCAGCAGGCGGTGCACGGTCGTGTCGTCGCCCTCGCGCAGCGCCCGGTGGAAGGCGAGGGCGATCTCGGGGGCGAAGCAGAACACGGCCGACGAGTAGAGGGTGATGCCGAGCGCGCGGTAGGCGAGCTGGGTCTGCTCGGCGGTCGGCAGGCCGTTGAAGTAGAGGAAGTCGCCGCCGGGGACCTGGGTGCGCACGGCGCTGACGGTGCGCTGCATCAGGTCGAGGTCGCCGAGCCCGTCCTTGAGGCCGATGACGCCGTCCGTGCGGGCCAGTTCGGCCACGCTCTCCGGGGTGAACACGGCGTTGTCCCGCTGGTAGACGATCACCGGGAGGGGGGTCGCGGCCGCCACCTCCCGGTAGTGCCGCAGCAGCCCCTCCTGGCCGGCGACGACCAGGTACGGCGGCATGGCGAGCAGCCCGTCGGCCCCCGCCTCCTCGGCGAGGCGGGCGTAGCGCACGGCGAGCGCGGTGCCGTAGCCCGCGCCGGCGACGACGGGCACCCGCCCGGCCGTCTCCTCCACGGCCGCCCGCACGCAGACCTGGAACTCCTCGGGCGTGAGCGCGTGGAACTCCCCGGTGCCGCAGCAGGCGAACACGGCGGCGGCCCCGGCCTCGACACCGCGGCGCACATGGGCGCGGTAGACGTCGAGGTCGATCTCGCCGGAGGGGCCGTACGCCGTGACGGGGAAGAACAGCGGCCCGCTGGGGACAGCGAGCCGGGTGGCGAGAGGGGCTGAGGTCACGGGCGCTCCCCATTCCATATGCGTGATCGGTGTCTATATTTCTGAACGAAGCCACGGTAAGCCGCCCCCCGAAGGCCGGTCAAGCGCGCCAACGGCCGACACACCAGCGGAGTCTTCCGTTCCGCACCGCCTCGCCCGGACCACTTGACGGGCCGCGCCTCCCCTCCTTAGCGTGTCCACGCATATGAACGCCGTGCGTCCATGCGTACGGCGGCCGCTTCGAGGAGACCCCAGGAGACCCCGAGGATGCCCGCTCCCCGCACCGTCCTGCTCACCGGCGCCGCCGGCGGCCTCGGCACCCTGATGCGGGACCTGCTCCCCGGCTACGGCTACGAGCTGCGCCTGCTCGACCTGCGCCCCGTCGAGGGCGAGCCGGACGCGATCGTCGCCGACCTCGCCGACAAGGACGCCGTCCGCGAGGCGGTCCGGGGCGTCGACGCGATCATCCACCTCGCGGGCATCTCCCTGGAAGCCCCGTTCGAGAAGATCCTCAAGGCGAACATCGAGGGCACGTACCACCTGTACGAGGCCGCCCGGGAGGAGGGCGTCGGGCGCATCGTCTTCGCCTCCTCCAACCACGCCGTCGGCTACACCCCGCGCCCGCAGGGCGACGACCCCCTCATCCCGGTCGACACCCCTCGCCGCCCGGACACCTTCTACGGCCTGTCCAAGTGCTTCGGCGAGGACCTCGCCCAGCTCTACTGGGACAAGCACGGCCTGGAGACCGTCTCCGTCCGCATCGGCTCCTGCTTCCCCGAGCCGACCAGCGTGCGCATGCTCTCGGTGTGGATGAGCCCCGCCGACGGCGCCCGCCTCCTGCACGCCGCGCTCACCGCCGAGAACGTCGGCCACACCGTCGTGCACGGCTCCTCCGCCAACACCCGGCTGTGGTGGGACCTCACCTCCGCGCGGGCCCTCGGCTACGAACCCCGGGACGACTCCGAGCCGTACGCCGAGAAGCTCATCGCCGAACAGGGCGAGCTCGACCCGGGCGACCCGGCGCACGCGTGCCTCGGCGGCCACTTCGTGACCGACCCCCCGATCTGGCCGTACTGACCGGAACACGGCGCCACGACGGGCGGGCGGGCACCGAACGGGCCCGCCCGCCCCCGCATGCGGGCATCCGCGCTGCCCGATTCCACCCCGCGCACCGCTGCCTCCCAGGTCCGCGACGGTCGCCCGGCGGCCGAAGCGGGCACAACCGGGCAGCATCGGGCCCGCAACAGGCCTGGTCAGTGCCGCGGGGCCGCTGTAGAACTTCACCCAGGGGCCGCACAGGGCCCGAACGGGCAAGGACACGGCGACGAGGCGGTGGGGCGGGTGCTCGGCATGAGCGCGAGGACGGCGGAGGAACGGCAGCGCGAGATCGTACGGATCGCCCGCGCCACCGGCTCGGTCGACGTCACCGCGCTCGCGGCCGGACTGGGCGTGGCCAAGGAGACCGTACGGCGCGACCTGCGCGCCCTGGAGGACCACGGCCTGGTGCGCCGCACCCACGGCGGCGCCTACCCCGTGGAGAGCGCCGGCTTCGAGACCACGCTCGCCTTCCGCGCCACCAGCCACGTCCCCGAGAAGCGCCGCATCGCCTCCGCCGCCGCCGAGCTGCTCGGCGACGCCGAGACGGTCTTCGTCGACGAGGGCTTCACCCCCCAGCTCATCGCCGAGGCCCTCCCCCGCGACCGCCCGCTGACCGTGGTCACCGCCTCCCTTCCGGTCGCGGGCGCCCTCGCCGAGGCCGGCGACACCTCCGTGCTGCTGCTCGGCGGCCGGGTCCGCCCCGGCACGCTCGCCACCGTCGACCACTGGACGACCAAGATGCTCGCCGGGTTCGTCGTCGACCTGGCCTACATCGGCGCCAACGGCATCTCCCGCGAGCACGGCCTGACCACCCCCGACCCCGCCGTCAGCGAGGTCAAGGCGCAGGCCGTCCGCGCCGCCCGCCGCACCGTGTTCGCCGGCACCCACACCAAGTTCGGCGCGGTCAGCTTCTGCCGCTTCGCGGAGGTCGGCGCGCTGGAGGCCATCGTCACCAGCACCCTCCTGCCCGCGGCCGAGGCCCACCGCTACTCACTGCTCGGCCCCCAGGTCATCCGCGTCTGAGCACCACCCGCACGTCCCCGCAGGGCATCCCCACGCCCTCGACCGCCCCATACATCCCTATATGTTCAGGAGCGATCCATGCGAACCCGGAGCCGACACAGGCCGCGAGCCCTGCTCGTCGCGGCCGCCGCAGGGACGCTGCTCGCCCCACTGCTCTCCGGCTGCTGGGCCGGGGCGGGCGGAGCGGGGTCGGGCGGCGACGCCATCAACGTCCTGATGGTCAACAACCCGCAGATGACCGAGTTGCAGAAGCTCACCGCCGACCACTTCACGAAGGAGACCGGCATCGAGGTGAACTTCACCGTCCTGCCGGAGAACGACGTCCGCGACAAGATCAGCCAGGACTTCGCCAACCAGGCCGGCCAGTACGACGTCGCCACCCTCTCCAACTACGAGATACCGATCTACGCCCGCAACGACTGGCTCCGCGAGATGGACCCCTACGTCGCGAAGGACCCGGCGTACGACGAGGAGGACGTCCTGGGGCCGATGCGCGAGTCCCTCACCGGCGACGACGGCAGGCTCTACGGCCAGCCCTTCTACGGCGAGTCGTCCTTCCTCATGTACCGCAAGGACCTGCTCGCCGCCAAGGGCCTGACGATGCCCGCCCGCCCCACCTGGACCCAGGTGGCGGACCTCGCCGCCGAACTGGACGGGGCCGAGCCGGGCATGAAGGGCATCTGCCTGCGCGGGCTGCCCGGCTGGGGCGAGCTGATGGCCCCGCTGACGACGGTCGTCAACACCTTCGGCGGCACCTGGTTCGACGAGGACTGGCAGGCCCGCCTCGACTCGCCCGAGTGGGAGGAGGCGACGAAGTTCTACGTCGGCCTCGTCCGCGAGCACGGCGAGTCCGGCGCCGCCCAGTCCGGCTTCGCCGAGTGCCTGAACAACCTGACCCAGGGCAAGGTCGCCATGTGGTACGACGCCACCTCGGCGGCGGGCTCCCTGGAGTCGGCCGGCTCCCCGGTCAAGGGGAAGATCGGTTACGCCCCGGCCCCCGTCGAGAGGACCGGCTCCTCCGGCTGGCTCTACACCTGGGCCTGGGGCATCCAGAAGGCCTCCCGCAACCCCGACAAGGCCTGGAAGTTCGTCTCCTGGGCCTCCGGCAAGGAGTACGAGCAGCTCGTCGGCGACAAGGTCGGCTGGTCCGACGTCCCGGCCGGCAAGCGGGCCTCGACGTACGAGAACCCGGCCTACCGCGCCGAGGCCGCCGCCTTCCAGGAGATGACCCGGGAGGCCATCGAGGGCGCCAGGCCGAACGACCCCGGCGTGCAGCCGCGCCCCGCGCCCGGCATCCAGTTCGTCGGCATCCCCGAGTTCACCGACCTCGGCACCAAGGTCTCCCGGGAGATCAGCGCGGCCATCGCCGGACGCCAGTCCGTCGAGGAGGCCCTGGAGAAGTCCCAGCAACTCGCCGAGGAGATCGAAGAGGAGTACGAGGGACGATGACCGCCACGACCTCGGCCCCCGCGGCCGCGCCCGACCACGTCCGCACCGCCGTCCGCCCGCCGTCCTCCCGGCTGAGGGCCTGGGCCACCCGGGCCCCTCTCCTCCCCGCCCTGATCTTCATGATCGCGGTCACCCAGCTGCCGTTCGTGGCGACCCTGGTGATCTCCCTCTTCGACTGGAACTCCCTCTACCCGGACGCCCGCCGCTTCACCGGCCTCGCCAACTACGGCGACGTCCTCACCGACCCCGACCTGCGCAAGTCGGTGTGGACGACGATCCTGCTGACGGTCGCGGTGGTCCTGGCCAGCCTGGTCCTCGGCCTGGTCCTCGCCCTGCTCCTGGACCGCCGCTTCAAGGGCCGGGGCGTGGTCCGCACCCTGCTGATCGCGCCGTTCCTGGTCGTCCCGGTGGCGGCGGCGCTGCTGTGGAAGCACGTCCTGTACAACCCCGAGTACGGCCTGCTCAACGGCCTGTTGCACTACGTCGGCGGCCCGCAGCCGGACTGGATCTCGAACACCCCGCTGCTCGCCGTCGAGGCCTCGCTGGTGTGGCAGTGGACGCCGTTCATGATGCTGATCCTGCTGGCCGGACTGCAGAGCCGGGACCAGCAGCAGATCGAGGCCGCCCGGGTGGACGGCGCGGGCGACTGGCAGATCTTCGTCCACCTCACCCTGCCCCACCTGCGCCGCTACCTCGAACTGGGCGCCCTGCTCGGCTCGATCTACATCGTCCAGAACTTCGACGCGGTCTTCACCCTCACGTCCGGCGGCCTGGGCACGGCCAACCTGCCCTACACCGTCTACCAGAGCTTCTACCAGGCCCACGAGAACGGGCTCGCCTCGGCCGCGGGCGTCCTGGTCGTCATCGGCTCGATCGTCATCGCCACCTTCGCGCTGCGCGTGGTGTCGTCCCTGTTCCACGAGGAGGTGTCGCGCGCATGAGCACCGCGGCCGCTGTACGAGTCCGCCGCAGGGGCGGTGCCGGCCTGGGCCTGGTCGCCTGGCTGGCCGGGACCGTCTTCTTCCTGCCCATCGCGTGGATGGCCCTGACCTCCTTCCACTCGGAGGAGGACGCGGCCACCAACCCGCCGTCCTTCGCCGCCTCGCTGACCCTGGACGGCTACCGCGAGTTCTTCGGCGCGGGCGGCGGCGCGAGTCCCTGGCCGGCGCTGGTCAACTCGGCGGTGGCGTCGGTCGCCTCGACCCTGCTCGTCCTGGTCCTGGCCCTGCCGGCCGCGTACGCGCTCTCCATCCGCCCGGTGAAGAAGTGGACGGACGTCCTGTTCTTCTTCCTTTCCACCAAGATGCTGCCGGTGGTGGCGGGCCTGCTGCCGATCTACCTGTTCGCCAAGAACACGGACCTGCTGGACAACATCTGGCTGCTGGTCGTCCTCCACACCTCCATGAACCTGCCGATCGCGGTGTGGATGATGCAGTCCTTCCTGGCCGAGGTCCCGGTCGCGATCATCGAGGCGGCCCGGGTGGACGGCGCGAGGCTGCCGACGGTCCTGGCCCGGGTGGTCGCCCCGATCGCCCTCCCCGGCATCGCCGCGACCTCGCTGATCTGCTTCATCTTCAGCTGGAACGAACTGCTCTTCGCCCGGGTGCTGACGGGCGTGGTCGCCGAGACCGCCCCCGTCTTCCTGACCGGCTTCATCACCAGCCAGGGCCTGTTCCTGGCGAAGGTGTGCGCCGCGTCGCTCGTCATCTCCCTGCCGGTGCTCGCCGCGGGGTTCGCCGCCCAGGACAAACTGGTCCAGGGCCTGTCGTTGGGAGCCGTGAAATGAAGGCCGCCGTCATCGAGTCCGTGGGCCGCGCCGTCGTCGGCGAGGTCCCCGACCCGGCGCCAGGACCGCGCGAGGTCGTCGTCGAGGTCGCGGCCTGCGGCCTGTGCGGCACCGACCTGCACATCCTCCAGGGCGAGTTCGCGCCGAAACTGCCGATCGTGCCGGGCCACGAGTTCGCCGGCACGGTGGTCGGCGTCGGGAGCCAGGTCACCGAGGTGTCGGCCGGCGACCGGGTCGCGGTGGACCCGTCCCTCTACTGCCACGAGTGCCGCTACTGCCGCACCGGCCACAACAACCTCTGCGAACGCTGGGCGGCCATCGGCGTCACGACGGCGGGCGGCGCGGCGCAGTACGCGGTGGCACCGGTGGCGAACTGCGTGAAGCTCCCCGAGCACGTCCGCACCGAGGACGCGGCCCTGATCGAGCCCCTGTCCTGCGCCGTCCGCGGCTACGACGTCCTGCGGGCCCGCCTCGGCGCCCACGTCCTGATCTACGGCTCGGGCACGATGGGCCTGATGATGCTGGAGCTGGCCAAGCGGACCGGCGCGGCGAGCGTGGACGTGGTGGACCTCAACCCGGCCCGTCTGGAGACGGCCCGGAGCCTCGGTGTCTCGGCGTCGGCCGCGACCCCGGACGAGCTGGACCGCCCCCAGGGCTGGGACCTGGTCATCGACGCGACGGGCAACGCGGCTGCGATCCAGGACGGCCTGGACCGGGTCGCCAAGGCCGGCACGTTCCTCCAGTTCGGCGTGGCCGACTACGCGACGCGGGTGCGGATCGACCCGTACCGCATCTACAACCAGGAGATCACCATCACCGGTTCGATGGCGGTCCTGCACAGCTACGAACGCGCCGCGGAACTGTTCGCGAACGGCGTCCTGGACCCGGACCTCTTCATCAGCGACCGCGTCCCGCTGGAGCGCTACCCGCAGGCCCTGGAGCAGTTCGCGGCGGGGGTGGGGCGCAAGATCGTGGTGGTGCCGTGAGTCCTCCGGAGCGAGGGCCCGGGGGCGGCCCCAGGTCCGGGAACGGTGAGGGGCGGCAGGGCGAAGAAACCCACCGGCGCCCCACCGGCGCCCTCCGACCCGTTCGGCCCCGGGTAAGGGAACGGTAAAACGCCCTCGCTCGTTCACCCGGCATGACAGCTATGACCCCCGGCTCGAACATCCCCCTCTCCGCCGCCCGCGTGACGGTGGACGTCACCGCGCCCGTGCGGCTCGACGTATCGGGCCTGCTGCTCACCGCCGACGGCAAGGTGCGCTCGGACGAGGACTTCATCTTCTACAACCAGCCCTCCGGCCCGGGCGTGACCTACCGCTCCGGCGGCGGCACCGCCCCGGACGCGATCACGGTCGACACCGCCGCCGTCCCGCCGGGCATCGAGAAGATCGTCGTCACCGCCAGCCCGGACGCCGCCGGCCAGACCTTCCAGGGCATCGAACCGACCGCCACCGTCCGCGACGCGGACGACGGCTCCGTCCTCGCCACCTTCACCCCCCCGCAGCTCGGCGCCGAGACGGCACTCGTGATCATGGAGGTCTACCTGCGCAACGGCGCCTGGAAGGCCCGCGCGGTCGGCCAGGGCTACGCCAACGGCCTGGCGGGCATCGCGACCGACTTCGGCGTCACGGTGGAGGAACCGGCAGCCCCCACCCGGCCGGCCCCGCCGCAGGCGGTCACCCCGCCCCCGGCCCCGCCCGCCGCCGCCGCCGCCGCCGCGCCCACGATGCCCGCCGCTCCCCCGGCCCCGCCGGCCGCCCCGCCCGCGCCCGCTCCGGGCACCGGGAAGATCAACCTGGACAAGGGCCGGGTCAGCCTCCAGAAGAACCAGACCGTCTCCCTCGTCAAGGGCGGCCGGCCGGTCCTCACCCAGGTCAGGATGGGCCTCGGCTGGGAGCCCGCCTACCGCGGCAAGGACATCGACCTGGACGCGTCGGTCATCGCCTACGGCCCGCAGCGCAACCACATCGACAGCTGCTACTTCGGCAAGCTCCAGATCGTGAACGGCGCGATCCGCCACTCCGGTGACAACCTCACCGGTGAGGGCGGCGGGGACGACGAGGTGATCACCGTCGACCTCGGCCGGCTCCCGCAGGAGGTCACCGGCCTGGTCTTCACGGTCAACTCCTTCTCCGGGCAGAAGTTCACGGAGGTCGCCAAGGCCTACTGCCGCCTCATCGACGCCGCGACCGGCGAGGAACTGGTCCGCTTCGACCTCACCGGTGCCGAGCCGCAGACCGGCGTGATGATGGCGAAGCTGATCCGTCAGTTCTCCGGCGAGTGGGAGATGACCGCCATGGGCGACTTCGTCAAGTCCCGCACCGTCCGGGGCATGGTGAAGCCGGCGGGTCAGGCGCTGTAGGGACCGGGCACGGGGCCGCCGCCCGGATCCCCGGCGCGGCCCCGTGCCCGCAGCCCGTCCACCACCAGCGACAGGTACCGCCGTACGGACGTCCCGTCCTGCGCGCCGGTCATCTCGGACGCCGTCACCACCCCGTGCACCAGCCGCAGCACCTCGACGGGCTCGACGTCCGCTCGCAGCGCGCCCTCGTCCTGCGCCGCCCGGACCAGCCGCGTCGCCGCACCCCGCACGCAGTCACCGCACGCCGCGCCCGCGGCGGCCCCGCCGTCGGTGACGGCCGTGCCCAGCAGCGCCTTCAGCCCGCGCACCTGGAGCATCCCGACGGCGAGTTCGTCGAGCCACGCGACGAGCGCCTCGCCCGCCGGCCGCCCGGCCGCGATCGTGTCGGCGCGGGCGGCGATCGCCTCGATCCGCTCCAGATAGGCGGCCTCCAGCAACGCCCGGCGCGTCGGGAAATGCCGGTACAGGGTGCCGACGCCGACCCCCGCGCGCTTGGCGATGTCGTCCAGCGAGGCGCCCTCACCGCGCTCGGCGAAGGCCTGGGCCGCCACCGCGAGCAGCCGTTCACGGTTGCGCCGGGCATCCGCGCGCATGGGCCTGACCTGCGCCATCCCACTACTCCCTGCCCGCCGGAGAACCTCCCCGGCAGCCTACCGCGCAAGGTGGTCGCGGCCCGGCGGGCGGTCCGGGCGTCAGAACAGCGCGCTGTAGGCGTTCAGCGCCGGCTGCCCGCCCAGGTGGGCGTAGAGGACGGTGGCGTCGCGCCCGATCTCGCCGCGGATGACGAGGTCCACCAGCCCGGCCATCGACTTCCCCTCGTACACGGGGTCGGTGACCATGCCCTCGGTGCGGGCCGCGAGCCGCATCGCCGCGAGCGTCGTGTCGTCGGGGACGCCGTAGGTGCCCGCGTGGTACCGCTCGTCCAGCTCGACGTCCGCCTCCGTCAGCTCCTTCGTCACGCCGATGAGCCGCCCCGTGCGGTCGGCGATGCGGGCGATCTGCTCCCGGGTGCGGGCGGGCTCGGCGGAGGCGTCGACGCCGACGACCCGGCGGGGCCGGCCGCCCGCCTCCTCCAGGGCACGGAAGCCGGCGATCATGCCGGCCTGGGTGGATCCGGTGACCGAGCAGACGACGACGGTGTCGAAGAAGACGCCCAGCTCCCGTTCCTGCTCGGCCACCTCGTACGCCCAGCCGGCGAATCCCAGGCCGCCGAGCGGGTGGTCGGAGGCACCGGCGGGGACGGCGTAGGGCTTGCCGCCCGCGTCCTCGACCTCCTTCAGGGCCAGTTCCCAGCTCTCCTTGAAGCCGATGCCGAAGCCGGCCCTGACGAGGCGCACGTCGGCGCCGGCCAGCCGGGAGATCAGGATGTTGCCGACCTTGTCGTACACGGCGTCGGGCCAGTCGACCCAGCTCTCCTGCACCAGCACGCACTTCAGCCCGGCCCGGGCGGCGACGGCCGCGACCTGGCGGGTGTGGTTGGACTGCACCCCGCCGATCGAGACGAGGGTGTCGCAGCCCTGGGCGAGGGCGTCCGCGACCAGGTACTCCAGCTTGCGGGTCTTGTTGCCGCCGTAGGCGATGCCGGAGTTCAGGTCCTCCCGCTTGGCCCACAGCGCGGCCCCGCCGAGGTGTTCGGTGAGGCGTTCCAGCCGGTGCACCGGTGAGGGCCCGAGGAGCAGCGGGTAACGCTCGTACGAGGAAAGGGACATGGGTCCTCCCGGTTCAGTCGGGGTCGGCGAGCGCTTCGAGGCCCCGCCAGATGTCCGCCGTGACGCGGAGTGCCGTCTCCGTGTCACCGGCCGCGCAGGCCTCGATCAGCCGGTCGTGCAGCCCGGCCGAACGGCAGGCGCCGCCCTCGCCGAAGCGGCGGCGCTCCAGCCGGCGGATGAGGGGGGTGTAGCGGGCGACGGTGGCCGCGGCGGCGCGGTTGCCGGCGGCGCGGACGAGGACGTGGTGCAGGTCGTCGTCGGCGCGCAGGGCGCCGTCGACGTCGCCCGTCCGGACCGCCGTGGCGAACCGCTCGTTGGCGGCGCGCATCTCGTCCAGGTCCGCGGCGCCCAGCCCGGGTACGGCGACGCGGGTGACCAGTTCGTGCATGGCGCCGACGACGGCCGCGGCGTCCCGCACGTCGGCGGCCACGACCGGGGTGACCCGGGTGTGACTCTGCGGCTTGCTCTCCAGCAGCCCCTCGTCCACGAGCCGGGAGAACGCCTCGCGCACCGGCGCGCGGGACAGGCCCAGCCGCTCGGCGAGGTCGACGTCGCGCACCACGGCACCGGGTTCGATCTCCCCGGCCACGATGGCGTCCCTGATCGCCTCGTGGGCACGGTCCCTGAGCAGGACGCGGGGCACGGGTCGCATGGCTTCCACGACTGAAATGTTAGATACCAGTGGTCCGGCGGACAAGGGTGCGGACACGGGCGCGGCCCGGCGGGCCTCAGGCCACCGCCCAGGGCCAGTCGGCGTCCCGTGCCGCCTCGAGCAGCGGGACCATCCGGAAGGCCGCGTCCGACAGGCCCCCGAAGGTGTGCCTGTTCGCCTGCCCCGACGGGCCGTGGCCCGCCCGGTACCCGGCGAGGTTCCAGGTGTAGACCGGCACGTGCGCCGGGACCTGCTCGGTCGGGTCGCCGTACCGGCTGTGCGCGTACTGCTCGTCGGTGACGATCAGCACCCGGTCGTGCTTCCTGTAGTGCCGCCGGACGGCCTCGGTCGTGTCGGTGCCGCCCAGGTCGCCGAAGCGGTCCAGGACCTTCAGCACCGACTCGCCCCGGCGGAACGCCACGCGGTTGCTCGAGGTCCCGAACTCGACGAGGTCCGCGTCCGCCGCGCGCAGGGCGAGCGCCGTGCCGAAGACCGCCGCCGCGTCGGCCCGGGTGAGCTCCGAGCGGTCCGAGAGCCGGTCGTAGAACATCGAGCCCGAGCGGTCCACGAGGACCAGGGTCCGGCCGGGCAGCGCGGGCACGTTGGCCAGCGAGTGGCCGAGCGCCCGCTCCAGCGGGTACGACCAGCGCAGCGACGGCGCGTGCCGGTACGCGGCGAGGTAGCGGAAGGGGAACTGCCGCGAGCGCGCCACCTGCTCCGGGTCGCTGATCCGCGCCGCGACCTGTGCGGCGACCTCGTCGGACACGCCGGCCTCGTCGAAGTTGCGCAGGTTGCGGACGAGCGCCATGGCACCCATGGACGGGATCACGGCTTCCCACGCCGCCCTGTCCATCGGTCCCTGGAGCCAGCCGGCCAGCATCTCCCAGGTGATGCCCGCCGCCGCGAGCCGCTCGGCACCGTCGGGTGCGGTGACGACCGCCCGCCGCCGCTCGACGGGCAGCGCCATCAGCTCGCGGTGCGCGACCAGGACGCGGTTCGACGCGGGCGGCACCGCGGTGTCGGGGTTGTGCCGGCGGTCCAGCGCGTACTGGAACAGCTCGCCCTGCCACGGCTTGTCCGGGTCCGGCGCCGCGTGCACCAGGTTGAGGATGTCGCCGAAGCGGTACCCCTTGGACGCGGTGTCGTACTTCAGCAGCGACCTGCCGTGGTAGAGGCGCCGTACGGCGTCGGCGATCCCCCGCTTGACCGGCTTGGGCACCGCGCGGCCGTACGTCGCCGTCCAGTAGGCCAGCAGCTCGCCGGGCTCGTCGGGCCGCTGGAGCACGGAGGCGACGACCTGCCGGTTGGCGGGACCCTCGCCGGCGCCGGCGTCGAGGCGGGCCTTGACGTACTCGGCGGCGCCGACGATCGAGGCGGTGCGCAGGTTGCCCTCGCCGCGCAGCCAGCCGAGCAGGCCGGCCGTCCAGGACGGGTCGGTGAGGGCGAGTTCGCGCACGAGCGCGGCGAACCGGTCGTCGCGGTCGGCGCCGGACTCGTAGAAGGTCTGCTGGGACACGAAGTTGCCGACCGCGAGCAGGAAGAGCTCGGAACGCGGGTCGCGCTCACGGCCCCGGCCGCCCTGGTGGGTGGTGAGGACGCGGCCCGTCGACGTCACACGCGAGGTGGGCTGCGCCTTCGCCGCCTTGGTGTTGAAGCGCGCCATGGTGAATTCCCCCGAATTCGTCCGGAGGGAGGCGTGGCGAGTGGAGGGTGCCCGAGGTCGGAATCGGCGACGGGAACATCCGGACGCTCTGTCCATTGAGCTACACCGACCCGAAGTCGGTGACGAGGATTCGAACCCCGCAACATTCCGGTCGAGGAAGTATCCGCTGCCTGCGCACCGGGCACCCTGCCGTTCGCTGCGCCTCCCGAGGTCAAGTGGGCCGCGGCATCGGGTTCTTTTTCGAGAAGAAGTAGCCGCGGCCCGCGCACCGGGAGGTGCGTGAAGTCTTCGGTGTCCAGAGTTCAGGTCGGCGGAACCGACAAGGTGCTCTGCCCCTGAGCTACACCGGCGCGTTGTGCCGGAGACGGGACTCGAACCCGTGACCGCCCCATTATGAGTGGAAGTAGGTCCTGCCTTCGCACCTGGACGTTCATCACTCTAAGAGGGCGGCCACCGGTCGGGCGAGCGAATTAATCGCCGCGCTTCTGCCGCTTCCACGGCCCGGTGATGGCGAGCATGATGCCGGGCGTCTGGATGTTGGCGTACAGGGTCCGGCCGTCGGGCGAGAAGGTGACGCCGGTGAACTCGCTGTACTCGGGCTCCTCCTCGGATCCGATGTTCAGCTCGTTGCGGGCGATGGGGTAGGTGCGCCCGCTGTCGGTGGCGCCGAACAGGTGCTGGACGCCGTCGCCGTCCTCGGCGATGACGAGGCCGCCGTAGGGCGAGACGGTGATGTTGTCGGGGCCGTCGAAGGCGCCGTCGGCGGAGGGGTCGGGGTTGACGCCGAGGAGGACCTTCAGGGTGAGGGTGCGGCGCTTGGGGTCGTAGAACCAGACCTGGCCGTCGTGCGGCCGGCCGGGGCTCTCGTCACGGGCGAAGGAGGAGACGACGTAGGCGCCGCCGTCGGCCCACCACATGCCCTCCAGCTTGCGGGCGCGGGTGACCTGGCCGTCGGTGAACTGCTTGCGCACGGACGTGGTCCTCGCGTCCCGGTCGGGGACCTCGGCCCAGTCGACGCCGTAGACGGTGCCGGTCTTCGTGGCGCGGGAGAGGTCGTCGACGAACTTGCCGCCGGAGTCGAAGCACCTGAACGCCTCGAGGACGCCGGCGTCGTCGGCGAGGGTGCGCAGCCGGCCCCGGCCGTGCCGGAAGCCCTCCGGCGGTGTCCAGCGGTAGAACAGGCCGTTGGGGCCGGACGCGTCCTCGGTGAGGTAGAGGTGGCCGCGCTTGGGGTCGACGACGACGGCCTCGTGGGCGTAGCGGCCGAGCGCCTTGACCGGCTTGGGGTCGCGGTTGGCGCGGCGGTCGGCGGGGTCGACCTCGAAGACGTAGCCGTGGTCCTTGGTCATGCCGTTCCGGCCGGCCTTGTCCTCGGTCTCCTCGCAGGTCAGCCAGGTGCCCCACGGGGTGCTGCCGCCCGCGCAGTTGGTGGCGGTGCCGGCGATGCCGACCCATTCGGCGACGTGGCCGCCGCGGCGGACCTCGACGACCGTGCAGCCGCCGGCGGCGGCGGGGTCGTAGACGAGTCCCTCGGTGAGCGGGACGGGGTGCTCCCACTTGGCGCGGGGGCCGCCGAGTTCGTGGTTGTTGACGAGGAGGGTGGTGCCGCGCGGGCCCTCGAAGGCGGCGGTGCCGTCGTGGTGGGAGGGCGTGTACTCGCCCGTCTCCAGCTCGGTCCGGCCGCAGTAGGTGACGATCTCGTACCGGAAACCGGCGGGCAGGGCGAGGATGCCGTCCGGGTCGGGGACCAGCGGACCGTAGCCGACCCCGACGTGGCCGTGGCCGTGCGCCTCTCCCACGCTCTCGGTGTCGGTGGACGCGAGGGCCTGCGGGGCGGTGGCGAGGGCGCCGACGCTGCCCGCCAGCACGACTCCGGCACCGGTGAGCGCGGATCTGCTGGCGAAGTCCCTGCGGGTGAGCGACATGGTGTCTCCTGTGACGATGAGCGTGCCGTGGAGGGTGGCGGACCTCGGTTCGGCGTCACGCTGTCGCCCGTGCCTGAACAACACCTGAACTGAATGCGGCCACCTCCTGCCCACTTCCGTGAAACCGCGCGGGGCGTCGTCCCGCGGACAGCCGTGTCGGGACCGCGGGCGATCGCGCCTCCCCCGGTGCCCGAACGGCCCGGGAGGCACCCCCGGAGGCGGCACGGGTGGGCGCTGGAGGTGCCCCTCGGGGGGAGGCACCCCGCCGGCGCCGGGCCGCGTCGTCCACCCCCGGCCAGGTGCGACGCCGGGACCGCAAAAACCGGCCCCGAACGTGCGGACCCGCTCAGCTCCCGTGCTGCGACCTCGCCTTGAACGCCGCCTTGCGCGCCTCTTTCGCGACCTTCTTGTCCGGGTGCAGCCGCCCCATCGCCTCCAGGACGTCCGCCGTGGCCGGGTGCTCGACCCGCCACGCGGTGTCGAAGAACCCGCTGTGCTGCATGGCCAGCCCCTGCACGAGGGCCCGCAGTTCCTCGGAGTTGCCCTCGGCGGCGAGCTGCGCGGCCACCGTGTCGATGGTCAGCCAGAAGACCATCTCCTGCGACGGCGCGGGCACGTCCCGCCCCCCGTGCTCGGTCAGCCAGACCCGGGCCAGGCCCCCGAGTTCCGCGTCGTCGAGGACCTCCCGCAGCGCGGGTTCGGCCCCGGCGCCGACCAGGGACAGCGCCTGCTGGCAGCGCAGCCGGCGCAGGGGCGCGCCGGGGTCCGAGCCGCGGGCCGCGGCCAGCAGTTCGCGCGCCGCGGCGAGGGGCTCGCGGTGGGCCAGCCACAGTTCGGTCTCGGCGTGGGCCGACGCCGGCGGGAAGGACGCCGTGCCGTCCAGGAGCGCGTCGGCACCCTTGTCGGCGAGGTCTCCGACGACGGGCGCCTCGAAACCGGCCTCCAGCAGCCGGGTGCGCAGTCCGTACAGTCCGAGCGGGGTGAGCCGGACCATGCCGTAGCGGGCGACGTCGGTCTCGTCGACGGGCGCCGCGGGCTCCTCGTCCGCGTCGGCCATCAGGGCCTCGTCCACCGGCCGGTACGTGACGAGGCCGATGGGCTCCAGCAGCCGGAACTGGTCGTCCAGCCGCATCATCGCGTCGGAGACCTGCTCCAGCACGTCGTTGGTGGGCTCGGTCATGTCGCCGGGGACGATGACGGACGCGGCCAGCGCGGGCAGCGGCACCGCCGTGTCGTCGGGCCCGTCCTCGCCGACGGTGAGCAGGTAGAGGTTGCCGAGCACGCCGTCGAGGAGCTCGGCCTCGGACTCCGGGTCCCAGCCGAGGGACGACAGGTCGACCTCACCGCCCTCGGCCATCGCGTCGACCAGGTCGTCCAGGTCGGGCACGCTCGCGTCGGCGAGCACGGCCTCCAGCGCGGTGAGCCACACGCCGAGCACGTCCTGCGGGGAGCCGCCCGTGAGCAGGGCGAGGTCCTCGCCCGTCGTGACGGTGCCCTCCTCCTCGTCGGTGATCTCCACCAGCCCGGCGTCCACCGCGATCCGCCACGCCTCGCTCGCGTACGCGGCGGCGTCGTCCCCGGTCAGCCCGAGCAGCTCGGCGGCCGCCGGCAACTGCTCCTCGACGAGTCCGCCCCCGGCGTCGACGCGGGTGTCCGGCCCGGCCCAGCGTGCGAGCCGGGCGGCCCGGGAGAGCACCGGCGTGGACAACGCGTCGCGGGCCAGCTCCGCTTCGGGTCGCAGCCGTGCGGGCGGCAGGGTGGAGCTGTCTGACATCGGCTGTTTCTCCTCGCGCGCCTCGACCACCGTACGGCCGTCCTTGCTGCCGTACGGCTCAACCGCTCAGCCTAGACGGGTTTCCACCGATGCCGCCCGGTTCATCTCCCCGCCGGGCACCGTACATGGCCGAAACCTTGACAACCGACCTGAGCAGGCAGGAGATTGACGCGCGTAGAAAGCGGGGGACAAGTGTTCACCCAGGTCCGTGCGGACCCTTTGGCCCCTCGCGTCCCACCCTCGTCCCGGCGCTCTGTCACGTCCCCGGAGGGATCCCGTTGGCCAGCATGTCCTCCGCGCGCCTCGCCGCGCTCACCGTCGCCGCCGTCTGCTCGGCGGCGTCCACCGTCGTCCTCACCTCGCCCGCGCACGCCGACTCGGTGCGCGTCCACGACATCCAGGGCAGCACCCGGGTGTCGCCGTACGCCGGCAAGCAGGTCACGGACGTGGCCGGAATCGTCACCGGCGTCCGCGGCTACGGCTCCTCCAGGGGTTTTTGGATGCAGGACCCGCGGCCGGACGCGGACCCGGCCACCAGCGAGGGCGTCTTCGTCTTCACGAGCTCCACGCCGAAGGTCGCCGTCGGTGACGCGGTCACCGTCTCCGGCACGGTCACGGAGTTCGTCCCGGGCGGCACCTCGTCCGGCAACCAGTCGCTGACCGAGATCACCCGCCCCACGGTCACCGTCGTCTCGAGCGGCAACGCGGTCCCGGCCGCGACGACCGTCTCCGCCCGGTCCGTGCCGCGCGCCTACGCCCCCGAGGGCGACCCGGCCGCGAACGGCTCGGTCGACACCCTGCCGTTGCGCCCGGCGGCGTACGCCCTGGACTACTACGAGTCCCTGGAGGGCATGAACGTCCGGGTCGCCGACGCCCGCGTGGTCGGCGCCTCGGACCCGTACACCGAGCTGTGGGTCACGGTGAAGCCGTGGGAGAACGCCAACCGGCGCGGCGGCACGGTCTACGGCTCCTACGACTCCCAGAACACCGGCCGGCTCCAGATCCAGTCCCTGGGCAAGCCGGCCGACTTCCCCGACGCCACCGTGGGCGACACCCTCGCCGGAACGACCGCGGGACCGCTGGACTACAACCAGTTCGGCGGCTACACGCTGGTCGCGAGCGAGATCGGCGCCCTGGAGAGCGGGGGCACCGAGCGCGAGTCGACGCGCGCGCAGGGCGACCGCGAGCTGGCGGTGGCGACGTACAACGTCGAGAACCTCGACCCGTCCGACGCCACCTTCGCCGCGCACGCCGACGCGATCGTGCACCGCCTGAAGTCGCCCGACATCGTGTCCCTGGAGGAGATCCAGGACGACAACGGCGTCGTGGACGACGGCACGGTGACCGCCGGCGCGACCGTCGGCAAGCTGATCGACGCGATCGTCGCGGCGGGCGGCCCGCGCTACGAGTGGCGCGGCATCGACCCGGTCGACGGCGAGGACGGCGGCCAGCCCGGCGGCAACATCCGCCAGGCGTTCCTGTTCAACCCCCAGCGGGTCTCCTTCGCCGACCGCGCGGCCGGCGACGCGACCACCGCGACCGGGGTGACGAAGGTGCGCGGCAAGGCGGTGCTCACCCACTCCCCCGGCCGCGTCGACCCGGCGAACCCCGCCTGGGAGGACAGCCGCAAGCCGCTGGCCGGCGAGTTCGTCTTCCGCGGCCGGACGGTCTTCGTCATCGCCAACCACTTCAACTCCAAGGGCGGCGACCAGGGCCTGACCGCGCGGTACCAGCCGCCGGCGCGCAGCTCGGAGACCCAGCGCCACGCCCAGGCGAAGGTCGTGAACACCTTCGTCAAGGAGATCCTGGCCGTCCAGAAGAACGCGGACGTCATCGCCCTCGGCGACATCAACGACTTCGAGTTCTCCGGGACGGCGAGGATCCTCGAGGACGGCGGCGCGCTGTGGTCGGCGGTCAAGACGCTGCCGCCGAGCGAGCGTTACTCGTACGTCTACCAGGGCAACAGCCAGGTCCTCGACCAGATCCTGGTCAGCCCGTCGGTCCGGCGCGGCGGGCACCTGTCCTACGACAGCGTGCACATCAACGCCGAGTTCCCCGACCAGATCAGCGACCACGACCCGCAGGTGCTGCGGTTCCGTCCGTAGCGGCGGGGCGCCTACCCGGGCACCAGGCCGAGGGCGTGGTCGTACCGGCTGCCGGTGAAGCCGCGCACGTCCGGGTGGGTGCGCACCCGGTCCCACCGGTCGGTGGGCGCGCCGATGCCCTGGCCCGGCGCGGCCAGGACGGCGTCGTAGGCGCGGGCGCTCTCCCACTCGGCGTAGTTCAGCACGTGGGTGCCGTCGGTGCTGAGGTGGAAGTGGGCCGAGATCAGGCCGCGGTGGCCCACCGGGTCGTCGGCGAGCGCCTCGAGCACGAGGTCGATCCAGCCGCCGCGGCGCTCGGCGGCGTCCGGGGCGAAGTCGATCCGGACGGTCACGACCAGGCCGGGGACGCGGGTGTCCCCGGCCCGGCGCTCCCGGCCGGCGTGACGCCGGTACCGGCCGAGCGCCAGCCGTTCGATGCCGGGCACGGCGGTGTCGATCTCGTCGACGCGCTCCTGCCGCCGGGTCTTCACGAAGGCCTCGTACGCCTACTCGTCCGACCACTGGGAGTGGTGCAGGAGCGTGCTGCCGTCGTGGCCGGTGTAGACGTGGTAGCTCATCAGGCCGTCGGCGGGCCAGGGACGGCGCTCCCAGGTGCGGGCGACGGCGTCGACGGTCCGGCGCTGCCGCTCGGGGGTGCCGACGCGCCAGGTGCTGAAGAAGGGGGCCCGCACGTCGGGGCGGGCGAGTTCGGGGTGTGCGTCGGTACGGCGGGTCATGCCGGCCTCCACTGGTCGGTGGTCGTCGGGTGCACGCACCACCCTCCGACCTCGACCATGGTCGAGGTCAAGCGCCGGCCGCGGGCATCGCGGCGGCGCGTCGAGGGACCCCTCTCCCGGGGCCCCGACGCGCCGCTTTGGGGTCAGCAGTGCCCGTGCCGCCTGCGCACCAGCACGGCCGCCGCGACCACCGCGCCGGCCGCCGCGCCGGCGACGAGCACCGGACGCGGATGCCGCATCCCGCTCCGGACCACGCCGCGCACCCGTTCCGGCACGCGCTGCCGGGTCTGGTACTGGGCGGTGTGACCGGCACGGTTCGCCTTCTCCTGCACGGTGTGACCGGCCTCAGCGGCGGAACTGCGCAACTGCACGGTCATGGCACCGGCCTTGTCCCTGAGGTCGGCGGCCCGGGCCTTGGCGCGCCCCTTCACGTCCGCCTTCCCCGCCAGCTCCTCCACGGTCTCACCGAGCTGGCTGCGGGTCTGTTCGATCTGCCGCCGCAGCTCGTCGGGCCCCTTGGCCCCGCCGGTCGGCTGCGCGGTGGAGCCGGTCCTCGCGCCGTCTCCGCTCGTCGCGTCGGTCATCGGTGCGCCCTTTCCCTGATCTCCTCCACGTCGGCCCTGACGCTGCCGAGGGTCCGCTCGGGCTTGGGGGGTGCGGCCCGGCGGAGCTGGGCGCGGCCGGTCATGGCCAGGACACCTGCGATCACGAAGAGCAGCGCCGTCACGATGAGCGCCGCGGCCCAGACGGGCAGCGCCAGCGAGAGTGCGGCGACGGCCGTGCCGGCCAGGGCGAACAGGCCGACATAGGCGATGGCGCCCGCGGCGCCGAGCATTCCGCCGCCGCGCCCGGCGCGCTTGCCCTTCTCGGCCAGCTCCATCTTGGCGAGGGCCACTTCCTGGCGCACGAGCCGGGAGAGCTGTTCGGTGGCCTGACCGACGAGTTCACCCACGGAGTGGTGCTCGTCGTGCACCGGCCTGGTGTGCATGGTGGTCACGGCGTTCCGCCTCCTCTCGGTTCGGAGGGATCCGGGTACCCCCGCTCGACGGCCGCTACCCCCGCCCCCACCTCTCAGCAACCCTTACCCGTGCCTCGTAGGAAATTTAAGTGGAGCTACGCGATCGGTCCGCCGACACTCCTCCCATGACGACCGACGACCGCACCGCCCCCACGCCCCCTCCCCGCCCCTTCGGCCGCACCCTGTGCGCCATGGTCACCCCCTTCACCGGGGCGGGGGCGCTCGACCTCGACGGCGCCCAGCGGCTCGCGGACGGGCTGGTGTCGCGGGGCTGCGACGGCCTGGTGCTGTCCGGTACGACGGGCGAGTCGCCGACCACCACGGACGCGGAGAAGGCGGCGCTGGTCACGGCGGTGCGCGAGGCGGTCGGGGACCGGGCGGCGCTGGTCGCCGGGGTGGGCACCGCCGACACCCGGCACACGGTGGAGCTGGCGCGGGCCGCCGAGAAGGCCGGCGCGGACGGCCTGCTGGTGGTCGCGCCGTACTACAGCAGGCCCCCGCAGGACGCGCTGGAGGCCCACTTCCGGGAGATCGCGGACGCCTGCGGGCTGCCCGTCATGCTCTACGACATCCCGGGCCGCACCGGCACCCGCGTCGAGCCCGACACGATCGTCCGGCTCGCCGGACACCCCCGCGTCGTGGCGGTCAAGGACTGCTCCTACGACCTCCTGGGCGTCCAGAGGGTGCTCTCCCGGACGGACCTGGCGTACTACGCGGGCTGCGACGAGCAGGTCCTCGCCCTGTACGCGCTCGGCGCCGCCGGGTACGTCAGCACGGCCGCGAACGTCGCACCGGAGCCGTTCCGCGCCGTCCTGGACGCCTTCGACGCGGGCGACACCCGGGAGGCGGCCCGGCTCCAGCGGCGGACGATCCCCCTCACCGAGCTGATGACGGCATCGGACCTGCCCGGCACGGTCACCGCCAAGGCCCTCCTGAACGCGCTGGGCCTGCCCGCGGGCCCGGTCCGCCCACCGCTGCGCCCCGCGGACCCCGGGACGACCGCCCGCCTGCTGGCGGCACACGGCCACCTGACCGCCGACGCCGCCCGGCCCCGCTGAGGCCGGCTGCCCGCGGGAGCCGGGCACGGGGGCCGCGCGGAGCCACCCCTGCGGAAAGTGCCCTCCCGGACAGGCCCGCGGGGGCCGCCGGAAGGGCACTTCGGGAACACGCCGACCGGTCGGGTCGTCAGTTGTGGCTGTGCAGCACGTCGTTCAGGCCGCCCCACACCGCGTTGTTCGGGCGGGCCTCGACCGCGCCCGTGACCGAGTTGCGGCGGAAGAGGATGTTGGAGGCGCCGGAGAGTTCGCGGGCCTTGACGATCTGGCCGTCGGGCATCGTGACGCGGGTGCCGGCGGTGACGTAGAGGCCGGCCTCGACCACGCACTCGTCGCCGAGCGCGATGCCGACGCCCGCCTCGGCGCCGACCAGGCACCGCTCGCCGATGGAGATGATCACGTTGCCGCCGCCGGACAGCGTGCCCATGGTGGAGGCGCCGCCGCCGATGTCCGAGCCGTCGCCGACGACGACGCCCGCGGAGATGCGGCCCTCGACCATCGACGTGCCGAGCGTGCCGGCGTTGAAGTTGACGAAGCCCTCGTGCATGACCGTGGTGCCCTCGGAGAGGTGCGCGCCGAGGCGGACGCGGTCGGCGTCGGCGATGCGGACGCCCTTGGGGGCGACGTAGTCCGTCATGCGCGGGAACTTGTCGATCGAGGTCACCTGGAGGTGCAGGCCCTCGGCGCGGGCGTTGAGGCGGACCTTCTCGACGTCGTCGACGGCGACCGGACCGAGGGAGGTCCAGGCGACGTTGGCGAGGTGGCCGAAGATGCCCTCCAGGTTCTGGCCGTGCGGCTTGACCAGACGGTGCGAGAGCAGGTGGAGGCGCAGGTAGACGTCGTGGGCGTCGATCGGCTTGTCGTCGAGCGAGGCGATGACCGTGCGGACCGCGACCACCTCGACGCCGCGGCGGGCGTCGGGACCGACCGCCGCGGTCGCGCCGCCGCCGAGCAGCTGGGCGGCCTGCTCGGCGGAGAGCCGCTCGGTGCCGGCCGGGCCGGGCTCGGCGGTCAGTTCGGGGGCGGGGAACCAGGTGTCGAGGACGGTGCCGTCGGCGGCGATCGTGGCGAGGCCGGCGGCCACGGCGCCGGTGGTGCGAGGAGCAGTCGTGTCGGTCATGAGGGCAACCTAACCGGCCGCCGCCCGTGGAGGCGAGCCGACCCCGCGGCCGTCTCGCGTGCCGGGCGGTACGGAGACGTCCGCGGTACCGGGACGGGACCGTACCGAGGTCGGAAGCGGCCTGCGCCGGTGCCGGGGCCGGGGCGGCGGGCCCTCAGTGCGCCCCGCCCAGGTTCAGCACCACCACGCCGACGATGATCAGCGCGATCCCGGCCGCCTTGGTGAGGGTCATCCCCTCCCCCATGAACGCCACCCCGATCGTGGCGATGGCCGCGGTGCCCACCCCGGACCAGATGGCGTACGCCGTGCCGACGGAGAGGGTCTTCAGGGTCTGCGCCAGCAGCGCGAAGGAGATCAGGTACCCGAGGGCGGTCAGCACGGACGGGACCGGACGGCTGAAGCCCTCGCTGTACTTCATGGCGGTGGTCCCGGCGACCTCGGCGGCGATGGCTCCGGCCAGGAGCAGGTATCCCATGTGTACGAGCGTACGCAACGGGTCGCCGGGAAACGCCGGAACGGCGACGCCCGAAGGCGTCGCCGTTCCCTGGAAGCGGTGGGTCTCAGACGTTGAACCCGAGCGCGCGCAGCTGCTCGCGGCCGTCGTCCGTGATCTTGTCCGGACCCCACGGCGGCATCCAGACCCAGTTGATGCGCAGCTCGCTGACGAGACCGTCCGTGGCGGACTTGGCCTGGTCCTCGATCACGTCCGTCAGCGGGCAGGCCGCCGACGTCAGGGTCATGTCGACGGTCGCGATGTTCGCGTCGTCGACGTGGATGCCGTAGATCAGGCCCAGGTTGACGACGTCGATGCCCAGTTCGGGGTCGACGACGTCCATCAGGGCCTCGCGGAGCTCCTCCTCCGAGGCCGGCTTCATCTCCACGGTCTCGCTCATGCCGTCGTCTCCTTCTCGGCGTCGGCTCCGTCCAGTGCCTGGGCGGTCGCGTCCTTCCAGGCCATCCAGCTCAGCAGGGCGCACTTGACCCGGGCCGGGTACTTCGACACCCCGGCGAACGCGACCGCGTCCTCCAGGACGTCCTCCATGGCGTCGTCGGGCTCGATCTTCCCCTTGGACTGCATCAGCTCCAGGAAGGTCTCCTGGATCCGCTGCGCCTGGGCGAGGTCCTTGCCGACCAGCAGGTCGTTCAGCACGGAGGCGGAGGCCTGGCTGATCGAGCAGCCCTGCCCCTCGTACGAGACGTCGCTGATCGTCGTGCCGTCGTACTTCACGCGCAGTGTGATCTCGTCACCGCACGTCGGGTTGACGTGGTGCACCTCGGCGTCGCCATCCCTCAGACCACGCCCGTGCGGGTTCTTGTAGTGGTCCAGGATGACTTCCTGGTACATGGAGTCCATCTTCATGCGATTCGCTCGTCCCGTCAGCCGAAGAAGTTCCGTACGTGCTCCAGGCCGTCGACCAGCGCGTCGATCTCGGCCGGCGTGGAGTACAGATAGAACGACGCCCGCGTGGTCGCAGGAATTCCGTACCGCAGGCAGACCGGCCGCGCGCAGTGGTGGCCGACCCGGACCGCGATGCCCTGCTCGTCCAGGACCTGGCCCACGTCGTGCGGGTGGATGTCACCCAGGGTGAAGGAGATCGCGGCGCCGCGCTCCTCGGCCGTGGTGGGGCCGATGATGCGCAGGTCGGGGACCTCCAGCAGCCGCTTGACCGCGTACTCGGTCAGCGCGTGCTCGTGGGCGAGGATCTTGTCCATGCCGATCGAGTTGAGGTAGTCGATCGCCGCGCCGAGACCGACCGCCTGCGCGATCGGGGGCGTGCCCGCCTCGAACTTGTGCGGCGCCGGGGCGTACGTCGACGAGTGCATCGAGACGGTCTCGATCATCTCGCCGCCGCCGAGGAACGGCGGGAGGTCCTCCAGCAGTTCCTGGCGGCCCCACAGGACGCCGATGCCGGTCGGGCCGCACATCTTGTGACCGGTGAAGGCCACGAAGTCGGCCTGGAGGGCCTGCACGTCTAGCGGCATGTGCGGTGCGGCCTGGGAGGCGTCGACGCACACCAGCGCCCCGACCTCCTGGGCGCGGCGCACGATCGCCTCGACCGGGTTCTGGGTGCCCAGGATGTTGGAGACCAGCACGAAGGAGACGATCTTGGTCTTCTCCGTGATGACCTCGTCGATGTTCGACAGGTCCAGGCGGCCGTCGTCCGTGAGACCGAACCAGCGGAGCTTCGCGCCCGTGCGCTGCGCGAGCAGCTGCCACGGCACGATGTTGGAGTGGTGCTCCATCTCCGTGATGACGATCTCGGTCTCGTGGTCCACTCGGTAGGGCTCGTCGGCCCAGCCCAGCATGTTCGCCACGAGGTTGAGGGACTCCGAGGCGTTCTTGGTGAAGATCACCTCGTCGCGGGAGGGCGCGTTGATGAACTCCGCGACCTTGTCCCGCGCACCCTCGTACAGTGCCGTGGCCTCCTCGGCGAGGACGTGCACGCCACGGTGGACGTTGGCGTTGTGCTGCTCGTAGTACTCGTCGAGCACGTCGATGACCTGGCGCGGGGTCTGCGAGGTCGCGGCGTTGTCGAGGTAGACGAGCTTCCTCCCGTCGTGGATCACGCGGTCCAGGATCGGGAAGTCCTTGCGGATCGCCTCGGTGTCGAGGAGGCCCGGCAGCTGTGTCACGCGGATGCGCCACCCTTCGTGTATGCCTCGTAGCCCTCTTCCTCCAGCTTGTCGGCGAGCTCGGCGCCGCCGGACTCGACGATGCGGCCGGCCGAGAAGACGTGGACGTGGTCGGGCTTGATGTAGCGCAGGATGCGCGTGTAGTGGGTGATCAGCAGGGTGCCGACCTCACCGGTCTCGCGGACGCGGTTGACGCCCTCGGAGACGACGCGCAGGGCGTCGACGTCCAGGCCGGAGTCGGTCTCGTCGAGGATCGCGACCTTCGGCTTGAGCAGCTCGAGCTGGAGGATCTCGTGGCGCTTCTTCTCACCGCCGGAGAAGCCCTCGTTCACGTTGCGCTCGGCGAAGGCGGGGTCCATGTTGAGACGCTGCATGGCCTCCTTGACCTCCTTCACCCAGGTGCGCAGCTTCGGGGCCTCGCCGCGGACGGCGGTGGCGGAGGTGCGCAGGAAGTTGGAGACCGAGACGCCGGGGACCTCGACCGGGTACTGCATGGCGAGGAACAGGCCGGCGCGGGCGCGCTCGTCGACGGACATCTCCAGGACGTCCTCGCCGTCGAGGGTGACGGTGCCGCCGGTGATCGTGTACTTGGGGTGACCCGCGAGGGAGTAGGCGAGGGTCGACTTGCCGGAGCCGTTGGGGCCCATGATGGCGTGCGTCTCGCCCTGCTTCACGGTCAGGTCGACGCCCTTGAGGATCTCCTTCGTGGCGTTGTCGGCCTCGACGGTGACGTGCAGGTCTCGGATTTCAAGCGTTGCCATGGGTGCCTCAGGACTCCTGGGTGAGGGAGACGAGCACGTCGTCCCCTTCGATCTTTACGGGGTATACGGGGACGGGGCGCGTCGCCGGCAGACTGTCGGGCTTGCCCGAGCGGAGGTCGAAGCGCGAGCCGTGCAGCCAGCACTCGATGTGGCAGTCGTCGACCTCGCCCTCGGACAGCGAGACGTTCGCGTGCGAGCAGATGTCGTGGATCGCGAAGACCTCGCCCTCGGTCCGCACGACGGAGATCGGCGTGCCGTCGAGCTCCACCCGCTTCGGGGTGTCCTCCTCCAGCTCGTCCGCTCCACAGACGCGTACGAAGGTCATGCGACCGACGCCTCCAGCTCCTCTTCGATCTTGGCGAGGAGGCGTTCCTCGATGTCCGGGACACCGATCTGCTGGACGAGTTCGGCGAAGAAGCCGCGCACCACCAGGCGGCGGGCGTCGATCTCGGGGATGCCGCGCGCCATCAGGTAGAAGAGCTGCTCGTCGTCGAAGCGGCCGGTGGCGGAGGCGTGGCCGGCGCCGACGATCTCGCCGGTCTCGATCTCCAGGTTCGGCACGGAGTCGACCCGCGCGCCGTCGGTGAGGACGAGGTTGCGGTTCATCTCGTAGGTGTCGGTGCCCTCGGCCTTGGCCTCGATGAGCACGTCGCCGATCCACACCGCGTGCGCGTCGTCGCCCTGGAGGGCGCCCTTGTAGACGACGTTCGACTTGCAGTGCGGGACGTTGTGGTCGACCAGGAGGCGGTGCTCCTGGTGCTGGCCCTTGTCGGTGAAGTACAGGCCGAACAGCTCGGCCTCGCCGCCGGGGCCGGCGTACTGCACGCGCGGGTGCAGGCGGACCACGTCGCCGCCGAAGGTGACGACGACGGACTTGAAGGAGGCGTCGCGGCCGACCAGCGCGTTGTGCTGGCCGACGTGGACGGCCTTGGCGTCCCAGTCCTGGACGGAGACGACGGTCAGCTTGGCGCCGTCGCCGAGCACGAAGTCGACGTTGGCGGCGAGCACCGCGTCACCGGTGTGGTCGATGACCACGACGGCCTCGGCGAAGGCCCCGAGCTCGACGAGCTGGTGGCCGTAGGCGACCCCGCCCTCGCCGTGCACGGCGATGCGGATCGGCTCGGTGAGCACCGTCTCTTTGGGGACGGTGACCACGCCGGCCTGCTCGAAGGCGGAGTACGCCTGGGCGGCGACGCGGTCCACCGGGGTGCCCGCGCGGCCGAGCCGCGCGTCGTCGCGGCCGACGGTCTCGACGGTGACGCCCTCGGGGGCCTCGACGGCGATCTTCACGCCCTCGCCGGTGGCGGTGGCGGTGCCGTCGTGCAGGCCGCGCAGCCGCTCCAGCGGGGTGAACCGCCACTCCTCCTCGCGGCCGTGCGGGACCGGGAAGTCCGCCACGTCGAAGGAGGGGGGCGCGCTCATGCGCGTGGCGACGGTCGAGTCGGCCTCGGCGGCCACCGCGATCGCACCGGCGGTGGTCGAGCCCACCGGGATGTTCTGAGCCTCAGCCATGGCTGTCGTAGTGCTCGCTTTCCGTTACGTAAGGGGCTTGCGGGACGGCGCGGGGGTCAGCCGACCGCGCCTTCCATCTGCAGCTCGATCAGCCGGTTGAGTTCGAGGGCGTACTCCATCGGCAGCTCCTTGGCGATCGGCTCGACGAAGCCGCGCACGATCATCGCCATCGCCTCGTCCTCGGACAGGCCGCGGCTCATCAGGTAGAAGAGCTGGTCCTCGGAGACCTTGGAGACGGTCGCCTCGTGGCCCATGGACACGTCGTCCTCGCGGACGTCCACGTAGGGGTAGGTGTCCGAGCGGGAGATGGTGTCCACGAGCAGCGCGTCGCACAGGACGTTGGACTTGGAGCCCGGGGCGCCCTCGCCGATCTCGATCAGACCGCGGTAGGAGGTGCGGCCGCCGCCGCGCGCCACCGACTTGGAGACGATGTTGGAGGACGTGTTCGGGGCCATGTGGACCATCTTGGCGCCGGCGTCCTGGTGCTGGCCCTCGCCCGCGAAGGCGATGGACAGGGTCTCGCCCTTGGCGTGCTCGCCCATCAGGTAGACGGCCGGGTACTTCATCGTCACCTTGGAGCCGATGTTGCCGTCGATCCACTCCATGGTCGCGCCCTCGTACGCCACGGCGCGCTTGGTGACCAGGTTGTAGACGTTGTTCGACCAGTTCTGGATGGTCGTGTAGCGGCAGCGGGCGTTCTTCTTGACGATGATCTCGACCACGGCGCTGTGCAGGGAGTCCGACTTGTAGATCGGAGCCGTGCAGCCCTCGACGTAGTGCACGTAGGCACCCTCGTCGACGATGATCAGGGTCCGCTCGAACTGGCCCATGTTCTCCGTGTTGATGCGGAAGTAGGCCTGGAGCGGGATCTCGACGTGGACGCCCGGCGGGACGTAGATGAAGGAGCCGCCGGACCACACGGCGGTGTTCAGCGCGGCGAACTTGTTGTCGCCGGCCGGGATGACCGTGCCGAAGTACTCCTTGAAGAGCTCCGGGTGCTCCTTCAGCGCGGTGTCGGTGTCGAGGAAGATGACGCCCTGCTCCTCCAGGTCCTCGCGGATCTGGTGGTAGACGACCTCGGACTCGTACTGGGCCGCGACACCGGCGACGAGGCGCTGCTTCTCCGCCTCGGGGATGCCGAGCTTGTCGTACGTGTTCTTGATGTCCTCGGGCAGGTCCTCCCAGGACTCCGCCTGCTTCTCCGTGGAGCGCACGAAGTACTTGATGTTGTCGAAGTCGATGCCCGACAGGTCCGAGCCCCAGTTCGGCATGGGCTTCTTCTCGAACAGCTTCAGGCCCTTGAGGCGGAGCTTGGTCATCCACTCCGGCTCGGACTTCTTGTCGGAGATGTCCCGGACGACGTCCTCGTCGATGCCGCGCCTGGCGGAGGCGCCGGCCGTGTCGGAGTCGGCCCAGCCGTACTCGTACTTGCCCAGGCCCTCGAGCTCAGGGTGAGCAGTCTCCGTGGGGAGAGTCATGCGGGGTTCCTCCCGGCCGTGCTTGCGGATGCGTTGTCGTTGGTCTTGGAAGTCTTGGGGACGTACGTGGTGCAGACGCCGTCGCCGTGCGCGATGGTCGCGAGCCGCTGCACATGCGTACCGAGCAGCTCGGCGAAAAATTCCGTCTCCGCCTCGCACAGCTGCGGGAACTGCTCGGCGACGTGGGCGACCGGGCAGTGGTGCTGGCAGAGCTGCTCGCCCTGCTGGGGCCGGGGCGCGCTGCGCGCGGTAGCAGCGTACCCGTCCGCACTCAGGGCCTTGGCCAGGGCTTGTGTCCGCTGCTCGGGGGCGACGCCCTCGACCGCCTTGCGGTACGCGCCCGCCTGGGCGGCGATCCGGGCCCGGGCGAAGGCGGCGATCGCCTGCTCCCCGCCCTCCTGCTCGGCGATCCAGCGCAGGGCGTCCGCGGCGAGCTTGTCGTACGACTGGTCGAAGGCGTCGCGCCCGCAGTCGGTGAGCGCGAAGACCTTGGCCGGGCGCCCGCGCGTGCGCGTGCCGTAGACCCGCTGTTCACGGGCTTCGACCACGTCGTCGGCGACCAGGGCGTCGAGGTGGCGCCGGACGGCGGCCTGGGTCAGGCCCAGGCGCCCGGCGAGCTCGGCGACGGTGGACGGCCCGTGGTCCAGGATGGAGCGCGCGACGCGGTTGCGGGTGGACCGCTCACCGGTCGCGAGTTCCTCCTGCGGAGCCTCGCCAACGTTTTTCACAACGCCATTGTTGCGTAATTCCTCGAGGGCGGGCAAGCCGCGTCCGGACGGCCGGAAGGTGCCCTGCGTCACTTAGGCATACCTAACGTGACCTGCGGAAACGATCTCCGATCGATCAGGACGGTGGCGTCCTGGGCCCGCTTCGGCAAGACTCACCCGCATGCCCGCACCCGCTCCGACCGGCCCACTCGTCACCCGCGGCACGATCGCCGCCGGACTGCGCGACCTGGGTGTCCGGACCGACGACGTCCTCCTCGTGCACTCCTCCCTCAGCTCGCTCGGCTGGGTCTGCGGAGGACCCGTCGCGGTCGTCCAGGGACTCCTCGACGCGCTCGGCCCGGACGGCACCCTGGTGGTCCCCACCCAGACCGGCGACCTCTCCGACCCGGCCCTGTGGAGCGACCCGCCGGTGCCCGAGGAGTGGTGGGACGCCGTCCGCGCCGCGATGCCCGCCTACGACCCGCTGATCACGCCCTCGCGCGGGGTCGGGGTGGTGCCCGAGACCGTGCGCACCTGGCCGGGCGCCCTGCGCAGCGCGCACCCGCAGACGTCCTTCGCGGCCCTCGGCCCGCGCGCCGCCGAGGTGGTCGCGGGGCACGCCACCGACTGCCGGCTGGGCGAGCGCAGCCCGCTGGCGACCCTGGAGCGGATGGGCGCGCGGATACTCCTGCTGGGGGCGGGCTACGGCGCCTGCACCGGCTTCCACCTCGCCGAGTACCGGATCCCCTCCCCGCTGGTCGAGGTGGGCCGGCCGGGGCCGGTGGGCTGGGAGCGTGTGACCGAGGTCTCGATCACCTCGGAACGGTTCGACGAGCTGGGCCACGACTTCGAGCGGGACCGGCCCGTCGTCCGCGGGAAGGTCGGCGCGGCCGACGTACGGCTGTTCCCGCTGGCGGACGCGGTCGCCTACGCCGAGCGGTGGCTGCCGCTGCACCGTCCCCGTGCGGAGGACATCGCGCACCCCCGCGCCTGAGCCCCCGTCGGCCTACCTAGACTCGTGACCCATGCGAAGCGAGCCCGTGGTCCAGGTCCAGGCCCTGGTGAAGCGGTACGGCACGAAGACCGCGGTGGACGGCCTCGACCTGGTGGCCCGGGCGGGTGTCACCGCCGTACTCGGCCCCAACGGGGCCGGCAAGACGACCACCGTGGAGACCTGCGAGGGATACCGCAGGCCGGACTCCGGCACGGTGCGCGTCCTGGGCCTGGACCCGGTGCGCCAGGGTCCCGAGCTGCGTCCCCGGATCGGCGTGATGCTCCAGTCCGGCGGCGTCTACTCCGGCGCCCGCGCGGACGAGATGCTGCGCCACGTCGCGAAGCTGCACGCCCATCCCCTGGACGTCGGCGCCCTGATCGAGCGGCTGGGGCTGGGCTCCTGCGGCCGGACGACGTACCGCAGGCTCTCCGGAGGCCAGCAGCAGCGGCTCGCGCTCGCGATGGCCGTGGTCGGCCGCCCCGAGCTGGTGTTCCTGGACGAGCCGACCGCGGGCCTCGACCCGCAGGCCCGCCGCGCCACCTGGGACCTCGTGCGGGACCTGCGCGCCGACGGCGTCTCGGTGATCCTCACCACGCACTACATGGACGAGGCCGAGCAGCTGGCCGACGACGTGGCGATCATCGACGCCGGCCGGGTCGTCGCCCAGGGCGCGCCCGAGGAGCTGTGCCGCGGCGGTGCCGAGAACACGCTGCGCTTCACCGGCCGTCCCGGGCTCGACGTGGCCTCGCTGCTCAAGGCCCTCCCCGCGGACTCCTCCGCCGCCGAGCTGACCCCGGGCTCCTACCGCGTCGTCGGCAAGGTCGACCCGCAACTGCTGGCCACGGTGACCTCCTGGTGCGCCCAGCACGGGGTGATGCCGGACCGCATCTCGGTGGAGCGGCACACCCTGGAGGACGTCTTTCTGGAGCTGACGGGCAAGGAGTTGCGGGCATGATTCCGTTCGGGACCGAGATCGGCCGGGGGTCCCGGGGTCGCCCCCCGGGAAGACACAGCCTGGAGCTCACGGGCAAGGAACCGCGCGCATGACGACGACCACGCCCACGGGCACCTACACCCCCCGGCCCGGCGCCGCGCCGCTCGGCCGCATGATCGCGACGCAGGCCGCGCTCGAGACGAAGATGCTGCTGCGCAACGGCGAGCAGCTGCTGCTGACGGTGATCATCCCGACGCTGCTGCTGGTGCTGTTCAGCTCGGTCGACATCGTCGACACCGGCGAGGGCGAGGCCGTGGACTTCCTCGCTCCCGGCGTCCTGGCGCTGGCCGTGCTGTCGACGGCGTTCACCGGGCAGGCCATCGCCACCGGCTTCGAGCGCCGCTACGGGGTGCTGAAGCGGCTCGCCGCCTCCCCGCTGCCGCGCTGGGGCCTGATGACCGCGAAGACGGTGTCCGTGCTGGTCACCGAGGTCCTCCAGGTGGTCCTGCTGACCGTGATCGCCTTCGCGCTGGGCTGGTCGCCGCACGGCAGCCCGTTCGCCGTGCTGGTGCTCATGGTGCTCGGCACGGCGGCCTTCTCCGGGCTCGGGCTGCTCATGGCGGGCACGCTCAAGGCGGAGGCCACGCTCGCCGCCGCCAACCTGGTCTTCCTGCTGCTGCTGGTGGGCGGCGGGGTGATCGTGCCGCTGGACAAGTTCCCGGACGCGGCGCGGGACGTGCTCGGCCTGCTGCCGGTCTCCGCCCTGTCGGACGGGCTGCGGGACGTGCTGCAGCACGGGGCCGGGATGCCGTGGGGCGACCTCGGGATCCTCGCCGTGTGGGCGGTCGTGGGGCTCGCGGCCGCCGGGAGGTTCTTCCGGTGGGAGTGACCGGGAGGAGGGGTGCGCCCGATGGGCGACCCTCGTGAACGCGTGCACAAGCGGCCGCCTACGATGGACGGCGTGCCAAACGTGACCCGCGCCGACGCCGCAGCCGCGATGCGCAACCCGCTCGCCTTCATCGCCGCGCGCTGGACCCCGGAGCCCCGGACGGTCCAGCGGGCGGCCCTCGCACCTCTCGTGATGTCGGTGATCATCGTCATCACCGGTGGCGCCGTCCGGCTCACCGGCTCCGGGCTCGGCTGCCCGACCTGGCCCAAGTGCACCGACGACTCGCTCACCACCACGAGCGAGATGGGCTTCCACGGCGTCATCGAGTTCGGCAACCGCATGCTGACCTACGTGCTGTGCGCCGCGGTCGGCTGGGCGATCATCGCCGCCCGCTCGCAGAAGCCGCGCCGGCGCAGCCTCCTCCTGCTGGGGTGGGCGCAGTTCTGGGTCGTGATGAGCAACGCCGTCCTCGGCGGGATCGTCGTGCTCGTCGGTCTCAACCCGTACACCGTCGCGGCCCACTTCGTCGCCACGACGGCACTGATCACCCTGGCCACGGTGATGTGGCAGCGCACCCGGGAGGGCGACACGGCACCGCGCCCGCTGGTCGGCAGGTCCGTGCAGCAGCTGGTGTGGGTGATGGTCGTCGTCTCCGCGCTGCTGATCCTGGTCGGCACGGTGGTCACCGGCGCGGGCCCGCACGCGGGCGACTCCAGCGACGTCCCGCGGATGCCGGTCGACTGGGAGACGATCAGCAAGGGTCACGCCGTTCTGGCGTGGATCGTGGTGACGCTGACGTTCGCGCTGTGGTTCGTGCTGAAGGCGGTCGACGCGCCCGAGGGACCGCTGGCCCGCACCCGCGACCTGTTCCTGATCCTGCTCGCCCAGGGCGTCATCGGCTACGTGCAGTACTTCACCGACCTTCCCGAGGTCCTGGTCGGCCTGCACATGTTCGGCTCGTGCCTGGTGTGGATCGGGGTGCTGCGGGTGCTGCTGTCGCTGCGCGAACGCCCCGAGGACGCGGCGCCCGGGCTGCCGGTTCAGGAGTACGCGGCCACCAACGCGTCGATGGCCGGCCCGAGGTAGCCCCGGGTCAGCTCGGCTCGGCGGGCGGTCCACTCCGTCGCGGGCGGCGCGGGGGTCCCGTAGCGCCGCCGCGCGATGTCCTCGACGACCTCGCCGGGCGCGCCGAGGCCGGGCAGCTCGTCCAGGGCCTCCCGCTTGGTGATCAGGCGGCCGTCCCGCAGCGTGACGGTGGCGCGGGCGAAGGTGAGCAGGCCCAGGTCGACCCAGACGTCCTCCCGCCACAGCTCCGCCTTGCGCAGGGCCGGCCGCCAGTAGTCCCGCTGGTCGCGGAGGACGTGCCCGGCCAGTTCCGCGTCCGGCACCGGCGGCAGCAGGAGATCCGGCGACTCGCCGTACAGGACGCGCCCGAAGCTGTGCAGCTCCCGCCGGGTGACCGGGGTGACCGTCCGTCTGAACAGCTGCCGGTGGGCCCAGGTCAGGTGCCGCTGCTCGGGGTCCGCGGCGGTGCCGGGCGACAGATAGGTGCAGTGCAGCTGCCCGGCCAGGGGCCGGTCGCGCAGGCGGGCGTGGAGCAGCCCCAGCCGCCAGGCCGTGCGGGCCGTGGCCGGCCGGGGCAGGACGGCGATCAGGTCGAGGTCGCTGCGGCCCTCCTGGTAGTCGCCCCCGCCCAGTGAGCCGTGGGCCCAGACGGCGAGCGGGCCGAGGGGCATCAGGCCGGTGAGTAAGCGGTCGATCAGCGCGTCGGTCAACATCGGATCAGTATGTCCGGCTCACTCCAGCCCGTACACCCGGTGCGCGTTGCCCGACGCGATCATCCCGGCCACCCGCTGTGCGTCCGCCCGCGCCCACGCGCCTTCGGCCACCCAGGTGCCGAGCACCCGGTCGAGGGCCTCGCGGAACAGGCGGGCGCCCACGACGTGCAGCTCGGGCAGGCCCTGGGCGCCGCTGGAGAACAGGATCTTGCCGAAGGGGGCCAGCTCCAGGGTCTCCGCGAGCACGGTCGCGGCACGGGCGCCGGTGCGCACCAGGGCGGCGCCGGAGTCGGCGTAGACGTGCGGGAAGGCTCCGGCGAGGTGGGCGGCGTGGCGGTGGTACGGGTAGCCGTGCAGCAGGACCAGGTCGGTGCCGAGGCCGGCGGTGGCCCGCACGAAGCCGGTCAGCAGCGCGGGGTCGGTGCGGTCGACGCGCAGGCCCGGTTCGCCGAGCCCCGCGTGCAGCTGGAGCGGCAGCCCGGAATCGACGGCGGTCCACAGCAGGTGGCGCAGCAGGACGGGGTCGCTCAGCTCACCGCCCACCTCGCGCCCGGCCAGCCAGCGGGCGGCGGCGCCGCGCACCTCGCCGGGTCCCGGCGGCTCCGGGGCGAGCGCCAGACCGTGGCGCGCACCGGCGACCGAGGTGAAGGCGACCGCGTGCGCGGCGGCGCCGTGGACGGCCTCGGCGAGGTTGGCGAGGAAGGACTCGACGGTGCCGGAGGTGTCGGCGACCTGCTCGGCCAGCGGCTCCAGGCGCACGATCTCGTGGGCGTCGGCGCCCGCCGCGCCGGCCAGCTCGGCGGGACCGGTGAGGTCACCGGGCAGGTCCGCGTCGACCAGGTACGTGGTGATGCCGCTGCCGCGCAGCAGCCTGCGGTCCGCCTCCAGGACGCCGAGCTCACGGCGACGGGCGAGGTAGCGGGCGGGCGCGCAGTGCGGTTCCAGGCCGAGCAGGGGCGGGCACCAGCGGCGCACCGCGAAGCCGGTCTGGGTGTCGAAGAGGGTGGTGCCCGGCGCGGGCGGTCCCTCGGTGCGGGCCAGCTGGGCCTCGAAGGTGCCGAGGCCCAGCTCCGTCCTCAGTACGCCGTGGCAGTACTGGTCCACCAGGGACGGCGTTTCGATCATCCGGACTCCCCGCGTCGGGACCGTGCGCTGTGCGGCTTCCTACGGTCCTAACGGGTGAACCCGGCGTCAGGTGTTGCTCGGCCCGCCGACCTGGATGCCCGCCATGCGCGACCACTCGTACGGGCCGGTCGTGACCTTGGCCGCGAACTCGCCGTCGAAGTCCTCGTGGACGGTGATCCCGGACTTCTCCACGGCCTTCCGCGCGATCTCGCAGGAGGGGGCGACCAGGTCGCCCCAGCCGCCGTCCCCGCCGACGAGGACGATGCGGGCGCCGCGCTCGCCGAGGTGGGCCACCTGGCCCTCGGCTCCGCCGTGCGCCTTGGAGAAGGAGTCGATCCGCCGGGCCAGCCGGGTCACCCGGCGCTCGGCCTTCGCGTCAACCTGCTGCGTGTCTGCCATGCCCAGGATGCTACCGACGGGTAGACCGAACGGCGACGGGCGGGGTGCGTGGCCTTGACCACGCACCCCGCCCGTCGTCCGGACCGGTGAGGCGTCAGCGCAGGAAGGGGTCCACCGCGATCGCCAGGAACAGCACCGACACATAGGTGATGGACCAGTGGAACAGCCGCATCTCCTTGAGCTTGGCGCCCGTGACCTCGGCCTTGGCCCGGTTCTGCAGCCCGTGGGCCTCCCACAGCCACATGCCGCCGGCCAGCAGGGCGACGGCCGTGTAGAACCAGCCGGTGTAGCCCAGCGGGGTCAGCAGCAGGGACACCGCGACCATGACCCAGCTGTAGATCACGATCTGCCGGGCGACGACCTTGTTGGAGGCGATGACGGGCAGCATCGGGACGCCGACGCGGGCGTAGTCCTCCTTGACCTTCATGGACAGCGGCCAGTAGTGCGGCGGCGTCCAGAAGAACATGACCAGGAAGAGGATGACCGGCGCCCACGACATCGAGTTGGTCACGGCGGACCAGCCGATCAGCACCGGCAGACAGCCCGCGATGCCGCCCCAGACGATGTTCTGCGAGGTGCGGCGCTTGAGGATCATCGTGTAGACCACGACGTAGAACAGGAGCGCGCCCAGCGACAGCCACGCCGACAGCCAGTTGACGGTGAGGCCGAACAGCAGCGTCGAGACCACCGCGAGGGTGATGCCGAAGGCGAGGCACTCGCGCGGGCTGACCATGCCGGTGACCAGCGGGCGCTGCGAGGTGCGGTCCATCAGCGCGTCGATGTCGCGGTCGATGTACATGTTCAGCGCGTTGGCGCCGCCCGCGGACAGGTAACCGCCGACGCAGGTGAGCAGCACCAGCCGCAGGTTCGGCACGCCCTGCTCGGCCAGGAACATCACCGGAACGGTGGTGATCAGCAGAAGCTCGATGATCCGCGGCTTGGTCAGCGCCACGAACGCCTTGACACGGGCCCCGAACGGCCGGTGACTCGGGCTCTGGCTCGTCCCGATTACCCCCGCAGGACGGGATTCAACGGCCGTCACGCACACCCCTGACAGAGACTCCCAGCGAGCCCGCCCCGTGAAGCGGCGGTAAAGGCTCGCGCGTACCACGCCACTTTAGACGTTGCCCAGACCCCGGCATTCGCGGGGGTGCGTTCGTGTTGTGGAGGGCGCTCCGACGTGCATGCGGAGGATCGATCGAGCGGTCAGATGAGCGGCCGCGCATTCACTTGCCGAATGCGGTTTCGGCCAGTCGGCAGGCGGACCCGTGAGAGTCCCGGCAGTCTGGTTTCCAACGGAAAAACGCACGTACTTACGGGGGTAGGCTCGACAGCGGCCGGCCGACGCACGAAGGCGCCGGCAGCCGGTGGGCGCCACGTGCACCGGCATCCGATCATGTGGAGAGGAGCCCTGACTCAGGGTGAGCACCAAGCCGACCACCACAGACCTCGAGTGGACCGAGCTGGACCAGCGGGCCGTGGACACCGCCCGTGTCCTGGCCGCCGATGCCGTACAGAAGGTTGGCAACGGCCATCCGGGTACGGCGATGAGCCTGGCGCCCGCCGCCTACACCCTCTTCCAGAAGGTGATGCGGCACGACCCGGCCGACGCGAACTGGGTCGGACGCGACCGTTTCGTGCTGTCCGCCGGCCACTCGTCCCTGACCCTCTACACCCAGCTGTACCTGGCCGGCTTCGGCCTGGAGCTGGACGACCTGAAGTCCTTCCGGACGTGGGGCTCCAAGACCCCGGGTCACCCGGAGTACGGCCACACCACGGGCGTGGAGACGACGACCGGCCCGCTGGGCCAGGGCGTCGCCAACGCGGTGGGCATGGCGATGGCCGCCCGCTACGAGCGCGGCCTGTTCGACCCGGAGGCTCCCGAGGGCGAGTCCCCGTTCGACCACTTCGTCTACTGCATCGCCGGTGACGGCTGCCTCCAGGAGGGCATCTCCGCCGAGGCCTCCTCCCTGGCGGGCCACCAGAAGCTCGGCAACCTGATCCTGCTGTGGGACGACAACCACATCTCGATCGAGGGCGACACCGAGACCGCCGTCTCCGAGGACACCGCTCTGCGCTACGAGGCCTACGGCTGGCACGTGCAGCGCGTGGAGCCGAAGGCGGACGGCGACCTGGACCCGCACGCGCTCTTCGAGGCGATCGAGGCGGCGAAGCAGGTCACCGACCGGCCGTCCTTCATCGCGATGCGCTCGATCATCGCCTGGCCCGCGCCGAATGCGCAGAACACCGAGGCGGCGCACGGCTCGGCCCTCGGCGACGAGGAGGTCGCGGCCACCAAGCGCGTCCTGGGCTTCGACCCGGAGAAGACCTTCGAGGTCTCCGACGAGGTCATCGCGCACACCCGCAAGGCCCTGGATCGCGGCGAGGCCGCCCGCGCCGTGTGGGAGAAGTCCTACCAGCAGTGGCGGGACAACAACCCCGAGCGCGCCGCCGAGTACGACCGGATCGCCAAGGGCGAGCTCCCCCAGGGCTGGGAGGAGAAGATCCCGGTCTTCGAGACCGGCAAGGGCGTCGCCACGCGCGCCGCCTCCGGCAAGGTCCTCCAGGCGCTCGGCGCGGTGATCCCCGAGCTGTGGGGCGGCTCGGCCGACCTCGCCGGCTCGAACAACACCACGATCGACAAGACGTCGTCCTTCCTCCCGGCGGGCAACCCGCTGCCCGAGGCGGACCCCTACGGCCGCACCGTCCACTTCGGCATCCGCGAGCACGCGATGGCCGCGGAGATGAACGGCATCGCCCTGCACGGCAACACCCGCATCTACGGCGGCACCTTCCTGGTGTTCTCCGACTACATGCGCAACGCCGTGCGCCTGTCCGCGCTGATGCACCTGCCGGTGACCTACGTGTGGACGCACGACTCCATCGGCCTGGGCGAGGACGGCCCGACCCACCAGCCGGTCGAGCACCTGGCCTCGCTGCGCGCCATCCCCGGCCTGAACCTGGTCCGCCCGGCCGACGCCAACGAGACCGCCATCGCCTGGCGCGAGATCCTGCGCCGCTGGACGAAGGAGTTCGGCAAGGGCCAGCCGCACGGTCTGGCGCTCACCCGCCAGGGCGTGCCGACGTACGAGGCCAACGACGACGCGGCCAAGGGCGGCTACGTCCTGTTCGAGGCCGACGGCGGCGAACCCGAGGTCATCCTGATCGCCACCGGCTCCGAGGTGCACGTGGCGGTGGAGGCCCGTGAGGCGCTCCAGGCCGACGGTGTGCCGACCCGCGTGGTGTCGATGCCGTCCGTCGAGTGGTTCGAGCAGCAGGACCAGGGGTACCGGGACAGCGTCCTGCCCCCGTCCGTGAGGGCCCGTGTCGCGGTCGAGGCCGGGATCGGTCTCACCTGGCACAAGTACGTCGGGGACGCCGGCCGCATCGTTTCCCTGGAGCACTTCGGTGCTTCGGCCGACGGCAAGCTGCTCTTCCAGGAGTTCGGCTTCACTGCCGAGAACGTGGCCGCCAAGGCGAGGGAATCGATCGCCGCAGCCCAGCGCTGACGCTCGTATACGACACGTAGGAGATGCATTTTCCATGACAGACGCACTCAAGCGCCTCTCCGATGAAGGCGTCGCGATCTGGCTGGACGACCTGTCGCGCAAGCGGATCACGTCCGGCAACCTCGCCGAGCTGATCGACCAGCAGCACGTCGTGGGCGTCACCACCAACCCGTCGATCTTCCAGAAGGCGATCTCGCAGGGCGACGGCTACGACACGCAGCTCACCGACCTCGCCGCCCGCGAGGTCACCGTCGAAGAGGCCATCCGCATGATCACCACGGCGGACGTCCGCGACGCCGCCGACATCCTGCGCCCGGTCTTCGACAACACCGGGGGCAAGGACGGCCGGGTCTCCATCGAGGTCGACCCGCGCCTCGCGCACAACACCCGGGCGACGGTCGCCGAGGCCAAGCAGCTCGCCTGGCTGGTGGACCGGCCCAACACGCTGATCAAGATCCCGGCGACCGAGGCGGGCATCCCGGCGATCGCCGAGACCATCGGCCTGGGCATCAGCGTCAACGTCACGCTGATCTTCTCGCTGGAGCGCTACCGCAAGGTCATGGACGCCTTCCTGACCGGCCTGGAGAAGGCCAAGGAGCGCGGCCTGGACCTGTCGCAGATCCACTCCGTGGCGTCCTTCTTCGTGTCCCGCGTGGACACCGAGATCGACAAGCGGATCGACGCGCTGGGCACCGACGAGGCCAAGGCGCTGCGCGGCAAGGCCGCCGTCGCCAACGCCCGTCTGGCCTACCAGGCGTACGAGGAGGTCTTCTCCTCCGACCGCTGGAACGCCCTGGAGAAGGCCGGCGCCAACAAGCAGCGTCCGCTGTGGGCGTCGACCGGCGTGAAGGACAAGGCGTACGCCGACACCATGTACGTCACCGACCTGGTCGCGCCCAACACGGTGAACACCATGCCGGAGGCGACGCTGTTCGCCACCGAGGACCACGGCGAGATCACCGGCGACACCGTCGCCGGCACCTACGAGCAGGCCCGCGCCGACCTCGACGCGGTCGAGAAGCTCGGGATCTCCTACGACGAGGTGGTCCAGCTCCTGGAGAAGGAGGGCGTCGAGAAGTTCGAGGACGCCTGGAACGACCTGCTGAAGTCGACGGAGGCAGAGCTCAAGCGCCTCGCTCCCTCGGAGGGCTAAGAATTGTCGAGCAGCAACCCGCTGCGTGACCCCGCAGACCGACGGCTCCCGCGTATCGCGGGGCCGTCGGGTCTGGTCATTTTCGGCGTCACCGGTGATCTGTCCCGCAAGAAGCTCATGCCCGCCGTGTACGACCTCGCCAACCGGGGTCTGCTGCCGCCGGGCTTCTCGCTCGTCGGGTTCGCCCGCCGCGACTGGGAGCACGAGGACTTCGCCCAGGTCGTGCACGACGCCGTCAAGGAGCACTCCCGCACCCCGTTCCGCGAGGAGGTCTGGCAGCAGCTCATCCAGGGGATGCGCTTCGTCCAGGGCACCTTCGACGACGACGAGGCCTTCGAGCGGCTGCGCGCCACCATCGAGGAGCTGGACAAGGCGCAGGGCACGGGCGGCAACTTCGCCTTCTACCTGTCGGTGCCGCCGAAGTCCTTCCCGGTGGTCATCCAGCAGCTGAAGAAGCACGGCCTCGCCGACCAGACGGGCGGCTCCTGGCGGCGCGCGGTCATCGAGAAGCCGTTCGGCCACGACCTCAAGTCGGCCGAGGAGCTCAACGCCATCGTCCACGAGGTCTTCGCCCCGGACCAGGTCTTCCGCATCGACCACTACCTGGGCAAGGAGACCGTCCAGAACATCCTGGCGCTGCGTTTCGCCAACACGATGTTCGAGCCGATCTGGAACCGGTCCTACGTGGACCACGTGCAGATCACCATGGCCGAGGACATCGGCATCGGCGGCCGGGCCGGCTACTACGACGGCATCGGCGCCGCCCGCGACGTCATCCAGAACCACCTGCTCCAGCTGCTCGCCCTGACCGCGATGGAGGAGCCCGCCTCCTTCGACGCGGACGCGCTGGCGGCGGAGAAGACCAAGGTGCTCGGCGCGGTCCGGCTGCCGAAGGACCTGGGGCGGGACACGGTGCGCGGCCAGTACGCGGCCGGGTGGCAGGGCGGCGCGAAGGCCGTCGGCTACCTGGAGGAAGAGGGCATCGACCCGAAGTCGAAGACCGACACCTACGCCGCGATCAAGGTCGGGATCGACAACCGCCGCTGGGCGGGCGTCCCCTTCTACCTGCGCACCGGCAAACGCCTGGGCCGCCGGGTCACCGAGATCGCGGTGGTCTTCCAGCGGGCGCCGCACTCCCCCTTCGACACCACGGCCACCGAGGAACTGGGCCAGAACGCGATCGTCATCCGCGTCCAGCCCGACGAGGGCGTCACCGTCCGCTTCGGTTCCAAGGTGCCGGGCACGTCGATGGAGATCCGGGACGTGTCCATGGACTTCGCCTACGGCGAGTCCTTCACCGAGTCCAGCCCGGAGGCGTACGAGCGGCTGATCCTGGACGTGCTGCTCGGCGACGCCAACCTCTTCCCGCGCACCGAGGAGGTCGAGCTGTCCTGGAAGATCCTCGACCCGATCGAGGAGTACTGGGACGAGCACGGCACGCCCGCGCAGTACCCGTCCGGTACGTGGGGGCCCGTCGAGGCGGACGAGATGCTCGAGCGAGACGGACGGAGCTGGCGCCGGCCATGAAGACAGACCTCACGGACACCACGTCCAGCAAGATCAACAAGGCGTTGGTGCTGGGCCGCCGGGCGATCGGCACGCCGGCCGTCGGCATGGTGCTCACCCTGGTCATCGTCACCGACGAGGAGAACGCCTACGACGCGCTGAAGGCCGCGAGCGACGCCGCGCACGAGCACCCCTCGCGCACGCTCGTCGTCATCAAGCGCGTCTCGCGTTCGCCCCGGGACCGCACCCGGTCCCGGCTGGACGCCGAGGTCCGCCTCGGCGCCGACGCGGGCACCGGCGAGACGGTGGTGCTGCGGCTGTACGGCGACGTCGTCGACCAGGCCCAGTCGGTCGTCCTGCCGCTGCTGCTGCCGGACGCGCCGGTCGTGGTGTGGTGGCCGGTGAACGCGCCGCTGGACCCGGCCGGGGACCCCCTGGGCGCGCTGGCCCAGCGCCGGGTCACCGACACCTACGCCTGCGAGGAGCCGGTGCGGGAGCTGGCGGCCCGCGCCGACGCCTACCGGCCGGGCGACACCGACCTGTCCTGGACCCGCATCACCCCGTGGCGGTCGATGCTCGCGGCGGCCCTGGACCAGGTCGACTGCCGGGTGCAGGGCGTCGAGGTGGAGGGCGAGGCGGACAACCCGAGCTGCGAGCTGCTGGCGATGTGGCTCGCGGACCGGCTGCACGTTCCGGTGCGGCGCACCACGTCGAGCGGACCGGGTCTGACCGCGGTCCGCATGGACACCGACTGCGGTCCGGTCGTCCTGGACCGGGCGGACGGCTCGCTCGCGACGTTGTCGATCCCGGGGCAACCGGCCCGCGCGGTGGCGCTCAAGCGGCGCGAGACGGCCGAGCTGATCGCGGAGGAGCTGCGGCGCCTCGACCCGGACGACACGTACGCCTCCGCGCTGCGCTTCGGGGTGGACCGGCTCGACGCGCCGGCCGCGGCCGAGGCGGAGACGGACGAAGGGCCCGTCGCGGTCCCCGCTCCCGTCGAGACGGCCGCGAAGGCGCCCGCGAAGGACGCGGCGCGGAAGAAGGCACCGGTGCGGAAGGCGGCGGCGAAGTGAGCGGCACACCCCAGCTGGTGGTGCACCGGGACAAGGAGCTGATGGCCGAGGCCGCGGCGGCCCGGCTGATCACGAAGATCGTGGACGCCCAGTCCTCCCGCGGCTCTGCGTCCGTGGTGCTGACCGGCGGCCGCAACGGCAACGGCCTGCTGGCCGCGCTGGCGGCGTCCCCGGCCCGCGACGCGGTCGACTGGTCCCGCCTCGACCTGTGGTGGGGCGACGAGCGCTTCCTGCCGGAGGGCGACCCGGAGCGCAACGTCACGCAGGCCCGCGAGGCCCTGCTGGACGCGGTGCCGCTGGACCCGGAGCGGGTGCACGCGATGCCGGCCTCGGACGGCCCGTACGGAACCGACGTGGAGGCCGCCGCGGCGGCGTACGCCGGGGAGCTGGCGAAGGCGGCCGTGCCGGAGAACCACGCGGCGGTGCCGTCCTTCGACGTCCTGCTGCTCGGTGTCGGCCCGGACACGCACGTGGCCTCGCTGTTCCCGGAGCATCCGGGGGTGCGGGAGACGGAGCGCACGGTGATCGGCGTCCACGGCTCCCCGAAGCCGCCGCCCACCCGCGTGTCCCTGACCCTGCCCGCGATCCGCACGGCCCGTGAGGTGTGGCTGCTCGCCGCGGGCGAGGACAAGGCGAACGCCGTGGCGATGGCCCTGTCGGGCGCCGGCGAGATCCAGGCTCCGGCGGCCGGGGCGCGGGGCCGCGCCCGCACCCTGTGGCTGCTGGACGCGGCGGCGGCCTCCCGGCTGCCGCGGACGATGTACCCGCCGGCCTCGGCGTAACCGCTCCCCCGCGCACCGGAACGCCGGGTCCCCACCGATGGGGGCCCGGCGTTCTCCTTGCGCGGCCGCCGGGAGGTGCTGTCGTGTCCCGTCGCCTGCGGACGGTCCGTCAGGATCCGTTCGGCCCCGGGGAGTAGGGGTTGCCGTAGGGGTTTCCGTAGCCGTTCGGGTGCGGCGCGTACGGCGGTTGCGGCGGTGGTGCGTACGGCGGCTGCGGCGGCACGTACGGGTTCCGCGGTCCGGGGGCGTACGGGTGGCCGGCTCCCGCGGGCGGATACGGAGGGGCGAAAGGATTGCCCTGCGGCGGCACGTGCGGCGGTCCGGTCGGCGGGAGATGTCCGGGGATCGGCGGGAGGGTCGCCGGGTGGGCCTTCAGCCGGATGCCGTAGCGCCGCCTCAGCCGGCCCGTCTCCAGCAGCGCGATCGCGGTGACCGTCACGGGCGCGCCCAGGATGAAGACGATGCCCAGGGTGAGGCTGAGCCCGTGCAGGTCGCCGGTGACCAGGTCCGGGACGGCCATCAGCCAGCTCGTCACGGTGGCCAGCAGCGCCGGGAGGCAGCGGTGGACGGCGGCGGTGCCGAAGAAGTTCCCGGAGACCCGGATGGCCCCCCAGACCACGAATCCGATCATCCACAGCATCGTCATGCCGCCGAAGATGATCACCATCGGGTTGGCCGAGGTGTTGATCGTGGTGACGAGTACCGCCAGGGCGGCGACACAGCCCACGAACAGCAGCAGCAGCTTGAGCGCGTTGAACAGCGGCCCCCGCAACTGGCCGACGGTGCCGGTGCGCCGCCAGACGAAGAGCATCGCACCGACCGCCAGCGGGGTGATGAACAGCAGGACGACGGAGGCCGTCAGCGTGTTCTCCAGCAGCTGGGTGACGCTGAAGCCGCCCTCGAACAGGGTGTAGACGCCGAGCGAGGCGACCGCGCCCGCGATGACCCGGAGGCGTTTGAGCTGCTCGATCGAGGGATCGACCGAGGGCGGGATCCACGCGGGGTGGAACACGGCGGTCGCCGCCTGCTTGGGGTTGAGGAGGGACCGGGCCGTCAGCCTGCCGCCTGTCCAACTTCCGTGCGTGCGTGCCACCTTGCTCCCCCGAGCACTCGCCGTGATGATCGCCGGGGATTCTACGGCAGACGGGCGGGGTGCCGCCGCCCGCCCGCCCGCGCCGGACTCACCGCCGGCCGCGCAGCTCCCGGTAGGCCCCGACCAGCGCCTTCGTGGAGGGGTCGAGACCGGGCACGTCGGCGCCCTCGGTCAGGGCCGGTTCGACGCGCTTGGCGAGGACCTTGCCGAGTTCGACGCCCCACTGGTCGAAGGAGTCGATGTTCCACACCGCGCCCTGCACGAACACCTTGTGCTCGTACAGCGCGATCAGCTGGCCGAGCACCGAAGGGGTCAGCTCGCGGGCGAGGATCGTGGTCGTCGGGTGGTCGCCGCGGAACGTCTTGTGCGGGACCAGTTCCTCCGGTACGCCCTCCGCCCGGACCTCTTCGGCGCTCTTGCCGAAGGCGAGGGCCTGGGTCTGGGCGAAGAAGTTGGCCATCAGCAGGTCGTGCTGGGCCTTCAGTTCGTCGCTCAGTTCGGCCACGGGCCGGGCGAAGCCGATGAAGTCCGCCGGGATCAGCTCGGTGCCCTGGTGGATGAGCTGGTAGTAGGCGTGCTGTCCGTTGGTGCCGGGCGTGCCCCACACCACCGGTCCGGTCTGCCAGTCCACCGGGCGGCCCTCGCGGTCCGTCGACTTGCCGTTGGACTCCATGTCGAGCTGCTGGAGGTAGGCGGTGAACTTCGACAGGTAGTGGCTGTAGGGCAGGACCGCGTGCGACTGGGCGCCGTGGAAGTTGCCGTACCAGATGCCCAGCAGACCCAGGATCAGCGGGGCGTTGTGCTCGGCCTCGGCGTTGCGGAAGTGCTCGTCGACGATGCGGAAGCCGTCGAGCATCTCCCGGAAGCGGTCCGGGCCGATGGCGATCATCAGGGACAGGCCGATGGCGGAGTCGTAGGAGTAGCGTCCGCCGACCCAGTCCCAGAACTCGAACATGTTGGCCGTGTCGATGCCGAAGCCGGCAACCTTCTCGGCGTTGGTCGACAGCGCGACGAAGTGCTGCGCGACCGCCTTCTCGTCGCCGCCCAGCCCCGCCAGCAGCCAGGAGCGCGCCGAGGTGGCGTTGGTGATGGTCTCGATGGTGGTGAACGTCTTGGACGCCACGATGAACAGCGTCTCGGCCGGGTCCAGGTCCCGGACCGCCTCGTGCAGGTCGGAGCCGTCGACGTTGGAGACGAACCGGACGGTGAGCGAGCGGTCGGTGAAGGCGCGCAGCGCCTCGTAGGCCATCGCCGGGCCGAGGTCGGAGCCGCCGATGCCGATGTTGACGACGTTGCGGATGCGCCTGCCGGTGTGACCGGTCCACTCGCCGGAGCGGACCCGGTCCGCGAAGCCGGCCATCTTGTCCAGCACGGCGTGGACCTTGGGGACGACGTTCTCGCCGTCGACCTCGATCACCGCCTCCCGCGGGGCGCGCAGCGCGGTGTGCAGCACGGCGCGGTCCTCGGTGATGTTGATGCGCTCGCCGCGGAACATGGCGTCACGCAGCCCGAACACGTCGGTCGCGGCCGCCAGTTCCCGCAGCAGGCCCAGCGTCTCGTCGGTGACCAGGTGCTTGGAGTAGTCGATGCGCAGGTCACCGACGCGCACGACGTATCCGGTGCCGCGCCCGGGATCGGCGGCGAACAGCTCGCGCAGCCGCACCTCGCCGAGTTCCTCGCGGTGCGCCGCCAGTGCGGTCCATTCGGGTGTCCGGTCGAGCCTGGTACGGCCGTCTGCGTTCATGTCGGACTTCAGCCTTCTTCCTTGGTGTCCCAGCTGCCCCGGCTGTTTCCAACCTAATTGATCAGCGGTGAGGACGGCCGAAGGAGACGGAAAGCCGGAGAGGCGGAAGGCCGAAGGGGCAGAGGACGGAAAGGGGACGGGAGGCGGACGACGACGGACCGCCGTACCGCTGTGCTAGATCTCGCCCCGCAGCTTGGCGAGCGCCTCGGCGAGGATCGCCTCGCCGTCCGCGTCGCTGCGGCGTTCGCGCACGTACGCCAGGTGCGTCTTGTAGGGCTCGGTGCGCGGCGGGTCCGGCGGGTTGTCCCGGTCCTGTCCGGCGGGGAAGCCGCAGCGCGGGCAGTCCCAGGTCTCGGGAACCTGTGCGTCGCTCGCGAAGCTCGGCTGCGTCTCGTGTCCGTTGGAGCACCAGAAGGAGATGCGCAGACGCGGCGCGGACTCGCCGCGCTCGGCCTCGCCCATCGGCCCCGCCCCGACCCGGCTTCCCCGGATCGCGTTGCCACTTGCCACGGTCGTAACTCCCTGCGTGATGGTGCCGCAAAGCGAGTCGGCGTTTCGCTTCGCTGCGAGCGCCTCAGTCTACGTAAGGCCCAACGCGCGTCCAGTGGTTGGAGTTACAAGCTCCCGCACACAGACGCAAGCCCCATGATAGGCCGCGCCACGGGGCGCGTACCGGACATGGGGCCTTACGTACGCAGTGCGTGCCGGGTCAGTTGTTCGCCTTCATCAGCAGGCCGAGCACGATGATGCACGCGAACCACAGCAGACCGACCACCACGGTGATCCGGTCGAGGTTGCGCTCGGCGACCGAGGAGCCGCCGACGGACGACTGCATGCCGCCACCGAACATGTCGGAGAGGCCGCCGCCCTTTCCCTTGTGCATCAGCACCAGCAGCATCAGCAGCAGGCTGAAGACGATCAGGGCGATCGAGAACCCCAAAACCACGGCTGGACCAACTTCCTCGGATTCTGACGGACGACGGGGGCACGGAGGCCACAGGCCACCATGCCCCCGCAAGGGTACGACGTATCGCCGCTACCGCCTACTCACCGGCCTGCCTACTGGTCGCGGAAGCGCACGATCTTGACGAACTCGTCGGCGTCCAGCGAGGCGCCGCCGACCAGGGCACCGTCGATGTCGGGCTGCGCCATGATCTCGGCGACGTTGCCGGACTTGACCGAGCCGCCGTACTGGATGCGGACCTTGTCGGCCAGCTCCTGGGAGTACAGCTCGGCGATCTTGCCGCGGATCGCCGCGCAGACCTCCTGGGCGTCCTCGGCGCCGCAGACCTTGCCGGTGCCGATGGCCCACACCGGCTCGTAGGCGATCACGATCGTCTCGGCCTGCTCGGCGGTGAGGTCCTTCAGGCCGCCCTCGACCTGGGCGAGGGTGTGGGCGACGTGGTCGCCCGCCTCACGGACGTCCAGCTCCTCGCCGACGCACAGGATCGGGGTCAGGCCGTGCTTGTAGGCGGCCTTGACCTTGGCGTTCACCAGCTCGTCCGACTCCGCGTGGTACTGCCGGCGCTCGGAGTGGCCGATGGCGACGTAGGTGCAGCGCAGCTTGGCCAGCATCGGGCCGGAGATCTCGCCGGTGTAGGCGCCGCCGTCGTGGGCGGAGACGTCCTGGGCGCCGTACTTGATCTTGAGCTTGTCGTGCTCGACCAGGGTCTGCACCGAGCGCAGGTCGGTGAAGGGAACCAGGACGGCGACCTCGACGGCGTCGTAGTCCTTGTCCGCGAGGGCGAAGGCGAGCTTCTGGACGTGGGCGATGGCCTCGAGGTGGTTGAGGTTCATCTTCCAGTTGCCCGCCATCAGCGGCGTGCGGGTGGTCATCGGGGTCAGTCCTCCAGTGCGGCGAGGCCGGGGAGCGTCTTGCCCTCGAGGTATTCGAGGGAGGCGCCGCCGCCGGTAGAGATGTGGCCGAATGCCTTCTCGTCGAAGCCGAGCGTACGCACGGCCGCGGCGGAGTCGCCGCCGCCGACCACGGTGAAGCCCGGGGCGTCGACGAGGGCCTGGGCGACCGCCTTGGTGCCCTCGGCGTAGTCGGGGTGCTCGAAGACGCCCATGGGACCGTTCCAGAAGACGGTGGCCGCGTCGGCGAGCTTCGAGGCGTAGAGCTTGCGGGTCTCGGGACCGATGTCCAGACCCTCCTGGTCGGCCGGGATGGCGTCCGCGGCGACGGTGGTGGGGTTGGCCGGAGCCTTCGTCTTCAGGTCCGGGAACTCCGGCGAGACCAGTACGTCGACGGGGAGGAGCAGCTCGACGCCGTTCTTCTCCGCGCGCTCGATGTACTCCTTGACGGCCGGGATCTGGTCCTCCTGGAGGAGCGAGATGCCGACCTCGTGGCCCTTGGCCTTGAGGAAGGTGTACGCCATGCCGCCGCCGATGAGGAGCCGGTCGGCCTTGCCGAGCAGCTGGTCGATGACGGCGAGCTTGTCGGAGACCTTGGCACCGCCGAGCGCGACCACGTAGGGGCGCCGGACGTCGTCGGTGAGCTTCTTCAGGACGCCGACCTCGGTGGCGATGAGGTGGCCGGCGTAGTGCGGCAGCCGCTTGGGCAGGTCGAAGACCGAGGCGTGCTTGCGGTGCACGGCGCCGAAGCCGTCGCCGACGTACACGTCCGCGAGACCGGCCAGCTTGCCGGCGAAGGCGGCGCGCTCGGAGTCGTCCTTGCTGGTCTCCCCGGCGTTGAAGCGCAGGTTCTCGATGACGGCCACCTGGCCGTCGGCGAGGCCGGCCACCGTGGACTCGGCGGAGGGGCCGACCGTGTCCTCGGCGAAGGCGACGTCGGCGCCGAGCAGTTCACCGAGACGGGCGGCGGCCGGGGCCAGGGAGAAGGCCGGGTCCGGGGCGCCCTTGGGGCGGCCCAGGTGCGAGGCGACGATCACGCGCGCGCCGGCGTCGGCCAGGGCCTTGACGGTGGGCAGCACGGCGCGGATGCGGCCGTCGTCGGTGATGGTGGTGCCGTCCAGCGGCACGTTGAGGTCGGCGCGGACGAAGACGCGCTTGCCCGCGACGCCTTCGGAGAGCAGTTCGTCGATCGTCTTCATGCAGAGGGCTCCTGGGTTCTCGTGCTCGCTCGTGATCCTACGAGGGCTGGTCGCTGCGGACGCGACGCAGGGCCCGGGCAGCGCGACCTTGCGCTGCCCGAGCCCTGCTACCGCATTCGAGGTGCCGCTTGGGGTCTGAGTCGATCAGAGCTGGTTGCCGACGAAGACCGTGAGGTCGACGAGGCGGTTGGAGTAGCCCCACTCGTTGTCGTACCAGCCGATGACCTTCACGTTCTTGCCGTCCTGGACCATGGTCAGGGACGAGTCGAAGGTGCAGGACGCCGGGGCGTTGACGATGTCCGAGGAGACGATCGGGTCCTCGGTGTACTCGATGATGCCCTTCAGCTCGCCCTCGGCGGCCTTCTGGAAGGCGGCGTTGATCTCTTCCTTGGTGACCTCGCGGGAGAGCTCGAGGACCAGGTCGGTGACCGAGCCGGTGGGGACCGGGACGCGCATCGCGATGCCGTCCAGCTTGCCCTTGAGCTGCGGGAGGACCAGCGCGGTGGCCTTGGCGGCGCCCGTGGTGGTCGGGATGATGTTCTCCGCGGCGGCGCGGGCGCGGCGCAGGTCCTTGTGCGGGAAGTCCAGGATGCGCTGGTCGTTCGTGTACGCGTGGACCGTCGTCATCAGGCCCTTGACGATGCCGAAGTTCTCGTCGAGGACCTTGGCCATCGGCGCCACGCAGTTGGTGGTGCAGGAGGCGTTGGAGATGACGTGGTGCTGCGCCGGGTCGTACTTGTCCTGGTTGACGCCCATCACGATGGTGACGTCCTCGTCCTTGGCCGGGGCCGAGATGAGGACCTTCTTCGCGCCGCCCGCGAGGTGCTTCTCGGCGTCGGCCTTCTTCGTGAAGATGCCGGTCGACTCGATGACGATGTCGACGCCCAGCTCGCCCCACGGGATGTCGGCGGGGTTGCGCTCGGCGAGGACCTTGATGGTCTTGTCGCCGACGGTGATGGTGTCCTCGGTGTGCGAGACCTCGTACGGGAGGCGCCCGAGGATGGTGTCGTACTTCAGCAGGTGGGCGGTGGTCGCGGTGTCACCCAGGTCGTTGACAGCCACGATCTCGATGTCTGCACCCTGCTCCAGCAGCGCGCGGAAGTAGTTACGACCGATGCGGCCAAAGCCGTTGATGCCTACGCGGATCGTCACGAACCGATCTCCTCGTTGGTACGCCGGCCCGATGTGCCGGCGAGCTGTATTTGGGATGTCCCCGACCACCTCCGACCCTACCTCTCCGAGGCGGCCGGGGTGACATCGAGACGTCCCATACCCGGCACGACGGTCCGTACCCGCCAGTAAGGGTACGGACCGCCCGGGCCCCGGGGACCGATCACCCGATTTCGCTACACCTGTCAGTTCCCAGGTACCGCGTCGTCACTCGTCCAGGGCACGCAGCGCCTGCCGGACGAGCGCGGCCCGGTCGGCCGGCGCGGTGAGGTGTTCCAGACCGAAGCCCAGCAGCACGGTGTCGTCGGTGGTGACGGCGCCGTACGTCTGGAACAGGGTGCCGGTGCGGGTCCAGTCCTTCAGGACGGCGGGGCTGCCCGCGGGCGGCCCGGAGACCCGCCAGGCGCCGAGCGAGGTCTCGAAGCCCTCGGTCCCGGTCGCCGTGGAGCCGACGACCAGCGAGGCCTCGTCGGCGAGGACGCCGCGTCCGCCGCTGCCGGGGTCGGTGACGTAGGCGAGGGACAGCTCGACGGACTTCCCGGCGTAGGCGCTCAGGTCGAACTCGACCTGCTTCCAGCCGCCGGAGGAGCCGGTGAGGCTGTTCCACCGCCCGGTCGTGCCGGCCGCGGTGCAGCCCTCGTCGGTCTGGGTCAGGTAGTGCTCCAGCCAGGGGTGGTCGGCGATGTAGAAGCCGGCCGCGCACTCGGCGGGCACGGCGGTGCCGGTGGCGCCGCCGTTCTCGGGCAGCGTGGTCCAGTCGTCGGCGCCGGTGACGTGGGCCTCGACCAGGGCGTGGTCGTAGCCGCGCTCGGTGTCCCACAGCAGCTGGGTGCGCAGCGTGGGCCGGTCGGCGGCGGTGACACCGGTGAGGTCGACGGTGCGGGTGAGGCGCTTGTAGGCGTCGTCGGTGTGGACGGCGGCGACCATCCAGTCTCCCGCGTAGGGCCCGTACGGGTTCACCGTGCCGGCGAACCTGCCGGCGCCCGCGCTCGCGAACTGCGGGTGGGCCGCGGGGTCCAGCTCGTCCGAGGTCACGCTGTAGGTCCCGGCGGTGTCCAGCGGGTTGCCGGGGGCTCCGCCGAGCGCGCCGGCGGTTCCGGCGAGCTTGCCGGTGCCGGTGAATCCGGTGGCTCCGGAGGTCGACGTGCGGGTGTAGGCGCCCAGGTAGTACTGGCTGAAGTCGTCGGACGGGGTGCCGTCGCCGAGGTCGACGCTGCCGCCGGCCCGCTCGCCCGCCTCGATCAGCCGGCCGCCCTCGTTGAGGAAGGCCCGCAGCTGGAGCTGGGTGGCGTTGCCCGGGACCGCCGCGCCGGTGTAGTGGACGACGGTGCCGAAGTGGCCGAGGACGCCGAGCGCGTCGGGAGCGCCCTGGGTGGCGACGTCCCAGACGGCCGCCCGCTCGCCGGCCGCCTCGAGCGCGTCCACGTACGTCCGGGTCTGCGTGGCCTTCGCGCCCTCCTCGGCGACGACGAGCACGTCCGCGCGGGGCCGCTCGGCGATCGTGTACGTGAAGTGCTCGCTGGAGACCTTCTTGCCCTGACGCGTCTCGCCGGTGAACCAGACCTCGACCTTGTCGCCCGGGACGCCGTCCTTGACCTCGGCCCGGTACTCGTCGAAGTAGAGGTTGTCGTCACCGCCGTACGTCTCGCCGCCCTGCCACGGCCTGAGCGCCATGTCGTGGACGCGGCCGCCGTTGACGCGGTACTTCAGCTCCTTGTCGCGCACCGCCTTGCGGACGACGACCGAGACCTCCTGGTCGGCGCCGCGCGAGTACGACGTGGCGAAGGGGGCCGGGGTGAAGTCGGCGGCGTCCAGGCCGACCGCGGAGGACGGCCGGTCGGGGTGGGCGGCGGACTCGGCGACGGAGAGCGCGAAGGGGACGTTCTTGGCGAACTCCTGCTGGATCAGTTTCTCGTCGTCGGGGAAGTTGAAGCCCGACCGGCAGTCCCGCGCGTTCCACTGGTCGTCGGGGTCCACGTCGGAGGCCGTCTGACAGGTCGACATCTCCGGGGTGAACATCGCCATGCCGTTGACGTTGGCCGCGTGGCCGTCCGCCTCGCCGTTGGTGGTGTACAGCTCCGAGGAGACCTGCGGGTGGTAGCCGGGGATCGCGGAGTTGTCCGGCGTGCCCGCGAGCGCCTTGTAGAGGACGTCGTCCGGGGTGTTCGTGGCCACCTGCCAGCCGACGCCGTAGAGGAGGAGTTCGGCGGCGGAGTGGTAGTTGATGCCGTAGGTGAAGCCGATGCGTTTCTGGAAGGCGTCCAGCGCCTTGGTCTCGGGCTCCGAGCCCGGGCTCGCGCCCCGGTAGGTCTCGCTGGTGGGGTTGGGGGACGAGCCCTCGTCGTCGTAGCCCCACTTGTAGGCGAAGTTGCGGTTGAGGTCGACGCCGTCGCCGGTGCTGATGACGCCGTCGCCGTTGACGTCGCGCAGGTTCTTGCGCCACAGGCGGTTGGCGGGGTCCTGGAAGGTGTAATCGTAGCCGTCGGGGTTGGCCGACAGGACGAACCACAGTTCGGTGGAGTCGACGACGTTCCTGATCCGCCGGTCCTTGCCGTAGTTGTCCAGGTAGTGGTGCATCAGCCGCCGGGTCATCTCCGGGGTGATCCACTCGCGCGCGTGCTGGTTGGACATGTAGAGGACGGAGGGCTTGGAGCCGTCCTTCGACTTCTTCGCGTTCTTGGTGAGCTTGAGCGCCAGGATGTCCTGGCCCCTGACCGTCCTGCCGATGGAGACGACCTTGGTGAGGCCGGGGTTCTGCCGGGCGGTGCGGAGGATCTCCTCCCGGAGGCCGCCGCTGCCGCTGTACGGCCGGAAGACGCCGTCGGCCGCGCCCTCGACGCGTTGCGCGGCCCGGGTGGAGAGGGTGTGCTCGGTGAGGCCGACGCCCTTCTTCTCCAGCGCCTTCGCCTGCCGGTCGGTGAGGTAGACCTCGACGGCGGCCGTTCCCTTGTCGGGAACCTGCTCGCCGAGTTCGTGGCCGTCCTGCCCGGCGGCCAGCAGCAGGGGCACCTGCTCCCGGGTGACGTCGGCGCGGAAGACCTTCACTTCGTCCGCGTCCGGGGTTCCCGGATCCGCGGGTCGTGCCTGGGCGATGGGTGCGAAGCTCACTCCGCCGATCAGGAGTGCGCCGACGGCGAGGATCGATCTCGCTCTTCGTCTCATGAACCCCCCTAGCGTGGGTCCGCCACAGCAGCGAACAGATGCCAGGCTCATGACACCTCATGATCGAGTCAAGAGCGCGGCAAGGACACGCGGAAGCCGGTGCCGGTCACCCAAGTGGGCGCCGGCACCGGCTGTTTGACGGGCCGTGTGCGGAAGGTCCCGTACGTGTGCGGGCGGCCGGTGCGGTACGGGGCCGGCGCACCGGCTCCCGTCAGCCGACGAGGTTGTCGGCGAGCTCCTCGCCGAGGTTGGCCTCCGTGCCCGGGATGCCGAGGTCCGAGGCCCGCTTGTCGGCCATGGCCAGCAGGCGGCGGATGCGGCCGGCGACGGCGTCCTTGGTCAGCGGGGGGTCGGCGAGGGCCCCCAGCTCCTCCAGGGAGGCCTGCTTGTGCTCCATGCGCAGCCGGCCGGCGGCGGCGAGGTGCTCGGGCACGTCGTCGGCGAGGATCTCCAGGGCCCGCTGGACCCGGGCGCCGGCGGCGACGGCCGCGCGGGCCGAACGGCGCAGGTTGGCGTCGTCGAAGTTGGCGAGGCGGTTGGCGGTGGCCCGCACCTCGCGGCGCATCCGCCGCTCCTCCCAGGCCAGCACCGACTCGTGGGCGCCCAGCCGGGTGAGCAGGGCGCCGATCGCGTCGCCGTCGCGGACGACGACCCGGTCCACGCCGCGCACCTCACGGGCCTTGGCGGCGATCGACAGCCGGCGGGCGGCGCCGACCAGGGCGAGGGCGGCCTCGGGACCCGGGCAGGTCACCTCCAGGGAGGAGGAACGGCCGGGCTCGGTGAGCGAGCCGTGCGCGAGGAACGCCCCGCGCCAGGCGGCCTCGGCGTCGCAGGTGGCCCCCGAGACCACCTGCGGCGGCAGGCCGCGGATCGGCCGGCCCCGGCCGTCCACCAGGCCGGTCTGCCGGGCCAGCTGGTCACCGCCGGCGACCACCCGTACGACGTAACGCGAGCCGCGGCGCAGCCCGCCCGGCGCCATCACGATCAGCTCGGAACTGTGCCCGAAGATCTCCAGGACGTCCCGCTTGAGCCGGCGGGCCGCCATCGCGGTGTCCAGCTCCGCCTCGATCACGATGCGCCCGCTCACCAGGTGAAGGCCGCCGGCGAACCGCAGAACGGCGGAGACCTCCGCCTTCCTGCAGCAGGTCCGGGTGACGGGGAGCCGGGAGATCTCGTCCTTCACCGCTGCCGTCATCGCCATGGGCCGATCCTTCCATGCATCCGAAAAATACGGTCGTACGCGGCGGCCAGCAGCTCCGGGTCGTGCCTCGGGGTCCCGTCGGTCCGGGCGACCGGAGCCAGTTCGACCGCGGCGCCGAACCGTTTCGCGGCCTCGGTGAGCGAGTCACGGTCGGGCACGGCGGCCTCGTCGGCCAGCACCACGTCCAGGGCGAGTTTAGGGGCGTGTCGTCCCAAAACCTCCAAATGACGCTGCGGGGAGAAGCCCTCGGTTTCTCCGGGCTGCGGGGCGAGGTTCAAGGAGAGCACCCGGCGCGCCTTCGTCTCGACCAGCGCGTCCAGCAGGTCGGGCACGAGCAGGTGCGGGATGACCGAGGAGAACCAGGAGCCGGGGCCGAGCACCACCCAGTCCGCGTCCAGGACGGCATCGACCGCCTCGGGGACGGCGGGCGGGTCGTTCGGCACCAGGTGCACGGACTGCACCTCACCGGGGGTCAGGGCGACGGTGGCCTGTCCCCGTACGGTGTCGACGTCCTCCGGCCGGTCCGGGTCGTGGCCCTTGACCAGGGCCTGGAGCTCCAGCGGGACGGCGGACATGGGCAGCACGCGCCCGTGCGCGCCGAGCAGCTTGCCGACCAGGTCGAGGGCCTGGACGTGGTCGCCGAGCTGCTCCCACAGGGCGACGATCAGCAGATTGCCGACCGCGTGTTCGTGCAGGTCGCCCTGGGACTGGAAGCGGTGCTGGATGACGCGGGCCCAGGTCTGGCCCCAGTCGTCGTCCCCGCACAGCGCGGCCAGCGCCTTGCGCAGGTCGCCGGGCGGCAGGACGCCCAGCTCGTCGCGGAGCCGCCCGCTGGAGCCGCCGTCGTCGGCCACGGTGACGACGGCGGTGAGGTCGCCGGTGATCCGGCGCAGTGCGGCGAGCGAGGCGGACAGGCCCATGCCGCCGCCGAGGGCGACGACCTTGGGCTGGGTGCCCCGGCGGCGCGGCCTGCCGCCGCGCCCCTGCTCGGGCCGGGCGGCGCGGGCGTCGGCGGGTCTGCCGCCGCGCCCCTCGGGCACCACCCGGCGCAGCCTGCTCAGCCGCGGAGTACGTCGTGTCATTCCCGTCCCATGTCCCGGTGGACGACCACCGTCTCCACGCCCTCGGCGGCGAGCCGGGCGGCGAGCTTCTCCGACATGGCCACGGACCGGTGCTTGCCGCCGGTGCAGCCGACGGCGACGGTCACATAGCGCTTGCCCTCACGACGGTAGCCCGCGGCGATCAGCTGGAGCAGCTCGGCGTAGCGGTCGAGGAACTCCTTGGCCCCGGGCTGGTTGAGGACGTACGACGACACCTCCTCGTTCAGGCCGGTGAACGGGCGCAGCTCCGGGACCCAGTGCGGGTTGGGCAGGAAGCGCATGTCCACGACCAGGTCGGCGTCGACCGGCAGGCCGTACTTGAAGCCGAAGGACATGACGGTGGCCCGCAGCTCGGGCTCCTCCTCGCCGGCGAACTGGGCGTCCATCTTGGCGCGCAGCTCGTGCACGTTGAGGCTGGAGGTGTCGATCACCAGGTCGGCGTCGCCGCGCAGCTCGCGCAGCAGTTCCCGCTCGGCGGCGATGCCGTCGACGATGCGGCCGTCGCCCTGGAGGGGGTGCGGGCGGCGCACCGACTCGAAGCGGCGCACCAGCGCCTCCTCGGAGGACTCCAGGAAGACGATCCGCCGGGTGACGCCCCGGGCGTCGAGGTCGGCGAGGGACTCGCGCAGGTTGTCGAAGAAGCGCCGGCCGCGGACGTCCACGACGACCGCGATCCGCGCCACGTTGCCCTGCGAGCGGGCGCCCAGCTCCACCATGGTGGGGATCAGCGCCGGCGGCAGGTTGTCGACGACGAACCAGCCCAGGTCCTCCAGGCACTTGGCGGCCGTCGAGCGGCCGGCCCCGGACATGCCGGAGATGATCACCAGCTCGGGGATGGCCGCCTCTTGCGCCCCGGCTGTTTCCTTGGCCGTACTCACCTGTGCTCCGTTGTCCTGGCGTCCGTCGGGACGGGCCGTCTGCGGGCCCGCTCCCTCTCCGGCCGTGGCGTGGGTCTGTTCTCGTCCCGTTGCGGGCTGTGCGTCGTGCTCGGTCATCTCTCCTGCCCCCGTCTTTCATCCGGGGTGCCCGCGGGCACGGGCTCCCCCGGGGCATCCTCCGTCGTCCCGGGTGCCCCGTCCTCGTCATCCATGATCTCTCCGGTCGCCGTGTTCACGGCGGGCGCGGCCGGGGTCGCCCGGGCGAGGGCCACGGCGACCGTCTCGGCCGTCTTGCGGCCTATGCCGGGCACCTCGCAGATCTGGTCGATCGTCGCCGACCGGAGCTTCTTCACCGAACCGAAGTGCTTGATCAGCGCCTGCTTGCGGGTCTCCCCCAGGCCGGGCACGTCGTCCAGGGGGCTGGACCGGAAGCGCTTGGCGCGCTTGACGCGCTGATAGGTGATCGCGAAACGGTGGGCCTCGTCGCGGACCCGCTGGAGCAGGTACAGGCCCTCGCTGGTGCGCGGCAGCACGACCGGATCGTCCTCGCGGGGCAGCCAGACCTCCTCCAGCCGCTTGGCGAGGCCGCACACGGCGATGTCGTCGATGCCCAGCTCGTCCAGGGCCCGCCGGGCCGCCGCGACCTGCGGCTGTCCGCCGTCGACGACGACGAGCTGGGGCGGGTAGGCGAAGCGCTTGGGGCGGCCTTCCTCGTCCTTGAGGGCCTCGCCGTCGGGAAGCTCCTCGCCGCCGTCCGCGTCCGTCCACTCGCCGGTCCGCTCCTTCTCGGCGAGGTAGCGCCGGAAGCGGCGGGTGATGACCTCGTGCATGGAACGGACGTCGTCCTGACCGCTGAACCCCTTGATCTGGAAGCGGCGGTATTCGCTCTTGCGGGCCAGTCCGTCCTCGAAGACGACCATGGAGGCCACCACGTCGTCGCCCTGGAGGTGGGAGATGTCGTAGCACTCGATCCGGAGCGGGGCGCTGTCCAGACCGAGGGCCTCGGCGATCTCCTCCAGGGCGCGCGAGCGCGTGGTCAGGTCGGAGGCGCGCTTGGTCTTGTGCAGCACGAGCGCCTGCTGGGCGTTGCGCCGGACGGTCTCCATGAGCGCCTTCTTGTCGCCGCGCTGCGGGATGCGCAGCGACACGCCCGAGCCGCGGCGGTCGGTGAGCCACTGCTGCACCGGCTCGACGGGGTCGGGCAGGGCCGGGACCAGGACCTCCTTGGGGACGGCGTCGCCCTTCTCCTCGCCGTAGAGCTGCTGGAGGGCGTGCTCGACGAGGGCGCCGGTGGTGATGTCCTCCACCTTGTCGGTGACCCAGCCGCGCTGTCCGCGCACGCGCCCGCCGCGGACGTGGAAGATCTGGACGGCCGCCTCCAGCTCGTCCTCGGCGACGGCGATCAGGTCGGCGTCGGTCGCGTCGGCGAGGACGACCGCGCTCTTCTCCATGGCCTTCTTCAGGGCCCCGATGTCGTCCCTCAGACGGGCCGCCCGCTCGTACTCCATGTCCTGTGCCGCCTCGGCCATCTGCTTCTCCAGGCGGCGCAGATACGTGCCCGTGCGGCCGGCCATGAAGTCGCAGAACTCCTCCGCGAGCTCCCGGTGGTCCTCGGCGGAGATCCGCTCGACGCACGGCGCGGAGCACTTGCCGATGTAGCCGAGCAGGCAGGGGCGGCCGGTGCGGGCGGCGTTCTTGAAGACACCGGCCGAGCAGGTGCGCACCGGGAAGACGCGCAGCAGGAGGTCGACTGTGTCGCGGATCGCCCATGCGTGCGTGTACGGCCCGAAGTAGCGCACGCCCTTCTTCTTGTGGCCGCGCATCACCTGCACGCGCGGGAACTGCTCGTTCATCGTCACCGCGAGGTAGGGGTAGCTCTTGTCGTCGCGGTACTTGACGTTGAACCGGGGGTCGTACTCCTTGATCCAGGAGTACTCCAGCTGCAGGGCCTCGACCTCCGTGGACACCACCGTCCACTCCACGGACTCGGCGGTGGTGACCATGCTGCGGGTGCGGGGGTGGAGGTTCGCCAGGTCCTGGAAGTAGTTCGCCAGGCGCTGGCGCAGGCTCTTCGCCTTTCCGACGTAGATCACCCGGCGGTGCTCGTCACGGAACCTGTACACCCCCGGGGAGTCCGGGATCTCTCCCGGCCTGGGGCGGTAGCTGGAGGGGTCGGCCATGACTCACACCCTACTGGCGGGGACCGACAGTCCGGCGGGCTGTGGACGACGGACACGGCCCCTGTGGAAGACCCGCGGCCGAACCCCGTGGGAGGCCGTCCGGGGACCGTCCGGGGCCGGCCGGTCACGCTCGGTGCCCCGGGGAGGCGGGCCGGTGCGTTCTCGGCCAGGTGTGCGCCGCGGTCCGGCTTCGGGTGTTGTCGGGGCTGGGCCGACACGCTTCAATGCGGGGGAACTCGGGGCCCTGAAGCGCGGCGTACGGATGTGAGGACCTCCCCCGCGCCGCGACCGGGGGCGGGCCCCGGCGGATCCACGCCGAACGGTCCGACCAGCCGTTGTGAACATTCACAGAAAGGCCCCTGCATGCCGCACGCCACACAGCACGCGGACGCCGCCACCGCGGACGCCGACACCGCGGAACTCGACTCGGTGCTGCGCGGTGGCCCGTTCCACGTCGCCCTGCGCGCCGCGATCGCCGCTCGCGGAATGCCTCTGCAGCGCGTCCGGCACCATCTGTCGCGGTACGGGGTGACCGTGGGCGTCACGAGCCTGAGCTACTGGCAGCAGGGCGCCCGGCGTCCGCAGCGTCCGGAGTCGCTGCGGGCCGTGCGAGCCCTGGAGGAGATACTCCGGCTGCCCGAGGAGTCGCTGATACGCCTGCTCGCCGAGACCGGCGAGCAGGCGTCGGCCCAGCGACGCCCGGTGCGTTCCTACCGGGCCCGGGTGGAGGCCTCGGGCGTCCTGCGCCGGCTGCTGGGCGAACTCGGCCACCCGTCCACGGACGACGGGCTGCACACCCTCGGGCACCACGAACGGGTCCGGATCGGAGCTCGGCGCGAGCTGGCGGGGCGCGAGTCGCACCACATCGTCCGCGCCCACCGGGACGGCGTCGACCGCTTCGTCGCCGTCCACCACGGCGACCCGGGGTGCGCTCCCGCGCGGATGGCCGTCCACGCACTGGAGAACTGCCGTACGGGGCGCGTCCGCGCCCACCACGACACCGGTGTGCTGGTGGCGGAGCTGCTCTTCGGCACCCGCCTGCGGGCCGGGGACACCTATCTCTTCCGCTACGGCGTCGAGGACGGCACCGCGGGCGTGTCGCACGAGTACGTCCGCGCGTTCGGCGCGGCGGGCGGGCAGTACGCGCTCCAGGTGGGGTTCGACGCGGCGGCCACGCCCGTGCGCTGCCGGCGGTTCACGCAGCACTCGGCGGCGGCGCCGCGCGGCGGCCGACGGGAGCTGGCCATGAGCGGGCCGCACCACTCGGTGCACCTCGTCGAGGCGCGGGTGCGGCCGGGCATGCTGGGGATCGCGTGGGACTGGGAGTGAGCGGGCGCGGCCGGCCCGTGCGCGGTCAGGTCTCGGGGCTCGCGACGATCCGGCCCTGCCGCACGTCGACGCGCAGTTCCATGAGCGCCACGGTCGCCGGGGCGTGCAGCACCTCGCCGGTGCGGGCGTCGAACTCGCTGCCGTGGCAGGGGCAGACGAGCTTGGTCCCCTCCAGCTTCCTGATGGGGCACCCCGCGTGCGTGCAGACCGTGCTGTAGGCCTTCAGGGAGCCGTCGTCCGCGCGGCTCACCACCACGTTCTGGTCCCGGTAGAGCTTGACGGCGCCCTTGGCCACCTCGCCGTCCGTACCGAGGTCGACGGGCGCGGTCGGCTGTGCGGCCGCGCCGTCGTCACCCGGTGAGCAGGCGGCCAGGCCGAGCCCGGCGACGGGCGTGAGGGCCGCCGAGCGCAGGACGGTACGACGGCTCGGGACGGGGCGGCCGGGCATGGGGATCTCCACTGGTCGGGGGTGTGCAGGGCGACGATATCCGGCGGTGCCGGGCGCCCGTCCGGGTGGGTCGCCGTGAGGGAAGGCACCGCACCGACCGGCGTAAACGCTTGCGCAAGCGTTTACGCCGACTGCGGGACGGGTTACGCTCCCCGGCAGCACGGCGGCGGGGAGCACGCCAGGCGGTGCGAGGGACGCACGAGGGACATACGGAGGAAGGGGACGCTCGGATGGCGACCATGGCCGACGTCGCGCGGAGCGCCGGGGTCTCCGTGGCGACGGTCTCGCACGTCCTCAACAGCACCCGTCCCGTGCTGCCGCACACCCGCCAGGCGGTGCTGGACGCCGTCGAGGAGCTCGGCTACACCCCCAACACCCTCGCCCGGTCCCTGGTGACCTCCCGGACCCGTTCCCTCGGGCTCGCGGTGTCGGCGATCGGCAATCCCTGCTTCACGGAGATCCTCCAGGGCGTCGAGGCCCGGGCCCTGGAGCACGGCTACAGCCTGCTCGTCGCCGACCCGCACGACGACCCGGGGCACGAACTCGCGGTCGTGCGGCTGCTGCACGAACGGCGCGTGGACGGCGTGATCGTCGCGCCCTCCGCCGATCCGGGCGCACTCCTCGCCTACCTGGCACGCCACCGGGTGCCCGCCGTGCTCCTCGACCGGGTCGTCGACGTGCCGGAGAGCAGCGGCCTCCGCTTCGACCAGGTGTGCGCGGAGAGCGCCGGGCCCACCAGCGGGCTGGTCGGCCACCTCGCCGGGCTCGGCCACCGCCGCATCGGCCTGGTCGCGGGCCGGCCGGGGTGGAGCACGACGCGCGAGCGGATCGCCGGGTACCGGGACGGCCTCACCGCCGCCGGGCTGCCGTACGACGAGCGGCTGGTGGTGCACGGTGACTCCGACGGGGCCGGGGGCGAACGGGCCACGGCGGCCCTGCTGTCCCTCCCGACGCCGCCCACCGCGCTGGTCACCGCCAACGACGCGATGACCCTCGGCGCGCTGCGCGCCCTGCGGGACCGCGGTCTGTCCGTGCCCGGCGACCTCGCTCTGTGCTGCTTCGACGACTTCGCCTGGGCGGACCTGTTCGCACCGCGTCTGACCGCCGTCGCGCAGCCGGGCAAGGAGATCGGCGCCCGAGCCGTCCGGCTGCTGCTGGAGCGCCTCGCCGCGCCGGACCGGCCGGCCAGGACCGTGCGACTGCCCTGCGCCTTCGTCCACCGCACCTCGTGCGGCTGCCCCGAGCAGCCCCGGCAAGCCTCCGAACAGGCCCACGAGTCCGAACAGGCCCACGAAAGGACCCTCCCGTGATCGTCGTCGCCGGTGAGGCACTGATCGACCTGGTACCGCAGGGCACGGGCGCCCTCGCCGCGCTGCGCCCGGCGCTCGGCGGCGGCCCGTACAACACCGCCGTCGCGCTGGGCCGCCTCGGTTCCCCCGCCGCCTTCTGCTCCCGGGTGTCGTACGACGCCTTCGGCGAGGCGCTGCTGGACCGGCTCCGCGAGACCGGCGTGGACGTGTCGCCGGTGCAGCGCGGGGCCGAGCCGACGACGCTCGCCGTGGCCACGGTCGGCGCGGACGGCTCGGCCGCGTACTCCTTCTACGTGGAGGGCACCGCGGACCGGCTGTTCACGGTGCCCTCCACGCTGCCCCCGGGCACCCGGGCGGTGTCCTTCGGCACCTGTTCGCTGGTGCTGGAGCCCGGGGCGAGCGCGTACGAGGAACTGCTGCGCGAGTCGGCCGCGCGGGGCGTGTTCACCGCGCTCGACCCGAACATCCGGGCGGGACTGATCCCGGATCCGGACGCCTACCGGGCCCGGTTCAAGAGCTGGCTGCCGTCGGTGTCGCTGCTGAAGCTGTCCGCGGAGGACGCCGAGTGGCTCGGCGGCACCCCCCGGGAGTGGCTGGCGGCCGGTCCGGCGGCGGTGGTGATCACCCGCGGCGGTGAGGGGCTGACGGCGTTCACCCGTGACGGGGGCGAGTACACGGTGCCGGGCGAACGGGTCGAGGTGGTGGACACCATCGGCGCGGGCGACACGGTGAACGCGGCCCTGCTGCACGGCCTCGCGGTGCGGGACGCGCTCGCCGAGCGCGCGGTGGCCTCGCTGGGGCCCGACGGCTGGACCGGCCTGCTCGGTTTCGCCGCCCGCGCGGCGGCGGTCACCTGTTCGCGCGCGGGCGCGGAGCCTCCGTACGCCCACGAGGTGGCTCTCTGAGGACCAGCGGGCCCCGGCCGTACGGGCCCCGCGGGGCACCGGGCCGCGCCCGTCAGGCGGTCCGGTGCGGTGCCGCGGCGGGCGCCTGAGCTCCGGACGCACGGACGCGCCGTGTCCGACGGTTCCTTCCGTGGGGCACGGCGCGTCCGTGTGCCGGGGTCCTGCGCATGGGCGCCGGACGCCCGCCGGGCCCGTCAGGCCTTGCTCGACCGCGTCGTCTTCTTCGCGGCGGGCTTGGTGGTCTCGGCCTTCTTCGCCGCGGCGGTGCCGATCTTCTCGGTGGCCGTCTTCCTGGCGGTGGCCTTGGCCGCCACCGTCTTCGCCGCCTTGCGCGTGGCCTGCGCCGGGATCGCGTCGCTGACCCGGTCGGCACCGAGGATGTCCCTGAGGAACTTGCCGGTGTGGCTGGCCGGAACGGCGGCGATCTGCTCGGGCGTGCCTTCGGCGACCACCAGGCCACCGCCGGCGCCGCCTTCGGGACCCATGTCGACGACCCAGTCGGCGGTCTTGATCACGTCGAGGTTGTGCTCGATGACAATGACCGTGTTGCCCTTGTCGACCAGGCCGGACAGGACGGTGAGCAGCTTGCTGATGTCCTCGAAGTGCAGGCCGGTGGTCGGCTCGTCCAGGACGTAGACCGTACGGCCGGTGGAGCGGCGTTGCAGCTCGCTGGCGAGCTTCACGCGCTGCGCCTCACCGCCGGACAGGGTGGTCGCGGACTGGCCGAGCCGGACGTAGCCGAGGCCGACGTCCTTGAGCGTCCTCATGTGCCGGGCGATCGCGGGGACCGCCTCGAAGAAGTCGGTCGCCTCCTCGATCGGCATGTTCAGGACGTCGGCGATGGACTTGCCCTTGTAGTGGACCTCCAGGGTCTCCCGGTTGTACCGGGCGCCGTGGCAGACCTCGCACGGGACGTAGACGTCCGGGAGGAAGTTCATCTCGATCTTGATCGTGCCGTCGCCCGCGCAGTTCTCGCAGCGGCCTCCCTTGACGTTGAAGGAGAACCGGCCGGGCATGTAGCCGCGGACCTTCGCCTCCGTCGTCTCGGCGAACAGCTTGCGGATGTGGTCGAAGACGCCGGTGTACGTCGCCGGGTTGGACCGCGGGGTGCGGCCGATGGGCGACTGGTCGACGTGGACGACCTTGTCGACGAGGTCGTCGCCGTCCACGCGCGTGTGCCGCCCGGGCACGTTGCGGGCGCCGTTCAGTTCCCGCGCGAGGTGCGTGTAGAGGATGTCGTTGACCAGCGTCGACTTGCCGGAGCCGGAGACGCCCGTCACCGCGGTGAAGACACCCAGCGGGAAGGACACGTCGATGTCCTGCAGGTTGTTCTCACGGGCGCCGTGCACGGTGAGCTGCCGGGACGGGTCGCGCGGACGCCGCACCTCGGGCAGCGGGATGGCCTTCCTGCCCGACAGGTACAGGCCGGTCTGCGACTCGGCGTTGTCGAGCAGCTCCTTGACGGAGCCGCTGTGCACCACCTTGCCGCCGTGCTCACCGGCGCCGGGACCGATGTCGACGATCCAGTCGGCGACCTTGATGGTGTCCTCGTCGTGCTCGACGACGATGAGCGTGTTGCCCATGTCGCGGAGCCGGACGAGGGTCTCGATCAACCGGTGGTTGTCGCGCTGGTGCAGGCCGATGGACGGTTCGTCGAGGACGTACAGCACGCCGACGAGCCCGGAGCCGATCTGGGTGGCCAGGCGGATGCGCTGGGCCTCGCCGCCGGAGAGCGTGCCGGCCGCCCGGTTCAGCGAGAGGTAGTCCAGGCCGACGTCGACCAGGAAGCGCAGCCGCTCGTTGACCTCCTTCAGCACGCGCTCGGCGATCTTCTTGTCCCGGTCGCTGAGCTTCAGTTCGCCCAGGAAGTCGGCGCAGTCGCTGATGGACATCGCCGAGACCTCGGCGATCGACTTGCCCATGACGGTGACCGCGAGGACGAGCGGCTTCAGGCGGGTGCCCTCACAGGTGGGGCAGGGCACCTCGCGCATGTAGCCCTCGAAGCGCTCGCGGCTGGCGTCGCTCTCGGACTCGCTGTGCCGGCGCTTGACGAAGGGGACGGCGCCCTCGAAGGCCGTGGTGTAGCGGCGTTCGCGCCCGTACCGGTTGCGGTAACGGACCTCGACCTGTGTCTTGTGCCCGTTCAGCAGGGCCTTGCGGGCACGCAGCGGCAGTCCCGCGAACGGGATGTCCGTACGGAAGCCCAGCGCCTCGGCGAGGGCGCCGATCAGGCGGGCGAAGTAGTCCTTGGTGTGCCCGTGCGACCAGGGGTGGATGGCGCCCTCGTCCAGGGACTTGTCCGGGTCCGGGACGATCAGCTCCGGGTCGACCTCCATGCGCGTGCCGATGCCCGAGCAGTCGGGGCAGGCGCCGAAGGGCGAGTTGAAGGAGAAGGAGCGGGGCTCCAGCTCCTCGAACGACAGGTCGTCGTACGGGCAGTACAGGTGCTCCGAGTACATGCGCTCGCGCTCGGGGTCGTCCTCGGGGAGGTCGACGAAGTCGAGCACGACCATGCCGCCGGACAGGCCGAGCGCGGTCTCCACGGAGTCGGTGAGGCGGCGCTTGGCGGAGTCCTTCACGGTGAGGCGGTCGACGACCACCTCGATGGTGTGCTTCTCCTGCTTCTTCAGCGTGGGCGGGCTGGAGAGCTGGACGGTCTCGCCGTCCACCCGCGCGCGGGAGTAGCCCTTGGTCTGCAGGTCGGCGAAGAGGTCGACGAACTCGCCCTTGCGCTCGCGCACCAGCGGCGACAGCACCTGGAAGCGGCTGCCCTCCGGCAGCTCCAGGACCTTGTCGACGATGGCCTGCGGCGACTGGCGCGAGATGGGCCGGCCGCACTCGGGACAGTGCGGCTTGCCGATGCGGGCGAAGAGCAGGCGCAGGTAGTCGTAGACCTCGGTGATGGTGCCGACCGTGGAGCGCGGGTTGCGCGAGGTCGACTTCTGGTCGATGGAGACCGCCGGGGAGAGGCCTTCGATGAAGTCGACGTCCGGCTTGTCCATCTGGCCGAGGAACTGCCGGGCGTACGAGGAGAGCGACTCCACGTAGCGCCGCTGGCCCTCCGCGAAGATCGTGTCGAAGGCCAGGGAGGACTTGCCCGACCCGGACAGGCCCGTGAAGACGATGAGCGAGTCGCGAGGCAGGTCGAGCGAGACGTTCTTCAGATTGTGCTCGCGCGCGCCACGGACGATGAGACGGTCGGCCACGCCGGTCCGCACCTTTCTTGAGAGAAGTGACAGGGGCGGGGCCCCCGTCTTCCTCAGACTAGGGGGAGCCACTGACAACGCCGGTCGGATTCACCGGTTGTCAACAAACCCCGACTTTCCAGCATGCCCGACGCCGCACTCGACCATATAGCACGCGTATTCGATTTACGGGGATCGTCCGCCTCCTTCACCCGAAGGAGTGGTGCGGTCTAAGGTCGGCGGCATGATTGATCACGCGCGTGACCTGGCGTCTGTACAGGACGCCACCGAGCGACTGCTGCTCGCGGTCGGCGAACTGGACAACGCGGGCGTGACGGACCAGTCACGGCTTCCCGGCTGGACCCGCGGCCACGTCCTCGCCCACCTCGCCCGCAACGCGGACGCCCTCGTGAACGTCCTCGAGGGCCGCCCCATGTACCTCTCCGCCGAGGCCCGCGACGCCGACATCGAGCGGGACGCCCCGCGCCCCCTGGACGCGCAGCTCACGGACCTGCGCGAGAGTGCGGCCCGCTTCCAGGAGGCGGGCGCCGCCCCCGCCGACTGGTCGCGCACGGTCGCGCTGCGCAACGGGGTCACCGACTCGGCGTCCCGGGTGCCGTTCCGGCGCTGGGCCGAGGTGGAGCTGCACCACGTGGACCTCGGGATCGGCTACGAGCTGGAGGACCTCCCGGAGGAGTTCACCGAGCGCGAGATCGCGTTCCTGGCGGCCCGCTTCACCGGGCACCCGGACGTGCCGCCCGTGCGCCTCACGGACGGCACGCGCGCGTGGCGCACGGGCCGCGAGGAGGGCGGACAGGAGGTGACCGTCACCGGCGCCCCCGCCGGCCTGCTGGGCTGGCTCGCCGGACGGCGCGACGGATCCGCGCTGACCGTGGACGGGGGCACGCTCCCCGCGCTGCCGCCGCTGTAGCCGGGGAGGCGGGAGCCCGGTCGTGGAGGCGGTTGCGGACCGCCTCCCGGCGCTAGGCTGGCCGACATGACCTACAGCGGAGAGGTGAGGGTCGGCGGCCCCGCCGACGTGCACGAGCTCAAGGACCTGATGATCACCAAGCTCGCGGTCGGCCCGATGGACAACAACGCCTATCTGCTGCGCTGCCGGGCCACCGACGAGCAATTGCTGATCGACGCCGCGAACGACGCGCACGCGTTGCTCGGCACGATCGGTGACGACGGCATCGCCTCCGTCGTCACCACCCACCGGCACGGCGACCACTGGCAGGCGCTGGCCGAGGTCGTCGCCGCCACCGGCGCCCGCACCCACGCGGGCCGGTACGACGCCGAGGGCATTCCCGTGCCCACCGACGTGCTGGTCGACGACGGCGACACCATCCGGGTGGGACAGGTGGAACTCACCGCGCGCCACGTGGTCGGGCACACACCGGGCTCGATCGTCCTCGTCTACGACGACCCGCACGGGCATCCGCACGTGTTCACCGGGGACTGTCTCTTCCCCGGCGGTGTGGGCAACACCTTCAAGGACCCGAAGGCGTTCGCGAGCCTGATCCACGACGTCGAGACCAAGGTCTTCGGCGTCCTCCCGGACGAGACGTGGGTCTACCCGGGGCACGGCAACGACACCACCCTGGGCGCGGAGCGTCCGCATCTGCCGGAGTGGCGCGCGCGCGGATGGTGAACACCTCCGTGTGCGCCCCCCGTGCACGCCCCGTGTGACGCGTTCGCCCGCGACGACCCCCCGTGCGCGCTGTCGTACCGCGGGGACGGGGCGGTCCACTGGAGGCAGCCCCGCCCGGGACGACGGCTCCCGGGCGGCGCGGGCCGCCGGCCTTCCGTTCCCCGCCCTCGGCCGGCGGCCCCGGCTCGTCAGGTGGCGGCCCGCCCCTCCCCGGCCAGGGCCGCGATCCGCTCCACGCCGAACACGTATCCCTGCACACCGCATCCCGCGATCACGCCGTCGGCCCGCTGCGACACGTAGGAGTGGTGCCGGAACGGCTCGCGCTGGTGGATGTTGGAGATGTGGACCTCCACCACCGGCAGCCCGTCGCAGGTGTTGAGCGCGTCCAGGATCGCGACGGACGTGTGCGAGTAGGCGGCGGGATTGATCACGATCCCGCAGTGGTTCAGCCGTGCCTCGTGGATCCAGTCGACCAGTTCCCCCTCGTGGTTGGACTGGCGGAAGTCGACCGTGCCGCCGTGTGCCGCGGCGGCCTTGACGCACAGGGTCTCGACGTCGGCGAGGGTGTCGGAGCCGTAGATCTCCGGCTGACGCTGGCCGAGCAGGTTCAGATTGGGCCCGTTGAGGATCATGATCGGGGCGTTGGCCAGGGTGCGGGGCACGGTTCCTCCGGTCCGTTCGGGGTGCGGCGGTCCTCGACCGACCGGCGCTCGGACCCGGTTTATCACGGTGCGCCGGCGGCACGGCCGGCCATATCCTCCGCGCATGCCGACGATCACGTACCCGCCCAAGCCCTCGCCCGGAGACCGCGTCGCGGTGATATCGCCCGCGTCGGGACTGCCCGGGCTGTTCCCGCGCCCCTACGAGCTGGGCCTGGAGCGGCTGCGCGAGGAGTTCGGTCTGGATCCGGTCGAGTATCCGGCCACCCGGAAGATGGGCTCGACACCGCGGGAACGGGCCGACGACATCCACGCGGCCTTCGCCGACCCGGGCGTCAAGGCCGTGTTCGCGTCGATCGGCGGCGACGACCAGATCACCGTCCTGCCGCACCTGGACCGGGAGTTGCTGCGGGCCTGTCCGAAGCCGTTCTTCGGCATGAGCGACAACACGAACCTGCTCGCCTACCTGCGCAACACCGGGATCGTCGCCTACCACGGCGCCGGCGTCATGTGCGAGCTGGGACGCCCCGGTGCCATGCACCCGCAGACCGCCGCCTCCCTGCGGGCCGCGCTGTTCACGTCCGGCCCGTACGAACTGCGGCCCGCCGAGCGCTGGAACGACGTGAACCGGGACTGGGCCGATCCCGCGACCTTCGAGAGCGAACCGCAGACCCGGCCCGGGTCGGGCTGGTCCTGGGTCAACGCCGACCGGGTGGTCGAGGGACGCAGCTGGGGCGGCTGCCTGGAGATCCTCTCCTGGCTGCTGATGGCCGACCGCGAGGTCGCGCGCGACCCGGCCGAGTACGAGGGGGGCGTGCTGCTCCTGGAGACCTCCGAGGAGATGCCGCGTGCCGAGGAGGTCTTCCGGATCCTGCGCAACATGGGCGAGCGCGGCCTGCTCCGTCCCTTCTCCGCGCTGCTGATGGGCCGCCCGAAGACGTGGTCCTTCGACCGGCCCAACAGCCCCGAGGAGGCCGCCCGCTACGCGGCGGAGCAGCGGGAGGCGGTACTGCGCGCGATGCGGACCTACGCTCCCGACGCCACGATCGTCTTCGACGTGGACTTCGGTCACACCGATCCGCAGCTCGTCGTCCCCTACGGCGGGATCGTCCGCGTCGACGGTCCCGCCCGGCGGATCGTCGTCACGTACTGACCCGCCGGGCGGGGCGCCGCGTCCGCTACGGGTTGACCGCGAGTTCCAGATAGGCGGCGAACAGCACCAGGTGGACGCCTCCCTGCAGGGGTGTGGCACGTCCCGGCACGACCGTCAGGGAGGCCACCACCACGGTCAGCGCGAGCAGCACCATGTGGGTGGGGCCGAGGCCCAGGACCAGCGGCCCGGGGAGCCAGACGGAGGCCAGGGCGACCGCCGGGATGGTCAGTCCGATGCTGGCCATCGCGGATCCGAGGGCGAGGTTCAGGCTGGTCTGCACCCGGTCGCGGCGGGCGGTGCGCAGGGCGGCGATGGTCTCGGGGAGGAGGACCAGCAGGGCGATGATCACGCCGACGACGGCGTGATGGAGTCCCGCGGCGTCCACCCCGTCCTCGATGGTGGGTGACACCCCTTTCGCCAGCCCGACCACGCCGATCAGTGCCAGGGCCAGCAGTCCCAGGCTGACCAGCGCGGTACGGCTCGACGGCGCGTGGGCGTGGTCCTCGACGGTGATCACCTCGCCCTGCCGGGTGATGGGGAGGAAGTAGTCGCGGTGCCGCACGGTCAGGGTCGTGATGAACAGCCCGTAGAGGACCAACGAGGACAGTGCCGCGAAGGTCAGCTGGACGGTGGAGAACTCCGGGCCCGGCGCGCTGGTCGTGAACGTCGGCAGCACCAGGCTGAGCGTGGCCAGGGTCGCCACCGTGGCGAGGGCGGCGCCGGTGCCCTCCGGGTTGAACACCGCCGTGCCGTGGCGCAGGGAGGCGACGAGCAGGCTGAGCCCGACGACGCCGTTGCAGGTGATCATGACGGCCGCGAAGACGGTGTCCCTGGCGAGGGTCGCGCTCTTGTCCCCGCCGTCGGCCATCAGGGTCACGATGAGGGCGACCTCGATGACGGTGACGGCGACGGCGAGGACGAGGGAGCCGAAGGGCTCGCCGACCCGGTGGGCGACCACCTCCGCGTGGTGCACGGCGGCCAGGACGGCCAGCGCGAGGACGACGGTCAGCAGCGCCACGACCACACCGGGCAGGTCGCGCCCCCAGGTGAGGACCAGCAGCACGACCCCGACCACGGGCACGACGGTCGTCCACTGTGCGAGCAGCGCCCTCGGCCGAGTGAGCATGCAACGATCGTCGCAGAGGTGAACGGACCCCGCACGCCCGGTCACACGGACGGGGAACGTCTTCGGTCGGCGCCCGCGCTCGGGGCCCCTCTCGGAGCCTCCCCCTCCCGACCGGCGCCGGGAGCGGCGGACGGCTCCGCGCCGCTCGCCGCTCCCGGTGGGGTCCCGCGCCGCCCCACGGCCCGCCCTGCGCGGGTCAGGCCCCGACGTCGTGCTTCGACTCGTCCCGGGCAGCCGCCGCTTCCGCCTGTTTCCGGGAGGACCGGAGGCTGGTGATCGTGGTGACGATCAGGACCGAGCAGATCACACCGAGCGAGACCGGAATGCTGATCTCGGGGACGTGGACCCCGGACTCGTGCAGGGCGTGCAGCACCAGCTTCACACCGATGAAGCCCAGGATGATCGACAGGCCGTACGAGAGGTGGACCAGCTTCTTCAGCAGGCCGCCGATGAGGAAGTACAGCTGGCGCAGACCCATCAGGGCGAACGCGTTGGCCGTGAACACGATGTACGGGTCCTGGGTCAGGCCGAAGATCGCCGGGATGGAGTCGAGCGCGAACAGGACGTCGGTGGTGCCGATCGCGAGCATCACGACCAGCATCGGGGTCATGACGCGCTTGCCGTTCTCCTCGATCCACAGCTTGGTGCCGTGGTACCGGTCGGCGACGCCGAACCGTCGCTCGGCGGCCTTGAGCAGCTTGTTCTCCTCGAACTCCTCGTCCTCCTCATCGGCCCGGGCCTCCTGGATGAGCTTCCAGGCGGTCCAGATCAGGAAGGCGCCGAAGAGGTAGAACACCCAGGAGAAGCTGGCGAGGATCGCGGCTCCGGCGGCGATGAAGACGGCCCTGAGGACCAGGGCTATGAGGACGCCGACGAGGAGCACTCGCTGCTGGTACTGCGAGGGCACCGCGAACTTCGCCATGATCAGGACGAAGACGAAGAGGTTGTCGACGCTCAGGGACTTCTCGGTGATGAAGCCCGCGAAGAACTCGCCGGCGGGCTGGCCACCGCCGAAGACGAGGAGCCCGAGTCCGAAGAGACCCGCCAGCGCGATCCAGACGACCGTCCAGATCCCGGCTTCCTTGATCGACACGTCGTGCGGCTTGCGGCCGATGAAGAAATCGACCGCGATGAGGGCGGCGAGGCCCACGATGGTCAGGACCCACAGGGCCATGGAAACTTCCACTTGCGCCTCCGGCAGTACGTCACACGGCAGATGTCAGCGTCGTCGCTGCCGGAGGTCTCTTCCACCCGGGCGTCCGGTGCGCGAGGCGCGCGCGGAGCCCACGGGCCGACGCCCCGGGATCTGGCCTGATCCGTATTGACGGGTACGCCGCAGCTGGCAGGGAGTACTCCCCTCCGTGGGAAAAACAGTACCCCAATCACCAAGGGAAGGTAAAGGGAGAAGTAAAGGAAAACCCAAGTTGGCAGGTCAGTGCGGCTTTACGAACACTTGGTACGGGCTGGGGCTCACCGGTCCCACGAGTGACGGGCCGTGGCGACCGCGGTGAGCACCTGCTGGAGCACCTGGCTGCCGGGCGGCACGAGCGGGGGCTCGTACGTCCAGGCATGGCCAACCCACGGGTCGGCCAGATGGTCGTCGGCGACCGGGGTCAGACGCAGCAGCGACCGCCACAGCGGGTCGAGCAGCGGTCCGTACCCCGCGGACTCCTCGCGGTCGGCGACCATCATCAGGTGCACGCCGACGGCCGGGCCCTCGTCCGCGAGGTAGCGCAGCTGGTTCACGGCCCGGTCGTCGAAGCCGTGCGGGAAGTCGTTGACGATCAGGAGCTGCTGGGACGTGTCGAGACCGGGTGGCAGCGCGTCGGCGGCACCTCCGCGCAGCGCCATCTGCACCAGGTCGACGCGCTGGGTGAGCCGGGCGAGCACGTCCGCCGTCCCCGCGGCGCCCGGGGCGGGCGGGGCGGCGAGCACTCCGCTCCGCACCAGCGGCGCCAGGGCCTGCGTCCCCGCTCCGGCCGGATCGATGACGTGGACGGTGAACTCGCCCGGCGGGTAGACGGCGAGCAGCCGGGCCGCGTGCGCGACCGCCGTCTCCAGGGCCAGGCGTCCCAGTTCGTGGGAGCCGGTGAACGCACCGTCAAGCGAGCCGGAACGCCCGCTGTCGATCCACAGGCCGCGCTCCAGCGGCAGCCGGACGAGCATCGGGATGCGTATCCGGTCGGCCTCGGGCAGGCGGAGGTCGCCCAGGCGCACGGCCATGGGGATCTCCATGGGCACGCGGTAGGCGTGCCAGACGGGGTTGTCCCAGCGCGCGTAGGCCGCCGGGAGGGCGGGCTCGACGACGTCGGCCTCGGCGGCGAGCTGGGCGAGGTCCCGGTCGAGGGCCTCCCTGGCCCGGGCCACGAGCTGACCGTGCCGGGCCCGGGCGGCCTCGCGTGCGGCGTCGCCCTGCCCTCCGATCCGGCTGCGCGGGTCGGACAGGGCCTGGTCGATCTCCTTCTCCATGCGCGACTCGGCGAAGTCGACGGCGCTGCGGTACGCGGCCGCGGTGCGGGCCAGGTCCTCGAACATGCCCCACACCTGGTTGTAGAGCCGCTCGTCCATGGACCAGCCGGTGGCGTCGCCCGCGACGGGCTGTGCGGGCTGCCCGGGTGCGGCCGGGGGCGCGGCGGGTGCGGGCGCGGGCGGGGCCGCGTGCTGCCGGCGCGGGTGGCTGTAGTCGATCGGCCCGCCTCCCGCGGGGGCGGGCGGCTCGGTGGCACCGGCGGGATCCCCCGCCGTGACCCCACCCGGGTACGGGGGCCGCGGTGCGGACCGGCCCGGGCCGTCGGCGCTCCGGGGGTCGTACGGGGACGCGGCCGCTCCGTGGTCCGGACCGAGCACCGGGGCGGCGGTCCGCCGGGCGCGGTCGCCTTCCGCCGGACGCGGCGAGGGGGCCGGCACCGAGCGGGCCAGGCCGCTCGCCACCGCCTCCTGGACCACGCCCGCGAGCCGGTGGGCCTGCGGCAGGCCCTGGTCGGCGAAGAGCTCGGCGAGACCGCCCGCGTAGCCCTGGCCGACGGCCCGTACCTTCCAGGCACCCTGCCTGCGGTAGAGCTCCAGCGCGACGACGGCCGACTCGGCCTCCAGGCCGGTGATGGTGTAGCTGGCGATCTCGGTGCCGTCGAGGCCGGTGACGGCGACGAAGGGAGCGGCGACGGCGGCGAAGCGGGACGGGCCCGCCCCGTCGGCCGCGGCCAGCGCGAGCAGCACACTGACCCGGTGCACGGCGTCCGGCACGGCGTCCAGGTCCACCGCGAGGCGGTGGTCGGCGGCCGCCTGCCGGGAGACCTCCAGTCCGGGCAGGGTGGGCGTGCCCGGATGGGCCACCCGCTCGGCGCCGTGGACCGTCCCGTTCTCGTCGCCGAGCGTGGCCGCGGCCACCAGCGGCGTGCCGGCCGAGACCCGGATCTCCAGACGGGCCTGGGGAAGCGGGTGGTTCTGCCCCCGCACCAGCTCGGCCGTCATCGCCTCTCCCCCTGTGTCACTCGTGTGCGACTCGTGATGCGCGCTGCACCGCCCGCCCGTTCCCCGACGGAACGGGCGGGAGGCGGGACCGGTGTCCCCTACAGGACGGGCAGGATCGCCGGCATCAGGTCCTGGAAGGTGCGGCCGTTGGCCGGGGAGCCGAGGGCGGTCATCGACCAGCCCTGTCCCGCCCGGTGCACCTTGGCCATGATCTGCGCGGTGAAGGCACCGCCGCCGGCCAGCGTGTAACGGGCGAGTTCCTGGCCGTTGGTCTCGTCCACCAGGCGGCAGAACGCGTTCTGCACCTCCTGGAACGTCTGGCCCGTGAAGGAGTTCACGGTGAAGACGATCTGGTCGATGTGGACCGGGACGCGCTGCAGGTCGACGAGGATCGCCTCGTCGTCGCCGCCCTGGCCGACACCGCCGACCAGGTTGTCCCCGGTGTGGCGCACCGATCCGTCGTCGCTCACCAGGTGACGGAAGAAGACGACGTCGACCGGCTGCTTGTCCGCGAACAGGACGGCGGAGGCGTCGAGGTCGATCTCCCGGGTGCGGGAGCCGAACAGCCCGCGCCGGGGAGCCGCCTGCCAGCCGAGACCCATGCGCACCGACGTCAGGCTGCCGCCGTCGTTCTTCTGCAGACTGATGGCCTGACCCTTGGTCATGTTGACGGTCACGCGCTGATTCCCCTCTACGAACTGTCCCCTGTTGCCGCGGCGCCCGCGGTTGACCAGAACCCTACGCAGAGCCGCTGACAGTGCCGTACCCCGGTCCGCACTTTGTGTCGGTCTTGCAACACACCGCGTGCCGGACGGGCTGTCAGGCCAGGCCGGCCTCCTTCATCTGGCGCAGTTCCTTCTTCATCTCGGAGACCTCGTCACGCAGCCGGGCGGCGATCTCGAACTGCAGGTCCGCGGCGGCGGCCCGCATACGGGTGGTGAGGTCCTCGATCTGCTCGGCGAGCTCCGCCGCGGGACGGTCGGTGGGCACCGTCTCGGTCTTCCCGCCCTTGGCCGTCCTGGCAGCGGCCGCCGTCTTGCCGCCGAGGGAGGGCACGGGGGCCTTGGCGCCCTTGCCGTCCTTCGACTGGCGGTAGCCCGAGCCGAGGAGCTGCTCGGTGTCGACGTCCTCGCGGGCGATCTGCGCGACGATGTCGTTGATCTTCTTGCGGAGGGGCTGCGGATCGATGCCGTTCGCCTTGTTGTAGGCGATCTGCTTCTCCCGGCGGCGGTTGGTCTCGTCGATGGCCTTCTCCATCGCCGGGGTGATCTTGTCGGCGTACATGTGGACCTGGCCGGAGACATTGCGCGCCGCGCGGCCGATGGTCTGGATCAGGGAGGTGCCGGAGCGCAGGAAGCCCTCCTTGTCGGCGTCGAGGATCGCCACCAGGGAGACCTCGGGCAGGTCCAGGCCCTCGCGCAGGAGGTTGATGCCGACCAGGACGTCGTACTCGCCGGCACGCAGCTCGCGCAGCAGTTCCACGCGGCGCAGCGTGTCCACGTCGCTGTGCAGGTAGCGGACCTGGATGCCGAGCTCCAGGAAGTAGTCGGTGAGGTCCTCGGCCATCTTCTTGGTGAGCGTGGTGACGAGGACGCGCTCGTCCTTCTCGGTCCGCTTGCGGATCTCGTGCACCAGGTCGTCGATCTGGCCCTCGGTGGGCTTGACGACGACCTCCGGGTCGATGAGGCCGGTGGGGCGGATGATCTGTTCGACGGCGCCGTCCGAGCGGGAGAGTTCATAGGCGCCGGGGGTCGCCGACAGGTACACGGCCTGCCCGATGCGCTCCTGGAACTCCTCCCACTTCAGCGGACGGTTGTCGAGCGCGGAGGGCAGCCGGAAACCGTGGTCGACCAGGGTCCTCTTGCGGGAGGCGTCACCCTCGTACATGGCGCCGATCTGCGGCACGGTGACGTGCGACTCGTCGATGACGAGCAGGAAGTCGTCCGGGAAGTAGTCCAGCAGGGTGTTGGGCGGCGAACCGGGCGAGCGGCCGTCGAAGTGCAGCGAGTAGTTCTCGACACCGGAGCAGCTGCCGATCTGGCGGAGCATCTCGAGGTCGTACGTCGTGCGCATCCGCAGCCGCTGGGCCTCCAGGAGCTTGCCCTGCTTCTCCAGCTCGGAGAGGCGCTCGGCCAGCTCCTTCTCGATGCCGTTGACCGCACGCTCCATGCGCTCGGGGCCCGCGACGTAGTGGGAGGCCGGGAAGACGTACAGCTGCTGGTCGTCGCTGATGATCTCGCCGGTGACCGGGTGGAGGGTGGACAGTGCCTCGATCTCGTCGCCGAACATCTCGATGCGGACGGCGAGCTCCTCGTAGACCGGGAAGATCTCGATGGTGTCGCCGCGCACGCGGAAGGTGCCGCGGGTGAAGGCCATGTCGTTGCGCGTGTACTGGATGTCCACGAAGCGGCGCAGCAGCTCGTCCCGGTCGTGCTCTTCGCCGACGCGCAGGGGGACCATGCGGTCGACGTACTCCTGCGGGGTGCCGAGGCCGTAGATGCAGGAGACGGAGGCGACCACGACGACGTCGCGCCGGGTGAGCAGCGAGTTGGTCGCGGAGTGGCGCAGGCGCTCCACCTCCTCGTTGATCGAGGAGTCCTTCTCGATGTAGGTGTCCGACTGCGGGACGTACGCCTCGGGCTGGTAGTAGTCGTAGTACGAGACGAAGTACTCGACGGCGTTGTTCGGCAGCAGCTCGCGGAACTCGTTCGCCAGCTGGGCGGCGAGTGTCTTGTTCGGCGCCATCACGAGGGTGGGGCGCTGGAGCTTCTCGATCATCCACGCGGTGGTGGCGGACTTGCCGGTGCCGGTCGCACCGAGCAGCACGACGTCCTTCTCGCCTGCTTCGATGCGCCGGGCGAGATCGGCGATGGCCGCCGGCTGGTCACCGCTCGGCTGATAGGGGCTGACGACCTCGAAGGGCGCCACCGTGCGTTCGATGTGGGAAACGGGCCGCATGGGATCCACCGTACGACCCTGCACTGACAACCGGTCCGGATCAGCGGTTCTGCGGGGTGCGGGGGCACCGTTGGTCGAGGTGGCGGCGCGTGGGACGCGCGGGGTGGCGCACCGGGCGGTGGGCCCGCGGCGGGGGTACGGCGTGCGCGGGGACACCCGGTTTGTGCTCGACGGGCGCCCCGGTCGGCTTCCCCATGACCATCAGCGGGTCGAACAGCACCACGGCGCCGGCGAGGACGAGGAAGGCGAGGGGGCCGATCAGCATGGGGCCGAGCAGTTCGGCCGGCGAGCCGCCGGAGGAGGGGTCGGACGTGCCGTGCAGATGGACGTCGAGCGCCGCCATGCCGGTGTAGTGCATGCCGGTGACGGCGAGGCCCATCACGAGGCTCGCGCCCACGCTCCAGAGCAGCCCCCGGACCTGCCCGGCCGCCCAGAGGGCCGCGGTGGCGGCGGCCATCGCGATGGCGACGGACGCGGCCACGGTGAGCGTGTTGTACTCCAGTTGTCCGTCCAGCCGCATACCGGCCATTCCCAGGTAGTGCATCGAGGCGATGCCCAGGCCGGTGATGGTGCCCCCGGTGAACAGGGCCGTTCCCCGCGCGCCCCGGTAGCCGACGATGAAGATCCCCACGCCCACCATGACGATGGCCACGGCCAGGCTCGCGAACGTCATCCCCCAGTCGTAGCGGATGGGTGTGTGTTCGATCGTGAAGCCCATCATCGCCACGAAGTGCATGGTCCAGATCCCGGAGCCGATCGCCGCTGAGCCGAGGGCGAGCCATCCGGGGCGCCACGACCGGTTGACCAGCATGGATCTGGTGGTGCAGCGCAGGCCGAGGGCGCCGCCGAGGCAGGCCATGAGGTAGGCCACCAGCGGTGTGACGAGTCCGTAACTGAATCCGTCGACCGTGCCTTGCATGCGCGGCTGCCCTTCCGCCTTCTACGTCCTGGAATGCCCCGATGTACGCCCCTCCCAGGACCGTGCGAACGGTCAGGGCCGAGGCAGAGAGTATGACCCCCACCGGAATGGTCGAACGATTCTCCCGCAAAGAAACACGGCCCTGCCCCAGATGTGCGGCCCCGGTGAGCGGAGCCGAGCGACTTCGTTCACCCTGTGGCCATTCCGCACCCGCCCCCCGTTGACCCTCTGCTGTCACAGTGGTGCTGTCCGTGAACGCTCGACGCGAGGAGTACGCATGCACGCGCGCGCAGCCGCCGTCCTGATCACCGCGCTCGTGGGGGTCGCCCTCATGGCTCCCGGTTCTCACGCAGACACCCGGGGCGGTGGCGACGCGCCCACGGTCGTCGCCCACCGGGGCGCCTCCGCCTACGCGCCGGAGAACACGCTGGCCGCCGTCGACAAGGCGGCCGAGCTGGGCGTCCGCTGGGTGGAGAACGACGTCCAGCGCACCAAGGACGGCGAGCTCGTCGTCATCCACGACGACAGCCTGCAGCGCACCACCGACGTCGAGGAGGTCTTCCCCGACCGCGCGCCCTGGAAGGTGAAGGACTTCACCGCCGCCGAGATCGCCCGGCTGGACGCGGGAAGCTGGTTCGGCGCCGAGTACGCGGGCGCGCGCGTGCCGACCCTGGAGCAGTACGTGCACCGTGTGGACCTCCACCACCAGAAGCTGCTGCTGGAGCTCAAGAGCCCGGGGCTCTACCCGGGGATCGAGCGGCAGACCCTCAAGGTCCTCGCCAACGAGGGCTGGCTCGACCGGCGCCACGTGGCCGGCCGGCTGATCGTGCAGAGCTTCGACGCGGACAGCGTCCGGACCGTCCACGACCTCGAACCGGCCGTCAAGACGGGTCTCCTCGGCACTCCGGCCGTGGCGGACCTGCCCGAGTACGCGAAGTTCACCGACCAGATCAACCCGTCCCACGGCTCGGTCTCGCAGAGCTATGTCGCCTCCGTCCACGCCCTCACCGGACCGCACGGCAGGGCCATGGAGGTCTTCACCTGGACGGTCGACGACCCGGCCGTCGCCCGGCGGGTCGCCGGGTACGAGGTGGACGGCATCATCACCAACAAGCCCGACGTGGTCCGGGACGCGGTGGAGGAGGACTCCGCCGGTCTGTGATCCCGCCACGCCCGGGGCGGGGAGGGCGTCCACGCCGCCGCCCCGGGCGTTGTCGGTGGCGGGCCGTACGGTGGGCGCATGGACAGCCATGGGCGGTACGAACAGCGCGTGCTGTGGACCGTCGTCGACACCGTTGTCGGTCCGTTGCTTCTGGCCGCGACCGGCGACGGTCTGGTCAACGTCGTGTTCCACGCCACGGACACCGTGCGTGACCGGGCGCTCGAGCGGCTCGCGTCCCGACTGGACACCCGGCCCGTCGAGGCCCCCGGCGCCCCGCTGCCGGCCGAGGCGATACGGCAGGTGCGGGCGTACTTCGCGGGTGACCGGCACGACTTCGACCTGCCGCTGGACTGGTCGTTGACATCGGGCTTCAACCGGCAGGTGCTGCGGGAACTGGCGACCGGCGTGCCCTACGGCTCGGTCGTCGGTTACGGCGAGCTGGCCGGGCGCGTGGGACAGCCCGGGGCCGCCCAGGCGGTGGGCACGGCGATGGGGGCCAACCCACTGCCGGTCGTCGTGCCGTGCCACCGGGTCGTGGGGAGCGACGGCGGCATCGGCGGGTTCGGCGGCGGCGTGGACACCAAACGCCGGCTGCTCGCGCTGGAGGGCGTGCTGCCCGAGCCGCTGTTCTGACCCCGCCGCTGTCCTCCGTGGTTTGACCCGGTCTCCCGGCCGCCAGAGATGAGGGAAAAGCGACGGACTGGGAGGCAGGCCCGTGACGCTGCTGGTGTCGGAAGAGGTACGGGAGGCGCTCGACGCGCACCGCCCCGTGGTGGCCCTGGAGTCCACGATCATCGCGCACGGACTGCCGCGCCCGCGGAATCTGCCGGTGGCCCGGGAGCTGGAGGAGGCCGTACGCCAGGAGGGCGCCGTACCGGCGACGATCGCCGTGCTGGACGGGCGGCCCCGTGTCGGCCTGGACAAGGGCCAGCTGGAGCGGATCGCGAACGAGGACGGCATCCGCAAACTGGGCCACCGCGATCTGCCGCTCGCGCTGGCGGCAGGGGCGAGCGGGGCGACCACGGTGTCGGCGACCGCCCTGCTGGCCGCCCGGGCGGGGGTGCGCGTCTTCGCGACCGGCGGGCTGGGCGGCGTGCACCGGGAGTGGACCGTGACGCAGGACGAGTCGGCCGACCTCGGGCTGCTGGCGCGCACCCGGATCACGGTGGTGTGCGCGGGCGTGAAGTCCATCCTCGACGTGCCCGCGACCCTGCAGCGGCTGGAGACGCTGGGCGTCGCGGTGGCCGGGTACGGCACGGACCGCTTCCCCGGCTTCTACCTGTCCGACTCGGGGCATCCGGTGGACTGGACGCTGCGCACCCCGGAACAGGTGGCGGCGGTCATGCGGGCGCAGGATGCGCTCGGCGGGCCGGAGTCGGCGCTCGTCGTCGCCAATCCCGTCCCCCGGGAGGAGCAGCTCGACCCCGGGCTGCACGCGCGGGTGCTCGCGGACGCGCTGCACGCGTGCGAGGAGGAGGGAGTCACGGGCCAGGCGGTCACCCCGTTCCTGCTGGACCACCTGGTACGGCACACCGACGGGGCGTCGCTGAGCGCGAATCTGGCGGCGGTGCGCGGCAACGTGCGGCTGGCGGCACGTGTCGCGGCGGCGTGGGCCGGGGCATGAGCGCCGCGGCGGGCGGCACGCTGCTGGTCGTCGGTGACGTCGTCACGGACGTCGTCGCCCGGCACCGGGACCCGCTGGCCACCGGCACGGACACGGCCGCCTCGATCCGGCGGCTGCCCGGCGGGGCGGGGGCCAACGTGGCCTGCTGGGCCGCGTACGGGGGGTGCGGGGACGTACGGCTGCTGGGACGGGTGGGCACGGACGAGGCGGCCTGGCACGAGCGGGAGCTGCTGGCGCACGGGGTGCGGCCCCTTCTGGTCGTCGACCGGTCGGCACCGACGGGGACGGTGGTCTGCCTGGTCGACACGGGCGCCTCGGCCGAACGGACGTTCCTGACGGACAGCGGGGCGTCGCTGCGGCTGGGGCCCGGTGACTGGTCGGACACGCTGCTCGACGGGGTCGCACGACTGCACCTGTCGGGTTACCTCCTCTTCTCGGAGCCGAGCCGCGCCCTGGTGGCGGTCGCGCTGGCAGCGGCACGCGCGCGGGGCGTGCCGGTGAGCCTGGACCCGGCGTCGACGGGCTTCCTGACGGACCTGGGCGTCGACCGTTTCCTGGGCCTGGTCGAGGGGGTGGACGTCCTGCTGCCCAGCCGTGACGAGGCCTGCCTGCTCACCGGGCTGTCCGACACCGCGGACGCCGCGGCCGAGCTGAGCCGGCACGTTCCGCTGGTGATCGCCAAGCAGGGTGCCGAGGGGGCCCTGGTGGCCCGGTCCGGCGCCGTGTGCGCGCGTGTCCCCGCGGTCCCGGCGTCCGCGCGGGACAGTACGGGCGCCGGGGACGCCTTCACGGGCGCGTTCCTCGCCGCGATGATCGTGGGTGCGCCGCCCGAGGACGCGGCGGCGGAGGGGTGCCGGGCGGGAGCGGTGGCGGTCGGGCGGGTGGGCGGAAGGCCTCCGCGGGCCGGGGGCGACGGCTGACCGGCGGGCCCGCCGCCGCAACAGGCGCACCGCGCCCGGACGCGCCGTTGTGCGTGTCGTGCCGTCCGTCCGAGCGGCCCGCGGCGCACGCGGCACACCCTGCCGACGGGTGCGGGCGGCGGCGTGAACGTGCCGCCGCACCTACGCCTTGTGCCCCCACGCCGAGATCATCGGCGCCGTCGCCAGGTCCATGCTGCCGGACGCGACGTTGGCGAGGTGCTGGTCGATGTCCTCGTCCGTGGCCACGCCGGCGGCGACCAGCCGCTCGCGGACCTGCCGGACCGTCGCGGACTCCAGGGCGGCGCACGCGGATGAGGTGACCGGGAAGTAGGCGTCGGCCTCCACGCGGCGCAGACCGTTCTCCCGCAGCAGGCGCGGCAGCCGGCCCGGGCGGCCGACTTGGAGATACAGGCCTACTTCCGTGACGCGTCCGACCACCTGCAGCGGGCCGCGGAGCAGATCGCCGCGTTCGGCGAACTCCTCGACTCCATCCTGCAGGCGCACCTCGCCCAGGTGACGGTCGCCCAGAACGAGGACATGCGGAAGATCACCGCCTGGGCCGCCGTCGTCGCCGTGCCCACGATGGTCTGCGGGGTGTACGGCATGAACTTCGACCACATGCCGGAACCGGGCTGGCGGTACGGCCACGGCATGGTGCTGGGCGTCATCTCCGTCGCCTGCCCGGTGCTGTACCGCGGCCTCCGGCGCAACGGTCGGCTCTGACGACGGAGCCGGCCGGTCAGCCGCTCCATGCCGGGTGGCGCGGGTCGTCGGCGCGCACCAGGACGTCGGCGGTGCCGGCGGGGTCGGCCTCCTCGGCGTAGCGGTCGAAGGCCGGGAGGGTCCAGTGGTCGGTCCCGGGGGTACGGCGGCGCAGGGCGCCCGGGGTGAGGACGAGGTGGACGCTGAGATCGAGGGGGAACCAGTGACGCAGCAGAAAGGGACCGTGCAGCAGCAGCACGCCGCCGGCCGGGAGGTGGACGTAGGGGCTGCGGGTGGCCCGGTCGGTCACCGGGTCCCACAGGTCGGGCAGCACCCGCCCGTCACCGCCGGGGCCGAGGGGATCGAAGACCTCACGCCACAGGGCACCGGTGTCGTGCCAGCCGTTGTAGTAGGCCTCGACGTCCTGGCGCCCGTACTCCAGGCGGAGGGAGGCGGGGCGCAGGAAGCCCTCCGTCCCGACGACGAGGGAGGGGCGGCCGCGCAGGCGCAGCGCCTCGCCGACCCGTTCGGCGAGGTCGCCGGGACGGGCGGCCGGCGCACCGTCGAAGGCGACGCGCGGCCAGGGGCTGCCGTCGGCCGGCGTCAGGTCGAGCAGACGCTCGGCGAGCCGGTCGCCGAGCCGGTCCCAGGTGATCGCTTCCAGTCGCACGTGCCCATGATGCGCCGTCGGCCGTCCCGCACGCGTGGGGGCCCTTCTGGACGCCCGCGTACGGCCCCGCGCCGCTCGGCGGTGGTCACGGGGCCCGTGCGGGGGTTGACTGGGGGTGACCGACGGCAGCCGGTGCCGCAGGGGCACCGGCCCGACGGGTGGGGGTGGACACGACATGATCGACGGGGCGTACTTCGTGCTGGCGGTGCTGGGCGTGCTCGGGACCGGCCTGACGGCCGGGGTCTTCTGCGCCTTCTCGACGTTCGTCATGCGGGGTCTCGCCGCGCTGCCGCCCGCGCAGGGCGTCGCGGCGATGAACGCGATCAACACGGCCGCGGTGCGCCCGGCGTTCATGCTCGTCCTCCTCGGGACGACGGTGGTCTCCGCGGTGATCGCGGTGGTGACGTTCGCGCAGTGGCCGGACGAGGGCGCGGTGGAGCTGCTGCTGGGCAGCGCGCTGTACCTGTCCGGGGCGTTCGGGGTCACCGTGGCCGCCAACGTGCCGCGCAACACGGCGCTGCTCCGACTGGAGCCGGACTCGGCGGAGGCGGCCGGCCGCTGGCCCTCGTACGTGCGCGAGTGGACCGCGTGGAACCACGTCCGTACGGGCGCCTCGGCCGCGGCGGCGGTGGCGTACGTGCTGGCCCTCGCCTGACGGCCGGCGTTCTGCGGGCGGCTGCGGGGGGACGTATCGTGACCGGAAGGGCGTTGCCCGGCGACGCCGGTCCGCCACCCGCACGCGAGGGAGACGGCCATGGCCGATCCCAAGGGATTCCTGACCACGCCCCGCGAGGACTGGCCCCGCAGGCCGGTCGGGGAACGGGTGCGGGACTGGGACGAGGTGTACGTTCCGGGCGCGCTGCTCCCCCTGATCGGTCCGCAGGCCGACCGGTGCATGGACTGCGGTGTCCCCTTCTGTCACGACGCCTGCCCGCTCGGCAACCTGATCCCCGAGTGGAACGACCTGGTCGCCCGCGCGGACTGGCGGGCGGCGAGCGACCGGCTGCACGCCACGAACAACTTCCCCGAGTTCACGGGGCGGTTGTGTCCGGCACCGTGCGAGGCGGGGTGCGTGCTCGCCATCGACCAGCCGGCGGTCACCATCAAGAACGTCGAGTGCGCCATCGCCGACAGGGCCTGGGAGGAGGGCTTCACCCCTCCGCGCCCGCCGGACCGGTTGTCCGGGCGGACCGTGGCGGTGGTCGGGTCGGGCCCCGCCGGCCTCGCGGCCGCCCAGCAGCTGACCCGGGCCGGGCACACGGTCGCCGTCTACGAGCGGGACGACCGGATCGGCGGTCTCCTGCGGTACGGCATCCCCGCGTTCAAGATGGAGAAGCGTCACCTGGAGCGCCGCATCGACCAGATGCGGGCCGAGGGGACCAGGTTCCGTACGTCGACGGCGGTCGGGCGGGACGCCGACGCCGCGGAGCTGCGGACCCGCTACGACGCGGTCGTGATCGCCACCGGGGCGACCGCCTGGCGTGAACTGCCCGTGCCGGGCCGGGAGCTGGCCGGGGTGCACCAGGCGATGGAGTACCTGCCGATGGCCAACCGGGTGTGCGAGGGAGACCTGGAGACCTCCCCCCTGTCCGCCGCCGGCAAGCACGTCGTCATCGTCGGCGGCGGTGACACCGGCGCCGACTGCCTCGGCACGGCGGTACGGGAAGGGGCCGCGTCCGTGACCCAGTTGGACATCTACGCCCAGCCGGGCACGGCACGCGACGAGGAGGCCGAGCCCTGGCCGACGTACCCGAAGCTCTACCGGCTGTCGGTCGCGCACGAGGAGGCGCGCCACCTGCGCTCGGCGCCGGCGGCCGACGCGGACGCACGGCTGTTCGCGGCCTCCACGCTCCGCCTCACCGGCGACGCGCAGGGCCGCGTGCGCCGGCTGCACCTGGTCGGGGTGGACGCCGGGCGCCGGCCGCTGCCCGGCACCGAGCGGGCGCTCCCCGCCGACCTGGTGCTGCTCGCCCTCGGCTTCTCGGGCCCCGACCTAACGGACGGGCTCGTCGACGGGCTGGGGCTGGAGCTGGACCCACGGGGCACGATCGCCCGCGGCCGGGACTTCGCCACCAACGTCCCCGGGGTGTTCGCCGCGGGGGACGCCGCCCGCGGGCAGTCGCTCGTCGTGTGGGCGATCGCCGAGGGGCGGGCGGTGGCGGCCGCCGTCGACCGCCTCCTGTCGGGCGGCAGCACGCGCCTGCCGGCGCCGATCGGCCCGTACGACCGTCCGATGACGGTCTGAACCGCGATCCCCCTACTCCCCCGGCGGGCCGCCCCTGCCCGCGGTCACGGCTTGCGGGCCACCGCGCCGTAGCCCGGGATGACCCCGTCGTCCTGCCCGGCGACCGGCTCGCCCAGCTCCGGGTGCCACAGGTGGGGCACCTCGATGCCCGGCTCGACCAGCTCCAGGCCGTCGAAGAAGCGGGCGAACTCCGCGCGGGAGCGCAGGGCCAGGGTGACGCCGGCGGCCCTGAGCTTCTCGGTGGCCGCCCGCGACTCCTCGGGCGTGAAGTCCGCGGTCGCGTGGGTCATCACCAGGTAGCTGCCCGAGGGCAGCGCGGCCAGCAGCCGGCCCACCAGGTCGTGCGCGCCGTCCTCGTCGGAGACGAAGTGCAGCAGCGCGACCAGTGACAGCGCCACGGGCCGGTCGAGGTCCAGGATCTTCCCGGCGCCGTCCAGGACGGCGCCGGGGTCCCGTACGTCGGCCTGGAGGTACTCGGTCGCGCCCTCGGGCGTGCCGCGCAGCAGGGCCGCCGCGTGGGCCAGCACGATCGGGTCGTTGTCGCAGTAGACGACCCGGGAGTCGGGCGCGGTCTCCTGCGCGACCTGGTGGAGGTTGGGCTCGGTGGGGATGCCGGTGCCGACGTCCAGGAACTGCCGTACTCCGTGGCCGGCCAGCCAGCGCGTGGCCCGCTGCATGAAGGCGCGGTTGACCCGCGCCATCACCGGCACCCTCGGGTCCAGGGCGAGCATCTGCCGGCCCATCTCCTCGTCGACCGGGTAGTTGTCCTTGCCGCCGAGGTACCAGTCGTACATCCGCGCGGGGTGCGGTCTGCTCGTGTCGATGCCGGCATGGTGCTGCCCGGTCATGGCGCGCTCCAAGGTGTGAAGTTTTCACAGCGATCGGTGATCGGCTCAATGCCAAACAGCTTAAGAACAAACATCAACGACAACACGTGCTTCAGGACAGCAGGAAGTCCGCCTCTCCCGCCTTCGCCCCTTCGATGAAGGCCGTCATCTCGGCGGAGGTGTAGATCAGCGCCGGCCCGTCGGGGTCGGTGGACTGGCGTACGGCGATCCGGCCGTCGGCCAGCTTCATCGCCTCCAGGCAGTTGCCGCCGTTGCCCCCGCTCCACGGTTTGTGCCAGCCCTCGCTGCCCAGCTCGCGGGCGGGCATGCCGTTGTAGACGCGCTCGGCGCGGCCGCGTGGCGATGGCTGGGGCTTGGTGCGGTTCATTCACAGCTCCTTGCGGAGATCCCGGAGGATCTCCTTCGTGCGATGTGCCGTGGCGGCCTGCGCCGCCATGCGGTCCATGACCTCGAGATGGGTCGCCACCTCGGCGCGCGCGTCGAGGTAGACGGCGCCGGTCAGGTACTCGCTGTAGACCATGTCGGGAAGTTCCGGCACGGCGAATCGGAACAGCACGAAGGGCCCGTACGTGCCGGGGTGCGGCCCGTTCGCGAACGGGGCGATCTGCAGCGTCACGTTGGGCAGCTTCGCGGCGTCGAGCAGCCTGTCGATCTGGGCACGCATCACCTCCGGGCCGCCGACGGGGCGCCGCAGCGCGGTCTCGTCCATGACGACCCACAGCCGGGGCGCGTCCTCGCGGGTGAGCAGTTCCTGGCGTTGCATGCGCAGGGCGACATGGCGCTCGATGTCGTCGGGCCGGGTCTGGCCGATGGCGCCCGAGCGGAGCACCCCGCGCGCGTAGTCCTCGGTCTGCAGCAGTCCGGGGACGAAGTGCGGCTCGTAGGAGCGGATCAGCGAGGCCGCGCCCTCCAGGCTGACGTACATGGAGAACCAGCCCGGGAGGATGTCGTGGAAGCGCTGCCACCATCCGGGCTTGTTGGCGTCCTCGGCCAGCTGGACGAAGACCTCGGCCTCCTCGTCCCCGACGCCGTAGGCCTTCAGCAGCAGCTGGAGGTACGGGATCTTGAGGGCGACCTCGGCCGTCTCCATGCGGCGCACGGTCGCGGGGGCCACGCGCAGGACGCGGGCGGCCTCCTCGCGCTTGAGCCCCGCGCGTTCGCGCAGGTCCAGCAGGCGCCGGCCGAGGACGACCTGGCCGACCGTCGGCGCGGACCGCGGCTCGCTCACCGCCCCACCTCCACGAAGAGTCCTGAACAGTCCCGTGATCGCGTGATCCCCGGACCGGGGACCCCGCGATCATCGACGAGCCGGCCGCGATGCGCGCGGACAGCCCGGCGGCGCCATTCGAAGATCTATTCGAAAGTCCGGGCAGACCTTCGGTGATCTGAAGTGGCGCCGCTCGACGTGCTGTTGCGAAGCAGTGTGCCACGCCGGCCCTGACCGTCACACAGCACTCTGCATTTTTCAGAGTGACACTTGCCAAGTGTTCACGGCGGGGCGATAGTGGCAAGCGTGATTCCGTCCGCGCCCTTAGGAACAGACGCCGTCGCGGCCCCCGCGGGCCTCGGCGCCACCATGGGAGCCGGCCCCGCGGGGGCCGTCGCTGCCGAGCGCCGGTTCCGTTTCGAGCTGGCCGCACACCCGGGCTCTCCCGCGCAGGCCAGACGCCTGACGCGCGCCCGGCTGAACGGCTGGTCGGTGTGCGAGGACACCTGTGACACCGCGGCCCTGGTGGTCTCCGAACTGGTGACCAACGCGATCGTGCACACCGCGAGCCGGCACATCGTCTGCGAGCTGCACGACGGCGACGAGCTGGTGCGCATAGCCGTACGCGACGAGGGATGCGCGCCCGGCCAGCCGCACCCGTCGGACGGGCAGCGGCCCGACGACGAGCACGGCAGGGGGCTCCTCCTCGTCGACGCCCTGTGCGACGCCTGGGGCGCCCACGAGCACGGGCCCGGACTGCTGGTCTGGGCCGAACTGCCGCGCGGGGCCGACGCGCCGCGCGACCCGTCCGGCCCCCGCGACGACCTGGGCTGGGGCGCCCGCCCCAAGCCCGGCTCCGCCGACACCGCCGGCGACGCGGGCGAGACGGAGGAACACCGCCGAGAAGCACACCGCGGAACGGGGACCGCATGGCTATGAGGGCTCCGTCCGGCGTCCGCCCGCTCGACCTGGACACCCTGGTCCGTCTGCAGCGCGCGCTGCACGAGCCCGGAACGCCCCGGCGGCTGCCCGTGCCGGACGGCATGACGGCCCCGCTCGGCTGCGACGCGGTGGTGGCGCCCGCGCGCTTCGGCCCGCTGGTGATGCCCCGGCTGCCACGCGTGGGGTGCGTCTACGCCGACGAGGCGCACTGGTGGTGGATCGTCCCGTCCGACTCCGACTACGCCCTGGAGTGGCCCGCCCCGGCCCGGTACGCCACCGGCGCGGTCGTCCCCGACGCCCCGGGCGTCCCCGGCCTGATACACCGGCCGGACGGCACCGTCCCCTACACCCCGCCCATCCCGCTCTACCTGGCCCTGTGCCGCCTGACGGGCACGACACCGACGTGGTCGCGCCCGGTGACCGCGTAGCCCCGACGCCCTCCCCTCACGCCCCGGAGCCCGTTCGCCCGGGGCGCGCGGGCCGTGTCACGCGACCGCGTCACCGGCGGTCTCGCCGCTGCGGACGACGACCAGGAACATGTCCGTGGCGAGGTCCATGACGACCTCGGCGGGCAGGCCCTCCAGACGCCGCGCCTGCGCGAACTCCTCCGCCGGCCAGGACCCGCGCGGGCCGCCGGCGGGAAAACGTTCGAGCACCGTTCGCCCGTTCACCCCGCACCTCCATGTAGCGCTGTACTCGTAGAGTTAAACGCCAACCATGGAGTGAACACCTCGTGAAGTGACGGTACTGAGACCAAGTCGGCATTCGTTCACCGCAAAGTGTGAGCGCCGTCTCAGCCGTTCGGATTTTTCCGCTACGGTGCGTGTCAGTCCTCGTACTCGTCGTGGTAGCGGATCGCCTCACTGCCCGCAGGCGCCCCGAGAGCCGACGCCCGTCCCTCCGGTCGTTCCCACCGCTCCCGCCGGCCCAGCGCGGTGAGGTCGAGGAGGCTGGTGACCGACCCGAGCCCGTCGAGGCCGCGCTCGTACGTCGAGTAGGTGTGGAAGACCCGGTCGTGGTCCCGCAGGAAGCAGCTGAGTCCCGGCCGCTCGGTGAGTTCGCCCTCGTGTGCGAGGGTCACCTCGAAGTCGGTGTTGAAGTCGCTGACGTAGGACGAGTACCAGGGCAGCGTCCAGCCCATCCGCGCCTTGAACGGCAGGATCTTCGGGTACGGCGCCCGGGACACGGCCGCGAAGGACGTACCGCGTGCGCGCAGGTGCGCGAGGTGCCCGATCTGGTCCAGGAACGCGGAGCAGCTGCGGCAGCCGGCGTCCCACTCGGGGGCGAACATGAAGTGGTAGACGATGAGCTGGTCGCGCCCCTCGAAGAGGTCGAGCAGGGAGGCCTTGCCGTCGCCGCCCTCGAAGACGTACTCCTTGTCGACCTCCACCATCGGCAGGCCGCGCCGCTCGGCGTTGAGCGCGTCCCGGGCGCGTGTGGCCGCCTTCTCCTTGGCCAGCAAGGCCGCGCGCGCCGCGCGCCAGTCCTCGCGCGAGACGATCTCGGGAAGCGACATGGGCTCCAGCTCCTCCTGTGCAACGGTCCGTCGGGGGTGCTGACCGGTGGCGGGGGCGGAACTCATCGCGGCAGGACAGGATTCTTTTCCGGACCGGCGCCGCGGACCCGCGAAGGCCCGGCGGCCCGGCGGCCCGGCGGTCCGGCGGCCCGGCGGTCCGGCGGTCCGGCACGAGCGCTACCCGGCGAGCGGCAGCTCCGGCAGGCGCAGTCCCGCGCGTTCGCGCCGCTCGGTCAGCTCGTCCCGCAGCTCGGCGAGCCGTTCGGTGTGCCGGGGCGCGAGACGGCCGCTGTCGTCGAGGTGCACGGCGCACGCGGTGGTGGTGTCGACGAGCCGTTCCAGCACGGCGGCGACCTCGTCGGCGCCGGCGGAGTGCCGGGCGAGCGCCGGCAGCTCGGCGGCGGCGAGGGCCACGGCGGTACGGGCCTCGGCGAGCGTGCGGTAGGCCTCCCGGCGCAGTCTCCACCGGGCGGCGCGGTCGTCGGACCCGCTCAGGACGTGGGCGAGGTAGGCGTGCGCGGCGCCGTCCGCCGCCTCCAGCCGGGCGCGGACCGTGCCGCCGCGCTGTCCCGGCATCGGCAGGTGCCCGACGATCAGCACGATCGCGCAGGCCAGCAGGGTCTCCCCGATGCGGCTGAGCGCGGCCTGGGGCTCGCCGCCGGTCATGACCAGGGCGAGGACGAGGACGGTGACGACGGCGGTCTGGGCGGCGAAGTGCCGGGCGGCGACGGGCACGAGTGCGCCGCTGACGGCGACGAGTGCGACGAGCCCCTCCGGCCGGGGCAGCACGGCGGCGAACCCGGCGAAGACGAGCGCCCCGAGGACGGTCCCGGCCGCCCGGCACAGCACCCGGGACGCGAGCGGCCCGAGGTCGGGCTTGACCAGGAAGACGGCGGTGGCGGGCAGCCAGTACCAGTGCTGGTGCGACCCGTACCAGTGGCCGTGGTGCAGGACCTGGGCGACGGCCACGCTGGCTCCGAAGCAGAGGCCGACGCGCAGTCCGTACTCCCGGCCGCCGGCGCCGAGCACGGTGCGCGCCACGGAGCCGAGCGGCCGCCTGCGGGTGTGCAGGTCCCGGCCCCTGCCCCGGTCGAAGGCCTCCGCGGCGTGCAGGAGGGCGTCGTCGAGGGCGCGCAGGGCGGGTTCGGTGCGGGTGGGGGCGGGCAGCGGCCCGGTGTGGGTGTTGCCGCGGACGGCCGCGGCGAGTCGCCGGGGTCCTTCGGCGGCCCGCGCGGGCACGGGGCGCCCCGCCCAGGCGAGCGCGGTGGCGGCCTCGCCGAGGGGCAGCGCGGCGGCGTACTGCGCGTGCAGCCGCCGTTCGGCCGAGGAGGAGGCGTGGCGTCGCAGCCGGGGCCCGGCGAGCGCGTCCTGTGCTTGGTCGAGGGCGGCGGTGAGCGCGGCCCGGCGGGCGCCGGCGTGTTCGGTGCCGGCCGCCTCCAGCAGTGCGGCGACGGCGTCGTACACGGCGGCGACGGCCGCGCGCTCCCCGTCGAAGCGGAAGTCGAGGCGCACCTCGCCGGCGAGGGCGCCGGGTGTGGGCAGGAGCAGCCGCAGGGTGAGCAGCCATCCGGCGCCGGCGAGGAAGGCGAGGACGCTCTGCCACCCGGGGTCGGGCAGCGGCATGCCGGCCCCCACGGCGGTGGTCACCAGCACCTGCGTCCCGGTCCCGGACGCGACGGTCCCGACGGCGCTGATGCCTCCGGCGACCAGCCCGAGCACGGTCAGCGCCAGGGTGAGCGGGACGGGGCCGAGGTGCTGCCCCGCAACGGTGCCGGCCAGCAGCCCGGCCGCCCCCGCGAGCGCCGGCACGCCGATCCGGCGGACGGACGTGCGGCGGCTGCCCGGCCGGTCGTTGATGCCGGCCAGCATGGCGGCGATGGCGGCGACGACACCGAGGGAGGTCCGCCCGGCGAACAGGGCGGCGAGCAGCAGCGGCCCGCCGGCCAGCGCACCCCGCGTGACCGCGCTCCAGGGCACGGGACCCCGCTGGGCACTCAGGGCGTGGGCGAGCCAGGGCGGGAGCGCGAGGGCGGCGGGGCGGACGGTGCGGGGCACGGGACGCGGGGCTCCTGTCGGCTGGTCGAGGGCGGGTGTGAGCCTTCGGGCGACGGTGGCCGGGCTGTGACGTGCGCTGTCAAGGGTACGGGCGCTTCTTGTCGGGGCGGAAACGGCCGGGTTTCGGGGATGTGGCGGTGCCGGCCGGCGGCGCGGCGAAGCCCCCCTCGACGGCTCGTCGACGCCGCGGACGCGGCTCCGCGGGAAGCCGAGGGGTTCCCTCCGCCGTCGGGAGTGGTCACCGACCGCGCCGGGCCGCCTCCACGGCCCCGCTCAGCAGTTCCCCGGCCCGCGTGACCGCCCCTGTCAGGGACCGCGGGTCCTTCGTCAGACGCGTCAGGAGCAAGCCGGTCCCGCCCAGTCCCGCCCGTTCGACCAGCCCCTTCTCGTTGGTGACCCATTCCCCGCGTGCCGCCGGCACCGCGTGCGCCGTCTGTGTCGCGGCGAGGGCGATCGCGCCGGCGACCTGGGTCAGCGCTCCCTGGGGGCGTGGCCGGCCTCGGCGTAGGCGAGGGTGGCCGTGGCCGCGCCGTACCAGTGCTCGGGGGCGGTGGCGCGGAGGGCCTCCGGGTAGGCGGGGCGGGGCAGTTCGCCGCGCAGCACCTCGTTGACGGCCAGCTCCGCGACCACCGGGTACGTCGGGATGCCGGCCAGGTGGAACATCAGCGGCTCCACGCGGAAGCGGCCGGTCTCCGCCTGTGCCACCTCGTGCTCGACCACGTCGAGGTCGCGGTGGTGGAGGTCGCCCCGTCGCCCGTCGACGGTCAGCCAGGCGCCGCCGTTGAAGACTCCGCCGCCCCACGCCCCGATGCCGGAGACCTCTCCCGGCCGGCCGAGGGCGCGGAGGTCGTCCGGGTCGAAGGCCCCCCGGTAGTGGACCGCCAGGTCCCAGTCGCTGTCGGGCCGGTGGGTGCCCTGGGCCCGGGAGCCGCCGAGGGCGACGGCCCGGACGGCGGGCAGGTCGGCGAGCCGGCCGGCGGTGGTGTCGAGGAAGGCCTGGTCCGTGGGAGAGGGCACTGCTGAGGGCTCCTGGTGATGGGGCGGACGGCGGACGCCTAGGCGGGCGGGGGCGGGGGCCGCGAGGGAAAATCGGGTGCGGCGGCGGACCGGGGAACGGACCATCAAAAGATCGTCCGTCCGCCTCGTCAGGAGCCCACGTGATCCAGCGCGTCACCGTGCCCGGTCTGTTCCCGCCGCCCCGCTACTCGCACGCCTCCGTCGTCGAGGCCGGGACGAAGCTCGCCTTCCTGGCCGGGTCCGTTCCGCTCGACGCGGAGGGGAACCTGGTCGGGGAGGGCGATCCGGTCCGCCAGGCCGAGCAGGTGATCGCCAACCTCACCGAGCAGTTGCGTGCCGTCGGCAGCGGTCCGGAGCACGTCGTCTCCACCGACGTGTACGTCGTGAGCGGCCGGACCGCCGTCCTGTCCGCCGTCTGGGACGTCGTCGAGGCGTCCGGTCTCAGTGCTGGGCCGCACTCCTCGACGCTGATCGGGGTCGGCTGTCTCGGCTACACGGGCCAGCTGGTGGAGATCACGGCGACGGCCGTCGTACCGGAGCGGACACGGCCGTGACCTCCGTGGACACCTCGTCACCGGTCCTGCCGCGGCGGGCGGCGGCCGCCGACGCCGTCGGAGTGGCGGTGCGGGAGGAGACCGAACCCGCACAGCCGGCCCCCGCTCCTCGACCAGCCCGGGAGCGGGGGCCGGCGCACCCGCGCGGCGCTTGTGCGAGCGGCCCGGGTCCAGGGCCGTGGAGTGGGCGGACGGTGCCCGGAACGAGGAGCGGGAGCCCGGTGTGCGGTATGTGGGGGCCGTAGGACGGACCGGTCACGCGCGGCCGCGCGCGTACCCGTCCGTCGCCGCCACCAGCGCGTCGTCCCCGACCGCCCCGGCGTCGTGTCCCGCCTCGTCCACGACGACCAGCTCGCTGTCCGGCCAGGCGCGGTGGAGCCGCCAGACGACGCCGAGGAGGTTGCCGAAGTCGAGGCTGCCCTGCACCAGGGTGCCGGGGATGCCCTTCAGCAGGTGCGCGTCGCGCAGGACCACGCCCTCGTCGTTGCCGTCGCCGAGGAAGTGGTCGTTGCCCCAGTAGTGCGTGACGGTGCGGGCGAAGCCCAGCCGGAACACCGGGTCCTGGAAACGCGCGACCGAGCCGGGGGGCGCGGGGATGATCGCCGTCTCCCAGTCGGTCCAGGCCCGCGCGGCCCGTTCCCGGACGGCCGGGTCGGGTGACTCCAGCAGCCGGTTGTACGCGGCGGCCAGGTTGCCGTCGCGCTCGTCGGCGGGCAGCTCGGCGAGGAACCGCTCGTGGGCCTCCGGGAAGATCTTCCCCAGCCCGCGGGTCAGGAGGCGGACCTCGGGGTTCGAGCCGGTCGCGACTCCGGTCAGGACGAGCTCGGACACCACACCGGGGTGGGTCTGTGCGTACCGCAGTCCCAGGACCGACCCCCACGACACGCCCCACACCAGCCACCGGTCGATCCCCAGGTGGGCGCGCAGCCGCTCCAGGTCCGCCATGACGTGGGCGGTCGTGTTCACGCTCATGTCGGTGGCGTGGTCGCTCGCGGGGGGAACCGACCGTCCGGCGCCGCGCTGGTCGAGCAGCACGATCCGGTACGCGGCCGGGTCGAAGTAGCGTCTGAGGTTCGGGCTCGTGCGGGACCCGGGCCCGCCGTGCAGTACCAGTGCGGGCTTGCCGTGCGGGTTCCCGGAGGTCTCCCAGTAGACGTGGTTGCCGTCCCCGACGTCGAGCATGCCGTGGTCGTACGGTTCGGTTTTCGGATACAGGCCCATCGGGGCACCGTAGCGCCGACGACCACGGCCGTTCACGTCCTTTCCGCCGTGGGCAGCCCCGCCGCCCCGGCCGCGGCGCACAGCACGTCCCGCAGCATCTCGGGGGTGAGCCGGCCGGTGAAGGTGTTGCGCTGGCTGACGTGGAAGCAGCCGAAGAGGTGCAGGCCGGGTCCGTCGGGGGCGGGCAGCGTGACGTGGGCGCCGTGCGCGAAGGCGGGGCGGGGCCGGGGAACGGTCCAGCCCGCCGCGGCGAACGCGGGCAGCGCCGCCTGCCATCCGAAGGCGCCGAGCACGACCACGGCGCGCAGGGTCGGCCGCAGCAGGCCCAGCTCCTGGACGAGCCACGGGCGGCAGGTGTCGCGCTCGGTGGGGGTGGGTTTGTTGGCGGGCGGGGCGCAGTGCACCGGGGAGGTGATGCGCACGCCGTGGAGTTCCAGGCCGTCGTCGGCGTGGACCGCGGTGGGCCGGGACGCCAGCCCCACGTCGTACAGCGCCCGGTAGAGCACGTCACCGGAGCGGTCGCCGGTGAACATCCGGCCGGTGCGGTTGCCGCCGTGGGCCGCGGGGGCGAGCCCGACGATCAGCAGGCGCGCGTCCGGCGGCCCGAAGCCGGGCACCGGGCGGCCCCAGTACGTCCAGTCGGCGAAGGCCGCCCGTTTGGTGCGGGCCACCTCCTCCCGCCAGGCGACCAGCCGCGGACAGGCCGTGCATCCCGAGATCCGCCGGTCGAGTTCGGTGAGGGCGCTGCTGTCCATGCCCCCACCGTAGGACCCCCGGTCACCAGGGTGCTGGGCACCGTGAAGCCGGCCCCGGCCCACCCGCCCCAGCCGATATCCGATCCCCCGCACGGGGCCGGACGGCTAAGGTCGGGGCATGGCTTCCGAGCATGACGAAGGCAGGAACGGCGAGGTGACCGCCGTGCAGGACTCCGCCGGGGCGGAGTCCCCCGATCGGACCCCGGACCCGAAGACCGCCGCCGCGATCGCCGCCGCCGAGGCCGCCGGGCCGCAGAACGGTGAGAGCGTCCGGGTCGACAGCTGGATCTGGGCGGTCCGTCTGATCAAGACCCGCTCCCTCGGTGCGACCGCCTGCCGGGGCGGTCACGTCCGGGTGAACGGCGAGCGTGTGAAGCCCGCGTACTCCCTGCGCGTCGGCGACGAGGTGCGCCTGCGGCACGAGGGCAGGGAGCGGGTCGTCGTCGTGAAGCGGCTGATCCGCAAGCGGGTCGGAGCGCCGGTCGCCGCCCAGTGCTACATCGACAACTCCCCGCCGCCCCCGCCCCGTGAGGCCGTCGCCCCGGCCGGCATCCGCGACCGGGGCGCGGGACGCCCGACCAAGCGGGACCGGCGCGAGCTGGAACGCCTGCGCGGCCTGGAGGGCTTCGGGCGCCCGGAAGGCCGCTGAGACGGCGGGCCCCGCCCCCGGACCGGATCCGGGAGCGGGGCCGGTGGCGGCCGTGTGCGGGCCGGTCACCGGCGGACCAGTCGGATCAGCTCCGCGTTGTGCCCTCGGCGGGCCCAGGCGACGAGCACCAGGGGGACCATCAGGATGAGCGGCGTCGCCGCGTTCTCGCCGCCGAAGCTGGTGAGCTGGACGACGAACGCGCCCACCATCAGCGCGCTCAGCGCCGCGGCCGCCACCGACTGGAGCACCGGGATCAGCAGGGCGACCGCCCCGGCCAGTTCGAGGATGCCGATGGTGTACATGCCGGCGGTGCCCCAGCCCATCTCGTCGAACGCCTCGGCCGCCGACGCGTGCGCGATCAGCTTCGGCAGGGCGCTCGCGGCGGCGAAGAACAGCGCGAGGGCCACCTGCACCCCGCGCAGGGCGACCCGGGCGCCCCGCCCGCGGAGGACCGGGACGGGGGCCGGGGAGGCGACGGGGGCGGAGGCGGCGGTCTCGGACATGGGGATCTCCTGGGCTGAGCGGGCCGTGCTGCTGTCGGGGAGGTAGACCGCTCCTCGTCCCGGAACTCATCGCGCTCCGTCCCGGCGACCGCCCTCTTTCCCTCCTGCCCTCCCCCGTCGGTCCCCTAGCCGGCGAGGACCGCCCGCACCCATGTCCTGTCCTCGGTGAGATACCGCTCCACCCTCAGTCCCGCCTCCGCGAGCGCCTCCTCGAACTGCGCCTCGGTCAGCGGCCGCGCGCGGAAGGTCTGCGTCCAGACCGCGTCCGGGAACTCGTACTCCACGTGTACCGCGTTGACACCCTCCCCGACCGGCTCCGCCGACACGATCCGCACGGTGAAGCCGCCGGGGTCCACCCGTTCGCGCGGCACGTTCGTGTGGTAGTCCTCGCCCTCCCGCTGGATCAGCACGCAGCCGTCCGCCGTGACGTGCCGGGCGCAGGCGCTCAGCAGACCTCTTCTCACCCCGACGTCCCCGGTGTGGACGAGGAACGACGCCAGCATCACCGCGTCGAACGTCTCGCCCAGGTCGAGGTGTTCGATCGGGCTGCATATCGTCCGTGCCCCGCGCACGTGCTCCAGCATCTCGGCCGACTCGTCGACCGCCGTGACGGCGAACCCGCGCTCCAGCAGCGGCCGGGTCACGCGGCCCACCCCGCTGCCCAGCTCCAGGATGCGTGCGCCCGCGGGCAGGGCGGAGGCGACGACGTCCGGTTCGGCGCCGACGGGCAGCCGGGAGTAGAGCTCGACCGCGCAGCCGTCCGGGGTGATGGCCCCGGGTCCCGTCCCCCGGTGTCCGTCTCGCGTTCTGCGCTCCATGCCCGTCCAACGGGCCGCACCCGTGAGCCGTTCCCCCTTCGCCGTCCGGCTTCTGCGGCGTCCGGCCGTGCGGCGTGACGGCTCGGTTTCCTCCCCGGCGTTCCGGGAGTACGTTCTTCACAGGAGTGGTCGTCCCATGCGTACGGGCAGTGAACCGGCAACCGCGCGCAGCGCCCTGCGGGCGCGTTTCTGGCTGAGCCTGTGGGGACTGGTCTGGACGATCTTCGGGACGGTCCTCTTCGCGCTCGTCGGGCGGCCCGGCTGGGCCGCGGCCTTCGGGGTCCTGTGGCTGGTCGTCACGGTCGACCTGACTGTGATCGTCCGGCACATCCGTCAGGGCCCGCACTACCAGCCCGGCCCGGACGTCCCGCCCTACCGGCCGCCGGAGCACGGCCCACGGACCGGCCCGCCGACGCGGCCCCCCAGAACGCCGGGCACGCCCGGGTCGCCCGGGAGCCCGTAGACCCGAAGGCCGTGCGTCCGAAGCCCGGAGACACCGGACACCCGCCGGTGGGTCAGGCGTCGAACCGTGCCTGCTGCAGGTACTCCGGGTTCGGGTCCAGGGCCGCCGCCAGCCGGAAGTGGCGTCTGGCCTGGTCGGGACAGCCCCGGCGCTCGAAGGTGCGGGCCAGCGCGAAATGCGCGAACGCGTTGTCCGGCTCGCGTTCCAGGACGATGGTGAACTCCAGCTCGGCCGGTCTGAGCTGCGCCGCGGCGAAGAAGGCACGGGCGCGCAGCAGTCGTGCCGCGGTGCTCTCGGGGTGCGCGGCGATGACTTGGTCGAGGAGCTTCACCGCGCCCCGCGGATCCCGCGCGGCGAGCAGTTGCTCGGCGGCGCGGAAGTCGATGACGTCCGTCTCCGGAGTCCGTCCGGTCGAACCGCTGGTCTCGGGCACGGCAGAGTCCTTCCCTCGCTGGAAGGGGTCAACGCCCGCGCACGGGCCGCTATTCCTGGGCCGGCCGGGGCGGCGGGGCACTCGCCGGGCCACCGGTCCGCTTCGCGTGCGCCCTGCGGGTCAGTTCCGCCCACACCTCATCCACGCGGTGCCGGAGCTCCTCCAGCGGTACGTCGTTGTCGACGACGATGTCGGCGATCTCCCGGCGCTGTTCGCGCGTCGCCTGGGCGGCCATGCGCGCGCGTGCGTCCTGCTCGGTCATGCCCCGCAGCCGCACCAGCCGGTCGAGCTGGGTGGCCGGGTCGGCGTCGACGACGATCACGACGTCGTACAGCGGCGCCAGGCCGTTCTCGGTGAGCAGCGGGACGTCGTGGACGACGACGGCGTCCTCGGCCGCGGACCGTTCGAGTTCGTGGGAACGGGCGCCGACCAGGGGGTGCACGATCGCGTTGAGCGCGGCCAGCTTCTCCGGGTCGGCGAACACGATCGAGCCCAGCCGGGGCCGGTCCAGGCCGCCGTCGTCGGCGAGCACGTCGTCGCCGAACGCCTCCACGACCGCCGCGAGCCCCGGGGTGCCCGGTGCGACGACCTCGCGCGCGATCCGGTCGGCGTCGATCAGGACGGCCCCGCGTTCGACGAGCAGCCGCGACACCTCGCTCTTGCCGGCGCCGATCCCGCCGGTCAGGCCCACTGTCAGCATGGGCGGAAGCTTAGGGCCTGCCGGTGACGGCGCCTCGGACGGGGCGCCGCCGGACGTCAGCCGTCGCCCTCCCGCTCGGCCAGGAACCGTTCGAACTCGCGGCCGATCTCGTCCGCCGACGGGATCTCGACCGGCTCGGCGAGCATGTTGCCCCGGGTCTGGGCGCCCGCGGCGGCGTCGTACTGGTGCTCCAGGCCCTGGACGAGCGCGGTGAGTTCCTCGTCGCCCTCCTGGATCTGCCGGTCGATCTCGGTCTGGGTGCGGTGCGCCTCCGTGCGCAGGGAGTGCGCGACGCCGGGCAGGACCAGTCCGGTCGCCGCCGTGATGGCCTCCAGGACGGTCAGTGCCGCGTCCGGATAGGCGGACCGGGCGATGTAGTGCGGCACGTGCGCGGCGACGCCCAGGACCTCGTGGCCGGCCTGCATGAGCCGGTACTCGACGAGCGCCTCGGCGCTGCCGGGGACCTGCGCCTCCTCGAAGGGACTGCGGTGGCCCGGGACGAGGTCGGTGCGGTTGCCGTGCGGGGTGATGCCGACGGGACGGGTGTGCGGGACGCCCATGGGGATGCCGTGGAAGTTGACCGAGAGGCGGACGCCGAGCCGCTCGACGATCTGCCGCACGGCGGCGGCGAAGCGCTCCCACTCGACGTCCGGTTCGGGACCCGACAGCAGCAGGAAGGGTGCTCCGGTGGCGTCCTGGACGAGCCGCACCTCGATGGTGGGCTCCTCGTAGTCGGTCCAGGTGTCGCGCTTGAAGGTCAGCAGCGGGCGGCGGGCCCGGTAGTCCACGAGCCGGTCGTGGTCGAAGCGGGCGACGACCTGGTGGGGAAGCGAGTCGAGCACCTGGTCGACGATCTGGTCGCCGGTCTCGCCGGCGTCGATGTATCCGTCGAAGTGGTAGAGCATGACCAGCCCGGCCGACTCCTGGGCGAGTGCCGTGTCGACCACGGCCAGGCCCTTCGGCTCCCACGCGTACAAACCCTGCGGATCAAGCACAGTGACCGCTCCCCTCCTCGTGTCCGTACGTCATAACGCCCCCGCGGGGACGGGCATTCCCGGTGCGGGGCATCGTGATCTTGACGGCGGGGGCGTCACCGGGGCAACGCCGAGGGGCCGTACCTCGGAAGGTACGGCCCCTCGGGGTCAACGGTCAGGCCTCAGCGGCCCGCGTTTCAGCTCTGGCCGCCGGCCAGCTTCTCGCGGAGCGCGGCAAGCGCCTCGTCCGACGCCAGGGCGCCGGAGTTGTCGCCACCCTCGGAGGAGTACGAGCCGCCACCGGACGCGGCCGGAGCCGCACCCGCGGTGTCGCCACCCTCGGCAGCGGCCTTCTCGTCCGCCTCGCGGGACTTGATGACCTGCGCCTGGTGCTGCTCGAAGCGCTGCTGCGCCTCGGCGTACTGGGTCTCCCAGGCCTCGCGCTGAGCCTCGTAGCCCTCGAGCCAGTCGTTGGTCTCGGGGTCGAAGCCCTCGGGGTAGATGTAGTTGCCCTGGTCGTCGTAGGACGCGGCCATGCCGTACAGGGTCGGGTCGAACTCGACCGCCGACGGGTCGGCGCCGAAGGCCTCGTTGGCCTGCTTCAGCGAGAGGCTGATGCGGCGACGCTCGAGGTCGATGTCGATGACCTTGACGAAGATCTCGTCGTTGACCTGGACGACCTGCTCCGGGATCTCCACGTGGCGCTCGGCCAGCTCGGAGATGTGGACCAGACCCTCGATGCCCTCGTCGACGCGGACGAACGCACCGAACGGAACCAGCTTCGTGACCTTGCCGGGCACGACCTGGCCGATCTGGTGGGTGCGGGCGAACTGCTGCCACGGGTCTTCCTGGGTCGCCTTCAGCGACAGGGAGACGCGCTCGCGGTCCATGTCGACGTCGAGGACCTCGACGGTGACCTCCTGGCCGACCTCGACGACCTCGGACGGGTGGTCGATGTGCTTCCAGGACAGCTCGGAGACGTGGACCAGACCGTCGACGCCACCCAGGTCCACGAAGGCACCGAAGTTGACGATCGAGGAGACGACGCCGGAACGGACCTGACCCTTCTGGAGGGTGGTGAGGAACGTCTGGCGCACCTCGGACTGGGTCTGCTCCAGCCAGGCACGGCGGGACAGGACCACGTTGTTGCGGTTCTTGTCCAGCTCGATGATCTTCGCCTCGAGCTCCTTGCCCACGTAGGGCTGGAGGTCGCGGACACGGCGCATCTCGACCAGGGAGGCCGGGAGGAAGCCGCGGAGGCCGATGTCGAGGATGAGACCACCCTTGACGACCTCGATGACGGTACCGGTGACGATGCCGTCCTCTTCCTTGATCTTCTCGATGGTGCCCCAGGCACGCTCGTACTGGGCGCGCTTCTTCGAGAGGATCAGGCGGCCTTCCTTGTCCTCCTTCTGGAGGACCAGGGCCTCGATCTCGTCACCGACGGCGACGACCTCGTTGGGGTCGACGTCGTGCTTGATCGAGAGCTCGCGGCTCGGGATGACACCTTCGGTCTTGTAACCGATGTCGAGCAGGACCTCGTCCCGGTCGACCTTCACGATGACGCCGTCGACGATGTCGCCGTCGTTGAAGTACTTGATCGTCTCGTCGATCGCGGCGAGGAAGGCTTCCTCGTTACCGATGTCGTTGACCGCAACCTGCGGGGTGGTGGCGGTGGTCTCGGTGCTGCTCGTCATGTGGGAAAGGGCTCCGGTACGGACATTGAAGTCGTAGGTACTGCTTACGCCGGGAGCCCGTTTCGCTCTGCAGAAGCCGGACAGCCAAGTAAGCGTCACCGAAAAACACTGGCGACGCCTCGAGAACCGAGGGGACATACAACAGATGCGAGCGCGACCTGCTACGTCTGAGGTGCGCAGGCCCGCAGCGCAACTTGTAGCATACGGGGGCGGCCGGGCATGGTCAATGCGCGAAGCCGCCCACCCGGGGCGGATCGCTCCATACCCGGCGCAGGAGCCGCCTCCCGAGGCCGCCCGGGACCCGCGGAGTCCCGTGCGTGACGTCCGGGACAGGCCCTGCCGGAAGAGCCGCAGACTAGTACGAGGGAGCCGGTCATCCAAGAGCCCGTAGTGTCCGAAGCCGGAGAGACCGAACCCGAGGCCACCCGGCGTGCCGCCGGTGTCACGGAGAGCGCCCGCGCCAACCGCGGCTGGTGGGACCGGAACGCGGACGAGTACCAGATCGAGCACGGCACCTTCCTCGGCGACGACCGCTTCGTGTGGTGTCCCGAGGGCCTGGACGAGGTGGAGGCCGAACTGCTCGGTCCGACGGAGGAGCTGAAGGGCAAGGACGTCCTGGAGATCGGCGCCGGCGCCGCACAGTGCGCGCGCTGGCTGGCCGGCCAGGGCGCGCGTCCGGTGGCCCTGGACCTCTCCCACCGCCAGCTCCAGCACGCGCTGCGCATCGGCGCCGCCTTCCCCCTGGTGCAGGCGGACGCGGCCGTGCTGCCCTTCGCGGACGGCTCCTTCGACCTGGCCTGTTCGGCGTACGGGGCGCTGCCGTTCGTCGCCGACCCGCGGCTGGTGCTGCGGGAGGTGCGCCGGGTGCTGCGGCCCGGGGGCCGCTTCGTCTTCTCCGTCACGCACCCGCTGCGCTGGGCCTTCCCGGACGAGCCGGGCCCCGAGGGCCTGTCGGTGTCCGCCTCGTACTTCGACCGGACGCCGTACGTCGAGCAGGACGACGAGGGCGTCGCGGTGTACGTCGAGCACCACAGGACGCTCGGCGACCGGGTCCGGGACGTCGTCACGTCGGGGTTCCGGCTGGTGGACCTGGTGGAGCCGGAGTGGCCTGACTGGAACACCTCGGAGTGGGGAGGCTGGTCGCCGCTGCGCGGGCACCTGATCCCCGGCACGGCGATCTTCGTGTGCGAGCGCGACTGACCGTCCTTCGTCGTCCCCGCGCGCGTGGAGGACGCTTTCGCCGGCGTACGACACTGGGGGCGTGATCCGTTACGACGCCCTGGACGCGCTGCCCGTACGTGGTGCCCTGCCCGCTCTGCACGACGCCCTGGAGGGACACGGCACCGCGGTGCTGGTCGCGCCGCCCGGCACCGGCAAGACGACGCTGGTGCCGCTCGCGCTGGCCGGTCTGCTCGACGGGGGGCCCGCGCGGCGCGTGGTCGTGGCCGAGCCCCGCCGGATCGCGGCGCGGGCGGCGGCCCGGCGGATGGCGTGGCTGCTGGGCGAGGAGCCCGGCGCGAGCGTGGGGTACACCGTGCGCGGCGAGCGGGCGGTCGGGCGGCACACGCGCGTGGAGGTCGTCACGACCGGTGTCCTGTTGCAGCGGCTCCAGCGGGACCAGGAGCTGACCGGTGTCGACGTGGTCGTGCTCGACGAGTGCCACGAACGGCACCTGGACGCGGACACGACGGCGGCGTTCCTGTGGGACGTGCGGCAGGCGTTGCGGCCGGAGCTGCGGCTGGTGGCCGCGTCCGCGACGACCGACGCGGAGGGCTGGGCCCGGCTGCTGGGCGGTGCGCCGGTCGTCGAGGCGCGGGGCGTGTCGCACCCCGTGGAGGTGGTGTGGGCGCCGCCCGCCCGCCCGGTCCGGCCGCCGCACGGGATGCGGGTCGACCCGGCGCTGCTCGCCCACGTGGCCTCGGTGGTGCGGCGCGCGCTGACCGAGCGGGCCGGGGACGTGCTGTGCTTCCTGCCGGGTGTCGGGGAGATCGCCCGGGTCGCGGGGCAGCTGTCCGGGCTCGGGGACGTGGAGGTGCTCCAGGTGCACGGGCGGGCGCCGGCCGCCGTGCAGGACGCGGTGCTGTCCCCGGGCCCGCGGCGCCGTGTGGTGCTGGCGACCTCGGTGGCGGAGTCGTCGCTGACCGTGCCGGGCGTGCGGGTGGTGGTGGACGCGGGGCTGGCGCGCGAGCCGCGTGTGGACCACGCGCGCGGGCTGAGCGCGCTGACGACGGTACGGGCCTCGCGGGCGGCGGCGCGGCAGCGGGCCGGGCGGGCGGGGCGTGAGGCGCCGGGCGCGGTGTACCGCTGCTGGACGGAGGCGGAGGACGCCAGGCTGCCGGGCTTCCCGGCGCCGGAGATCAAGGTGGCCGACCTGACCGCGTTCGCCCTGCAGGCGGCGTGCTGGGGCGATCCGGACGCGTCCGGACTGGCGCTGCTGGATCCGCCTCCGGGCGGGGCGATGGCGGCGGCGCGGTCGGTGCTGACGGCCGTGGGCGCGGTGGACGCGGCCGGGCGGGCCACGGAGCGGGGCGTACGGCTGTCGCGGCTGGGGGTGCATCCCCGCCTGGGACGGGCCCTGCTCGACGCGGGCCCCTCGGACGCGGTGGCGGAGGTGGTCGCGCTGCTCGGCGAGGAGCCGCCGCGGGAGTACGGGGACGACCTGGCGTCCGCGCTGCGGGCGGCCCGGCGCGGGGGCGACGCCTACGGGGCGCGGTGGCGGACGGAGGTACGACGCCTGCGGGCCGCCGCGGCGGAGGACGCCGGGCCCGCCGGCCGCCGCCGGGCCGGCGCCGTCGTGGGCAGGGGGGACGCGGCCCCCGGCGGGGCGGAGGACGGGATCGTGGGGCTCGTGGCCGCACTGGCGTTTCCCGAGCGGGTGGCCAGGAAGGACGGCGGTTCGTATCTGATGGCGTCCGGGACGCGCGCGGAGCTGCCGGAGGGGTCCGGACTGCGCGGGGAGCCGTGGATCGCCGTGGCCGTGGCCGACCGGCCGGTGGGCAGGGGGCACGCGCGCGTGCAGCTCGGCGCGGTCGTCGACGAGGCGACGGCGCGGCTGGCGGCGGGCGCCCTGCTGACGGAGCGGGACGAGGTCCACTGGGCCGACGGTGACGTGGTGGCCCGGCGGGTCGAGCGGCTCGGCGCCGTCGAACTGTCGGTGGGGCCGCCCGCCGGCGCCGTACCCGGTCTCGTACGGGACGCGCTGCTGGAGGGGCTGCGGCGGGAAGGGTTCGGGCTGCTGCGCTGGTCGGCCGATGCGCGGGTGCTGCGGCAGCGGCTCGCGTTCCTGCGGCGGCACCTGGGCGATCCCTGGCCGGACGTCTCGGACGACGCCCTCCACGCGCGCGTGGACGAGTGGCTGGAGCCGGAGCTCGGGCGGGCCCGGCGGCGGGCCGACCTGGCGCGGATCGACGCCGGGCAGGCGCTGGCGCGGCTGCTGCCCTGGGCGTCGGGCGAGGCGGCGCGGCTGGACGAACTCGCCCCGGAGCGGATCACCGTGCCCAGCGGTTCCAGGATCCGGATCGACTACGGCGATCCCGGGCAGCCCGTCCTCGCGGTGAAGGTGCAGGAGATGTTCGGGCTGGAGCGGTCGCCGGAGATCGCCGGGGTGCCGTTGCTCGTCCACCTCCTCTCCCCCGCCGGACGGCCGGCCGCGGTCACGGCCGACCTGGCCTCCTTCTGGAGGGACGGCTACAAGGGCGTACGGGCGGAGCTGCGCGGCCGGTACCCGAAGCACCCGTGGCCCGAGGACCCGGCCGCGGCCGAGCCGACGCGGCACACGAAGGCGCGGCTCGCGCGGGAGTCCGCGTCCGGGTCGTGACGGCTCCCGCCGCCGCACGGCCGACGGGCCGAGGGCGCCCCGCCGCGGATGGCGGCGGGGCGCCCTCGGTGCCCGGTCCCGCGGATGCCTACGCGGTGGGCTCGGTCGACGGTTCGGCGGAGGGGCCCGGCGAGGCGTCGGAGGACGGCTCGGTGGACGGCTCGGTGGACGGGTCCGGTGACGGCTCGGCCTCGGCCTTCGCCACCGTCAGCCGGACGTCGAGCGTGGCGCCGCCCGCGGTGGTGAGGCGCAGCACGAACGTGCCGGCGGTGTCGTCCGCGTACAGCTTCGGCAGCGTCAGCAGGCCCTCGGCGTCGGTCGTCAGGCCGCTCAGGGTACGGACGGCCTTGCCGTCGGCGTCCTTGAAGTAGGGGCCCTTGTCGTTCTCGGCCGGGTCGGCCGCCGACGTGACGAGCGTGGCGGTGACGGCGACCTTGTCCGCGACGGCGCCCTTGTACGTCGCCTTCACCTCGACCCGGTCCGCGAACTCGCCGCCCGCGGTGCAGGTGAGCGCCGTCCCGCCGGTGCGGGCGAGGGCGTCGGCGACGCGTTCGGTGACGGTGGCCCGGTAGTCGAGGCCGGCGACCGTGCGGCCGACGACGGTGGCCCGGACCGTGAACGCGCCGGTCTTCTCGCCCGCCCGGAGCGCGGGCGCCACGGCCACTCCGTTGCTGCCGGTGATGACGGTGGCGACCTTCTCGCCGCCGTCGAAGGCGGCGTCCGTGTCCCCGAGGATCGTGAAGCGGATCCGGACCTTGGCGACGGCCTCGCCGCTCTTCGTCTCGGCCCGGGTGCTGATCCGCCTGGCGAACGTGTCGCCCGCGGTGGCGGTGAGGCCGAAGGCGCCGGCGTTCTGCAGGTGGTCCACCGTGTCGGTGGGCGTCTGCGTCTGCGGCGGGCTCTCCGGGTCGGCAGGGGTGGGGTCCGGTGAACCGGTGGCCGGCTGCGTGGGCTCGGCGGGGCCGGTGGGGCCGGTGGGGCCGGTGGGGTTGCCCGGAGCCGGCGTCGAGGTGCCGGGGGCCCGGGGCGTGGTGGACGGGCCGGGGGTGCCGGTGACTCCGGGCGACGGACTCGGTCCGGTCGCGGCGGAGTCGTCGTCGCTGCGGCCGACCGGCAGGGTGCCGGTGCCGTCCGGGACCTCGTGGGTGCCCTTGCGGTAGTACTCCAGCCAGGACAGGACCGTGTGCAGGTAGTCCTGCGAGTTGTTGTAGCTGAGGATCGCGCGGTTGAGGTCCGCCTGGACGGACAGGTCCCAGCCGTTGCGGCACAGGTAGTGGCCGGCGGCGAGGGCGGCGTCGTAGACGTTGTTGGGGTCCTTCGTGCCGTCACCGTTGCCGTCGCGGCCCGCCCAGGCCCAGGTGGACGGGATGAACTGCATGGGGCCGACGGCGTTGTCGTAGCTGCTGTTGCCGTCGTGGACGCCGCCGTCGGTGTCCTTGATGAGCGCGAAGCCGTTTCCGTCGAGCTGCGGGCCGATGATCCGGCCGATGGTGGTGCCGTTCGCGTCGACACGGCCGCCGCGGGCCTGGCCGGACTCCACCTTGCCGATGGCGGCGAGCAGTTGCCACGGGAGGTTGCAGCCGGGCTTGGCCTCGCGCAGCGCTGACTCGGCCTTCTTGTAGGCGTCGAGGACGGTCGCGGGGATGCCCGCCTCGGCGGGGCCCCGGAAGACGGGGGTGCCGACGGTGGGTGCGGGGCTCGGGCTGTTGAGCGGCGGCAGGTCCGTGTAGTACGGCGAGTTGCCGGTGGCGCTGTCGTCGGAGGCCGCGGAGGGCGACGGCACGCTGTCGGCGGTGGTCCGTCTGCCGTTGCCGTCCGCCGTCACGTCAGGAGCCTGGGACGCGGACAGGGCCGCGACCGCGACCGCCGCGACGGTGGTGGTGACCGCCGCTTTGCGGAGTCTCCTGTCGAACTGCGCCGCCATAGAGTGGCCCCTCCCGTGGACGCCCGCGCGTCCGTCTGCGTCGTCCGTCTCCGTCTGTCTTCGGCTGTCTTCGGCTGTGGTGCTCGCGCGCCGTGCCCGCCCTGTGGTGACGCTCGGCCCGGGCCGGGGGTTGCGCCACAACTTTCCGGGCACGACGGCCGTCTGTTCGACCAGTACGGCACCGCAGGTGACCCTACGACAACTTGCTTTGCGCGGGCACCCGTTCGTGCCCGATATTCACCGGTTGACCATATGAGGAGACGCGTTGCCTTTCACCCTCAGTCATGCGGCGGCCGTGCTGCCCGCCGTGCGCGGCGACGGATCCGGGCGGGGGCGCCTGGTGCCGGCCGTGCTGGTCGCGGGGTCGTTCTCGCCCGACATGACCTATTACGCGGCGAGTGTGGTGTCCGGGGCGATGGAGTTCGGGGACGTGACGCACTCGTTCGCAGGGGTCTTCTCGGTCGATGTGCTCATCGCCTGGGCGCTGGTGGGGCTGTGGCTGCTGGTGCGCGAGCCGTCGGTGGCGCTGCTGCCGCGGGCCCGGCAGGGACGCGTCGCCGTCCTGCTGCGCTGCGGGGCGCCACGCGCGCGCGTGCGGCCGTCCCTGGTGGTGCGGTGGTACGTGTCGGCGGTGCTGGGCGCGCTGACGCACGTGGTGTGGGACGCGTTCACGCACCCCGACCGGTGGGGGATGCGGGTGTTTCCCGTGCTGGGGCAGAAGGTCGCGGGCTCACCGCTGTACTGGTACCTGCAGTACGGCGGTTCCGCGGTGGCCGCGGTGGTGATCGCCGTGTTCGTGGCGCGGGCACTGCGCCGGCGGGCCCCGGCCGAGCCGCCGGGCGTCCCGGCGCTCTCGGCGCGGGACCGGTGGTGGGCCGTGGCGGTGCTCGGCGGCTGTGTGCTGGCCGGGATGGTGCAGCGGACGGCCCGGTGGTGGGAGTACTGGGGGTCCGTGGCCGAGCCCTGGGAGATCGTCCCGACGGTGTGCTTCGGGGCGGGCGCGGGGATCGTGCCGGGGCTGCTGCTGTGTGCCGTGGGGGTCAGGGTGTGGCGTCCGGTCCCGGTTCCCCGAAGCCCGGCAGACGCCGGTACGGAGCCGGGCCGCCGGGTCGCGCGCTGAGGGTGTCGGCGGTCGCGACGAACACGGTGAAGGTGTGGGCGGGGCGCGGCCGCGGCAGCAGGGTGAGGGCGAGCGCCAGGTAGCCGCGGGCCAGGTCGGCCCACAGGCGCCAGGCGGGGGTCTCGCGCGGTGTCGCGGCGGTGGGGTCCCGGTGGGCGAGTCCGCGGCGGAGGCCTGTCGCCGTGCGGCGCAGGGCCGTCGCGGCGGTGGTGGGGATGCGGCCGGTGCTTGCGCCCGGCGCGAAGACCGGGACCGGGAGGAGCGGCACGCGGGCGGGTCCGTCTGTGCCTGCCCGTGCCGGTGTCGTCCGGTGGTGGAGCATGCGTATACCCATGCCCGCATCCTCGGGGGAGACAGGTGGCGGGGGCTTTTCCGCGGGGGCCACCTGAGTGACGTGCCCGCCGGGGCCGGCGGGGCCGTGTGAGCAGGCGCTCCCTGGGCACCGACGGCGCCGGGACGGGGGGCGTGGTGGGTCCGGCCGTGCGGGCGGGTGCGTGCGCCCAGCCGGGTGGCGCGGGCGCCGCCCGGCTGGGCGCGTACGCCGCCGGGGCGCCGGGAGGCACGCGGGCACGGGACGCCGTGGGCCGTCGCCGGCCCGGCGGAAGAGGCCGGGCGTCCGCGGACGGTGGAGCGTCCCTGTGCGGCGGGAGAGCCGGGCACGGGCCGGCACCGACGTCCGGTGCCCGCCACCGGCGGTGTCGGGCACCGGACGTCGGCAGGACGCCGGCGGCGGCAGGCGTCCGACGGGGCCGGGCCGCCTCCGGTGGAGTCGGCGTGCCCATGACGCGCCGTGACGGGGCCGCCGCGGCAGACGTCCCGGGGTGGGCGCACCCAGGGCCGGGAGAGCAGGGCGGACGCCTGCTCCCCGGGCCCTGGGCACCGCCGGAGACTAGTGCGCCGCCGACTCCCAGTCCGGCCCCGAGCCCACCGAGACGCCCAGGGGGACCCTGAGGTCGACGGCGTCGGCCATTTCGCGGCGGACCAGCTCCTCCACCGCCGCCCGCTCGCCGGGGGCGATCTCCAGGACGATTTCGTCGTGGACCTGCAGCAGCATGCGGGAGGCGAGCCCGGCCTCGCGCAGCGCCTTGTCCACGTTGAGCATGGCGATCTTGACGATGTCGGCCGCCGTGCCCTGGATCGGGGCGTTCAGCGCCATCCGCTCGGCCGCCTCGCGGCGCTGGCGGTTGTCGCTGTTGAGGTCGGGCAGGTAGCGGCGGCGGCCGAAGAGCGTCGCCGTGTAGCCGGTGGCCCTGGCCTCGTCGACGACCCGGCGCAGGTAGTCCCGGACTCCGCCGAACCGCTCGAAGTAGGCGTCCATCAGGCCCCGGGCCTCGGCCGCCTCGATGTTCAGCTGCTGGGAGAGGCCGAAGGCCGACAGGCCGTACGCCAGGCCGTAGGACATCGCCTTGATCTTGCGGCGCATCTCCGCGTCCACCGCGGAGCGCTCGACGGAGAACACCTGCGCGGCGGCCGTGGTGTGCAGGTCCTCACCGGAGGTGAACGCCTCGATCAGGCCCGCGTCCTCGGACAGGTGGGCCATCACGCGCAGCTCGATCTGGCTGTAGTCCGCCGTCATCAGGGACTCGAAGCCCTCGCCGACGACGAAGCCGCGGCGGATCGCCCGGCCCTCGTCGGTGCGGACCGGGATGTTCTGCAGGTTCGGGTCGGTCGAGGAGAGACGGCCCGTCGCGGCGACCGTCTGGTTGAACGTGGTGTGGATGCGGCCGTCCGCGGCGATCGTCTTGATCAGGCCCTCGACGGTGACGCGCAGCTTGGCCTGCTCACGGTGCCGGAGCATGATCACCGGCAGTTCGTTGTCCGTCTGCGTCGCCAGCCACGCCAGGGCGTCGGCGTCCGTCGTGTAGCCGGTCTTGGTCCTCTTCGTCTTCGGCAGGTTCAGCTCGCCGAAGAGGACTTCCTGGAGCTGCTTGGGCGAGCCCAGGTTGAACTCGCGACCGGCCGCCGCGTGGGCCTCCTTCACCGCCTGCTGGACCGCGCCCGCGAACATCTGCTCCATGGCCCGCAGGTGCTCCCGGTCGGCGGCGATGCCGTGCCGCTCCATGCGGGCCAGCAGGGCGGACGTCGGCAGTTCCATGTCGCGCAGCAGGTCCGCGGCGCCGACCTCCGCCAGGCGGTCCTCGAAGGCCTCGCCCAGGTCGAGGACGGCGCGGGCCTGCACCATGAGCGCCTCGGCCTCGGCGGCCTCGTCCGCGCCGAAGGCCAGCTGGCCGTCGGCCGCGGCGGCCGGCGTCAGCTCGCGGTGCAGGTACTCCAGGGAGAGCGCGTCCAGGTCGAAGGACCGGCGGCCCGGCTTGACCAGGTAGGCGGCGAGCGCGGTGTCCATGGAGACGCCGGCGACGCTCCAGCCGTGCTCGGCGAAGACGCGCATCGCGCCCTTGGCGTTGTGGAAGACCTTCGGCCGGTCCGCGTCGGACAGCCATTGCGCGAACGCCCTCTCGTCGGCCTCGTCCAGCTCGGACGGGTCGAACCAGGCGGCCTTCCCGTCGGACGCGGCCAGCGCGACCTCGGCGACCGAGCCGGTGCCCAGCGCCCAGCTGTCGACCGTGGCGACGCCCAGGGGCCGCGTGCCGTGCTCGCCGAGCCAGCCGGCCAGCTCCCCGGTGCCCAGCACCGTGCCGTCCAGCTCCACGCCGTCCGCCACGACCGGAGTCGCCTCGGCCTCCTCGCCGCCCGGGTCGACGGCGAAGAGCCGCTCGCGCAGCGAGGGGTTGCGGATCTCCAGGGTGTCCAGGATCATCGCGACGCCCTTGCGGTCGTACGCCGGCCGCTCCAGGTCGGTGACCGCCTTCGGCAGCTCGACCCGCCGCTCCAGCTCGGTGAGCCGGCGGTTGAGCTTCACGGACTCCAGGTGGTCGCGCAGGTTCTGCCCGGCCTTGCCCTTGACCTCGTCGACGCGCTCGACCAGCTCCGCGAAGGACCCGAACTGGTTGATCCACTTCGCGGCCGTCTTCTCGCCGACGCCCGGGATGCCCGGCAGGTTGTCCGACGGGTCGCCGCGCAGGGCGGCGAAGTCGGGGTACTGGGCGGGCGTCAGTCCGTACTTCTCGACGACCTTCTCCGGGGTGAACCGGGTGAGCTCGGAGACGCCCTTGGTCGGATACAGCACCGTGGTGTGCTCGCTGACCAGCTGGAACGAGTCCCGGTCGCCGGTGACGATCAGCACCTCGAAGCCCTCGGCCTCGGCCTCGGTGGCGAGCGTGGCGATGACGTCGTCCGCCTCGAATCCCTCGACGGCGAAGCGGGGCACGCGCATCGCGTCGAGCAGCTCGCCGATCAGCTCGACCTGGCCCTTGAACTCGTCCGGCGTCTTGGAGCGGTTCGCCTTGTACTCCGTGAACTCCTCGGAGCGCCAGGTCTTGCGGGAGACGTCGAACGCCACCGCGAAGTGCGTGGGCGCCTCGTCGCGCAGCGTGTTCGCCAGCATCGACGCGAAACCGTAGATCGCGTTGGTCGGCTGGCCCGTCGCGGTCGTGAAGTTCTCCGCGGGCAGCGCGAAGAACGCGCGGTACGCCAGCGAGTGCCCGTCCATGAGCATCAGGCGCGGGCGGCTGCCGCCGGTGGGGGTCTCGGTCTTCTTCGATGCTGTGTCTGCCACATCCCCGATCCTGCCACGGCCCACCGACACTCGGTCCCGCCCGCGTCCGCGCCGCCGGCATCCGCCGTCGTGGGGCGCGGGCCCGTCGCGGCCGCTCGCGCGGGCCCGCGCCCCACGGACGCGTCACCGCCCGGCGGCGGAGGGACCCCACCCCGCCGCGCCCCTTGCTCCCGCCCCCGCTTCCCGCCCGGTCTCCGTCGGTGTCGGCGGCGCGTGCGAGGATCGGAGACGTACCTCACACGTGCATGCGAAGGAGCGCGCGATGGCCACGAAGCCGCCCAAGGGTGATCCGGTCCAGGACGCGCCGCGGGTCACCGAGGTCCAGCACGCGGCGGCGGGCATCCCGGCCATCGGCCACACCCTGCGCGTCGCGCAGCGGCAGATGGGCGTGCGGCGGACCGCCCTGACGCTGCTGAGCGTCAACCAGAAGGACGGCTTCGACTGCCCGGGCTGCGCCTGGCCGGAGCCGGACCACCGGCACAAGGCGGAATTCTGCGAGAACGGCGCGAAGGCCGTGGCCGAGGAGGCCACCCTGCGCCGGGTCACCCCGGAGTTCTTCGCCGCGCACTCCGTGGCCGACCTCGCGACCCGCAGCGGCTACTGGCTGGGCCAGCAGGGGCGGCTCACGCACCCCGTGTACCTCCCGGAGGGCGGCGACCACTACGAGCCGGTCACCTGGGAGCGCGCGTTCGACATCGTCGCGGAGGAGATCGCCGCCCTGGACTCGCCCGACGAGGCGGTCTTCTACACCTCCGGGCGCACCAGCAACGAGGCGGCGTTCCTCTACCAGCTCTTCGCGCGCGAGCTGGGCACCAACAACCTGCCGGACTGCTCCAACATGTGCCACGAGTCGTCCGGTTCGGCCCTGTCCGAGACCATCGGCATCGGCAAGGGCAGCGTCCTGCTGGAGGACCTCCACAAGTCCGACCTGATCATCGTGGCCGGGCAGAACCCGGGCACCAACCACCCGCGCATGCTCTCCGCGCTGGAGAAGGCCAAGGCGAACGGCGCGAGGATCATCAGCGTCAACCCGCTGCCCGAGGCGGGTCTGGAGCGCTTCAAGAACCCGCAGACGCCGAAGGGGCTCACCACCGGAGCCGCCCTCACCGACCTGTTCCTGCAGATCCGCCTCGGCGGCGACCAGGCCCTGTTCCGCCTCCTCAACAGGCTGATCCTCGAGACCGAGGGGGCGGTCGACGAGGCGTTCGTCCGGGAACACACGCACGGCTTCGAGGAGTTCGCCGCGGCCGCGCGCGGCGCCGACTGGGAGGAGACGCTCGCGGCGACCGGTCTGTCCCGCGCGCAGATCGAGGAGGCGCTGCGCCTGGTCCTCGCCTCGGAGCGCACCATCGTGTGCTGGGCGATGGGCCTGACCCAGCACAAGCACTCGGTGCCCACCATCCGCGAGGTCGTGAACTTCCTCCTCCTGCGCGGCAACATCGGCCGTCCGGGCGCGGGCGTCTGCCCGGTGCGCGGCCACTCCAACGTGCAGGGCGACCGCACGATGGGCATCTTCGAGCGCCCCGCGCCCGCGTTCCTGGACGCCCTGGAGAAGGAGTTCGGCTTCGCCCCACCCCGCGAGCACGGCTACGACGTCGTACGGGCCATCCGCGCGCTGCGCGACGGCGAGGCGAAGGTCTTCTTCGCGATGGGCGGCAACTTCGTCTCCGCGTCCCCCGACACCGAGGTCACCGAGGCGGCGATGCGCCGCGCCCGCCTCACCGTGCACGTGTCGACGAAGCTGAACCGCTCGCACGCCGTCACGGGCGCGCGGGCCCTGATCCTGCCGACGCTGGGCCGCACCGAGCGCGATCTCCAGGACAGTGGCGAGCAGTTCGTCACCGTCGAGGACTCGATGGGCATGGTGCACGCCTCGCGGGGCCGGCTCGAGCCCGCGAGCCGGCACCTGCTGTCCGAGCCGGCCATCGTGTGCCGGCTGGCGCGCCGGGTGCTCGGCGCCGGCAGCAAGGTGCCGTGGGAGGAGTTCGAGAAGGACTACGCGGCGATCCGCGACCGCATCGGGCGCGTGATCCCCGGTTTCGAGGACTTCAACGCGCGCGTGGCCCGCCCCGGCGGTTTCGCCCTCCCCCACGCCCCGCGCGACGAGCGCCGCTTCCCGACGGCCACCGGGAAGGCCAACTTCACCGCCGCGCCGGTCGAGTACCCCGAACTGCCCGAGGGCCGGCTGCTGCTGCAGACGCTGCGCTCGCACGACCAGTACAACACCACGATCTACGGCCTGGACGACCGCTACCGGGGCATCAGGAACGGCCGCCGGGTCGTCCTGGTCAACCCCGAGGACGCCGCGGGGCTGGACGTGCGGGACGGCTCCTACGTCGACCTCGTCAGCGAGTGGACGGACGGGGTGGAGCGCCGGGCGCCCGGTTTCCGCGTCGTGCACTACCCGACGGCCCGGGGCTGCGCCGCCGCCTACTACCCGGAGACCAACGTCCTGGTGCCGCTGGACGCCACCGCGGACACCAGCAACACCCCGGCCAGCAAGTCCGTCGTGGTGCGTCTGGAACAATCCGCTGCCGACTGAGCGTTCGCTCAGCGACTGCGCGGCACGGCGCGCCGCCGCCCGGGCGGCGGCGCGCCCCGCGAGGTCTGCCGTAGTGATCACGACGAACGGAGCAGGGCCCCATGGGAGAGCAGCACCACGTGAAGTTCCCGCAAGAGGTCATCGACGAGTACGCCGCTCTCGGAGTGGACCTGCAGGCACTGTTCTCCGCGGGCCACCTGGGCACGCGCATGGGCGTGCAGATCCTGGAGGCCTCGGCCGAGCGGGTCGTCGGGACGATGCCGGTGGAGGGCAACACCCAGCCCTACGGGCTGCTGCACGGCGGCGCCTCGGCCGTGCTGGCCGAGACGCTGGGATCGGTGGGGTCGATGCTGCACGGCGGCACCTCCAAGATCGCGGTCGGCGTCGACCTCAACTGCACCCACCACCGCGGCGTGCGTTCCGGGCTGGTCACCGGGGTGGCCACGCCGGTGCACCGGGGGCGGTCCACGGCGACGTACGAGGTCGTCATCACCGACGAGGCGGACCGGCGGGTGTGCACCGCGCGGCTGACCTGTCTGCTGCGCGACGTGACCCCGAAGGACGCGGAGGGCGCGGGCGGCGCGGGCTGATCCCCCGGGCGGTGCGGTACGGGGCGCACGACGGCCCCGCACCGCACCCTCCGGCCGACGGACGCCCCGCCGCGCGAGGGGCGGGCAGGGCGACCACCGGACGAGGCAGCCGGGTCCGGCCCGTCCACGGTGGCCGTGCGCATGACGGCCCGTCGGCCGGACCGCCGCGGCGGTCCGGCCGAACCCCCTTGATCCACTTCTTTGAAACCGCAGGCCACAGCCCCTGGATCAACAATCCGGAACTCGGGATTCAGGATCAGGTTTACCGGAACCCTCTATTCCGTTGGCTATTACACGAATAAATCGGCCTCGCGCGGCCCTATCCGCCGCCCCGCCCCACACACCTCTTTCCGGACAAAAGAAGTCCCCGCCGCCGGCTCCACCACAAGATCATTCAACCCCCGCACGAGGCGGTTCACGGGAAATCGACGGATACGCCGAACCTCTTTCCCGGATGTAACTCTACGTAATACGCACGCAATGCCGACGCCCGGTTCCCCCTTGCGGCACGGCGGACACGCCCTCCCCTCCCGGGCCGCGCCCGTCGCCCTCGGCAACAAAATCAGGTCATCACCAAAACCCTCTGATACACCTGAACACACCCCGTCGGGTCCTGCGGTTTCTCACCATCCGGACAGGGCAAAACGGCGAGAATTCCGTCCTTCCCCCCACTCGGTACCGCTCTGCAATACGTCGTGTCATAACAAGAGAGTCACAGCCTTGGCCAGACCCTCCTCCACGTTCCCCACACACGCTTAGAGTCACGGCCAGTCACCGCGCCGCCCGATTCTCATTTCGGCCCAGCGCTCGACTCGGCCGTTTCCACCCGGGAGCGACCGTCAGGGGAAAGGACTGGATCGTGCGTCAACGTTCGCTCATCGCCCTCACCGCGGCACTCGCGGCGGGATCGCTCACGCTCACCGCATGCGGCTCGCGCGACGACGACAGCAGCAACGGCAGTGGCGGCGGCGACAAGACCACTGTCGTGATCGGCATCGACGCTCCGCTGACCGGCGACCTCTCGGCCCTCGGCCTCGGCATGCGCAACTCCGCCGAGCTGGCGGTGAAGACCGCCAACAAGAAGGAGTACGTCAAGGGCGTCGAGTTCGAGCTCGAGCCCCTCGACGACCAGGCCCAGCCCTCCGTCGGCCAGCAGAACGCCCAGAAGTTCATCAGCGACAAGAAGGTCCTGGGCGTCGTCGGACCGCTGAACTCCAGCGTCTCCCAGCAGATGCAGAAGCCGTTCAACGACGCCGGCCTGGTCCAGGTCTCCCCGGCCAACACCGGCACCGAACTGACCCAGGGCGACGGCTGGAAGACGGGCAACTCGGTCCGCCAGTTCAAGACCTTCTTCCGCACCGCCACCACCGACGAGGTCCAGGGCGCCTTCGCCGCCGACTACCTCTACAACAAGGCCGGCAAGAAGAAGGTCTACCTGATCGACGACCAGAAGACCTACGGCGCCGGCCTCGCCGCCTCCTTCAAGACGAACTTCACCAAGCTCGGCGGCAAGATCGTCGGCGCCGACCACATCAACCCCGAGGACCGCGACTTCAACGCCGTCGTCGCCAAGATCAGGAAGACCGGCGCCGAAGCCCTCTACTACGGCGGCGAGTACCCCGCCGCCGGCCCCCTGAGCCAGCAGCTCAAGGACAGCGGCCAGAACATCCCCCTCATGGGCGGCGACGGCATCTACTCCGCCGAGTTCCCGAAGCTGAACAAGAAGGCCGAGGGCGACCTCGCCACCTCCGTCGGCAAGCCCGTCGAGCAGCTCCCCTCCGCCAAGGAGTTCATCGAGAACTACAAGGCCGAGGGCTTCGAGGACGCGTACGAGGCCTACGGCGGCCTCACCTACGACGCCACCTGGTCCATCATCGAGGCCGTCAAGCTCGCGGTCGACGGCAACGACGGCAAGGTCTCCTCCGACGCCCGCAAGGACGTCCTGGACGCCATGAGCAAGGTCAAGTTCGACGGCGTCACCGGCACCATCTCCTTCGACGAGTTCGGTGACACCACGAACACCCTGATGACCGCGTACAAGGTCAAGGGCAAGGCGTGGACGCCCGAGTACAGCGCCTCCCCCAAGTTGGACTGAGCCAGGGGACGGACGACAGGACACCCCTCACACATTGATCCAGGCCGCGCGGGAGCGCCCACCAGCGCTCCCGCGCGGCGCCGTATCCGAACCACTCCACGGAGGCCCTGCGGTGAACGAACTGCCGCAACAGCTGGCCAATGGACTCATCCTCGGCGCGATGTACGGACTCATCGCGATCGGCTACACGATGGTCTACGGCATCGTCCAGCTCATCAACTTCGCCCACGGCGAGATCTTCATGGTCGGGGGCTTCGGGGCCCTCACCGTCTTCCTCATACTCCCCGACGGCTTCGCCCTCGGCGCCGCCGTCCCCCTCATGATCCTCGGCGGCGTCGTCGTCTCGGTCGCCTTCGCCACCGCGGCGGAACGCTTCGCCTACCGGCCCCTGCGCGGCGCACCACGGCTGGCACCGCTGATCACCGCCATCGGCCTGTCCATCGTCCTCCAGCAGATCGTGTGGATGTGGTACCCCGAAGCCAAGAAGGACCGTTCCTTCCCGCAGTTCCAGGGCGAACCCCTCGACCTCTTCGGCGCCACCATCCAGCGCGGTGACCTGTTCGTCCTCATCGCCGCCCCCCTCTGCATGGTCGCCCTAGGCCTCTTCGTGTCCAAGACCCGCTCCGGCCGCGGCATGCAGGCCACCGCCCAGGACCCCGACACGGCCAGACTCATGGGCGTCAACACCGACCGCATCATCGTCATGGCCTTCGCCATCGGCGCCGCCTTCGCCGCGATCGCCGCCGTCGCCTACGGCCTGAAGAACGGTCAGGTCGGCTTCCGCATGGGCTTCCTGATGGGCCTCAAGGCCTTCACCGCCGCCGTGCTCGGCGGCATCGGCAACATCTACGGCGCCATGCTCGGCGGCATCGTCCTCGGCGTCGCCGAAGCCCTCGCCACCGGCTACATCGCCAACGTCCCCGGCATGGACCTCTTCGGCGGCGGCGCCTGGAAGGACGTATGGGCGTTCAGCCTGCTCATCCTCGTCCTGCTCTTCAGGCCACAGGGCCTGCTCGGCGAACGCGTCGCGGATCGGGCGTGATACCCATGACCACCAAGACTCCCACCGACAAGACCACGGACACCACCAAGGTGACCACCACCCCCACCCCGGTCGTCCCGCTGGCCCCCGCCGCAGCCCGCGCGACCACCCTCGCCGGCTCGGCCGTCGCCCTCGCCGGCACCTTCCTCGCCTGGACCTGGACCGACGAGTTCCCCGGCGACCTGACCGTCACCGGCTACCCCGGCGGCCTGCAGGTCCTCACCCTCGTCGGATCCGCCCTCACCCTGCTGTTCGTCCTCTCCGGATACGGTGTCCGCGGCCTCGGCTGGCTCACCCCCGGCGGCACCAACAGCCCCGTCCTGCTGAGCGCCCTCGGCGTCCTCGGCACCACCGGATACGCCCTGGGCGCCATCAGCCAGGAACTCGGCGGCCTCGTCAACCTCGAACCCGGCGCATGGATCTCCGGCGGCGGAGCCCTCGTCGCCGTCATCGGCGCCCTCGGCCTCCCGGCCGACCAGCCCTACGACGAGGACGAACCGGCCCCGGGCCTCTGGAGCCGGATCCGCCACGCCCTCACCGCCCCCGAACCCCGCCGCGCAGAGGAACTCCCCTCCTGGGCCGAGATCCTGATCATCGCCGCCGGCTTCGGCGCCGGCCTGTACGTCTTCGCCTACGGCATCGGCACCGAGTACTCCGAACTCTTCATCGGCTTCCTCGTCATCGCCGCGTTCGGCTTCACCGCCGTCACCCGCGCAGGACTCCTCAAGCGGCTCTCGGCCCTCACCGCCAAGCACCGCAACGTCACCCTCGCGGCCGCCTTCGCCACGGCGATCTGCTTCCCCTTCACCCAGAGCAACGAACAGTTCGCCCTCATCGGCGCGAACATCCTCATCTTCGCCACCGTCGCCCTGGGCCTCAACGTCGTGGTCGGCCTCGCCGGCCTCCTCGACCTCGGCTACGTCGCCTTCCTCGGCGTCGGCGCCTACGCCGCCGCCCTGGTCTCCGGATCGCCGCAGTCCAGCATCGGCCTGCACTTCCCGTTCTGGGCCGCCGTCCTCACCGGCGCCCTCGCCTCGCTGGTCTTCGGCGTGGTGATCGGCGCCCCCACCCTGCGCCTGCGCGGCGACTACCTCGCCATCGTGACGCTCGGCTTCGGTGAGATCTTCCGCATCACCATGAACAACCTGAACGGCAACAGCGGACCCGACGTCACCAACGGCTCCAACGGCATCCCGAACATCCCCGACCTGGAGATCTTCGGCTTCAACCTCGGAGTGCCGCACGACGTCCTCGGCCACCAGCTCACCCGCTCCGGCAACTACTACCTGCTGATGCTGCTGTTCACGGCCGTCGTCGTCCTCGTCTTCCGCCGCTCCGCGGAATCCCGCATCGGACGCGCCTGGGTCGCCATCCGCGAGGACGAGACCGCCGCCACCGCCATGGGCATCAACGGCTTCCGCCTCAAGCTCCTCGCCTTCGCCCTCGGCGCCTGCCTGGCCGGCCTCGCCGGCACCGTACAGGCCCACGTGTCCTACAGCGTCACCCCCGAGCAGTACCAGTTCGCCGGCTCCGTACCGCCCAACTCGGCCTTCCTGCTCGCCGCCGTCATCCTCGGCGGCATGGGCACCATCAGCGGCCCGCTCATCGGCGCCGCACTCCTCTACCTGATCCCGGCCAAACTCCAGTTCATGGCGGAATACCAGCTGCTCCTCTTCGGCGCCGCGCTCATGCTCCTCATGCGCTTCCGCCCCGAAGGACTGGTCGCCGACCGCAGGAAGCAGCTCGAGTTCCACGACACCGGACAGCTCGACGTACCGGACGACAAGCCGCTCCCCGACGGCGCGACCGGCGTCGCGAAGGCAGGGGCGTGACCACCATGACCACCACCACCGCACCCACCGCCACCACGGTCCTCGACGCCAGCGGCGTCACCATGCGCTTCGGCGGCCTCACCGCCGTACGCTCCGTCGACCTCACCGTCAACAGCGGCGAGATCGTCGGCCTCATCGGACCCAACGGCGCCGGCAAGACCACCTTCTTCAACTGCCTCACCGGCCTGTACGTCCCCACCGAGGGCAAGGTCGAGTACAAGGGCACCGTCCTGCCGCCCAAACCGCACCTGGTCACCCAGGCCGGCATCGCCCGCACCTTCCAGAACATCCGGCTCTTCGCCAACATGACCGTCCTGGAGAACGTGCTCGTCGGACGGCACACCCGCACCAAGGAAGGCCTCTGGTCGGCCCTGCTGCGCCTGCCCGGCTTCAAGAAGGCCGAAGAGGCCTCCCGCGAACGCGCCATGGAACTCCTGGAGTTCACCGGACTCGCCGCCAAGGCCGACCACCTCGCCCGCAACCTGCCCTACGGCGAACAGCGCAAGCTCGAGATCGCCCGGGCCCTCGCCAGCGAGCCCGGCCTGCTCCTCCTCGACGAGCCCACCGCGGGCATGAACCCCCAGGAGACCCGCGCCGCCGAAGAACTCATCTTCGCCATCCGGGACAAGGGCATCGCCATCCTCGTCATCGAGCACGACATCCGATTCATCATGAACCTCTGCGACCGGGTCGCCGTGCTCGTCCAGGGCGAGAAGATCGTCGAAGGACCCGCCGAAGTCGTCCAGGCCGACGAACGCGTCATCGCCGCCTACCTCGGCACCCCCTTCGAAGGCGCACCCGGCCAGGACGAGGCCGCCGAGGTCGAGGCCGCCGAGGCGCACAGCACCACAGAAGGGGACGACAAGTGACCGCACTGCTGGAGGTCGAGGACCTCAGGGTCGCCTACGGCAAGATCGAGGCCGTCAAGGGCATCTCGTTCACGGTCGACGCGGGCCAGGTCGTCACCCTCATCGGCACCAACGGCGCCGGCAAGACCACCACCCTCAGGACACTGTCCGGACTGCTCCAGCCGGTCTCCGGCCACATCAGGTTCGACGGCCGGTCACTGCGGAAGATCCCCGCCCACAAGATCGTCTCGCTGGGACTCGCCCACTCCCCCGAGGGACGGCACATCTTCCCCCGCATGACCATCGAGGACAACCTCCGCCTCGGCGCCTACCTCCGCAACGACAAGGAGGGCATCGAGAAGGACATCCAGCGCGCCTACGACCTCTTCCCCATCCTCGGAGAACGCCACAAGCAGGCCGCGGGCACCCTCTCCGGCGGCGAACAGCAGATGCTCGCCATGGGACGGGCACTGATGTCCCGGCCCAAACTGCTCATGCTCGACGAACCCTCCATGGGCCTCTCGCCGATCATGATGCAGAAGATCATGGCGACCATCGCCGAACTGAAGTCCCAGGGCACCACCATCCTGCTCATCGAGCAGAACGCGCAGGCCGCCCTGTCCCTCGCGGACCACGCCCACGTCATGGAGGTCGGCAAGATCGTCCTCTCCGGCACCGGACAGGACCTCCTCCACGACGAGTCGGTCCGCAAGGCCTACCTCGGCGAGGACTGAACCGAGAGCACAACGCGGCGAGACCGCCGCCTCACGAGAGGCGGCGGTCTCGCCGTACCCGAGCCGGCCCGGCACCGCGACGCCGTCGACGCCCCCGCGGAACACCCGGCCCAGCACGACGCACCCCGACGGGACGACCCCGCCGAGCACACGGGCCCCACGGAGCGGCCCGGGCGTCAGCCCTTGGACGCCTTCTTCTCCTCGGCGTCCTGGATGACCGCCTCGGCCACCTGCTGCATCGACATCCGCCGGTCCATCGACGTCTTCTGGATCCACCGGAACGCCGCCGGCTCCGTCAGCCCGTACTGCGTCTGCAGCACCGACTTCGCCCTGTCCACCAGCTTCCGCGTCTCCAGCCGCTGCGAGAGGTCCGCGACCTCCTTCTCCAGCGTCTTCAGCTCCGTGAACCGCGAGACGGCCATCTCGATCGCCGGAACGACGTCGCTCTTGCTGAACGGCTTCACCAGATACGCCATCGCCCCGGCGTCCCGCGCCCGCTCCACGAGGTCGCGCTGCGAGAACGCGGTCAGCATCAGCACCGGCGCGATGCTCTCCTCGGCGATCTTCTCGGCCGCGGAGATGCCGTCCAGCTTGGGCATCTTCACGTCGAGGATCACGAGGTCGGGCTTGTGCTCCCGGGCCAGCTCCACGGCCCGCTCCCCGTCACCGGCCTCACCGACGACGGAGTACCCCTCCTCCTCCAGCATCTCTTTGAGATCCAGCCGGATGAGCGCCTCGTCCTCGGCGATGACGACACGGGTCGTCAGCGGAGGCACGTGCGACTTTTCGTCTTCGGGCACGTCAGCGGGCTGGGGCGACTCGGGGGCGGTCACGTGGGCGCTCCTTGTTCCGGGGCGGGCGGTACTGCTGACAAGAGCCTACCTAGCTGCGGTAAGGTGGACGCGCGGAGGGTCGGGGGAAACCTTCGATTCTGCGAGCCCCGGTAGCCCAATTGGCAGCAGGCAATGGATTCAAAACCCATACAGTGTCGGTTCGAGTCCGACCCGGGGCACTTTTCCTTACTTTCCAAGGTCGCTATCGCATAGCGGATGTCCACGTTCTCGTGAACATCCGCTTTTTGCTGCGTGTCGCCTGCACGGCGCTTCCATAGTGGCCGCATGTACGACATCAGCACGCGCAGGCGGGCATTGGCCTCGGTGGCGCAAGGGCGCAGCCTCAACTCGGTGAGCCGGGAGACGGGCATCTCGCGTTCCGCCATCCGCTCCTGGCAGGAGCGCCTGGTGCCCTTGCCCCGCATCGCCCCTCGGGACCCGGGGCCACCTGCCGACAACGAGGCCTACGCCTACCTCCTGGGCCTCTACCTCGGAGACGGGTGCATCAGCGCCCACCCCCGCAGCGGCCATTACCTCCGGATCGCGTGTGCGGACGCGTGGCCGGGGCTGATCCAGGAGTGCGCTGATGCCATCGTCAAGGTGCGCCCCGGCGTCCGCGTGCACCGCGTCCAAAGACAGGGGTGCGTGGCCGTGACCAGCTACTCCTGGCACTGGCCGGCCGTCTTCCCCCAGCACGGCCCGGGCAGGAAGCACGAGCGTGAGATCGCCCTGGAGCCCTGGCAACAGGCGATCGTCGACGCCCACCCCTGGGAGTTCATCCGCGGGCTCGTCCACTCCGACGGCTGCCGCATCACCAACTGGACGACCCGGACGGTCGATGGCGAACGCAAGCGCTACGAATACCCGCGGTACTTCTTCACCAACACGTCGACCGACATCGTCCGGCTCTTCACCGCCGCCCTCGACCGGGTGGGCGTCGAGTGGAAATCACTCCACCAGAGCCGCGCCGCCGTGACGATCTCCGTCGCCCGCAGGGCCTCCGTCGCCCTCATGGACGTCCACGTCGGGCCCAAGCACTGACGTCCGGTCTACCGGGGGCTGTCGTCCTCGCCGATGTGGTGCACCCGGACCAGGTTCGTCGTGCCCGACACCCCCGGCGGGGAGCCGGCCGTGATGATCACCACGTCGCCCTTCCGGCAGCGGCCGTACTCGGTCAGGAGCTCGTCCACCTGGTCGACCATCGCGTCCGTGGAGTCCACGTGCGGACCGAGGAACGTCTCCACGCCCCAGGTCAGGTTCAGCTGGGAGCGGGTCGCCGGTTCCGGGGTGAAGGCGAGGAGCGGGATGGGCGAGCGGTAGCGGGAGAGGCGGCGGGCGGTGTCGCCCGACTGGGTGAAGGCGACGAGGAACTTCGCGCCGAGGAAGTCGCCGATCTCCGCGGCCGCGCGGGCGACGGCGCCGCCCTGGGTGCGGGGCTTGTTGCGGTCGGTGAGCGGGGGCAGCCCCTTGGCGAGGACGTCCTCCTCCGCGGCCTCGACGATGCGGGCCATCGTGCGCACCGTGTCGGTGGCGTGCTTGCCGACGCTGGTCTCGCCGGAGAGCATCACGGCGTCGGTGCCGTCGATGACGGCGTTGGCGACGTCGGAGGCCTCGGCGCGGGTCGGGCGGGCGTTGTCGATCATGGAGTCGAGCATCTGGGTGGCGACGATGACCGGCTTGGCGTTGCGCTTGGCGAGTTTGATCGCGCGCTTCTGGACGATCGGGACCTGTTCGAGGGGCATTTCGACGCCGAGGTCGCCTCGGGCGACCATGATGCCGTCGAAGGCGGCGACGATGTCCTCGATGTTCTCGACGGCCTGGGGTTTCTCGATCTTGGCGATGACGGGGAGGCGGCGGCCTTCTTCGTCCATGATGCGGTGGACGTCGGTGATGTCGCGTCCGCCGCGGACGAAGGAGAGGGCGATGACGTCGAAGCCGGTGCGCAGGGCCCAGCGGAGGTCGTCCTCGTCCTTCTTGGAGAGGGCGGGGACGGAGACGGCGACGCCGGGGAGGTTGAGGCCCTTGTGGTCGGAGACCATGCCGCCCTCGATCACCGTGGTGCGGACGCGGGGGCCGTCGACGTCGGTGACCTCGAGGCAGACCTTGCCGTCGTCGACGAGGATGCGTTCGCCGGGGGTGACGTCGGTGGCGAGGCCGGCGTAGGTGGTGCCGCAGGTGTGGCGGTCGCCGCCGACGCCCTCTTCGACGGTGATGGTGAAGGTGTCGCCGCGTTCGAGGAGTACGGGGCCTTCGGTGAAGTGGCCGAGCCGGATCTTCGGGCCCTGGAGGTCGGCGAGGGTGCCGACGCTGTGGCCGGTCTCGTCGGAGGCCTTTCGGACGTGGTGGTACCGCTCCTCGTGCTCGGCGTGGGTGCCGTGGCTGAAGTTGAAGCGGGCGACGTCCATTCCGGCGTCGACGAGGCCTTTGATCTGGTCGTAGGAGTCGGTGGCGGGCCCTAGTGTGCAGACGATTTTCGCTCGGCGCATGGGGCGAGCCTATGACTTACCGATCGGTAGCGAATTGGACGCACATGACTGTCCAACCACCTTTGGGTGAAGGGTTATTGACAAGTGTTGAATTGTGCGGCGGGGTGCTCCGATGAGCATTCCGCCATCGTTCCTTCTTTCGCTTTTCGGGCGTGCGTGCGGCCGCCTCCCCGTCGGTCACTGTTGACAGGCGACGTGTCCAGGACAGAATCTACGCGCGTTGTCGATGGTGCGTCGTGACGTCCGCAAGGAGAGCCAGCATGTCGTTGAACCGCCGGAAGTTCCTCAGCAGATCCGCCGTGACGGGGGCGGGTGTCGCGCTGGCCGGTGCGACGGCTGTCCCGGCCGCCGGGGCCGCCGGGACGCAGCGGGGCCGCAAGAAGCCGAAGCGGTACGCGCTGACGGTGCTCGGCACGACCGACCTGCACGGGCACGTCTTCAACTGGGACTACTTCAAGGACGCGGAGTACGCGGACGCGGCGGGCAACGCCCAGGGCCTGGCCCGGATCTCGACGCTGGTGAACCGGATCCGTGAGGAGCGGGGCCGCCACAACACGCTGCTGCTGGACGCGGGCGACACCATCCAGGGCACGCCGCTGACGTACTACTACGCGAAGGTGGACCCGATCACCGCCGAGGGCGGCCCGGTGCACCCGATGGCGCAGGCGATGAACGCGATCGGGTACGACGCGGTGGCGCTGGGCAACCACGAGTTCAACTACGGCATCGAGACGCTGCGGAAGTTCGAGGAGCAGTGCGACTTCCCGCTGCTGGGTGCGAACGCGGTGGACGCGAAGACGCTGAAGCCCGCTTTCCCGCCGTACTTCATGAAGACGTTCCGGGTGAAGGGCGCGCCGCCGGTGAAGGTGGCGGTGCTGGGGCTGACCAACCCGGGCATCGCGATCTGGGACAAGGCGTACGTGCAGGGGAAGCTGGCGTTCCCGGGGCTGGAGGAGCAGGCGGCGAAGTGGGTGCCGAAGCTGCGTTCGATGGGCGCGGACGTGGTGGTGGTGTCGGCGCACTCCGGTTCGTCGGGCACGTCGTCCTACGGTGACCAGGTGCCGTACGTGGAGAACGCGGCGGCGAACGTGGCCCGGCAGGTGCCGGGCATCGACGCGATCCTCGTGGGGCACGCGCACGTGGAGATCCCGGAGCTGAAGGTCGTCAACGAGGCGACGGGGAAGACGGTCGTGCTGTCGGAGCCGCTGTGCTTCGCCGAGCGGCTCACCGTCTTCGACTTCGACCTGGTCTTCGAGCGCGGCCGGTGGCACGTCGAGTCGGTGCGGGCGTCGCTGCGCGACTCGAGCACGGTGGAGGACGACCCGCGCATCGGCAGGCTGCTGGCGGACGAGCACGCGCGGGTGGTGGCGTACGTCAACCAGGTCGTGGGGACGGCCACCGAGACGCTGACGACGGTGGAGGCGCGGTACAAGGACGCGCCGATCATCGACCTGATCACCAAGGTGCAGGAGGACGTGGTCAGGGAGGCGCTGGCGGGTACGCAGTACGCGTCGTTGCCGGTGCTGGCGCAGGCGTCGCCGTTCTCGCGGACCTCGCAGATCCCGGCCGGCGACGTGACGATCCGGGACCTGTCGAGCCTGTACGTGTACGACAACACGCTGGTGGCGAAGCTGCTGACGGGTGCGCAGCTGCGGGCGTACCTGGAGTTCTCGGCGGAGTACTACGTGCGGACGGCGGCGGGTGTGCCGGTGGACGTGGAGAGGCTGACGAACGCGAACGGCCGCCCCGACTACAACTACGACTACGTGTCGGGGCTGACGTACGAGATCGACATCGCGCAGGCGGCCGGTTCGCGGATCAGGAACCTGTCCTACCGGGGTGCTCCGCTGGACGACGCGCAGCAGTTCGTGCTGGCGGTGAACAACTACCGGGCCAACGGCGGGGGCGCGTTCCCGCACGTGGCGTCGGCGAAGGAGGTGTGGTCGGAGTCGACGGAGATCCGTACGCGGATCGCCGAGTGGGTGACGGCGAGGGGTGTGCTGGACCCGAGGGACTTCGCGTCGGTGGACTGGTCGCTGACGCGGGACGGCACGCCGGTGTTCTGACGCGCTGACGGTGTTCGCGGCCTCAGGTTCCGTCCGCCAGTGGGATGAGTTCCCGGTGGTGGCGTGCGGACGGGATCTGGGGTCGTTGCCGTTCCAGGCCGAAGGTGGTGAACGCGGTCCGGGCCGGCAGGGGGTAGGGCTGCTCGCCCGTGAGGTCGTTGAGGATGGTGGCGCTGCGCCAGGCGGCGAGGCCGAGGTCGGGTGCGCCGACGCCGTGGGTGTGGGTCTCGGCGTTCTGGACGTAGACGGCGCCGGTGACGGTGGGGTCGAGGAGGATGCGGAAGCGCTCGTCGATGCGGGGGCGTTCGCGGTCGTCGCGGCGCATGTAGGGGTCGAGGCCGGCGAGGAGGTGGCCGAGGGGGCGGTCGCGGTAGCCGGTGGCGAGGACGACGGCGCTGGTGGTGAGGCGGGTGCGGGTGTTCTGCCGGGTGTGTTCGAGGTGGAGTTCGACCCGGGTGGCGCCGAGGCGGCCGGCGGTGCGGACGCGGACGCCGGGGGTGAGGACGGCGTCGGGCCAGCCGCCGTCGAGGGTGCGGCGGTAGAGCTCGTCGTGGATGGCGGCGCTGGTGTCGGCGTCGATGCCTCTGTGGAGCTGCCATTGTGCGGCGACGAGTCGGTCGCGGACGGCTTCGGGCAGGGTGTGGAAGTAGCGGGTGTGGTCGGGGGTGAAGTGTTCCAGGCCGAGCTTGGAGTACTCCATGGGGGCGAAGGCGTCGGTGCGGCCGAGCCAGTGGAGGCGTTCGCGGCCGGCGGGGCGGTGGCGGAGCAGGTCGAGGAAGATCTCCGCGCCGGACTGGCCGGTGCCGATGACGGTGACGTGTTCGGCGGCGAGGAGCGCGTCGCGGTGGTCCAGGTAGTCGGCGGAGTGGATCACGGGGGCGTCGGGGGCGTCGGCGAGGGGTTTGAGCGGGTCGGGGACGTGGGGTTCGGTGCCGATGCCGAGGACGACGTTGCGGGTGTGGGTGCGGCTGAGGGCTTCGGCTTCTCCGTCGGCGTCGAGTCGGGTGTGGTCGACTTCGAAGAGTTTCCGTTCGGGGTCCCAGCGCACGGCGTCGACCCGGTGGCGGAAGCGGAGGGCGGGGAGGTGTTCGGCGACCCAGCGGCAGTAGGCGTCGTACTCGGCGCGCTGGATGTGGAAGCGTTCGGCGAAGTAGAAGGGGAAGAGGCGTTCGCGGGCCCGGAGGTGGTTGAGGAAGGTCCAGGGGCTGGCGGGGTCGACCAGGGTGACGAGGTCGGCGAGGAAGGGGACCTGGATGCGGGCGCCGTCGATGAGCTGGCCGGGGTGCCAGTGGAAGGCGGGGCGCCGGTCGTAGAAGACGGCGTCGAGTGCGGTGAGCGGGTCGGCGAGCGCGGCGAGGGAGAGGTTGAAGGGGCCGATGCCGATGCCTACGAGGTCGCGGGGTGTGTCGGGGGTGCCGCTGTTCATCGTGGGGTGTGTCCTTCCACCAGGGTGAGGAGGCGGGCCAGGTCGTCGGCCCGGGTGTGGGGGTTGAGGAAGGTCGCCTTGAGCCAGAGCCGGCCGTCGGCGCGGGCGCGGCCGAGGACGGCGCGGCCGGTGGTGAGCAGGTCCCGGCGTACGGCGGCGACGGCGGTGTCGGTGGCGTGGGCGGGCCGGAACAGGACCGTGCTGATGGTGGGCGGGGCGTGGAGGGTGAAGCCCGGGTGGTCGTCGACGAGGGCGGCGAACCGGTGGGCGTGGGCGCAGACTTCGTCGACGAGGGCGCCGAGGCCGGTGCGGCCGAGGGTCTTGAGGGTGACGGCGGTCTTGAGGATGTCGGGTCGGCGGCTGGTGCGCGGGGAGCGGCCGAGGAGGTCGGGGAGTCCGGCGTCGGTGTCGTCGTCGGCGTTGAGGTAGTCGGCGCGCTGCCGGAGGGCGGCGAGGTCGTCGGGGTCCTTGACGGCGAGGAGGCCGGCGGCGATGGGCTGCCAGCCGAGTTTGTGCAGGTCGAGGGTGAGGGTGTCGGCGGCGTCGAGGCCGGTGAGGCGGTCGCGGTGCCGGTCGCTGAAGAGGAGGCCCGCGCCGTAGGCGGCGTCGATGTGCAGGCGGGCGCCGTGGGCGGCGCAGCGGTCGGCGATGTCGGGCAGGGGGTCGATGAGGCCGGCGTCGGTGGTGCCGGCGGTGGCGGCGACGAGGTGGGGGCCGGGGAGGGTGGTGAGGGCCTCGTCGAGGGCGGCGGGGTCGAGGGTGCCGGCGGGGGCGGGGACGGTGACGGGTTCGGGCAGGCCGAGGAGCCAGGCGGCGCGGGGCAGGGAGTGGTGGGCGTTGGCGCCGTGGAGGAGCCGGAGGCCGGCGCCGTGGGCCTCGCGGGCCAGGAGGACGGCGAGTTGGTTGGATTCGGTGCCGCCGGTGGTGACGAGGGCGTCGGCGGCGCCGGCCTGCTGGGCGAGGGCGCGGGTGACGAGGGTCTCCAGGGCGGTGGCGGCGGGTGCCTGGTCCCAGGAGTCGAGGGAGGGGTTGAGGGCGCTCGCGGCGAGGTCGGCGGCGGTGGCGACGGCGAGGGGCGGGCCGTGCAGGTGGGCGGCGCACAGGGGGTGGGCGGGGTCGGCGGCGCCTTCGGCGAGCGCGGTGACGAGGACGCGGAGTGCCTCGGGGTCGCCCTGCTCGGGCAGGACCTCACCGAGTGCGTCCCGGACTCTTGCGGCGACGGCGTCGGGTCCGCCGGCGGGCAGTGGTCCGCCGCGTGCGGTGGCGCCGGCGCGCAGTGCGTCGAGAACGGTGTCGCACAGGGGTCGCAGGGCGTCGGGGCCGTGCGGGCCCGAGGCGAGGGGCGGCATGCCCATGGGCTGTCCTCCGGGCGCGGGGACGGAATCACACGGAATGACAGGGTGTACGCGGATGCGTGCCTGCGCCCGGAAAGCCCGACGATCAGAACCCGAAAGGGGGTACTTTCGTGGGGTATGGCGTGTCGGGGCGGCTGTGCGGCCGGCCTCGGTGGTGTCCGGGGGCCGGCCGCGTGCCGGGGGTCAGCCTGCCTGGGGCCCGCGGACGCGCAGGGCGCGGGCGAGGTCGTCGAGCTGGTCGACGAGCTTGCGGCGCAGGGCGGGGATCGGGTCGGCGGCGGCGAGGCATTCCCGGCCGAGGCGCAGGGTGTCGGCGTCGACGGCGTGGGCGGGGAAGGCCCAGCGGCCGGCGGCTTCGGCGATGGCGGGGCCGCGGCGGGCGGCGACGGCGACGGCCTCGGCGTAGTAGCGGGGGACGTAGTCGGCGACGAGGCCGGCCTGTTCGGGCTGCCAGAAGCCCTGGGCGGTGGCGGTGAAGAGGTAGTTGGACAGGTCGTCGGAGGCGAACATGGCGGCCCAGGCGCGGCTCTTGGCCTCGGGGTCGGGCAGTGCGGCGCGGCAGCGGGCGGCGCCCTCCTGGCCGGTGGCGCTGGGGTCGCGTTCGAGTTCGGCGGCGATGGCGGTCTCGTCGGTGGCGCCGAGGACGGCGAGGCGGGTGAGGATGCGCCAGCGCAGTTCGGGGTCGAGTTCGGGGCCGCCGGGGACGGTGCCGTCGGCGAGCCAGGCGGCGATGGTGTCGGGGTGGGCGGCGGCGTCGATGTAGTGGCGTACGGCGATCAGGCGCAGGCCGGGGTGGTCGCCGTCCTCGGTGCGGCGGATGAGGTCGCGGCACAGGGCGGAGAGGGTGGCCAGGGCGGCGGGCCGCTGTCCGGGGGTGAGGTAGCGGTCGGTGATCTGGGTGGCGGCGAAGGTGAGGACGCCGGAGACGAGGGCGAGGTCGGTCTCGTGCGGGAGGTGGGCGCGGGCGGTGTCGAGGTAGGCGGTGGCGGGGAGTTCGCCGTCGCGGACGGCGTCGCGCAGGGCGTTCCAGACGACGGCGCGGGTGAGGGGGTCGGGGAGGCCGGAGAGGCCTTCGCGCAGGGTCTTGGAGGACTCGGCGTCGAAGCGGATCTTGGCGTAGCTCAGGTCGCCGTCGTTGAGGACGATCAGGGCGGGGAGCTTGCCGATGGGCCGCGGTTCGCTCTGGGGGACGTCGAGGTCGAGGCGTTCGCGCAGGGTGAGCCGGCCCTCGTCGGTGAGGTCCTGGTCGTAGAGGCCGACGGCGACGCGGTGGGGGCGGGTGCCGTCGCGGTCGACGGTGAGCGCGCGGGTGCCGTTGTCGCCGGTGACGTGTGGGGTGAGGGTGTCGACGCCGGTGGTGCGCAGCCAGGCGTCGGCCCAGGCGTGGACGTCGCGTTCGGTGGCGGAGGCGAGGGAGTCGATGAAGTCGGCGAGGGTGGCGTTGGCGAACCTGTGCCGGGCGAAGTGGGTGTTGATGCCGGCGAGGAAGTCCTTCTCGCCGAGCCAGGTGACGAGCTGGCGCAGGGCGGAGGCGCCCTTGGCGTAGGAGATGCCGTCGAAGTTGAGGAGCGCGGAGGCGGTGTCCTCGACGTTCTCGGGGGCGACGGGGTGGGTGGAGGGGCGCTGGTCGGCGTCGTAGCCCCAGGGCTTGCGGGTGACGCCGAAGTCGGTCCAGGTGCCGGTGAAGCGGGTGGCCTCGGCGCAGGTCTGGTAGCCCATGTACTCGGCGAAGGACTCGTTGAGCCAGATGTCGTCCCACCACTTGAGGGTGACGAGGTCGCCGAACCACATGTGGGCCATCTCGTGGGCGATGACCATGGCGCGGGTCTGGCGTTCGGTGTCGGTGACGGCGGAGCGGTAGACGAACTCGTCGCGGAAGGTGACCAGGCCCGGGTTCTCCATGGCGCCGGCGTTGAACTCGGGGACGAACGCCTGGTCGTAGGAGTCGAAGGGGTAGGGCTCGGCGAACTTCTCGTGGTAGCGGTCGAAGCACTGCCGGGTGACCTCGAGGAGTTCGTCGGTGTCGGCGTCGAGGTGGGGGGCGAGGGAGCGGCGGCAGTGCAGGCCGAAGGGCAGGCCGCGGTGTTCGGTGCGCACGGAGTGCCAGGGGCCGGCGGCGACGGCGACGAGGTAGGTGGAGATCAGGGGGGTGGTGGCGGCCTTCCAGCGGCCGTCGCCGGTGTGTTCGGTGATGCCGTTGGCGAGGACGGTCCAGCCTTCGGGCGCGGTGACGGTGAGGTCGAAGACGGCCTTGAGGTCGGGCTGGTCGAAGGCGGCGAAGACGCGCTGCACGTCGTCCATGAACAGCTGGGTGTAGACGTAGGTCTCGCCGTCGGTGGGGTCGGTGAAGCGGTGCATGCCCTCGCCGGTGCGGGAGTAGCGCATGGCCGCGTCGACGCGCAGTTCGTGCTCGCCGGGGGCGAGGCCCTCCAGCGGCAGGCGGTTGCCGTCCAGGGCGTCCGGGTCGAGGGGGTGCCCGTCGAGGGTGACGCCGCGCAGTTCGGCGGGCTTGAGCTCGACGAAGGTGTCCGTGGTGCCCGTCTCGGCGCGGACGGCGAACCGGATGACGGTGCGGGAGTCGAAGGTCTCGTCGCCACGGGTCAGATCGAGGTCGATCGCGTAGTGGTGGACGTCGAGGAGCTGGGCACGGGTCTGCGCTTCGTCGCGCGTCAGTACGGACATGCAGGCCATGCTGCCTGATGCGGTGGGCGGGGCACAGGGGCGGACCGGTACGCGGGGTTTGTCCGGTCCGCGCCGGCGTGCGTGGGGGGCGGGGGCGGATCGTGTGGCCCGGCGCGGCCGGGGCGTCTCCCCCACCGCCCGCCGGCGCCGCCCGTGCCGCCCGTGGGGGTGCCTCCCGGGCCGTTCCGGGCGCCGGGGGAGGCACGACCGCCCGCAGCCGGGTGCGGCGGCTCAGCCGGCCCCGTTGTCCGTGTCCTCCGCGATGCGCTCGTGGTGGTGGATGACCTCGGCGATGATGAAGTTCAGGAACTTCTCGGCGAACGCCGGGTCCAGCTTGGCGCTCTCGGCGAGGGCCCGCAGCCGGGCGATCTGCTGGGCCTCGCGGGCGGGGTCGGCGGGCGGCAGCTGGTGGCGGGCCTTGAGGTGGCCGACCTGCTGGGTGCATTTGAAGCGCTCGGCGAGCATGTGGACGACGGCCGCGTCGATGTTGTCGATGCTGTCCCGCAGCCGGGCCAGCTCCTCGCGGACGGCGTGGTCGGCGGCACCGGTACCGGTGTTGCTGGTGGTCATGGCCGATCACCCTACGGGCGACCGGCCGGCCGCCGCACACCGTCTCAGGCCGTGAGCGGCCCGGCGCCGCGGCGCGGCTCGTACAGTGGAGTCAGGGTCAGGCGTCTTGGGGGTGCGGACGTGGCGAACGGCGGACCGGTCGAGCACGGCTTTCCGCACCTGGAGACGGTACGGGCCGCCATCACGGCGCTGTACAGGCGCCTGTCGTACGGCACCGTCCAGACGTTCTCGGCCAGCGTGGCCCCGGCCGACGTGGCGTTCTGCGACACGGACGACCTGTATCTGGGGGCGCAGCGGGTGGCCCACGAGCTGGTGCGTCACTACCGTCTGCCGGACGCCCGGATGGTCGTCTCCTTCCGGGAGATGACGCATGCGGCCAGTGTCGAGCTGGCGGCGGGCCCGGAGTACTTCGTGGAGCTGAACGACCGCTTCCGTACCCATCGCCGGGACATCGGCGCGGCCCTCGCCCACGAGGTGATGCACGTGTACCTGCACCGTCTGGACCTGTCCTTCCCGGGGACGCGGGACAACGAGATCCTCACGGACACGGCGGCGGCGTATCTGGGCGCGGGGTGGCTGCTGCTGGACGCGTACCGGGAGGACGCGGCGTCGTCGCAGAAGCTGGGGTACCTGACGCCGGAGGAGTTCGGGTACGTGCTCGCGAAGCGGGCGCTGTTGTTCGGGGAGGATCCGGCGGTGTGGTTCACCAGTCCGCAGGCCTGCACGGCGTACGTCAAGGGCATGGCGCGGGCCCGCCGGGACGAGCAGCAGCCGCCGCTGACGGCGGCCGGGTGGGCGGGGCGCCGCCGTTACGCCCGGGACCGGCGGCACGCGCTGGATCCGCACGCCGCTCCCGTGACGGACGCCCCGTACTCCTTCCTGCCGGATGCGCGCGGGCCGCTGCGGGTGTCGTTCCCCTGCCCGACGTGCCACCAGCGGATCGGGGTGCCGGTGCGGGGGCGGGTGCGAGCGCGGTGCGGGTTGTGCCGGACGGTGCTGGAGTGCGACACGTAGGCGGGCGTGGGGGTGTCCGGCGCGGGCGCGCGGGGTCGGCCGGTGGTCCGGCGCCGGGGGGGGAGGCGCCGACGGGTGTGGCGCCGGGGTCCTCGCCGAGGCGCTGGACCGTGTGGTGGCCGGTGCGGCCCGTCAGCGGAGCGGGCGCACGATGCCCTGGGCGCGTGCGGCCGCCAGCCACTTGGGGAACTCCCCCACCAGCCGGTCGTACAGCTCGGCGTCGCTCATCTCCCGCGGGTCGCGGCCCGCGTGGAAGAACCCGGCGTTGTCGACGGCCCGCTTGTCCGGCACGGCCAGCTCGTCGAGCTTGCGCAGGTACTCGAACTGGCGGCTGTCCGGGTCGCCGAAGCCGACGAACTGCCAGAACAGCGGGAGCCGCGCCGCCTTGCAGAGGTGGCGCTCGGCGGCGAGCCGGTCGATCGGGCCGCCGTCGGTCTGGAAGACGACCAGGGCGGGGTGGCGCGCGCCGCTGTCGAGGTAGTGGTCGATCACGGCGTCCATGGCCAGGTGGTAGCTGGTCCTGCCCATGTGCCCGAGGCCAGCCACGATCCGCTCGATGCGGCCCCGGTGGTCGGCGAGGGCGATCTCGGTGACGGCGTCGACGTCGGTGGAGAAGAACACCACCGGCACGGTGCCGTCGTCGTCGAGGTGCGCGGACAGCCCGAGCACCCGGTCGGCGAGCGCCTGCACGGTGCCGTCCCGGTAGTAGGGCTTCATCGAGCCCGAGTGATCGACGACGAGGTACACGGCGGCCCGGGTCCCGTCGAGCCCGTGTTCCGTCAGGGACGCACCGGCGCTCTTGTACAGGCCGACCAGCGCGGGCGCGGTCTCCTGCACCTTGGTGAGACTGATCGCGGCCATGCTGACCCCCCTGGTGCGGCGGCGACTGGCTGCCGAGCGTACGCCAGTGCGGACCCCGCCTCTCAGCCCGCCCACAGCGTTTCGATATTTTGTTCGCCGCCGCCCCCACCGGCTCACCGTCCGCCCGTCCCGAGGAGCCGGCCGTGGATCCCGAATCCACCGTCACCACCTGCTACCGCCATCCCGCGGTGGAGTGTCATGTCCGCTGCACCCGCTGCGACCGTTTCGTCTGCCCCGACTGCATGCGCGAGGCGGCGGTGGGCCACCACTGCCCGGAGTGCGTGAAGGAGGGCGCGCGGTCGGTCCGGCAGGCCCGGACGGTCGTCGGCGGCCGGGTCTCGGCGACGCCCGTCGTGACGTACGTCCTGATCGGGCTGAACGTCCTCGCCTACCTGGGTGAGCTGGTGCGGCCGGGGATCGTGGACCGGTTCTCGATGGTCGGCGCGCGCCTGGCCGGGCCGGACGGGGGCCGTTACGTCTACCAGAGCGTCTTCCCCGGGGACTTCCACGCCGAGGGCGTCGTCGCCGGCGAGTGGGAGCGGATGCTCACCAGCGCCTTCCTGCACCTGGAGCCCACCGAGGGCACGTTCGGCTTTCTGCACATCGTGATGAACATGGCCGCGCTGTGGCAGCTGGGGCGGGTGGTGGAGCCGATGCTCGGCCGGGTCCGGTACGCCGTCCTGTACCTGCTGTCGGCGCTCGGCGGTTCCGTCCTGGTGCTGCTCCTCGCCGACCCCGCCCGGTCCTCGGTCGGCGCGTCGGGCGCGGTCTTCGGCCTGGGGGCCGCGTACTACGTCCTGGCGCGGCGGCTGGGCGCCGACATGGCGCCGGTCAACCGTTTCATGGCGTTCCTGCTGCTGTGGCTGCTGATCTCCGCCGGGCTGACCTCGTGGCAGGGCCATCTGGGCGGTCTGCTGGCGGGCGGGGCGGTGGCCGTGGCGTACGCGTACGCGCCCCGCGACGGACGCCGGGTGCCGGTGCAGGCGGGCGCGTGCGCGGGTGTGGTGGTGCTGCTGGCGGTGTCGGCGGCGCTCAAGGTGTCGGAAATGACAGGTGGAGGTATTCCCCAGTGAAACGTGCCGGTGTGCTGCTTCTCGCGGCCGTCCCCGTGGTCGCCACGGGGGTGTACTTCCTCATGCCGACGGACTCGGCCGACGCCCCGGTCGCTCCGCCGGTGGCCGCCGCCCAGTCGGCCCGCGAGGACGCCAAGAGCCGGGCCGAGCAGGAGCGGGAGGCGGACGACGAGCTGATCGCCGACCTGCCGCCGGGGCTGGCCGCCCCGGCGAAGAAGGAGCTGGCGCAGCAGCTGGTGTCCAGCGCCGAGAACTCGACGACCGACTGGCGCAGCGCCTACGGCACCATCGAGGATCTCGGGCAGGGCGACGGCTACACCGCGGGGATCATCGGTTTCTGCACCGGCACCCACGATCTGCTCACCCTGGTCGAGCACTACACCGAGGACCACCCGGACAACGGTCTGGCGAAGTACCTGCCGGCCCTGCGCGAGGTCGACGGCACCGACTCCCACGAGGGTCTCGACCCCGGTTTCACGGCCGCCTGGGAGGCGGAGGCGAAGCTCCCCGCGTTCCGCAAGGCGCAGGAGGAGGAGCGCGACCGGGTCTACTTCCAGCCGTCGGTGCGCCTGGCCAAGCTGGACGGGCTCGGCACGCTGGGCCAGTTCGTCTACTTCGACGCGATGGTCTTCCACGGCCCCGACAGCGACGCGGACGGCTTCTACAGCCTGCGCGAGCGTGCGATGAAGAAGGCGAAGACGCCGGCCGAGGGCGGGTCCGAGAAGACCTACCTGGACGCGTTCCTCGACGTCCGCCGCGAGGCGATGCTGGCCAAGCGGCCCGGCATCGACACCTCCCGCGTCGACACGGCCCAGCGCCGGTTCCTGGAGGCCGGGAACCTGGACCTGAGGACGCCGCTGGTGTGGGAGATGTACGGGGACACCTACAAGCTGCCCTGAGCATGCGACGGCGCCCGCCCATGTGTCCGGTCGGGGACAGGGCGGGCGCCGTCAGTGTTCCGCACGCCTTTGTGCGGGACGACTGTGAGGCTGTTCCGGCCGTCAGACCGTCAGTGCGCGGTCCGTCGGGCGGATCGGGGCCGGCAGGTCGCTGGCTCCGGTCAGGAAGCGGTCCGCGCCGCGTGCGGCGGAGCGGCCCTCGGCGATCGCCCAGACGATGAGCGACTGGCCGCGGCCGGCGTCACCGGCGACGAACACACCCGGCACGTTGGTCTGGAAGTCGGCGTCCCGGGCGATGTTACCCCGTTCGTCGAGCTCCAGGCCGAACTGGTCGACCAGGCCGTTCTCCCGGTCGGTGCCGGTGAATCCCATGGCGAGGGTGACCAGCTGGGCGGGGATCTTGCGCTCGGTGCCCGGCTTCGGGGTGAGCCTGCCCTCGACGAACTCCACCTCGCTCATGTGGAGCCACTGGACGTTGCCGTCCTCGTCGCCCTCGAAGTGGGTGGTGGAGACGGAGTAGACCCGCTCGCCGCCCTCCTCGTGGGCGCTCGTCACCTTGTAGAGCATCGGGAAGGTCGGCCACGGCTGCGAGACCGGGTTCCGCTCCTCGCCCGGCCGGGGCATGATCTCCAGCTGGGTGACGGAGGCCGCGCCCTGGCGGTGGGCGGTGCCCACGCAGTCGGCGCCGGTGTCGCCGCCGCCGATGACGACGACGTGCTTGCCCTCGGCCGTGATCGGGGGCGTCACGAAGTCGCCCTCCTGGACCTTGTTGGACAGCGGCAGGTACTCCATGGCCTGGTGGATGCCCTTGAGCTCCCGGCCGGGGACCGGCAGGTCGCGGGCGGTGGTGGCACCGGCGGCGATGACGACGGCGTCGTACCGCTTCTTCAGGTCGGTGGCCTTGAGGTCGCGGCCGATCTCGACGCCGGTGCGGAAGCGGGTGCCCTCCGCGCGCATCTGCTCGATGCGGCGGTTGATGTGCCGCTTCTCCATCTTGAACTCGGGGATGCCGTAGCGCAGCAGGCCGCCGATGCGGTCCGCGCGCTCGTAGACGGCGACGGTGTGGCCGGCCCGGGTGAGCTGCTGGGCGGCGGCCAGGCCCGCGGGGCCCGAGCCGATGACGGCGACGGTCTTGCCGGACAGGCGCTCGGGGATCTGCGGGGCGACGTCCCCGGTCTCCCACGCCTTGTCGATGATCGAGACCTCGACGTTCTTGATGGTGACCGGCGGCTGGTTGATGCCGAGCACGCACGCCGACTCGCACGGAGCCGGGCACAGGCGGCCGGTGAACTCCGGGAAGTTGTTGGTGGCGTGCAGGCGCTCCTGCGCGGCCGACCAGTCCTCGCGGTAGGCGTAGTCGTTCCACTCGGGGATCAGGTTCCCGAGCGGACAGCCGTTGTGGCAGAACGGGATGCCGCAGTCCATGCACCGGCTGGCCTGCTTGCTGATGATCGGCAGCAGGGAGCCGGGGACGTAGACCTCGTTCCAGTCCTTGACGCGCTCCTCGACGGGCCGGGTCTTGGCGACCTCGCGGCCGTGGTTCAGGAAGCCCTTGGGATCAGCCATTGGTCGCCGCCTCCATCATCTTCTCGGTGATCTCGGTCTCGGAGAGACCGGCTCGCTCGGCGGCGTCCTTGGCGGCGAGCACTGCCTTGTACGTACGGGGAATGATCTTGCTGAAGCGCTCCGCGGCGGCCGGCCAGTCGGCGAGCAGCTTCTGGGCGACCGTGGACCCGGTCTCCTCGGCGTGACGGCGCACCACGTCGTGCAGCCACTCCTTGTCCGCGTCGTCCGGCGCCTCGACGGCGTCGAGGTTGCCGGCGTTGACGTTGTCCCGGTCGAGGTCGACGACGTAGGCGACGCCGCCGGACATGCCGGCCGCGAAGTTGCGCCCGGTCTCGCCGAGGACGACCGCGTGGCCGCCGGTCATGTACTCGCAGCCGTGGTCGCCGACGCCCTCGGAGACGACGAGCGCGCCGGAGTTGCGGACGCAGAAGCGCTCGCCGACCTTGCCGCGCAGGAACATCTCGCCGCCGGTGGCGCCGTAGCCGATGGTGTTGCCGGCGATGACGCTGTACTCGGCGAGGTGGTCGGCGCCCCGGTCGGGGCGGACGACGATCCGGCCGCCGGACAGGCCCTTGCCGACGTAGTCGTTGGCGTCGCCCTCCAGGCGCAGCGTGACGCCGCGGGGGACGAAGGCGCCGAAGGACTGGCCGGCGGAGCCGGTGAAGGTGATGTCGACGGTGTCGTCGGGCAGGCCCGCGCCGCCGAACTTCTTGGTCACCTCGTGGCCGAGCATGGTGCCGACCGTGCGGTTGATGTTGCGGATGGCGACCTGGGCGCGCACCGGCACGGCGTCGGTGGCGTCCGTGGCGCCCAGCGCGTCCGAGGCGAGCTTGATCAGCTCGTTGTCCAGGGCCTTCTCCAGACCGTGGTCCTGGCCGACGGCCTGGTGGCGCACGGCGCCCTCGGGCAGCTCGGGCACGTGGAAGAGGGGGGCCAGGTCCAGGCCCTGCGCCTTCCAGTGGTCCACGGCGCGGGTGACGTCGAGGGCCTCGGCGTGGCCGACGGCCTCCTCGATGGAGCGGAAGCCCAGCTCGGCGAGGATCTCGCGGACCTCTTCGGCGATGAACCTGAAGAAGTTGACGATGTACTCGGCCTTGCCGGAGAACCGGTCGCGCAGCACCGGGTTCTGGGTGGCGATGCCGACGGGGCAGGTGTCCAGGTGGCAGACGCGCATCATGACGCAGCCGGAGACGACGAGCGGCGCGGTCGCGAAACCGAACTCCTCGGCGCCGAGCAGCGCGGCGATGACGACGTCGCGGCCGGTCTTGAGCTGGCCGTCGGTCTGGACGACGATCCGGTCGCGCAGGCCGTTGAGCAGCAGGGTCTGCTGGGTCTCGGCGAGGCCGAGCTCCCAGGGGCCGCCCGCGTGCTTGAGCGACGTGAGCGGGGAGGCGCCGGTGCCGCCGTCGTGGCCGGAGATGAGCACGACGTCCGCGTGGGCCTTGGACACACCCGCCGCGACCGTGCCGACGCCGACCTCGGAGACCAGCTTGACGTGGATCCGCGCCTGGGGGTTGGCGTTCTTCAGGTCGTGGATGAGCTGGGCGAGGTCCTCGATGGAGTAGATGTCGTGGTGCGGCGGCGGGGAGATCAGGCCGACGCCGGGGGTGCTGTGCCGGGTCCTGGCGACCCAGGGGTACACCTTGTGGCCGGGCAGCTGGCCGCCCTCGCCGGGCTTGGCGCCCTGGGCCATCTTGATCTGGATGTCGTCCGCGTTGACCAGGTACTCGCTGGTGACGCCGAAGCGACCGGAGGCGACCTGCTTGATCGACGAGCGGCGGGCCGGGTCGTACAGGCGCTCCGGGTCCTCGCCGCCCTCACCGGTGTTGGACTTGCCGCCCAGCTGGTTCATGGCGATGGCGAGCGTCTCGTGCGCCTCCTGGGAGATGGAGCCGTACGACATGGCGCCGGTGGAGAACCGCTTGACGATCTCGCTGACCGGCTCGACCTCGTCGAGGGGGACCGGCTGCCGGCCGGACTTGAACCCGAACAGGCCGCGCAGCGTCATCAGGCGCTCGGACTGCTCGTTGACGCGGTCGGTGTACTTCTTGAAGATGTCGTACTTGCCCGAGCGCGTGGAGTGCTGGAGGCGGAAGACCGTCTCCGGGTCGAACAGGTGCGGCTCGCCCTCGCGGCGCCACTGGTACTCGCCGCCGATCTCCAGCGCCCGGTGGGCGGGCGCGATGCCGCTGGCCGGGTAGGCCTTCGCGTGGCGGGCGGCGACCTCCTGGGCGATCACGTCGATGCCGACGCCGCCGATCTTGGTGGCGGTGCCGTTGAAGTACTTCTCCACGAAGCCCTCGTCGAGGCCGACGGCCTCGAAGACCTGGGCGCCGCGGTAGGAGGCGACGGTGGAGATGCCCATCTTGGACATGACCTTCAGCACGCCCTTGCCGAGGGCGTAGATCAGGTTCTTGATGGCCTTCTCGGGCTCGATGCCGGGCAGGAAGGTGCCGGCGCGGACCAGGTCCTCGACGGACTCCATCGCCAGGTACGGGTTGACGGCGGCGGCGCCGTAGCCGATGAGCAGGGCGACGTGGTGGACCTCGCGGACGTCGCCGGCCTCGACCAGCAGGCCCACCTGGGTGCGCTGCTTGGTGCGGATGAGGTGGTGGTGGACGGCCGCGGTGAGCAGCAGCGACGGGATCGGGGCGTGCTCGGCGTCCGAGTGGCGGTCCGACAGGACGATCAGCCGGGCGCCGTTGCCGATGGCGGCGTCGGCCTCGGCGCAGATCTCCTCGATGCGCGCGGCCAGCGCGTCGCCGCCGCCGTGCACCCGGTACAGGCCGGAGAGGGTCGCGGCCTTGAAGCCGGGCATGTCGCCGTCGGCGTTGATGTGGATGAGCTTGGCCAGCTCGTCGTTGTCGATGACCGGGAAGGGCAGGGACACGCTGCGGCAGGAGGCGGCCGTCGGGTCCAGCAGGTTGCCCTGCGGGCCGAGCGAGCTGCGCAGGGAGGTGACCAGTTCCTCGCGGATCGCGTCCAGCGGCGGGTTGGTGACCTGCGCGAACAGCTGGGTGAAGTAGTCGAAGAGCAGCCGGGGGCGCTCGGACAGCGCGGCGATGGGCGAGTCGGTGCCCATGGAGCCGATCGGCTCGGCGCCGGCCTTGGCCATCGGCGCGAGGATGACGCGCAGCTCCTCCTCGGTGTACCCGAAGGTCTGCTGGCGGCGGGTGACCGAGGCGTGGGTGTGCACGATGTGCTCGCGCTCGGGCAGGTCGGACAGCTCGATCTCGCCGGCCTCGAGCCACTCGGCGTACGGCTTCTCCGCGGCGAGCGCGGACTTGATCTCGTCGTCCTCGATGATGCGGTGCTCGGCGGTGTCCACGAGGAACATGCGGCCGGGCTGGAGGCGGCCCTTGCGGACGACCTTCGCCGGGTCGATGTCGAGGACGCCGACCTCGGAGCCGAGGACGACGAGGCCGTCGTCGGTGACCCAGTAGCGGCCGGGGCGCAGACCGTTGCGGTCGAGGACGGCGCCGACCTGGGTGCCGTCGGTGAAGGTGACGCAGGCGGGTCCGTCCCAGGGCTCCATCATCGTGGAGTGGAACTGGTAGAAGGCGCGCCGGGCCGGCTCCATGGAGTCGTGGTTCTCCCACGCCTCCGGGATCATCATCAGCACGGAGTGCGGCAGCGAACGCCCGCCCAGGTGCAGCAGCTCCAGGACCTCGTCGAAGGAGGCGGAGTCCGAGGCGTCCGGCGTACAGATCGGGAAGAGCCGCTCCAGGTCCGAGGACGAGCCGAACACGTCGGAGACGAGCTGGGACTCGCGGGCGACCATCCAGTTGCGGTTGCCCTTGACCGTGTTGATCTCGCCGTTGTGCGCGACGAAGCGGTACGGGTGGGCGAGCGGCCACGACGGGAAGGTGTTCGTGGAGAACCGGGAGTGCACGAGCGCGATCGCGGACGCGAAGCGGCGGTCGGACAGGTCCGGGAAGAAGGGCTCCAGCTGGCCCGTGGTCAGCATGCCCTTGTAGACGATGGTCCGCGCGGACAGCGACGGGAAGTAGACGCCGACCTCGCGCTCGGCGCGCTTGCGCAGCGCGAAGGCGCGGCGGTCCAGGGCGATGTCCCGCGAGGCGCCGTCGGTGACGAAGACCTGGCGGAAGACCGGCATGGTCGAGCGGGCGGTGGCGCCGAGCATCTGCGGGGCGACCGGGACCTCGCGCCAGCCGAGGACGGTGAGGCCCTCCTCGGCCGCGATCGTCTCGATCCGCGTGGCGGCGTCCTCCGTCCCGTCCACCGGCAGGAAGGCGATGCCGACGGCGTACGCGCCGGCCTCGGGCAGGTCGAATCCGGCCACCTCGCGGAAGAAGGCGTCCGGCACCTGCGAGAGGATGCCCGCGCCGTCGCCCGAGTCGGGTTCGGAGCCGGTGGCACCGCGGTGCTCGAGGTTGCGCAGCACGGTGAGGGCCTGGTCGACCAGGGTGTGGGAGGCCTCGCCCGTGAGGGTGGCGACGAAGCCGACGCCGCAGGCGTCGTGCTCGTTGCGGGGGTCGTACATACCCTGCGCAGCAGGGCGAGCATCCATGAAGGACCAGTTCTGGCCATTCGCGGAGTGCTGGGACGGCTGGCGCGGCGTACGCATCGGCTCTCCCGTCGTCGTCAGGTGGCATGTGGCAAGTGCCGAGGGACGACGTTGGCCCTCTGCGTGAGTGCGAAAGTTGATGCAGGTTACATGATGGAACGGTTCTCGGTAACCGGGACACTCCGTTCCACCATGCGGACATCGAAGGGTCTCGGCGGGGGTACCGGAGCCCAGCGACGGAAGGCTGTGGGGGCTGCGGCGAACAGATCGTTGCCCGCCGGCCCGAGGGGCGGAGGGGGCGTCGTCGCCCGCTCCGCGCGTGCACGCCGGGCGTCTTTGCCCGCAGCGCTTACGGCTCATGCCCGGTGGTCACACACCCGAAACCAGTGAGTAACGACTACTTATGCGGTCCGACGCATAAGTTCGAGCCGGGTCATCCTACGGCCGTTCCGAACAGGCTGCCCAGGACGTACGTCACACCGGCCGCCGCACCACCGAGCACGAGCTGCCGCAGTCCGCTGTACCACCAGCTGCGCGCCGTCACCTTGGCCACCACCGCGCCGCACAGGAACAGACCGGCCAGCGCCACCAGCACGGCGGGCCACAGCGCACCGGCGCCGAGCAGGAAGGGCAGGACGGGCAGGAGGGCGCCCAGGGCGAACGAACCGAACGACGACACGGCCGCGACCAGCGGCGACGGCAGGTCGCCGGGGTCGATGCCCAGCTCCTCGCGGGCGTGTATCTCCAGTGCCTGCTCGGGGTCGCGGGACAGCTGCCGGGCGACCTCGCGGGCGAGGTCGGGCTCGACGCCCCGCGCCTCGTAGAGGGCGGCCAGCTCGGCCTCCTCGTCCTTCGGGTGCTTCTTCAGCTCCCGGCGTTCCACGTCCAGCTCGGCCTCGACGAGTTCGCGCTGCGAGGCGACGGAGGTGTACTCGCCGGCGGCCATGGAGAAGGCGCCGGCGGCGAGGCCGGCGAGGCCGCTGAGCACGACGGTCTGCTGGCCGGCCGCCCCGCCGGCGACACCGGTCATCAGGGCGAGGTTGGAGACCAGGCCGTCCATGGCGCCGAAGACGGCGGGGCGCAGCCAGCCGCCGTTCACGTCGCGGTGCGTGTGGTTGTCGCGGTGCGCCTCGTGCAGCGACGCCTCAGTCTCGATGATGGCCACGGGTCCCCCAGAAGGTCTTTTTGGACGAGTTCTACTTTTCGACAACACCGAATGTACGCCGGTCATTTCCGCCTCGCCAGCAAGGAAAGGCTGGGCTTACCTGCGCTTTTACGCTTCGGTGCTCATCCGTGATCATGACTGCACATATGTCGACCGGGTGACGCTGGGCCGGGTGAGGCTGCGCGGCGAGCCGCACCGGGGACAGTTCCGCAAAGGGCTGTGCGCCTCTTCGGGCGCCGCCTGAGAGGAGAGGCCGCATGGCATCCACCGCCTGCATTCCCTCGGCCCCCGCTCCGGGGGACGCCGCCGGGCTCCGCGAACGGGCGCGCGGCGCCCTGCTCGGCCTGGCCGTCGGGGACGCCCTCGGGGCGCCGGCCGAGAACATGAAGCCCTCCGAGATCCGCGCCCGCTGGGGCCGCATCACGGGGTACGTGACGGAGCGGCCGTCCGGCACGGACGACACGGAGTACGCGATCTTCTCGGGGCTGCTGCTGGCCCGGCACGGCTCCGCGCTCACCCCGGCCCACGTGGAGGCGGCCTGGCACGAGTGGATCGCGGACCGGGAGGAGGGCCCCTTCCGGGGCGCGGGCTTCAGCGAGCGCGGCACCCTGGAGAACCTGCGCCGGGGCCTCGCCGCCCCCATCTCCGCCCAGCACCGCCACGCCTGGAGCGACGGGCTGGCCATGCGGGCCGCGCCCCACGGTGTGTTCGCGGCCGGCCGTCCCGCCGAGGCGGCCCGGCTGGTGGCGGTCGACGGCTCGGTCAGCCACGACGGCGAGGGCATCTACGGCGGCCAGGCGGTGGCCGCGGGTGTCGCGGCGGCGATGACGGGGGCGCCGGCCGTCGCGGTCGTGGCCTCGGCCCTGGCCGTCGTCCCGGAGGACTCCTGGACGGCACGCTGTCTGCGCCGCGCGATGACGGCGGCCCACCTCGGCGAACGCGCGGTCCGCTCCGCGGTGGTCATCGGCGGCTACCCCTGGACCGACCTCGCTCCCGAGGCGGTCGCCCTCGCCTTCGGTGCGTACGCGGCGGCCGACGGGGACTTCACGGACGCGGTGCTCACGGCCGTGAACATGGGCCGCGACGCCGACACCACGGCGGCGGTGGCCGGTGCCCTGGCCGGAGCGGGCCGGGGGGTCCGCGCCATCCCGGCCGAGTGGGCCTCGGCCATCGGCCCGGCCCGCGGCACCTGCCTGCCGGCGATGGCCGGACACCACGTGCTGGAGGTCGCGGACCTGCTGGTGCCGGGCGGCCGGCCCACCGGAGGCGACGCCGCCGGGCCGGGCCCCGCGGACCACTGCGCCCGGGCGCCCGGCGGGCACGCGCGGTGCGACGCCGTACCCGTGCCGGACGCCGGAGCGGCGGGGGTGCGGACATGACCCGCTCCCGCCCCGCCGGCGAGGAACCGGCCACCACGGCGTACGTCGCCGCCCCCGGCGACGTGGACCAGCCCACCGCCGGAACCCCCCACCGCCCCGGCCCCCAGCCCGACACCGGCGCCCCGGTGCCCGCCCCCACCGACGGCCCCGGCGCCCAGGCACCCGACCGCCCCCGCACCGCCCCCTCCCCCGGGCCGGCGCCGTGCACCGAGCCCCGGCGGATCGAGGGGCTCCTGCTCGGGCTCGCCGCCGGGGACGCGGCCGGGTGGCCCGCCGCCCGGCACCGGGCGGCGCGGATGCCGGAGTGGACCCGCCGGCTCACCCGCGAGCTGGACACGTTCGCCGAGCAGAACGCGACCACCACCCTCCCCGTCCCCATCGCCCTCAACCAGCCCCCGGAGCCCCTGCGCCTCGGCCCGTCGGACGACGCCGAATGGGCGGCGTTCGCGGCGGAGGCCCTGCTGCGCGCCGGGGACGACGGCGCGCTCGGCGACCTGAGCCGGGAGCGCCGGACACGCGCCGCGATCGACCTCACCTGGAACGCCGTCGCCAGCGAGGTGGCCGCCGCGGCGGACCGCGCCCCCGAGGTCGAGTCGGCGGTACTGCCGCTGCGCGCCCGCATCTCGGTACGGGCCGGGCTCGGCAACCTCGCCACCGGCCTGCGCCCGCCCGCCACCGGCCACGACAACCCGCACTACTTCGACGACGCCGCCTGCGTCCGGGCCTGCGTCCTGGCCACCGCCCACCCCGGCGCCCCCCGGCTCGCCGCCGACCTCGCCGAGTTCGACGCCCGCTACACCCAGGACGGCGACGGCGTGCACGGTGCCCGCGCCATGGCGGCGGCACTGGCGTGCGCCCTCGACGGCGCCGGCGTGGACACCTGCGTCACGGCCGCGCTCGCCGAGCTGCCCGAGGAGACGGAGATCGGCCGCAACACCCGGCGGGCGCTCGTCCTGGCGGCGGAGGCGGAGAGCGCGTTCGCCCTGGTCCCGTTGCTGGAGCACCAGATCGTCGACCACGTCTACAGCTACGGCGTCGCCGCCGCCGAGACCGTCCCGGTCGCCCTCGCCCTGGCCCGCGCCGCCCGGGGCCGGATCGCCGAGGCCGTGCCGGCGGCGGCCTGCCTCTCCCGCGTCGCGGACTCCGCCCCGGCGCTGGCGGGCGCCCTCACCGGCGCGCTGGGCGGCGGCGCGTCGGTCCCCGCGCCCTGGCGCGACGCCTGCCGCACGCTCCCCGGCTGCGTCCTGCCCCGGCTCACCGGTACGGACCTGGTGGAACTCGCCGGGCTCCTGCACGCCACGCAACCGCCCCGACCCGAAGGAGGACGCACGCCATGACAGCCCGCACATCCCGCAACGGCACGGCGAGCCTGGAGGAGCGCGTCACCGGCGCCCTCGTCGGCGCGGCCGTCGGCGACGCCCTCGGCGGCCCGGTCGAGGGCTACTCCCCCGAGCAGATCCTCCAGCGCCACGGCGGCCGGATCCACGGCGTCGTCGGCCCCTGGAACGGCGACGCCTGGCGCACCGCCCGCCCCGTCGCCCCGTACCACAAGGGCGACGGCCACGTCACCGACGACACCCTGATGACCCACGCGCTGGTCCGGGTCTACGCCGCCGTCCGCGACCACCTCGACGCCTACGCGGTCGCCGAGCACCTCGTCCCGGACCTGATGACGACGCCCCGCTGGATCCCGGAGCTGGAGGCGGACGCCCTCCCGCTCCAGCGGATCTTCCTCGCGGAGAAGTGGCTGGTGGCCAGGATCCACTACGGCCACGTCGACCCGCGCGAGGCCGGCACCGGCAACATCGTCAACTGCGGCGCGGCGATGTACATGGCCCCGGTCGGCCTGGTCAACGCGGCGAACCCGGCGGGCGCGTACGCCGAGGCGCTGGACGTCGCGGGCGCGCACCAGTCGTCGTACGGCCGGGAGGCGGCCGGCGTCTTCGCGGCGGCGGTCGCGGCGGCCTGCGCCCCCGGCGCGACGCCGGAGACGGTGCTGTCGGCCTGTCTGTCCCTGGCGAAGGACGGCACCCGGGCGGCGATCGAGGCGGCCGGCGACGTGGCCTCGCGCCACTCGGACTTCGAGTCGGCGCTCGCGCCGCTGCGGGAGGCGGTCGCGCCGTACGACACGGTCGGCCCCGACTACCGCGCCCCCTCCCTGGGCGCCCGGCGCCCGTCCCGGCTGCACGCGATCGAGGAACTCCCCGTCGCCCTGGGCATGCTGCTGGTGTCCGGCGGCGACTACCGCCACGCGGTCCTCGGCGCGGTCAACTACGGCCGCGACTGCGACTCCATCGCCACGATGGCGGGCGCGCTGGCCGGGGCGCTGGGCTCGCCGGTCCCGGAGGAGTGGGCGAAGACGGTCGCGGAGGCGAGCCGCCTGGACCTGTGGCAGCCCGCGACGACGCTCGCCGAGGTGGCCCGGGAGGTCTTCGGGCGGGACGTCCTGCGGCGCCGCGCCCACGAGCGGGCGTTCGCCGCGATCGGAGGCGCGGGATGCTCCGACTGACCTGGGTCCAGCCGGAGGACCTGATCGGCCACGAACTCCGCCAGGCCGCGCTGGACGGCCGCGACGCGTCGGCGATCGCCGCCCGCTGGCGCGCGGCGGGCGGCTGCGACGCGCCCGCCCGGGCGGGCGCGTCCCCCGAGCCGGTCTCCCCCTACCTGCGGCTGCTGGCGGAAGAGCTGCTGGACGAGCTGGCCGGCCTGCCGAACCCGTCGGCGGCGGCGGAGCCGACGGATCTGGACGAGATCAGGGCCGGGTGCCCGGACTGGCCCGCAGCGCGCCCCGCCACTGCCCCGGCCGTGTCCCCCGGCCGGCTGGAGGCCGCCTGGCTGGGCCGGGCGGTCGGCTGCCTCCTCGGCAAGCCCGTCGAAAAACTCCCCCTGACCGGCATCCGCCGCCTCGCGCGGGCCGCCGGCAACTGGCCCCTGACCACGTACTTCACGGCCCGGGGCGTCCCCGAGGAGCTTCTGCGCGCCCACCCCTGGAACCGCCGCTCCGCGCCCACCTCCCTCGCCGAGAACATCGACGGCATGCCGGAGGACGACGACCTCGACTACCCCCTCCTGAACCTCCTGCTCCTCCAGCGCCACGGCCGTGCCTTCACCACGGCCGACGTCGCCCGCGTCTGGCTCGGCGAACTCCCCGCCGGGCGCGCCTTCACCGCCGAACGCGTCGCCTACCGCAACCTGCTCGCCGGTCTCGAACCCCCGCACACGGCGAGCCACCGCAACCCGTTCCGCGAGTGGATCGGCGCCCTGATCCGCGCCGACGTGCACGGCTGGACCAACCCCGGCGACCCGGCCGGCGCCGCCGCGCAGGCGCACCGCGACGCCGCCCTCACCCACACCGCGAGCGGCGTCCACGCGGCGATGTTCGCGGCGGCGGTCATCGCCGACGCCGCCACCGGCGCCCACGACGTCCACGCCTGCCTGCGCACCGGCCTCACGGTCGTCCCGCCCGGTTCACGCCTCGCCGGGGCCGTCCGCCACGCCGTCCGCCTCGCCGAGACGCACGACGACTTCGACGCGGTCGTGGACGAGCTCCACGCCACCCACTCCCCCGCCCACCACTGGGTCCACGCCGTCCCCAACACCGCCCTGATCGCCGCCGCCCTCACCCACGCGGACGGCGACTTCACCGGCTCGGTCTGCCGGGCCGTGTCGGGAGGCTGGGACACCGACTCCAACGGAGCCACCGCCGGCGGCGTCGCCGGCCTGCTCGCCGGCTCCCCGGCCGCCCTGCCCGAGCACTGGACGGCCCCGCTGAAGAACCGCCTGGCCACCTCGGTCGGCGGCTTCGACGGCATCGGCTTCGACACCCTCGCCCACCTCACCCACACGGAGGCCACCCGCTCATGCCCCGGCCCGTCGTGACTCCCCCCGCGCCCCTGCCCGTCCCGGCCCCCCTGGCCGGCCTGCGCGTCCTCGACCTCGCCACCCTCTTCGCGGGCCCGCTCGCCGCCACCCTGCTCGGCGACTTCGGCGCCGAGGTCGTCAAGGTCGAACACCCCACCCGCCCCGACCCCTCCCGGGGCCACGGACCGTCGAAGGACGGCATCGGCCTGTGGTGGAAACTGCTGGGCCGCAACAAGCGCACGATCACCCTCGACCTGTCGAAACCCGCCGGCCGCGCCACCCTGCTCCGCCTCGCCGCGACCGCGGACGTCGTCGTCGAGAACTTCCGCCCGGGCACCCTGGAGAAGTGGGACCTGGGCTGGGACGAGCTGTCCGCGGTCAACCCGCGCCTGGTCCTCGCCCGGGTCACCGCCTTCGGCCAGTTCGGCCCGTACGCGCGCCGCCCCGGCTTCGGCACCCTCGCCGAGGCCATGAGCGGCTTCGCCGCGATGACCGGCGAGCCGGACGCGCCCCCGACGCTGCCGCCGTTCGGGCTGGCCGACTCCATCGCCGCGCTGGCGACGGCGTACGCCGTGATGACGGCCCTGTCCGCCCGCGACCTCACCGGCGAGGGCCAGGTCGTGGACATGGCGATCATCGAGCCCATCCTGACCGTGCTGGGCCCGCAGCCGATCTGGTACGACCAGCTCGGTCACGTCCAGCCGCGCACCGGCAACCGCTCCCAGAACAACGCCCCGCGCAACACCTACCGCACCGCCGACGGCACCTGGGTCGCCGTCTCCACCTCCGCCCAGTCGGTCGCCGAGCGCGTGATGCGCCTGGTGGGCCGCCCGGAGCTGATCGACGAGCCGTGGTTCGCCACGGGCGCCGACCGGGCGCGGCACGCCGACGTGCTGGACGCGGCGGTCGGCGACTGGATCGCCCGCCACACCCGCGCCGACGTGCTCGCCGCCTTCGAGGAGGCGGAGGCGGCCGTCGCCCCGGTCCAGGACGTGCGGGACGTGATGGCCGACCCCCAGTACCAGGCCCTCGGCACCGTCACCACGGTCGACGATCCGGAGCTGGGCCCGCTGCGCATGCAGAACGTCCTGTTCCGGCTCTCCGCCACGCCCGGCGCGATCCGCTGGGCCGGCCGGCCGCACGGCGCGGACACCGAGGAGGTACTGACCGAGCTGGGCCTGACCCCGGCGGACGTGAAGGAGCTGCGCGAGGAGGGGGTCGTATGACGGTGCCCCCGCTGACGTGGCTGTACGCCCCCGGGGACCGGCCCCGGGTGGTGGCCAAGGCACTGGCCGCCGGGGCCGACGTGGTCGTGATCGACCTGGAGGACGCGGTCGCCCCGGACCGCAAGGAGTACGCCCGCGCCTGCACCGCGGAGCTGCTCACCGACCCGCAGCCGGTGCCGGTGCACGTGCGGGTGAACGCCCTGGACGGGCCGCTGGCCGCGGCGGACCTGGCGGCGGTGGCCGCGCTGCCGGGGCTGTCCGGGCTGCGCCTGCCCAAGGTGACGTCCTCCGGGCAGGTCGCCGCCGTCGCCGGGGCCACCGGCGGGCCGCCCCTGTACGCGCTGCTGGAGACGGCCCTGGCCGTGGAACGGGCGTACGCGATCGCCGCCGCCCACCCGTCGCTGCGCGGCATCGCCCTCGGTGAGGCGGACCTCCGCGCCGACCTGGGCGTGCGAGGAGACGCGGGCCTGGACTGGTCGCGGGCGCGCGTGGTGGTCGCCGCGCGGGCGGCGGGACTGGCACCGCCGTCGCAGACGGTGCACCCGGACATCCGGGACCTGGAGGGCCTGGCGGCGTCCTGCGCCCACGGCCGCGCCCTGGGCTTCCTGGGCCGCGCCGCCATCCACCCCCGCCAGCTGCCGATCATCGAGCGGGCGTACCTGCCCACCGAGCGGGAGCTGGAGGAGGCGGAGACGATCGTCGAGGCGGCCACCGCGCAGCCGGGCGCCCAGGCACTGCCGGACGGGCGGTTCATCGACGCGGCGGTGGTGGCGACGGCCCGGCGCACCCTGTCGCTGGCCCGGCGGCCCGTCCTCGCCTGACACACGCCGAGGGCGCCCGGATCCGCTCCGGGCGCCCTCGGCCGCGTACGGGGGGCCGTCAGCCCTTCTTGGCCGCGCCGGGCCCGTCCTTCACGGTGCGGCCCCCGGAGTCCTCGCCGCCCCGGTCGTCCCCGGCGTCCTCAGGGGTCTCGGCGTCCCCGGGCGTGTCGGCGTTCGCCTCCGCGTCCCCGTCGCCGGCGTCCGCGTCGGAACCCTCCGCGCCCGGCTCCACCACGGCCTCCCGGCCCGGCCGCATCCGCGCCGAGAGCACCATGTAGACGACGGCGAGCAGGAACACGAAGAGCGCGGTCCAGTTGTTCAGCCTGAGGCCCAGGATGTGGTGGGCGTCGTCGACGCGCATGTACTCGATCCAGAAGCGGCCCGCGCAGTACGCGGCGACGTACAGCGCGAACGCCCGCCCGTGGCCGAGCCTGAAGCGGCGGTCGGCCCAGATGACGAGCAGGGCGACGCCGATGCACCACAGCGACTCGTACAGGAACGTCGGGTGGTACGTGCCCGGCACCCGCCCGTCGGCCGACGACGTGATCTTCAGCGCCCAGGGCAGGTCGGTGGGCCTGCCGTACAGCTCCTGGTTGAACCAGTTGCCCCAGCGGCCGAGGGCCTGGGCGAGGGCGATGCCCGGGGCGACGGCGTCGGCGTACGCGGGCATCGGGACGCCCCGGCGCCGGGCGCCGATCCAGGCACCGAGCGCGCCGAGCGCGATCGCGCCCCAGATGCCGAGGCCGCCCTCCCAGATCTTGAAGGCGTCCACCCAGTCGCGGCCCTCGCTGAAGTACAGCTCGTAGTCCGTGATCACGTGGTAGAGCCGGCCTCCGACCAGGCCGAACGGAACGGCCCAGACCGCGATGTCGGCCACCGTGCCGGCCCGCCCGCCCCGGGCGATCCAGCGCTTGTTGCCGAGCCAGACGGCAACGAAGACGCCGATGATGATGCAGAACGCGTAGCCGCGCAGCGGGATGGGACCGAGGTGCAGCACCCCGCGCGACGGGCTGGGAATGAAGGCAAGTTCCATGGCAGGGTCGACGCTACCGTGTGGGACGGGCAGCACGGCGGGCAGCCCGGCTACGGGTCCGTAACGGGCGGGCCGAGGTGGCCTACTTGTCGGCGTCCTGCACGAGCTGCTTCAGCTTGGCCGGGGTCATGGACTCCTCCTTGTAGATGTTCCTGCCGTCCAGCAGCACGGTCGGCGTGCCGCTGAAGCCGGCGCTCAGGAAGGCCTTGTTGGACTTCTCGACCCAGCTGTCGTGCGTGCCGTCCTTCACGCACTTCCGGAAGGCGGGCGTGTCCAGGCCGTCCACCTTGCCGGCCAGCTCGATCAGCTTGCCGTTGTCGGCGAAGGCGTCGTCGGTCTCCTCGGGCTGGTTGCTGTACAGCACGTCGTGGTAGGCCGGGAACGTGCCGGCGTCCTGGGAGCAGGCGGCGGCGTTGGCCGCCCTGCGGGAACCGCTGCCGCCCATGTTGCCGTCGATGATCGTCGCCAGGTGGTACTCGACCTTGAGCTGTCCGGCGCCGACGAGCTCGTGGATCGTGTCGCGGTACGCCAGCTCGAAGGCCTTGCAGGCCGGGCAGCGGAAGTCCTCCCAGACGGTGAGCGTCGACCTGGCGCTCTCCTTGCCGACGGGGATGGCCAGGCTGTCCTTGCCCTGGGCCCCCGAGGGCACCACGACCGGACCGGCCGACTCGCTGCCGTCGTCCTTGCCGGCGTTCGCGGCGACCACGCCGACCACCGCGGCCAGTCCCAGGACGCAGACCACGGACGCGCCCACGATCAGCGCGCGCCGGCGCTTGTCCCTGGACTTCTGCTTCTCGCGCTGGGCCGCCAGCTTCTGACGGGCGGTGCGCTGTCCCTCTCGGTTCTTGTCGCTCACACCCCGCAGAACGAACCGGGGAGGCGCCCAGCGCCTCCCCGGTCCCAGGTCCACCCGTACGGGGGACCCCTGTTCACGTGCTTGCCGTCACGCCTGCCGGCGCACGCCCTTCGCCAGGTCGGCGGCGAGCGCGCGGACGCCCTCCAGGCCGGCCCGCTCGTCGGGGGCGTCCAGCATCCGCTTGACGAAGGCGGAGCCGACGATCACGCCGTCGGCGAAGCCGGCGACCTCGGCGGCCTGGGCCGCGTTGGAGACGCCGAGTCCGACGCAGACCGGGGTGTCGGTGGTGGCGCGGGTGCGCCGCACCAGCTCCTCGGCCTGCGCGCCGACCGACTCGCGGGTGCCGGTGACGCCCATGAGGGAGGCGGCGTAGACGAAGCCGCTGCCGGCCGCGGTGATCTCGGCGAGCCGCGCGTCCTTGCTGCTGGGCGCGACCACGAAGACCGTGGCGAGGCCGTGCTTGTCCGCGTGCTCCCGCCACAGCGCCGACTCCTGCACGGGCAGGTCGGGCAGGATGCACCCGGCGCCGCCCGCCTCGGCGAGCTCGGCGGTGAAGCGCTCGACGCCGTAGCGGTCGATGGGGTTCCAGTAGGTCATGACGAGGATCGGCTTGCCGGTGGCCTCGTGCGCCTCGCGGACGGTGCGCATCACGTCGGCGATCCGCACGCCGCCGCGCAGCGCGATGTCGTCGGCGGTCTGGATGACCGGGCCGTCCAGGACGGGGTCGCTGTGCGGCAGGCCGACCTCGACGACGTCGGCGCCGCCCTCGATGACGGCCTTGATCGCCGCGATGCCGCCGTCCACGGTCGGGAACCCGGCCGGGAGGTAGGCGATGAGGGCGGCGCGGCCCTCGGACCTCGCCGCGGCGAGGGTGTCGTTCAGCAGCTGCACGTTCCCGCTCACTTGGCGTCCCCCTCGATCTCGGCGGTGCCGGAGGCGTCCTCGGCGACCTCGGCGTCGGTGTCGTACAGCCCGAAGTAGCGGGCGGCGGTGTCCATGTCCTTGTCGCCGCGGCCGGACAGGTTGACCACGATCAGCCCGTCCGTGCCCAGCTCCCTGCCGACCTCCAGCGCGCCGGCGAGGGCGTGGGCGGACTCGATGGCCGGGATGATGCCCTCGGTGCGGGACAGCAGGCGCAGCGCCTGCATGGCGGCGTCGTCGGTGACCGCGCGGTACTCGCCGCGGCCGGAGTCCTTGAGGTAGGCGTGCTCGGGCCCGATGCCCGGGTAGTCCAGGCCGGCCGAGATCGAGTACGGCTCGGTGATCTGGCCCTCGTCGTCCTGGAGGACGTAGGACCGGGAGCCGTGCAGGATGCCGGGCTCGCCCGCGGTCAGGGTGGCCGCGTGCTCGCCGGTCTCGATGCCGTGCCCGGCGGGCTCGCAGCCGATGAGGCGGACGTCCGCGTCGGGGATGAAGGCGTGGAAGAGGCCGATGGCGTTGGAGCCGCCGCCGACGCAGGCGATCGCGGCGTCGGGGAGGCGTCCGGCCTGCTCCAGGATCTGGCGGCGGGCCTCGACGCCGATGACGCGGTGGAAGTCGCGCACCATCGCCGGGAAGGGGTGGGGGCCGGCGACCGTGCCGAACAAGTAGTGGGTGCGGTCGACGTTGGCGACCCAGTCGCGGAACGCCTCGTTGATGGCGTCCTTCAGCGTGCGGCTGCCGGACTTCACGGCGATGACCTCGGCGCCGAGCATGCGCATGCGGGCCACGTTGAGGGCCTGGCGCCGGGTGTCGATCTCGCCCATGTAGATGGTGCAGTCGAGGCCGAACAGCGCGCAGGCGGTCGCCGTCGCCACGCCGTGCTGGCCGGCGCCGGTCTCGGCGATCACGCGGGTCTTGCCCATGCGCTTGGTGAGCAGGGCCTGGCCGAGCACGTTGTTGATCTTGTGCGAGCCGGTGTGGTTCAGGTCCTCGCGCTTGAGGAAGACACGGGCGCCGCCCGCCTCCGCGGCGAAACGGGGGACCTCGGTGAGCGCCGAGGGGCGGCCGGTGTAGTGGACGAGGAGGTCGTCCAGCTCCCGGGCGAACTCCGGGTCGGACTTGGCCTTGTCGTACTCGACGGCCACCTCGTCGACCGCCGCGACGAGGGCCTCGGGGATGAACTTGCCGCCGAAGGCGCCGAAGTAGCCTTCGGCGCTGGGGATCTCACCCTCCGGATCGGGGATGAAGAAGTTGCTGGGCATGCGTGGACCTCACGGTGAGTGTCTGGTGGGGACTGATCGCCGTGGGGGCGGGGTGTCGGTCGGCTACCGGCCCGATGCGGCCGGTAGCGCCCATGCGACGCGGTCGCATGGGCGCTACCGCCCCGCGCCCCTGGGGGGCCGGTGCCATCGCATGCCGTTGACCTGCCCGGGTTCGTCACCGATGACGTACCGCACCCGGCGGCCGTGCACCCGGCGGGCGGGCGCGCGGCAGCCCCGGGGCCGGCAGCCGCGCGCGAGGCGGGCGTACGGGTCCCGGGGGGCCGGGGCGAGCGGGGGCGTCATCGGGGTCAGCCTACCGGTGTGTCAGCCGCGGCCGTGCCGCAGTGCCGGGTGCTCGCCCGCGGCCACCAGGTCGGAGACGGCGGTCCTGGGGTCGCGGCCGGTGACCAGGGACTCGCCGACCAGGACCGCGTCCGCGCCCTCGTTGGCGTAGGCGATGAGGTCGTGCGGGCCGCGGACGCCGGATTCGGCGACCTTGACGATGTGTGCGGGGATCTCCGGGGCGACCCGCTCGAACGTGCCGCGGTCGACCTCGAGCGTCTTCAGGTTGCGCGCGTTGACACCGATGACCTTGGCGCCGGCGTCCACCGCGCGCTCGACCTCGTCCTCGTCGTGCACCTCGACGAGCGGGGTGAGTCCGATGGACTCGGCGCGCTCGATCAGCGACTCCAGGGCCGGCTGGTCGAGGGCGGCGACGATCAGCAGCGCGAGGTCGGCGCCGTGCGCCCGGGCCTCCCACAGCTGGTACGACGTGACGATGAAGTCCTTGCGCAGCACGGGGATGTCCACGCGCGCGCGGACGGCGTCCAGGTCGGCCAGCGAGCCGCCGAAGCGGCGCTGTTCGGTGAGGACGGAGATGACGGCCGCGCCGCCCGCCTCGTAGTCCGCGGCGAGTCCGGCCGGGTCGGCGATGGCGGCCAGCGCGCCCTTGGACGGGCTGGAGCGCTTGACCTCGCAGATGACCTTGACGCCGTCGCCCCGCAGGGCGCTCACGCCGTCCTTGGCGGGGCGGGCCTTGGCCGCGCGGTCCTTGAGCTCGTCGAGGCTGACGCGTGCCTGCCGTTCCGCGAGGTCGGCACGGACTCCGTCGATGATCTCGTCGAGCACACTCACGCGAGCGGCCCCCTTTCAGACTTTCGGACGGCGAAACCTGTGGTCCCTCCGATGGTATCCGGAGGGACGAGCAGGCCTCGCATCCGGTGGCCGGCGGTCCCGGCACCTGGACGCCCGGCGCGTGTTCAGGGACGGAGCCAGCCGCCGAACGGCAGGTTCCGGACAACCGTGAAGACCAGCAACAACGTGCCCAGCGTCCACAGGTGCACCGGACCCAGGTCGACCCTGACGGGCCGGCCGCGCACCGCGCGGATCATCCAGACGGTCCACAGCGCGGCGAAGCCCAGGTAGCCGAGGACGGCCGGGGCGTTGGCGTGCAGCGCGGCCAGGACGTCCCCGTGGACGAACGCGTGGGCGCTGCGCAGACCGCCGCAGCCGGGGCAGTAGACGCCGGTGAAGCGCAGCAGCGGGCAGACGGGGTAGTGACCGGGTTCACCGGGGTCCACGCCGCCCACGTAGGCGAAGGCGCCGACGACGGCCGCCAGCACCCCGGCCGGGACGGCGGCGCGGGCCGCGACGGCCGCCGCGCCCGAGCGGGGCGGGGCGCTGCTCGGGATCGGTTTCCGGCTCTCGGCGTCCACGCCCCGCATTCTGCCCGGCACGGGCCGTACGCGCACGTGAGGGGCGGCCCCGGCACCCAGGTGCCGGTCCACCCCTCAGGGAGTACTGCGCGACCGCGGCCGGGTCAGCCCTTGGCGCCGACCGGCTCGCGCTCACCGGCGACCCGGTGCACCGGGTGGTTCTCCTTCGGCTGGCCGAGGCCCATCATGCGCATGATGAAGCCCACGATGCCACCGAGGAGCACGACCGCCATGCCGGCCCAGAAGCCCGCCGGCTGGGCCGCCACCATGAACACGCCCGCGATGCAGAAACCGATGAAGGTGATGATGACACCCGCCCAGGCGGCCGGGGTGTGACCGTGGCTGCTGCCCGCCATTGCTTGCTCCTCGTTGCTGTGTACGTGTCTGAGCAGGACGCTCGCGCCCATTGTCCCGCACGGGCGCGCGCGTCGTGACCGGGGGTGCTCCTCCACGCACGCGTGACGGCCGCCGGACGCCCCGGGCGCGCGTGGCGCGTGTACGGGTGCCCCCGCGTGCGCGGCCGAACCGCGGGTCCGTGCCCGGTCGCGGCGGGTCAGGCGCCGGTCGGGTCCTCGCCGCGGTCCAGGGCCTTCCACAGGTCCTCGGGACGGTCGGGGTCCACGGCCTGCGGCCTGCGGCGCGGGCGCGGGGTGCCGTCGCGTTCGTAGCGGCCGGACATCGCGGGCCACAGCCGGCCGTAGCGCAGGGCGAGCAGCCCGGCCAGCAGGAGCAGGACGCCGCCCGCGGCCGCGGCGTAGGGCCAGGCGGTGTGGGAGAGGGCGTCCACGGTGGCCGAGGTGTCGCCGGCGGCCTTGGCTGCCTTGTCGTCCAGCGCGGAGCTGTCGGAGGCACCGGCCAGCGCCGCGGCGACGGTGCCCGCGCCGCTCAGCGCGAGCAGGACGGCGACGGCGAACCGGCCGGCGCGGCGGACGGCGAAGACGGCGACGAGCGCGGCGAGACCCACTATCGCGAGCGCCGCGGGGACGCCCGTGACGTCGCTGCCCTTGGCGGACAGGGGGAACGCGCCGCCGGCCACCGTCGCGGTGCCCTCCGACCACTCCTGCCGGGTGGCGAGCAGGGCGACGGCCGCGCCGAGCGCACCGCACAGCAGGGCGGCGGCGAGGCTCCGGCGGCCGGCCCGGGCGGGTCCTGCGGCGGGGATACGGGGGTGAGGAACAGCTGTCACGTACTCCACTATCGCCCGGACCCCGGGCGATTCGTCACCCGGGGCCCGGAATCCGCGGCGTGAGAATGGCCCTATCGCCCCAGCCGGTTGGCGGTGTGCACCGCTCGCAGCACCGCCGCCGCCTTGTTGCGGCACTCGGTGTCCTCGGCGACCGGGTCGGAGTCGGCGACGATCCCGGCGCCCGCCTGCACGTAGGCCGTGCCGTCGCGCAGCAGGGCCGTGCGGATGGCGATGGCGGTGTCGGAGTCGCCCGCGAAGTCGAGGTAGCCGACGCAGCCGCCGTACAGGCCGCGCCGGGACGGTTCGAGTTCGTCGATGATCTGCAGGGCGCGCGGCTTGGGGGCGCCGGAGAGGGTGCCGGCCGGGAAGCAGGCGGTGAGGACGTCGAAGGCGGTGCGGCCCGGGGCGATCCGTCCGGTGACCGTCGAGACGATGTGCATGACGTGCGAGTAGCGCTCGACGGACATGAAGTCCACCACCTCGACCGAGCCGGGTTCGCAGACGCGTCCGAGGTCGTTGCGGCCGAGGTCGACCAGCATCAGGTGCTCGGCGCGCTCCTTGGGGTCGGCGAGCAGCTCCTCGGCGAGGGCCTGGTCCTCCTGGGGGGTGGCGCCCCGGTGGCGGGTCCCGGCGATGGGGTGGACCATGGCGCGCCCGTCCTCGACCTTGACCAGCGCCTCCGGTGACGACCCGACGACGTCGAAGCCGTCGAGGCGCAGCAGGTACATGTACGGGGACGGGTTGGTGGCGCGCAGCACCCGGTAGACGTCCAGGGCGCTCGCCGTGCACGGCGTCTCGAAGCGCTGCGAGGGGACGACCTGGAAGGCCTCGCCCGCGCGGATGCGCTCCTTGATGTCCTCGACGGCCTCCTGGAAGTCGGGGCCGCCCCACAGTGCGGTGTACTCGGGCAGCTCGGAGGGCGGCAGGGCGGCCGGGGGCTGGGCGACCGCGCGCGTGAGGTCGGCCTCCATGACGTCCAGGCGGGCGATCGCGTCGGCGTAGGCCTCGTCGACGCCGGTCTCCAGGTCGTTGTGGTTGATCGCGTTGGCGATCAGCAGGACCGAGCCCTCCCAGTGGTCCATGACGGCGAGGTCGCTGGTGAGCAGCATGGTCAGCTCGGGGAGCTTCAGGTCGTCGCGCTCCCCGGGGCCGACCTTCTCCAGGCGGCGCACGATGTCGTAGCCGAGGTAGCCGACCATGCCGCCGGTGAAGGGCGGCAGGCCCAGGTCGTGGGCGAGGTCGCGGGGGGTGTGCAGGGCCTCGACGGTGGCGCGCAGGGCGGCGAGCGGGTCGCCGTCGGTGGGGACGCCGACGGGCGGGGTGCCCTGCCAGTGGGCCTCGCCGTCCCGCTCGGTGAGGGTGGCGGCGCTGCGGACGCCGACGAAGGAGTACCGGGACCAGGAGCGGCCGTTCTCCGCGGACTCCAGCAGGAACGTGCCGGGGCGCTCTGCGGCGAGCTTGCGGTACAGGGCGACCGGGGTGTCGCCGTCGGCGAGGAGCTTGCGGCTGACCGGGATCACCCGGCGGTCGGCGGCCAGCTTGCGGAAGGTGTCGAGGTCCATGACGTCCATGTCGTCCATGTGGGCAGACCCTACTGATCCGCGCCGGGCGCGTCGGCACCCGTGCCGTCCCCGAGCAGCACGTCCGCGTCGAAGCAGGTGCGGGCGCCGGTGTGGCAGGCGGCGCCGACCTGGTCGACCTTGACCAGGACGGTGTCGGCGTCGCAGTCCAGGGCGACGGACTTCACCCACTGGAAGTGCCCGGAGGTGTCGCCCTTGACCCAGTACTCCCGGCGGCTGCGCGACCAGTAGGTGCAGCGGCCGGTGGTGAGCGTGCGGTGCAGCGCCTCGTCGTCCATCCAGCCGAGCATCAGCACCTCCCCGGTGTCGTACTGCTGGGCGATGGCGGGCAGGAGGCCGTCGGCGCTGCGCTTGAGGCGCGCCGCGATCCGCGGGTCGAGCGGGCTGGGGCGCCGGGGGGAGCTGCTGGTCATGACGCCCATTGTGCCGCGCGCGCGGGACACGCCCCGGCGCCGTCCACTGGGCGGACCCGGAGCGCGGCCGTAGGCTGGCTGCCATGTCGACATTCGCGAAGCGTGAACGACTTCTGCTGGCCGACCTGTTGGAGACGGCGGGCCCGGACGCCCCCACCCTCTGCGAGGGGTGGCGGACCCGGGACCTGGCCGCGCACGTGGTGATCCGCGAGCGCCGGCCGGACGCCGCCGGCGGCGCCCTGGTCAAGCAGCTGGCGTCCCGTCTGGACCGGGTGATGGAGGAGTACGGGGCGAAGCCGTACGAGGAGCTGATCCGGCTGATCCGCACCGGCCCTCCCCGGTTCTCGCCGTTCCAGCTCAAGCAGGTCGACGAGGCGGCGAACACGGTGGAGTTCTACGTCCACGCCGAGGACGTCCGCCGCGCCCAGCCGGACTGGTCGCCGCGCGAGCTGGACCCGGTCTTCCAGGACGCCCTGTGGTCCCGGCTGGAGCGCGCCGCCCGCCTGATGGGCCGGGGCATCCCGACGGGCCTGGTGCTGCGCCGCCCGAACGGCCAGACGGCGGTCGCCCGCCGCGGTACGCCGGTGGTGACGGCGACGGGCGAGCCGTCCGAGCTGCTGCTGTTCGCGTACGGCCGGCAGAGCGCGGCGAGGGTGGAGCTGGAGGGCGAGAAGGAGGCGATCGCCAGGCTGAGCGAGTCCAGGCGGCTCGGTATCTGAGGGCCGGGGCGCCGCGCGGGGCGTCCGGGGGGCGGCGCGGTCGGCCCGCCCCGCCCCGCGCGTTCACGCCGGCAGCTCGGCCCGGCGTACCCCGGGGGCGCACAGGGCGACCAGCCCGCCGAGGGCGCAGACCGCGGCGCTCGTCGCGAAGACCGGGCCGGTGCCCCAGGCACCGATGGCCGCCGCGGAGAGCGGCATGCTGAGCGGTGCCACGCCCAGGCTGACGATGCCGGCGACCGCCGTGACGCGCCCCAGGAAGGCGGGGTCGGACTGGGTCTGCAGCAGGGCCCCGCACACGGCGCCGCTGAGTCCCGTGAGCAGCCCGACGGCCACCGCGGTGCCGACGGCGACGGCGAGACCGGGGGCGTGCGGCAGGGCGCCGATCGCGGCGGCGCCGGGGACGATGGCGCCGGCGGCGACCCACCCGGCGCGCGGCAGGTGCCCCCGTACGGTCAGCAGCAGGGCCGCCGTGCCGGCGCCGACGCCGAACCCCGCGAGCACCCAGCCCATCCCGGAGGCGCCCCAGCCGCGTTCGTCGGCGAGCAGGGTCAGCCCCACGTTGAGGGGGCCGACGAAACCGAGGTCGCCCAGCGCGATGGTCACCATCAGCGGGCCGAGGACGCGGTGCCGGCGGATGTACCGGAGCCCGGCCAGCAGGTCCCGCCACGCCGTGGTGCCGGACGCCGCGTCGTCGGCGGGCAGTTCCCGCATGCGCACGGACACCAGCAGCGGAACCGACACGGCGATCAGCAGCCCGGCCAGGGCGAAGGCGGCGGCCGAACCGCCGACGGCCACGCCGAGCCCGCCGAGCGGGGCGCCGACGACGGCGGCGAAGCGGACGGCGAGACCGCGCATGCCCTGGACGCGGGCGAGCTGGTCCCCGGCGGTGATGCGGGCGGGCAGCGCTCCGACGGCGGGCATGAACACGGCGTCGACGGTGCCGAAGACGACGGCGAGCAGCACCAGCAGCCACAGCCCGGGGTCGGCCGCGAAGAGCACCGCGGCGACCGTCAGGACGGTGACGCACCGTACGGCGTCGCTGCCGATGACGACCCGGCGCGGACCCAGCCGGTCGGCGACCACACCGCCGCCGAGCATGAGCAGCGCCCGGGGCACCGCGCTCACGGCGGTGACGATCCCGGCCTGGGCGGGGGTGCCGCCGCGCACGGCGGCCCAGGACAGGGCCAGGAAGAAGACGGTGTCGCCGAGCATGGAGGCGGTGTAGGCGGCGACCCAGCGCAGCACGTTGGCGTCGCGGTGGGCCGGGAGCGGGGTGGCGGCGGCCCGCGGTGTCAGCGTGTTCGGCACGGACGGTGGTCCTCTCGGAGGCGGTCCTCTTCGGTCCCCTCGGACGCGGAACGGGAAAGCCCCGGCCGTCCGGCGGCCGGGGCTGTCGTACGGGGTGTCAGCGGACGGGGTGGCCCGCCTCCCGCAGCGTGTCCTTCACCTGGCCGATGCGCAGGTCGCCGAAGTGGAAGACGGACGCCGCCAGCACCGCGTCCGCGCCCGCGGTGACGGCCGGCGGGAAGTCGGCGAGGCGGCCGGCGCCGCCGGAGGCGATCACCGGGACCGTGACGTGCTTGCGGACCGCCGCGATCATCTCCAGGTCGTAGCCGTCCTTCGTGCCGTCCGCGTCCATCGAGTTGAGCAGGATCTCCCCCGCGCCCAGCTCGGCGGCCCGGTGCGCCCACTCGACCGCGTCGATGCCGGTGCCGCGCCGGCCGCCGTGGGTGGTCACCTCGAAGGAGCCCGCCTCGGTGCGGCGCGCGTCCACCGACAGCACCAGGACCTGGCGGCCGAAGCGCTCGGCGATCTCGCGGATCAGGTCCGGGCGGGCGATGGCGGCGGTGTTGACACCCACCTTGTCCGCGCCGGCCCGCAGCAGCTTGTCGACGTCCTCGGCGGTGCGCACGCCGCCGCCGACGGTCAGCGGGATGAACACCTGCTCGGCGGTGCGGCGCACCACGTCGTAGGTCGTCTCGCGGTTGCCCGACGAGGCGGTGATGTCCAGGAACGTCAGCTCGTCGGCGCCCTCGGCGTCGTACACCTTGGCCATCTCGACGGGGTCGCCCGCGTCGCGCAGGTTCTGGAAGTTGACGCCCTTGACGACCCGGCCGTTGTCCACGTCCAGGCAGGGGATGACTCGGACCGCCAGGGTCATGAATCCACGGCTCCTCTAGCCTCTTGCTGCTCTCTGAATGCTTCCAGCTCCACCGACACCAGGACCCGCGAGTCGATGAAGCCCTCCACGACCAGCAGGGTCGTGGCCGGGCGCACGGAGGCGAACAGCTCCTTGTGGGCCCGGCCCACCTCGTCGACGTCGCGCGAGTGGGCCAGGTACACCCGGGTCCGGATCACGGACTCGATGCCCAGCCCGAACTCGCCGATCGCCTCGAGGGCGGTGGCGAAGGCCACCTTCGTCTGTTCGTAGGGGTCGCCCTCGCCGTACAGCACGTCGCCCTTGAAGGCGGTCGTGCCCGCCACGACGACACGGTCGCCCGCCGCGACGGCCCGTGCGAAACCGAAGGACTCTTCCCAGGGACTTCCGCTCTGCACGCGCCGTACGGCTTCGGACGTCATGTCGACACAGCCTCCAAGGCCTCTTCCAGGGTGAACGCCTTCGCGTACAGGGCCTTCCCGACGATGGCGCCCTCGACACCGGCGGGGACGAGACCGGCGATCGCGCGCAGGTCGTCCAGGGAGGACACGCCGCCGGAGGCCACGACCGGGCGGTCGGTGACCGCGCAGACGTTCTTCAGGAGGTCCAGGTTGGGGCCCTGGAGGGTGCCGTCCTTGGCGATGTCGGTGACGACATACCGGGCGCAGCCCTCCTTGTCCAGGCGGTCCAGCGTCTCGTAGAGGTCACCGCCGTCGCGGGTCCAGCCGCGGCCGCGCAGGGTGGTGCCCCGTACGTCCAGACCGACCGCGATCTTGTCGCCGTGCTCGGCGATGACCTTGGCGACCCACTCGGGGGTCTCCAGGGCGGCCGTGCCGAGGTTGACGCGGGTGCAGCCGGTGGCGAGCGCGGCGGCGAGGGTGTCGTCGTCGCGGATGCCGCCCGACAGCTCGACCTTGATGTCCATGGCCTTCGCGACCTCGGCGATCAGCTCGCGGTTGTCCCCGGTGCCGAACGCGGCGTCCAGGTCGACGAGGTGCAGCCACTCGGCGCCGGAGCGCTGCCAGGCGAGGGCGGCCTCCAGCGGGGAGCCGTAGGAGGTCTCGGTGCCGGACTCGCCGTGCACGAGGCGGACGGCCTGGCCGTCGCGGACGTCGACGGCGGGGAGGAGTTCGAGCTTGCTCATCTCTACAGGGTCTCGATCCAGTTGGTGAGGAGCTGGGCTCCGGCGTCGCCGGACTTCTCGGGGTGGAACTGGGTGGCCCACAGGGCGCCGTTCTCCACGGCCGCCACGAAGGGCCTGCCGTGCGTGGACCAGGTGACCTTGGGCGCGGCGATCAGCGGGTTGTGCGTCTCCAGCGACCAGTCGTGCACGGCGTAGGAGTGCACGAAGTAGAAGCGGGCGTCCGCGTCGAGGCCGGCGAAGAGCTGGGAGCCGGCCGGTGCCTCGACCGTGTTCCAGCCCATGTGGGGCACGACGTCGGCCTGGAGGGGACCGACCGTGCCGGGCCACTCGTCCAGGCCCTCGGCCTCCACGCCGTGCTCGATGCCGCGGGCGAAGAGGATCTGCATGCCGACGCAGATGCCCATCACGGGGCGTCCGCCGGCCAGCCGGCGCTCGACGACCCAGTCGCCGCGGGCGGCCTTCAGGCCCTCCATGCAGGCGGCGAAGGCGCCGACGCCGGGGACCAGCAGCCCGTCGGCGTCCATGGCCTTGTCGTAGTCACGGGTGATCTCGACGTCGGCTCCCGCGCGCGCGAGGGCACGCTCGGCGGAGCGGACGTTGCCGAAGCCGTAGTCGAAGACGACGACCCGCTTGGCGGGGGAGGTCAATTCCACACCTCCAGCCTCAGGACACCCGCGACGAGACACATCGCGGCGCCGATGGAGAGCAGGACGATGAGCTGCGTGGGCATCTTCTGCTTGACGAAGGAGATGATCCCGCCGACGAGGAGCAGGCCGACGAAGATCAGCGCGGTCGAGGAGCCGTTCACAGCGCGCCCTTCGTGGAGGGCAGGATGCCGGCGGCGCGCGCGTCGCGCTCCGAGGCGTAGCGCAGGGCCCGGGCGAGCGCCTTGAACTGGCACTCCACGATGTGGTGCGCGTTGCGCCCGTACGGCACGTGCACGTGCAGCGCGATCTGCGCCTGCGCGACGAAGGACTCCAGGATGTGGCGGGTCATCGTGGTGTCGTACTCGCCGATCATCGGCGCCATCTTCTCGGGCTCGGTGTGCACGAGGTAGGGGCGGCCGGACAGGTCGACGGTGACCTGGGCGAGGGACTCGTCCAGCGGGACCGTGCAGTTGCCGAAGCGGTAGATGCCCACCTTGTCGCCGAGGGCCTGCTTGAAGGCGGCGCCCAGGGCGAGGGCGGTGTCCTCGATGGTGTGGTGGGAGTCGATGTGCAGGTCGCCGTCGGTCTTCACGGTCAGGTCGAACAGACCGTGCCGGCCGAGCTGGTCGAGCATGTGGTCGTAGAAACCGACGCCGGTGGCGATGTCGGTCTTGCCGGTGCCGTCGAGATCGATCTCGACGAGGACCGAGGTCTCCTTGGTGGTGCGCTCCACGCGCCCGACGCGGCTCATCCGCTCTGCTCCTGTTCCTTCTTCAGTTCGCGTACCGCATCGAGGAACGCGTCGTTCTCCTGAGGGGTGCCGGCGGTCACCCGCAGCCATCCCGGTACGCCGTTGTCCCGCACCAGGACGCCCCGGTCGAGGATCTTCCGCCAGGTGGCGTGCGCGTCCGCGAACCGCCCGAACTGGACGAAGTTGGCGTCGGACTCGGTGACCTCGTAGCCGAGGGCGCGCAGTTCGGCCACCAGCCGGTCCCGCTCGGCCTTCAGCTGCTCGACGTACTTCAGCAGCGTGTCCGTGTGCTCCAGGGCGGCCAGCGCGGTCGCCTGGGTCACGGCCGACAGGTGGTAGGGCAGCCGGACGAGCTGCACGGCGTCGACGACGGCCGGGTGCGCGGCGAGGTAGCCCAGGCGCAGGCCCGCCGCGCCGAACGCCTTCGACATCGTGCGGGAGACGACGAGGTTCGGCCGTCCGTCGAGCAGCGGCAGCAGCGAGGCTCCGTGGCTGAACTCGACGTAGGCCTCGTCCACGACCACCATGGACGGCTTCGCCGCCTGTGCGGCCTCGTACAGGGCGAGGACCGTCTCGGGCGGGACCGCGTTGCCCGTGGGGTTGTTGGGGGTCGTGATGAACACGACGTCCGGGCGGTGCTCGGCGACGGCCCGCGCGGCGGCGTCCACGTCGATGGTGAAGTCGTCGCGGCGCGGACCGGAGATCCAGCCCGTGCCGGTGCCGCGCGCGATGAGGCCGTGCATCGAGTACGACGGCTCGAAGCCGATCGCGGTGCGGCCCGGGCCGCCGAAGGTCTGCAGCAGCTGCTGGATGACCTCGTTGGAGCCGTTGGCCGCCCAGACGTTGCTCGTGTCCAGGGGATGCCCGGAGGTCTTCGTCAGGTACCCGGCGAGCTCGGTGCGCAGTTCGACCGCGTCCCGGTCCGGGTAGCGGTTGAGGTGGCGGGCGGCCTCGCGGACCCGCTCGGTGATCCGCTCGACCAGCGCCTCGGGCAGCGGGTAGGGGTTCTCGTTGGTGTTCAGCCGTACGGGCACGTCCAGCTGGGGCGCGCCGTAGGGGGACTTGCCGCGCAGCTCGTCCCGTACGGGCAGATCGTCGATTCCGAACGTCACTTGCTCTCGGGCACCTTCCACTCGAACCGCGCCTTGATCGCCGCGCCGTGCGCGGGCAGGTCCTCCGCCTCGGCCAGCGTCACCACGTGGTGCGCGACCTCGGCCAGCGCGTCCCGCGTGTAGTCGACGATGTGGATGCCGCGCAGGAAGGACTGGACCGACAGGCCCGAGGAGTGGCAGGCGCAGCCACCGGTGGGCAGGACGTGGTTGGACCCGGCCGCGTAGTCGCCGAGGGAGACGGGCGCCCAGGGGCCGACGAAGATCGCGCCGGCGTTCTTCACGCGCTCGGCGACGGCGGCGGCGTCGGCGGTCTGGATCTCCAGGTGCTCGGCGCCGTACGCGTCGACCACGCGCAGCCCCTCCTCGACCCCGTCGACCAGCACGATCGCGGACTGCCGCCCCTTGAGCGCGGGCACGATCCGGTCGTCGACGTGCTTGGTGGCCGCGACCTGCGGCTCCAGCTCGCGCTCGACCGCGTCGGCCAGCTCCACGGAGTCGGTGACCAGGACGGCGGCGGCCAGCGGGTCGTGCTCGGCCTGGCTGATCAGGTCGGAGGCGACGTGCGCCGGGTCGGCCGTCGAGTCGGCGAGGACCGCGATCTCGGTCGGGCCGGCCTCGGCGTCGATGCCGATCCTGCCGGTGAAGTACCGCTTGGCGGCGGCGACCCAGATGTTGCCGGGGCCGGTGACCATGACGGCGGGCGGGCAGGACTCGGTGCCGTACGCGAACATGGCGACGGCGGTGGCGCCGCCGGCCGCGTACACCTCGTCGACGCCGAGCAGGGCGCAGGCGGCGAGGATCGTCGGGTGCGGCAGCCCGCCGAACTCGGCCTGGGCGGGGGAGGCGAGCGCGATCGACTCGACGCCGGCCTCCTGGGCCGGGACGACGTTCATCACCACGGACGACGGGTACACCGACCGGCCGCCGGGCGCGTACAGGCCGACCCGCTCGACCGGCACCCACTTCTCGGTGACCGAGCCGCCGGGCACCACCTGGGTGGTGTGGGTCGTGCGGCGCTGCTCGCGGTGGACGAGGCGGGCGCGGCGGATGGACTCCTCCAGGGCCGCGCGCACGGCCGGGTCGAGCTCCTCCAGCGCGCGCGTGAGCGCGGCGGCCGGAACACGCACCTGGTCGAGCTTGACGCCGTCGAACTGCTCGGCGAAGTCGATCAGCGCCGCGTCACCACGATGATGCACGGCCTCGCAGATCGGACGCACCTTCTCCAGGGCGGCCGAGACGTCGAAGTCGGCTCGGGGCAGCAGGTCGCGCAGGGCGGGGCCCTCGGGGAGGGCGTCGCCGCGCAGATCGATTCGGGAGATCACGGAACCAATTCTCTCAGACCCGCGTCGCAGACCGTTCGCGCGTATCAGTGGCTGATACGGAAAGCGACGGCTCGTCACGGCCGGCCGCGGAATCCGGCGAATCACCCTCACTTGCGGTGTTCGGCGCGTCACCCAGCGGGCATGAACGGTTGTACGAAGCGTGAGTGACTCGCGAGTAGCCGGGAAGGGGGTGAAGCGCCGTGACCGAGGGGGACGACCGCCGTGACGGAGAGCTGCCGGACGATCTGACCGTCGCGGAGGCGGGCATGTGGCAGGCCTTCCGCAACGGCAGCGTGTACGACCTGAGCAGCGGGGACGCGTTCGTCGACGATCCGCACGGCGGGCAGCCGTGGGGACCCGAGCGGACCGTGCGGGCCCGCATCGTGTGCTGGCTGCTGCTCGACGGCCCGCCCGCGCTCGCGGGCCGCGTGTCCTCGCTGCAGCTCGTGGGCGTGCAGATCAGCGACACGATGGACCTCGCGGGCGGCACGGTGGTGCCGTACGTGGAACTGCGGGGCTGCCGCTTCGAGCGGGAGGTCCTGCTGCCCGAGACCCGCTTCACGACCCTGCGGCTGGTGGACTGCTCGGTGCCGCGGCTGGAGGCGGCCCGGTTGCACACCGAGGGCGATCTGCACCTGCCGCGCTGCCGGTTCCCCGGCGGGGTCCGGCTCACCGACGCCCAGATAGGCACCGACCTGCTGCTCAACCAGGCGGTCGTGCACCGGGACCGCAGCGGCCGCTCCATCGCCGCGGACGGCATGACCGTCGGCCAGGACCTCCAGGCCGAGATGCTGGAGTCGTACGGCGAGGTGAGCCTGCGCAGCGCCCAGGTCGGCGTCTCCCTGAGCCTGCGCGGCGCCCGGCTGCTCAACCCGTACACGCGGCACGCGCTGAACGCCCCGCGGCTGGCGGTGGAGCGCACCCTGTACCTGACGCCGGCGGGTCTGGGCAGCCCGATGCTGCGGGGCATCACTCCGGCACAGGGGACGCGGATCCAGGTCTTCGAGTGCGAGGGCGGGGTGCGGCTGGACGACGGGCGGTTCGGCGACGCGGTCGACTTCGAGCACGCCCGGTTCACCTTCACCGACGACCAGGAGCTGTCGCTGCGCCGGGTGCAGACGCCCGAGCTGCGCTTCCTGGGCGAGCGGCCGGCGCGCGGACGGGTGGTGCTGTCGGGGGCGCGGGTGGTCAACCTGATCGACCGGGCGGACAGCTGGCCGGGCCCGGGCCGGCTGCAGATGGGCGGCTTCTCCTACGAGAACCTGGTGCCGCGGGGGCCGTTCCCGCTGGCGAAGCGGCTGCGGTGGGTGGGCGCCGCGACCGCCGAGTACCACCCGGAGCCGTACGAGCGCCTCGCCGCCGTGCTGCGGGCCTGCGGCGAGGACGAGGACGCCCGCGAGGTGCTGCTCGCCAAGCACCGGCGGCGCCGCGAGAGCTTGCCGCTCGCCGCGAAGCTGGTGGGGTACGCGCAGGACTGGACGGTCGCCTACGGCTACCGGCCGGGGCGGGCCGCGGTGTGGATGGCGGTGCTGTGGGCGGCGGGCTCGTTCGCCTTCTCGCGCGCCGACCACCCGCCGCTCGAGAACGGCGGACACCCGGACCGGAACCCGGCCCTGTTCGCCCTCGACCTGCTGCTGCCGGTCATCGACCTGGGCCAGGTGGGCTTCTGGCAGCTGCGCGGCGGCTGGCAGTGGCTGGCGGCGGCGATGATCCTGCTCGGCTGGATCCTCGCCACGACGGTCGCGGCCGGTGCGACGAGACTCCTGCGCCGCAACTGACCCCGACGGCGCACGGGACGCGCCGGGCTCCCCGCCGCTCCCGCACCGCGACCGCCGACGGCGAGCACGCCCCGCGGGCGACCGCACAACCATCCCGCACCGTCGGCCGTCGTACTGGCCATGCTGCGCGCGTTCCTCCGTACGTCGCGGCCCGCCGCCGCGCCGACCGCCGACGACGGGGCCGACCTGCTCCTCGACGCCCCCGACGACCGCCTCGCCCCCGCCCTGGTCGCCGCGGCCCGCGGCGAGTACGGGCCCGCGGCCGGCCTGCTCGCCGGCACCCGCGAGAACGCCGAGTGGGAGCACCGCGACCGCTACGCGACCCGCCTGGCCGCCTTCGCCCGCTCCCGCTCCGAATGGCTCGAGCACTGGCACACCACCGCCCCGGACGACCCCGGCGCCCTGCTGGTCCGGGCCCGGCTGGCCGTAGACCGCTGCTGGGACTCACCGGCCCGCGCCGAACTCCTGCGCCAGGTGGGCCCGGCGGTCACCGCCGCCACCGAGGCCGGCGGGCCCGACCCGGTGCCGTGGCGCGTCGCGCTGGACACCGCCCGGGGCGCGCACGCGGGGCACGCCGAGTTCGAGCGGCTGTGGGAGCAGGCGGTCCGTCGCTCCCCGCACCACTACGGCTGCCACGTCGCCGCCCTGGAGTACCTGGCGGCCGCCTCCCCCCGGGCCCACCGCGAGTGCCTCGACTTCGCCGAGACGGCCGCGCAGGACGCCCCCGAGGACGCGTTCGTGCGCGCGCTGCCGGTGCGGGCGGTCTTCGCCTGTCTGACCCGCGGCGGCCAGGCGTCCGGCGTGGTCCGGGCCCGGCTGGACGCGGCGGCCGACCGCGCGATCGCGTGGTCGGCCGCGTACCCGGCGGCCGACCCCTGGCCGGCGGAGCTGCGCAACCTGCTGACGTACGTCCTGGTCCGCCTGGAGCGCCCGCGGGACGCGGCGGAACAGCTGCGGCTGACCGGCCCGTACGTCACGTCCTTCCCGTGGGACCGGGACACGGACGACCCGCTCGGCCGGTTCCTCCAGGTGCGCGGGGACGTCCGTGCGGCGGTGCGGCCACGGGGGTGACGGGGGGTCCGCGCCATCCACGAAGTGGGCACGACGGTCCCCTCCGTCCCGGCGACCATTAGGCTTCTGCGTCGTGACCACCGTCCGGCTCCCCCTCTTCCCGCTGAACTCGGTGCTGTTCCCGGGTCTGGTGCTCCCGCTGAACGTCTTCGAGGAGCGCTATCGCGCCATGATGCGCGAGTTGCTGAAGACCCCCGAGGAAGAACCGCGCCGGTTCGCCGTCGTGGCGATCCGCGACGGCCACGAGGTCGCCCCCAGCGCCCCCGGCATGCCCGACCCGACGGCCCTGCCCGAGCGCGGGCCCGCGGCCGGGTTCGGCCCGGCCCCGGCCAAGGCCTTCCACAAGGTGGCCTGCATCGCGGACGCCGCCACGATCCGCGAGCGGGCCGACGGCACCTTCGAGGTGCTGGCGACCGGGACGAACCGGGTGCGCGTGCTGTCGGTGGACGCCTCGGGGCCGTTCCTGACGGCCGAGCTCGAACCACTGGCCGAGGAACCCGGAGACGAGGCGGGAGCGCTGGCCGAGGGGGTGCTGCGGTCGTTCCGGCAGTACCAGAAACGCCTGGCGGGGGCCCGGGAGCGCTCGCTGTCGACCGGTGCGGAGCTGCCGGACGAACCGGGCGTGGTCTCCTACCTGGTCGCCGCCGCGATGACGCTGGACACACCGACCAAGCAGCGCCTGCTCCAGGCCCCGGACACCGCGTCCCGGCTGCGCGACGAGCTGAAACTCCTTCGCACCGAGACCGCCATCATCCGTACGCTGCCGTCCTTGCCGGCGTCCGACCTGACGCGCGGCCCGACGAGTTTCAACTGAGGTGCCGGTCCGGATGGCGAAGAAGTCGAAGAAGCAGCAGCAGCCGGGGGGAACGCCCGCGACGGTGGCCCTCGCGGCGGCCGGGGTGGCGTACACGGTCCACGCCTACGACCACGACCCGGCCCACCCGTCCTACGGCGAGGAGGCGGCCGAGGCGATGGGGGTGTCGCCGGAGCGCGTCTTCAAGACGCTGGTGGCGGACGTCGACGGCGCGCTGACGGTCGCGGTGGTCCCGGTGGCGGGCCAGCTGGACCTGAAGGCGCTGGCGTCCGCGGTCGGCGGCAAGCGGGCGGCGATGGCCGACCCGGCCCTGGCGGAGCGCACCACGGGGTACGTGCGGGGCGGCATCTCCCCCCTCGGCCAGCGCAAGCGGCTCCCGACGGTGCTGGACGCGTCGGCCTCCGGGCACGCCACGATCTGCGTCTCGGCGGGCCGCCGCGGCCTGGAGGTCGAGCTGTCCCCCGACGACCTGGCGAAGCTGACGGCCGCGGTCCTCGCCCCCATCGGCCGCGCCTGACCTACGCGGACTTCCCGCCGTGGGGCCCCTGCGGGAACTGCGGCGGGTGGTACGGCTGGTGCTGGGCGTACGGATCCGGGTCCCGGGGACCGAACAGGCCCGTCAGCCCCAGGTGCACCACGAGCGCGGCGAACGGCCAGGCCAGCCACGCCCCCTTCGCGCCCAGCTTCAGCGGCGCGGAGAACGTCGTCCCCTTGCCCACCTCCCGCGCGTGGGCGATCACGTCCTGTCCGGGCCCCAGCCACACCCCGACCCGCCACGCCAGCAGCGACCCGAGGAAGGCGCCGACGCCCAGCGCCACCACCAGCGGCACACCCCCGCGCCGCCGCAGCAGGAAGACGGCCAGCGCGCTGAGCGCCCCGAACCCGAGCGCGAGCAGCGTGAAGGTCCCGTCGACCCCGACGGCCTGCTCGCCCTCGGAGTCCTTCAGGTAGACCACCCAGCTGCCGTCCACCACGTCACCGACGAGCGGCACGCTCGGCGCCAGCCACCACCACAGCACGCCCAGCAGGGTGCCGGAGAGGGCCACCGCCACCAGGATCACGGCCGCCTGCCGCGTTTCGGTCAGCATCCCGGGGCCGTCCTGTTCGCCGTGGGAGTGGTGCGCGGTGCCCACCGCATGAGCGCCCACGGGCGGCGGCACCGGCCCGCCGTGGGACGACGAGTGCTCGTTCGGCGGCGGAGGGGGAGTCAGAGGTGCGGTCACCCCGCCATCGTGCCAAACCCGCCTGTGCGGCGCGTCACCGGACGGCGGCCCGGCGGTACGCCCAGGTGGCGACGGCCAGGGAGATCACGCCGACCGCCGCGCACACGGCGAGGTCACCGAGGACGAAGGCCCAGTCGGGGCTCGTTCCGAAGGTGCGCGCGAAGGCCTCCACGCCGTACGTCGAGGGCAGCAGGTCGCGGGCCAGCCGTACCGCCTCCGGCATCCGCTCGGCGGGCAGCACGCCCAGCAGCAGCGCCGCCGACATGCCCAGCTGGCCCAGCAGGGTGGCGAGCTCCGGCCGGGGCGCGAGCAGCCCCAGCGCCGCTCCCAGTCCGGCGAGCGCGGCGCCCGCCAGCGGGATCACGGCCGCCAGCACCCACAGGTGCGTCATCGGCAGCCCGAACAGCAGGCAGCCGAACACCGCCGTCACCACGGTCCCCGGCACGGTGAAGGACGCGTACGCGCCCGCCGCGCCCAGCACCACCGCGGCGGGCGGCACCGGCAGGGTCGCGTAGTGGTCGAGGCCGCCGCTCGCGCGCAGCTGGCCGAAGTACTGGGCGAGGAGGTTCAGCGCGACGAAGGCCACGACGAGCACCGCCGACCCGGCGACCACGGCCTGGGCCTCGCCGCCGCCGTCCACGACGCCGCGCATCAGGATCATGATGCCGATCGACTGGAACGTCGCCACGAACAGCAGCGGGATCCGCGCGACCCTCGCCCGGGACAGCTGCGCCCGGTACACGGCCACCAGGGAGGGCCACAGCCGCGCCCGGGGCCCGAGCGCGGCGGCGCCCCGCTCCCGGGCGGCCGGGGCGCCGTCGGACAGGGCTTCGGCGGGTACGACACTCACGTCGCGCTGTTCCCCTTCACCATTGGTCGCTGAGCCGGTCTGCACTGATCCAGTCCTCACGGGGACACTCGTCCCGTCCGGTACGGACGCGGCGCCGCGCGTTCTCACCGCTCGCCCGCTCACGCCCTGACCAGTCCCTGCCGCGCGGCGCCGCCCAGCGCCAGGTACACGTCCTCCAGGCTGGGCGTGGCCAGGGTGAAGTCGTCCAGCGCGGCGAAGGCGGCCCCGCCGGTGACGGTGGCGACGACCGTGCGGGCCTCCTCCGGGGCGAGCCGCAGCGTCCAGCGGCGGCCCGACTCCGCGGCCCGGTCGCGCAGGGCGGCGACCTCGGGCACGCCCAGCGGTGCGCTCTCGCGCCACACCAGGTCGACGCGGACCTCGCCGGCGACCCGCTCCTTGAGCCCGGCCGGGGTGTCGCAGGCGATCACGCGGCCGCGGTCGAGGACGGCGACCCGGTCGAGGACGGTCTCGGCCTCGATGACGTTGTGGGTGACGAGCAGCACGGTGGTGCCGCGCTCGGCCCGCCGGCGGTCGACGGCGGCCCAGACCGCGCGCCGGGCCACCGGGTCCATGCCGGTGGTCGGCTCGTCCAGGACGAGCAGCGGGCGCTCCCCTACCAGTGCGGCGGCGAAGCAGGCCAGGCGCCGCTGTCCGCCGGAGAGCTTCTTGAGCGGGCGCGAGGCGAGGGGGGTCAGGCCCAGTTCGTCGAGGACGGCGTCCCGCTCGGCGCGGGCGTCCCGGGCGTGCAGGCCGCGCAGCCGTCCGGTGGTCTCGGCGGCGAGCGAGACGGTCAGCTCGTCGAGGGCGCTGGATTCCTGGCCGAGATAGGCGAGGATCCGTGCGGCCCGCTCGGGGTGGCGCACGATGTCGTGGCCGAGGATCTCCACGCTTCCGCTGTCGGGTCGCATCAGGCCGGTCAGCTGGCGGACGAGGGTGGACTTCCCCGCGCCGTTCGGCCCGAGCAGTCCGAAGATCTCACCGCGGCGGATCTCCAGCGTCACGTCGTCGGTGGCCCGGACCTCGGGGGCGGCGGGAACGCCGCGCCGGCCGCGTACCGCCGCATAGGTCTTGATCAGTCCGCGCACCACGCACACGGCATCGCCACCGGGTCGAAGTGCCTGTGTCGCGCGCGTATTCACAAGGGACGAGAGTACGTGGTCGCCGCCCCCGCCCCACCCCGGGGTCCGCCCATAAGCATCAATTCGTCCGGGGCCTCACTCCCCGGCGGGGGTCCGCTCGGTGGCGGTCCGCACGTCGATCTCCCGCCAGAACCCGGCCCTGATCGCGTACCGGTCGTGCTCGTCGATCTGGTCGTCCTTGTGGGCCAGCAGCCCGAACCGGGCGGCGTACCGCAGCAGCTCACCGTCGACGCGGTGCGGGATGCGGGGGTACATGCCCGACAGCCTCTGCAGGTGGACGTGGTCGCCGAGGCGCTCCACCCAGCGGCGGGCGAAGACCTGCCCGACCTCGTAGGGGTCGCCGCCGACCGTGGTGATGTCCTCCTCGCGGTCGGCCCAGCGCTGCTCGGCCGTGGTGAGCTGGGCCAGCGTCGGCAGCGTGACGGCCTCGGCCGGCTCGCCGGCGGTCCGGTCGACCCAGCCCTTGTCGGAGGACCAGCGCAGGGTGGCGTTCGGCGGGTGCGTGGCGGGGTGGGCGCCGGGGGCGCGCAGGGCGGCCAGGTCCTTGGGGGTGGGGACGCCCCTGGCGGGTGTCGCGCGCTCCTCGGCGCCGTTGCGCACGGCGGTGTCCACGACGGGGTGCGCGGGTTCCCGGGCGGGCCGTTCGGCCGCGGTGGACAGGGCGGACTCGGGCAGCGGCGCGGACAGGATCGCGGCGATCTCGGGCCGGGGCGCGGGGGGCGGTGCGCAGATGCCGCCGGTCTCCTTGGCCCGTACCGCCTTGGTGATCCAGGCGCGGTCCAGCACGCGGCGCTCGTCGGCCTCGGCGACCAGGTCCTCGGACTGGTTGTAGTCGCCGTCGGCGGCCTGCACGGCCCACAGGTGGACGGCGACGCCGTGCTCCTTGGCGGCCATCATGCCGGGCAGCAGGTCGCCGTCGCCGGTCACCAGGACGACGTCGGAACAGGCCCGGTTGCGGGCCAGCTCGGTCAGCTCGGCGTGCATGGCCGCGTCCACGCCCTTCTGCGCCCAGCGTCCGTCGCTGCGCGTGAGGGCGCCGAGCCGGACGGTGACCCGGGGCATCACGCGCAGCCGGCGGTGTTCGGGCTGCGGGACGCGGTCGGGGGCGCCGTCGAACCAGTAGATGCGCAGCAGGGGCTGCTGCGTGTCGGACTCGGCGCGATCGCGCAACCCCTGGACGAGGGCGGCGTGGTCGACGGTGATGCGCGAGCGCGAGGGCTCCCCGGCGAGGAGACTGGCGGCGGCCCCCAGCAGATACCCGGCGTCCACCAGGACGATGCAGCGGTCCACGCGGTCCACCCTCTTTCCGGGAGGTTTGCTTCGGGCTTCCTTCGAGTCTGCCCGACGGCGCGGAGGTTAACGGGCCGAACTCGATCTTCGGCGTGGCGTTTCGGCGGCCCGCGGCCCGACCAGCCGTGTCACGCACGGTAATTACCCGATATGCGTTCTTTTTCAGTCTATGTGACTCTGATGCGGTACCTGGCCCGACAGATCCCCCTCAGGAGGTAGATCACCATGGCCAAGAACAAGAACAACCGTGACCGTAAGCAGTCCCCGTCCGCCCGTGCCCCGCAGGCCGCCGAGTCGGCCGTGCTGGACCGCGAGGAGCAGCACGCCCCGCCGCTGTCGCCCGGTGACGCGGCTTCCCGCAAGCGGCAGAAGCGCTTCGGCCACAACTGACGTCCGGCACACGGGCCGTCGCGTCCGCCGTGACACGAAGGGGCGCACCCGGTGCCGGGTGCGCCCCTTCGCCGCGTCGGCCGTTCAGCCCGCCAGGCAGGACGGGCCGAGCAGTACCTTCAGGTCGCCGAACAGGGCCGGATCGGGCTTCACCCGGTGCCGGTCCAGACGCAGCACCGTCGTCTTCGTCGGCCCCTGGAGCTTGATCCGCACCTCGCTGTCGCCCTTGTGGTGCGTGAGGATCTCGCCGAGGCGGCTGACCATCGGCGGGGTGACCCGGGTCGCCGGGATGGTGAGGACCACGGGCGCGTTGGCGCCCGCGTTGGACAGGTCGGGGATCATCAGCTCCATCGCGACCAGCCGCGGCACGTCCTCGCGCTTGTCGAGGCGGCCCTTGACGAACACCACGGCGTCCTCGACGAGTTGGGTGGACACCAGCTGGTAGGTCGCGGGGAAGAACATGCACTCGATGGAACCGGCCAGGTCCTCGACGGTGGCGATGGCCCAGGCGTTGCCCTGCTTGGTCATCTTGCGCTGCAGGCCGGAGATGATGCCGCCGATGGTGACGACCGCGCCGTCGCCGAAGTCCCCGCCGGTGAGCTGGGAGATGCCCGCGTCGGCCTTGTCGGACAGCACGTGCTCCAGGCCGAAGAGCGGGTGGTCGGAGACGTACAGACCGAGCATCTCCCGCTCCTGGGCGAGCAGATAGGTCTTGTCCCACTCCTCGTCGCTGAAGGTGACGTCGAGTCCGAAGCCGGGCTCGGCGCTCTCCTCCTCGCCCATGCCGCCGAAGAGGTCGAACTGGCCCTCGGCCTCCTTGCGCTTGACCGCGACCACGTTGTCGATCATCGGTTCGTACTGCGCGGTGAGGCCCTTGCGGGTGTGCCCCATCTCGTCGAAGGCGCCGGCCTTGATCAGCGACTCCGTCGTCCGCTTGTTGCAGACGACCGCCTCCACCTTGTCCAGGTAGTCGGGGAAGGAGGTGTACTTCCCCTTGGCCTTGCGGCACCTGATGATCGAGTCGACGACGTTGGTGCCCACGTTGCGGACGGCGGAGAGGCCGAAGAGGATCACGTCGTCGCCCTGCGCGGCGAAGTTCGCCTCGGACTCGTTGACGTTGGGCGGCAGCACCCGGATGCCCATGCGGCGGCACTCGTTGAGGTAGACCGCCGACTTGTCCTTGTCGTCCTTGACCGAGGTGAGCAGCGCGGCCATGTACTCGGCGGGGTGGTTGGCCTTGAGGTACGCCGTCCAGTACGAGACCAGTCCGTAGGCGGCCGAGTGCGCCTTGTTGAACGCGTATCCGGCGAAGGGGACCAGCACGTCCCACAGCGCCTGGATGGCCTCGTCGCTGTAGCCGTTCTTGCGGGCGCCGGCCTGGAAGATGGTGAAGTTCTTCGCCAGCTCCTCGGGCTTCTTCTTGCCCATCACGCGGCGCAGGATGTCGGCCTCGCCGAGCGAGTAGCCCGCGATGATCTGGGCGGCCTTCTGCACCTGCTCCTGGTAGACGATCAGGCCGTAGGTGACCGCCAGGACCTCCTGGAGGGGCTCCTCCAGTTCCTTGTGGATCGGCGTGATCTCCTGGAGGCCGTTCTTGCGCAGCGCGTAGTTGGTGTGCGAGTCCATGCCCATGGGGCCGGGCCGGTAGAGCGCGGAGACGGCGGAGATGTCCTCGAAGTTGTCGGGCTTCATCAGCCGCAGCAGCGAGCGCATGGGTCCGCCGTCGAACTGGAAGACGCCGAGCGTGTCGCCGCGCTGGAGCAGTTCGAAGGTCGTGGGGTCGTCCAGCGGCAGCGACAGCAGGTCGAGGTCGATGCCCTTGTTGGACTTCACCATCTTGACGGCGTCGTCCATGATCGTGAGGTTGCGCAGGCCGAGGAAGTCCATCTTCAGCAGGCCGAGCGACTCGCACTGCGGATAGTCCCACTGCGTGATGGTGACGCCGTCGGTGTGCCGCACCCAGATGGGGGCGTGGTCGACGATGGGCTCGCTGGACATGATCACGCCGGCGGCGTGCACGCCCATCTGCCGGACCAGGCCCTCGACGCCCTTGGCGGTGTCGATGACCTTCTTGACGTCCGGCTCGTTCTCGTACATCGAGCGGATCTCGCCGGCCTCGCTGTAGCGGGGGTGCTCCGGGTTGGTGATGCCGTCGAGGTCGATGCCCTTGCCGAGGACGTCGGCGGGCATGGCCTTGGTGAGCCGGTCGCCCATCGCGTACGGGTAGCCCAGCACGCGCGCGGAGTCCTTGATGGCGTTCTTCGCCTTGATCTTGCCGTACGTGCCGATCATGGCGACCTTGTCGGCGCCGTACTTCTCCGTCACGTACCTGATCACCTCGACGCGCCTGCGCTCGTCGAAGTCGATGTCGACGTCGGGCATGGAGACGCGCTCGGGGTTGAGGAACCGCTCGAAGATCAGCCCGTGCGGGATCGGGTCGAGGTCGGTGATGCCCATCGCGTACGCCACGATCGAGCCGGCCGCGGAGCCTCGGCCGGGGCCGACGGCGATGCCCTGCTTCTTGGCCCACATGATGAAGTCGGCGACGACGAGGAAGTAGCCCGGGAACCCCATCTGGATGATGACGTCCATCTCGTACTCGGCCTGCTTCCGGCGGTCCTCGGGGACGCCGCCGGGGAAGCGGCGCTCCATGCCGCGGCGGACCTCCTCCTGGAACCAGGTGACCTCGGTGTACCCCTCGGGGATGTCGAACTTCGGCATGAGGTCGCGCTTGACGAACATGCCGTCGGTGTCGACCATCTCGGCGACCAGGAGCGTGTTGGCGCACCCCTCCTGCCAGGCGTCCGAGGAGTCGATGGCGTACATCTCGTCCGTGGACTTCAGGTAGTAGCCGGTGCCGTCGAAGCGGAAGCGGTCCGGGTCGGAGAGGTTCTTGCCGGTCTGGATGCACAGCAGGGCGTCGTGGGCGGTCGCCTCGTGCGCGTAGGTGTAGTGCGAGTCGTTCGTCACCAGCGGCGGGATGCCGAGCTTCTTCCCGATCTCCAGCAGGCCGTCGCGGACCCGGTGCTCGATGTCGATGCCGTGGTCCATCAGCTCCAGGAAGTAGCGGTCCTTGCCGAAGATGTCCTGGTAGTCGGCGGCGGCCTTCAGGGCCTCGTCGAAGTGGCCGAGGCGCAGCCGGGTCTGCACCTCTCCGGAGGGGCAGCCGGTGGAGGCGACGATGCCCTCCGACCACTGGGAGATGGTCTCCTTGTCCATCCGGGGCCACTTCTGGAGCCAGCCCTCGGCGTACGCGTCGGAGGAGAGGCGGAAGAGGTTGTGCAGGCCCGTCTTGTTCACGGCCCACATCGTCTTGTGGGTGTAACCGCCCGAACCGGAGACGTCGTCCCGCTTCTGGTGCGGCTGACCCCACTGGATCTTGCGCTTGTTGCGGCGCGACTCGGGAGCGACGTAGGCCTCGATCCCGATGATCGGGGTGATCCCGGCCTTCTTCGCGGAGTGGAAGAAGTCGTACGCCCCGTGCAGGTTGCCGTGGTCGGACATGGCGATGTGCGTCATGCCCATCTCGTTGCACGCGTCGAACATGTCCTTGAGCCGCGCGGCACCGTCCAGCAGCGAGTACTGGGTGTGGACGTGCAGGTGCGTGAACGGCGGCTTGGACACGTGCGGCCTCCTGGGAAAACTATGGGTGACGGGCTGCGGTCAGTCCGGGGTCAGCGTCGAAGTCTATGCCCCGGCACTGACACTCCGGGGCTCCGGCCGCGTACCTTCGTGCGGGGCCCGGCGCGTCGGGCCGGCACCGGGCCGCGGGCACTCCCGTGCGCCCCCGAACGTTGGTCCGAGTGCGGTTTCCGCTCCACTCACCCACGCACCACCCGTACCAGGAGGCACCCAGCGATGTCGGTTCCGCAGCTCAGCGACGAGCACCGCGGCGAGGAAATCCTCGCCGTCTTCGACACCGCGTTCGGCGAGCTCCTGGCCGCCGACCCGGCCGCGTTCCGCGTGAAGTTCCGGAAGATGGCGGCCTCGGCCTTCGCCTTCTACCGGGGCACGGCGTGCCTCTTCTACCACGACCTGGACGCGGAGAGCGGCGGAGGGGACGCGGCGCGGGACGGCGGGAGGACGTACAGCGGCCCGTACCTGGACGAGCGGACCTCCCGGGTGTGGATCCACGGCGATCTGCACGCGGAGAACTTCGGCACGTACATGGACTCCACCGGCCGCCTGATCTTCAACGTCAACGACTTCGACGAGGCCTACGTCGGCCCCTTCACGTGGGACCTCGAGCGCTTCGCGGCCTCCATCGCGCTGATCGGGTACGCGAAGGCGCTCGGCGACGAGCAGATCACCGAGCTGGTGCGGGTGTACGCGGGCGCGTACCGCGAGCGGATCCGCTCGCTGGCCACGGGCGCCAAGAGCGACGAGGTGCCGCCGTTCACGCTGGACACCGCCCAGGGCCCGCTGCTGGGCGCGCTGCGCGTGGCCCGTTCCCTGACCCGGTTCGGGCTGCTGGACTCGATGACGGAGATCCGCGACTTCGAGCGCCGCTTCGCCGCCGGCGGCGGCTCCGTCGAGCTGGACGCGGCCACGCGCTACAAGGTGCTGGCCGCCTTCGACGGCTATCTGGAGACGCTCCCCGAGTCGTCGCTGACCCGCCCGGACTCCTACCGCGTCAAGGACGTCGTCGGCCGCCGGGGCATCGGCATCGGCTCCGCCGGGCTGCCGTCGTACAACATCCTCCTGGAGGGCAACAGCGACGCCCTGGAGAACGACGTCGTGATCTACGTCAAGCAGGCCCAGACCCCGGCGGTCTCCCGGCACATCACCGACCGGGCGATCCGGGACTACTTCCGGCACGAGGGCCACCGCACGGTGATCTCCCAGCGCGCCCTGCAGGCGTACGCCGACCCGTGGCTGGGCTGGACCGAGCTGGACGGCGCGGGCCAGCTGGTCGCCGAGGTCTCGCCGTACGCGGTGGACCTGGACTGGGACGACATCGACGACCCCGAGGAGATCGCCGAGGTCGTCGCCGACCTGGGACGGGCCACGGCCGCGATGCACGCGGCGGCGGACGACCAGTCCGGCGAGTCCCTGGTGCCGTTCTCCACCGAGCGGGCCATCGACGCGGCGATCGCGGCCGACGAGGAGGGCTTCGCGCCCCTGCTGGTCGACTTCGCCCACACCTACGGGGCACGCGCGCGTGCCGACCACCAGATCTTCGTCGACCTCTTCCGCAACGGCCGGATCCCGGGTCTGTGACCGCCGGCGCTCTCACAGGGACCCTTTAGGAGCCTCTTACCGGCCCCCATGACACACTCTTGATTCGCTATGGACATATCCGGAACCCCGCTCAGAGCCGTACGCGCGGCGCTGTTCACGGCACTCGTCGTGACGCTCAGCACCGCGTCGCACGTGCTGCTGTCCGGGGTCCCGCTGCCGCTGAGCACGGTGGCCGCGGTCGCCGCCGCCGTGTTCCTGATCGCGTACGCCCTGGCCGGGCGGCGCGAGCGCGGCTTCGGGCGGATCGCCGCCCTGCTGATCCCTCTCGAGCTGGCCGCCGACACCGTCCTCACCACCGGCCAGCACGTCTGCTACGGCAGGGCGGGCGGCCCGGTCACGGGCCCCCTGCGCTCCGTCGGCTTCGACGTGCTGTGCGGCGACGGCACGGGGGTGGGCGCCGGCGTCGGCGCGCCGCTGACCCGGGTGACCGGCGCCGACACCGACCGGCTCGCGGCCCTGCTCGCCCACGCCGACCCCGCGACCGCCTGGCTGCTGCTCGGCGCGCACATCGGCGTCGGGCTGCTCGCGGCGGCCTGGCTGCGGCGCGGCGAGCGCGCGCTGGGCCGGTTGCTGGGCGCGGTGGCCGCGACGACCTTCCGGCCGCTCCTGCTCGCCGTCGCGGCCGTGACCGTCCGCCGGGCCCCGGCGGCGCGCCGCCCGGTCCCGGCGGTCCGCCGCGCCGCCGGCGCCCGCGAGCGGATCCTCACGCACTCCCTGGGACGGCGCGGGCCGCCGGTCTCGCTCGCCCTCGTGTGACCCCTCGGTCACCGAGCGCCGACAGTCAGCCCCCGTACCCATTCCGCACACGCCCGTGTGCGCGTCCCCGGAGAGAACATCACCATGAGCAAGCGGAACAGCCAGGCGGCGAAGACGGCGGCCCGTGAGCGCCTGCGCCAGGAGCGCGAGCGCCAGGTCAAGCGCGACAAGGTCAAGCGGCAGGTCATCGTGGCCTGCTCCATCGTCGGCGTGCTGGCGATAGCCGGCGGCATCAGCTACGCCGTCGTGCAGATGAACAAGCCCACCGGGTGGGAGAAGGCCGCCGAGGCGAAGGTGGTGGCACCGGCCAACACCTCCGGCAAGGACGGCACCACGGTCGTGGCCGGCGACTCCAAGTCCGACAACGTGGTCCACCTCTACGAGGACCCGCGCTGCCCGGCCTGCGCCTCCCTCGAGCAGAACCTCGGCGAGACCATCAACAAGGGCATGGAGGACGGCGACTACAAGCTCTCCTTCACCATCGGCACCTTCCTCGACGGCAACCTCAGCGGCGAGGGCTCGAAGAACGCGCTGAGCGCGCTCGGTGCCGCGCTGAACGTCAGCACGGACGCGTTCATCGACTACAAGACCGCCCTGTACTCGTCCGAGTACCACCCCGCGGAGACGACCGACGAGTTCGCCGAGGACGACTACCTGATCAAGGTGGCCGACACGGTCGACGCCCTGAAGAACAACAAGAAGTTCCAGGACGACGTGAAGAACGGCACCTATGACGCGTGGGCGATGCGCATGAGCAAGTCCTTCGACGACTCCGAGGGCGTCCGGTCGACCCCGACCATCAAGATCAACGACAAGGTGATCGAGAACCCGAGCACGGCCGCCGACTGGCAGAAGGCGCTCAAGGACGCGGGCGTCACCAAGTAACCCGGGCCGGCGGGCAGTCGACGAGCGGGCGAACTTTTGCGAGTTCGCCCGCTCGCGCGCATACCGATCAGTAACCTGTTCGGCCGTGACCAGTCGACACAGAACAACCGAAGAGGCCGTCCCGTCGTCCGCCGAGCGCGCCGGCTCCCGCGCGCCCAGCCGCCGTACGGTCGTCAAGGCCGCGGCGGCCGGAGCCGTCCTCGCGGCTCCGCTCGCCGCGGCACTGCCCGCCGGTGCCGCCGGTGCCGCCCCCGCCTTCCTGCACGGCGTCGCCTCCGGCGACCCGCTGCCCGACGGCGTCCTGCTGTGGACCCGGGTGACGCCGGTGCCCGAGGCCGTACCCGGTTCCGGCATCGGCCCGGACACCGAGGTGAGCTGGGTCGTCGCCACCGACAAGGCGCTCACGGACATCGTCGCCGAGGGGTCCCTCACCGCGACCGCCGCCTCCGACCACACGGTCAAGGCGGACATCCGCGGCCTCGCCCCCGCCACGGACTACTGGTACCGCTTCTCCGCGGGCCCCACCGACTCCCCCGTCGCCCGCACCCGCACCGCCCCCGCGGCCGACGCGGCCGTCACGGGCCTGCGCTTCGGCGTGGTCTCCTGCGCCAACTGGGAGGCCGGCCACTTCTCCGCGTACCGCCATCTCGCGGCGCGCGGAGACCTGGACGCCTGGCTGCACCTGGGCGACTACATCTACGAGTACGGCACCGGCGAGTACGGCACCCGCGACACCGTCGTACGGCAGCACGCGCCCGCCCACGAGATCGTCACCCTCGCCGACTACCGCACGCGGCACGCCCGGTACAAGACGGACCCTGACCTGCGGGCGCTGCACGCCTCGGCCCCGGTGGTGGCCATCTGGGACGACCACGAGTTCGCCAACGACACCTGGTCGGGCGGCGCCGAGAACCACACCGAGGGCGCGGAGGGCACCTGGACGGCGCGTCAGGCCGCCGCGAAGCAGGCCTACTTCGAGTGGATGCCGGTACGCCCGGCGATCGCCGGCACCACCTACCGCCGGCTGCGCTTCGGCAAGCTCGTCGACCTGTCGCTCCTCGACCTGCGCTCGTTCCGCTCGCAGCAGGCCGCCCTGGGCAACGGCGAAGTCGACGACCCGGACCGCACCCTCACCGGCCGCGCCCAGCTCGACTGGCTCAAGTCCGGCCTGAAGTCCTCCGACACCGCATGGCGGCTGGTCGGCAACCCGGTGATGATGTCGCCGTTCGCGGTCGGCTCGCTCCCCGCCGAGCTGCTGAAGCCGCTCGCCGAACTCCTCGGCCTGCCGAAGGAGGGGCTCGCGCTCAACACCGACCAGTGGGACGGCTACACCGACGACCGCCGTGAGCTGCTGGCCCACCTGCGCGCCAACGCCATCCGCAACACCGTGTTCCTGACCGGCGACATCCACATGGCGTGGGCCAACGACGTGCCGTACAACGCCGCCACGTACCCGCTGTCCGGCTCGGCGGCCACGGAGTTCGTCGTCACCTCGGTGACCTCCGACAACCTGGACGACATCCTGAAGGTCCCCGAGGGCACGGTGTCCGCGGTCGCCGCGCCGGTCATCCGGGCGGCCAACCGGCACGTCCACTGGGTCGACACCGACCGGCACGGCTACGGCGTGCTGGACGTCACCGCCGAGCGGGCGCAGATGGACTACTACGTCGTCTCCGACCGCACCGACCCGGACGCGGGCTCCAAGTGGACGCGTTCGTACCGCACGCGCAGCGGCACGCAGCGCGTCGAGCGGGTCTACTCCCCCGTCTGATCCCGCAACCCCGCTCGCACCGGCGATTTTCGGCCAGTCCGGCACGACGAGCGGACCACCGCGGGGAAACCGTGCGACTACGGCGGGTGGTGTGAACGGTCGACCGAACCGGGACACGCCACCCGCCGGGCTCCGCACCCGTCACGCTGCGATCCCAAACGCCGGGCGGCGAGCCGGACCCCTCCGGAACTCCTCCCCAATTGCTCGCTTTCGCCGGGTATTTGATTGGGCCTGATCATTGCTCTGTCCGCGTCGGCATGTACACGTAATCTCCGGGCGGCGGCCAGGAAGATCCCTGCGCCCCATCCCCACCGCACCCGCCAGGAGCCCGCATGCGTGCGCTTGCCCGGATACCGTCCCTGACCCCCAGACGCCTTCTCGGCCCGGCCGTCGTGGCCGGAACCCTGCTGCTCTCCCCGCTGTCCGCGCCCACCGGCGTCGCCGCCGCCGGCACCCCGGCCGCCGACTGCGCCGACGACACCCACGCCACGGCCCGCCAGGCCCGCCCCGGCCACGGCGACCACGCCGCCGAACCGAACGAGGTCAGCGAGGCCGACGCCCGGGCCATGGACGCCGACCTGCGCACCAAGCTCGACAAGCTCCGCGCGAACGGCCGCGGCACGGCGGCCGTCACCTCGGCCACCGTCCCGGTCTACTTCCACGTCATCCACGACGGTGACGCCGGCAAGCTCGACTCCGCCGCCGTCGCCGCCCAGATGAACGTCCTGAACGCGGCCTACGCGGGCGGCGGCACCGGCAACACCGACTCGGGCTTCCGGTTCACCCTGGCCGGCACCGACTACACCGACAACGCCGCCTGGTACACCGTCGGCTCCGGCTCGCCGGAGGAGAAGGCGATGAAGTCCGCCCTGCGCCAGGGCGGCGCGAACGCGCTCAACGTCTACACGGCCGACATCGGAGGCGGGCTCCTGGGCTGGGCCACCTTCCCCAGCTCCTACCGGTCGAGCCCCTCCATGGACGGCGTCGTCATCCTCGACGCCTCGCTGCCGGGCGGCTCCGCCGCCAACTACGACCAGGGCGACACCGCCACCCACGAGGTCGGCCACTGGCTGGGGCTGTACCACACCTTCCAGGGCGGCTGCAACGGCCAGGGCGACTACGTCGCGGACACCCCGGCCGAGAAGAGCCCCGCCTACCAGTGCCCCGAGGGCCGCGACACCTGCGCCCGCCAGGCGGGAGCCGACCCGATCCACAACTTCATGGACTACACGTACGACGCGTGCATGGACCGGTTCACCACGGGCCAGGTGCAGCGCATGCAGGACAGCTGGGCGGCCTACCGGGCCGGCTGATCCCGCTCCAGCGAGTCGAGGAAGCCGAGCGCCACCCGCCAGGTGGCCTCGGCCGCCTCCTCGTCGTAGTCCGGCAGCCCGGGGTCGGTGTAGAGGTGCCCCGCCCCGGCGTACCGGTACACCTCCACGTCGGCGCCGGCCCGGCCCATCTGGAGGTACCAGGCGCTGAGCCAGTCGTCCGTCTCGAACGGGTCGGGCTCGGCGACGTGCAGCTGCACCGGCAGGTCGTCCACCGAGGCGTTGGCGGCGATGTCCGAGGTGCCGTGCAGGAGCAGCAGTCCGCGCGCCCGGTGATCACCGAGGGCGAGGGTCTGGGCGATGGAGGCGCCGAGCGAGAACCCGGCGTACACCAGCCCGCGCTCGGAATAGGGCGCGGCGGCCAGCACGGCCCGCTTCAGCAGCTCCTCCCTGCCGGTCTCGTCCTGGTACGCCATGCCCTCCTCGACCGTGTCGAACGTCCGCCCCTCGAAGAGGTCCGGGGTCCAGACCTGGTGCCCGGCGTCGCGCAGCCGGTCGGCGGCCTGCCGCACCGCGGGCCTCGGGCCATGGGTCGAGTGAAAGAGCACGATGTTCATGGGGCCATGGTGCCAGCCGGGTGCGACAACGCGACGGGCGGCGGCGTCCGGCGGGGGACGCACGTCACAGGTTCGCGCCGGGCCGGGCCGGTTACGTTCGAGGGATGGAGAACCCGGAGAACATACTCCGTCCGCTGCTCGTGGTCGGCGGCTCCGTCCTGCTGACCCTGGTCATCGGGTGGGCCACCGACCTGCTGCTGCGCAAGGCCGACGGACGGCACGCCGAGACACCCCTGTGGGGGCTGCTGCGCCGTGCCCGCGTCCCCTACCAGCTCGTGCTGTGCGCGGCGCTGCTGAGAGGGACCTACGTCGAGGCAGGGGTGTTCCCGGAGCACCGGGTGGGCGTCGGCCGGACGCTGACGCTGGTGCTGATCGGCTCGGCGGCCTGGCTGGTGATCCGGATCGCCGCGGCCGTCGTCGAGACGTCGTACTCCCGCTACGCCCACGCCCATGCCCAGCGCGACCCGGCCCGGGTGCGGCGGGTGCGCACCCAGGTGTCGCTGATCATGCGGGTGGTCTCCGCGGTCGTCGGCGTCGTCGCCGTGTCGTCGATGCTGCTGACGTTCCCGGCGATGCGCACGGCGGGCACCTCGCTGCTGGCCTCGGCCGGTGTCCTCGGCATCGTGGCCGGCATCGCCGCGCAGTCCACGCTGGGCAACCTGTTCGCGGGGCTGCAGATCGCCTTCGGCGACATGGTGCGCCTCGGCGACACGGTCGTGGTGAACGGCGAGTGGGGCACCGTCGAGGAGATCACGCTGACCTTCCTGACCGTGCGCACCTGGGACGAGCGCCGGATCACGATGCCGGTGTCGTACTTCACGTCCCAGCCGTTCGAGAACTGGTCGCGGGGCACCCCGCAGATGACCGGCGTCGTCTACTGGCACCTCGACCACACGGCCCCGCTGGACGCGATGCGCGAGCGGCTGCGGGACATCCTGCGCGGCTGCCCGGCCTGGGACGGACGGGCCTACAACCTGACCGTCACGGACACCACCCCGAACACCATGCAGGTACGGGCCCTGGTGACGGCGAAGGACGCGGACGACATCTGGACGGTACGGGTCGAGGTGCGCGAGCAGATGATCCGCTGGCTGGCCGACGAGCACCCGTACGCCCTGCCCCGCGTCAACACGGCGGACGCGGACCGGCGCCCCGACCTCGGCGGCTTCCCCCGCTCCCGGCGCCCGGCGGACGGGGAGGCGCGCCGTTTCCCGCACCAGTCGCGCAAGACCCTGTGACCGGGGCGCACGGGCCCGGCGGCACGGTCAGCGCAGGCTGCGGACGTCCAGGTGGCGCAGCACCCGGTCGACGATCTCCGGGTCGGCCCCGGGTTCGCTGCGTGCCGCCAGCACCTCGTGGCGCGCGGCGCTGAGCATCTCGCCCTGGATCCGGCGGATCCGCTTCAGCCGCCGGGCGCGCTGGAGCTGTGCCTCGCGCCGCTCCTCGTCCCCGATGTCCGGGCTGATCCTGATGCCGATGTCGAAGGCCCGCCGCAGCATCTGCTCGGACAGCTCCTCCGGGAGTTCCTCGACCGCCTCGATCTCCTTGAGCCGCTGCTTCGCCGCCTTCGCCGCGCGCACGGCGAGCGCCTTCTCGTAGTCCTTCTCGCGCTCGGTGTCCGACCGCACCCCGAGCCGGTTCACCAGCCACGGCAGCGTCAGGCCCTGGAGCAGCAGCGTCACCATGATCACCCCGAAGGCGATGAAGACGATCTCCTCCCGGTTCGGGAAGGGGGAGCCGTCCTCCGTCTTCAGCGGGATCGCGAGCGCCAGCGCCACCGAGGCGACGCCCCGCATCCCCGACCACCACATGACGACGGTCTCCCGCCAGCTCGTCGGGATGTCCTCGTCGTGGTCGCGCCGGGCGTGCAGCCGCTGGGTCAGCCAGGTGGCCGGCAGCAGCCACACCAGCCGGACGAGGATCACCACGCCGACGATCGCCCCGGCCCAGCCCAGCAGCTCGGTCCACCGTCCGGAGGCCGTGCGGACGGCGTTGTGCAGCTCCAGTCCGATCAGCCCGAAGGCGACGCCCGTGACGAGGGTGTCGACGACGTCCCAGACCGTGTGCCCGGCCAGCCGGGTCATCACGTCGTCGGCGCCGACCGCGTACTCGGCGAGGAACATGGCGGTGGTCAGCACGGCGAGCACCCCGGAGCCGTGGAGCTCCTCGGCCAGCACGTACGAGACGTAGGGCACGAGCAGCGTCAGTCCGATCTGCAGGGTGGCGTCCCCCAGCAGGTCCAGCAGCTTGTTGGCGCCCCAGCCCAGCGCCAGGCCCACCGCGACGGCGACGACGGCGGACAGCACCAGGTCGAGGCCGGCCGTCCACGGCGAGAAGGAACCGCTGACGGCCGCGGCGATGGCCACGTGGTAGAGCACGATGGCCGTCACGTCGTTGAAGAGGCCCTCGCCCTCGAGGATGGACACCAGGCGGCGCGGCAGTCCCAGCTGGCCGGCGACGGCGGTCGCCGCGACCGGGTCGGGCGGCGCCACCAGCGCGCCGAGCGCGAAGGCGGCGGCGATCGGCAGACCCGGCACGATCGCGTGGGCCACGGTGGCCACGCACGCCGTGGTGACGAACACCAGCGCGACCGCCAGCAGGAAGATCGGGCGTCTGTTGGCCGCGAACTGCCGCCAGGAGGTGCGCCGCACGGCCGCGTACAGCAGCGGCGGCAGCAGGGCGGGCAGGATGAGTTCGGGCGGGATGTCGACGTTGGGCACGAAGTCGAGCAGGGCCAGGACGATCCCGAGGACCGTCATCAGCACGGGCGCCGGCAGCCCGAGCCGGTCCCCGACCGGGACGCTCAGCAGGGCCCCGAGCAGCAGCATGAACAACAGGGCCAACTGATCCACGGTCACCGCTCCGGTGGGGTCTCGGCGTGCACACGGCGGGTTTCCAGCCTGCCATGTCACCGGCCCCACCAGCCGGTCCGGCTCGGCTCCTACAGAAAGCGCCGCATCGCGCGGTGGGGTATCCCCGCGTCGGGGAACTCCGGTCCGTAGGCCTGGTACCCCAGTCGCTCGTAGAAACCCAGGGCGTGCGTCTGCGCGTGCAGGTCGACCGCGGTGAGCCCGCGCGCGCGTGCCGCGTCCTCGACGGCGCGCACCAGCGCGGCCCCGACGCCCAGTCCGCGGGCGTCCCGGACGACGGCGAGCCGTCCGAGGGAGCCGACGGCCGGGTCCCCGTCGCCGTTCCTCGCCGCGGCGGCCGCGCCGTGCAGCAGCCGCGAGGTGCCGAGCGGTACGCCGTCCTCCCGGACCGCGAGGACGTGCACGGCGCCGGCGTCGTACGCGTCGTACTCGATGTCCTCCGGGACGTTCTGCTCGGCGACGAAGACCTCCTTGCGCACCGCGAAGCACGCCTCCCGGTCGGCGAGGTCCTCCACGACGCGCACCTCGTAGGCCGGGGTGCTCATGCGTAGGTCTCCTCGCGGACCCGGTCCAGGGCCAGCTGGAGGTCCTCGGGGTAGTCGCTGGCGTACTCGACCCACTGTCCGTCGCCGGGGTGCTCGAAGCCGAGCCGTACGGCGTGCAGCCACTGGCGGGTCAGGCGCAGCCGCTTGGCCAGCGTCGGGTCGGCGCCGTAGGTGAGGTCGCCGACGCAGGGGTGGCGGTGGGCGGCCATGTGGACGCGGATCTGGTGGGTGCGGCCGGTCTCCAGCTTCACGTCGAGCAGGGAGGCCGCGCGGAACGCCTCGATGAGGTCGTAGTGCGTGACGGAGGGCTTGCCCTCGGCGGTGACGGCCCACTTGTAGTCGTGCTGGGGGTGACGGCCGATGGGGGCGTCGATGGTGCCGCTGGTGGGATCGGGGTGGCCCTGCACGAGCGTGTGGTAGCGCTTGTCGACGGTGCGCTCCTTGAACTGGCGCTTGAGCGAGGTGTACGCCCGCTCCGACTTCGCCACCACCATCAGACCGGAGGTGCCCACGTCGAGGCGGTGCACGATGCCCTGCCGCTCGGCGGCGCCGGAGGTGGAGATGCGGTACCCGGCGGCGGCCAGTCCCCCGATGACCGTGGGGCCGGTCCAGCCGGGCGACGGGTGGGCGGCGACGCCGACGGGCTTGACGATGACGACCACGTCCTCGTCGTCGTGCACGATCTCCATGCCCTCGACGGGCTCGGCGACCACCTGCACCGGCGCGGGCGCCTGGGGCATCTCGACCTCGAGCCAGGCGCCGCCGCGGACCCGCTCGGACTTGCCGACCACCGATCCGTCGACCTGCACCTTGCCCGCCGCGGCGAGCTCCGCGGCCTTGGTACGGGAGAAGCCGAACATGCGGGAGATGGCGGCGTCGACGCGCTCGCCCTCCAGGCCGTCGGGCACGGGCAGGGTACGGATCTCGGGAAGCGTGCTCACCCGTCGAGTATGCCGGACGGCCCGGACGGTCCCGCACGCCCGTCCGGCACGGGGCCTCAGTCCCGGTGGACGGTCCCGTCCGGGTCCAGGCCGCGGAAGGAGAGGATCACGATCAGGATGCCGCCGCAGACGATCGCCGAGTCGGCGAGGTTGAAGACGGCGAAGTGCTTGGGCGCGATGAAGTCGACGACCGCGCCCTCGAAGACGCCGGGCGAGCGGAAGATCCGGTCGGTGAGGTTGCCGAGCGCGCCGCCGAGCAGCAGGCCGAGCGCGATCGCCCACGGCAGGCTGTGCAGCTTGCGCGCGAGGCGGGCGATCACGACGATCACGGCCGCGGCGATCACCGTGAAGATGACCGTGAAGGCCTCGCCGAAGCCGAAGGCCGCGCCCGCGTTGCGGATCGCGGCGAGCCTCAGCCAGTCACCGACGATCTCGATCGGCTCGTGGTGCTCCAGCTCGGCGACCACGATCATCTTGCTGACCAGGTCGAGGAGGTAGGCGAACGCGGCGACCGCGAACAGCACGGCGATCCGCCGCTTGCCCCGGGGGCGCTCCGGCGCCCGCTCCTGCTCGGCTTCGGGCCGCTCCTGCCCGTCCCCCGCCGCGTCCGGGGTGTCCGGCGTACCGATGATGCGCTCCGCCTCTGCCACGTGAGTCCCTCAGCCTAGGTACCTGACTGAGGACGAGGGTACGGCACGCCTCCCGTCCCGGACGTGCTCAGGACGTGCTCGGGACGTGCACGGAGGCGGAACGGCGCGACCGGTGCCGGCTCAGTAGCGGCGTTCCTGCTTCTGCTTGCACTCGACGCACAGGGTGGCCCGCGGGAAGGCCTGCATGCGCGCCTTGCCGATGGGGTCGCCGCAGTTCTCGCACAGGCCGTAGGTGCCCGCGTCCAGGCGTTCCAGGGCGCGCTCGGTCTGGGTGAGCATCTCGCGCGCGTTGGCGGCCAGCGCCAGTTCGTGCTCGCGCGTGATGTTCTTGGTGCCGGTGTCCGCCTCGTCGTCGCCGGCGCCGTCCCCGGAGTCCCGCATCAGGCCCTGCAGCGACCGCTCCGACTGGTCGATCTCGGTGCGCAGCCGGTCCGCCTCGGACTGGAGCTCCCCGCGGGCCTCCTCGACCTCCGCCGGGGTCCAGGGGTCCTCGCCGGGGCGTACCGCGAGGTCGCCGGGGACCGCGGCGGTGCCGCGTGCCTTCGGAACCGCGGACTTGGCCGCCGTGGCCGTGCCAGGAGTCTTCTTCGCAACCACCGTCGTGGCTCCCGTCTGCTCCGCGGCCTCGGCCGCGCCCGCCTTCTTCGCCGTGCTCTTCTTGGCCGCGGTCCTCTTGTCCGCGGTCCTCTTGGCCGCGGCCTTCTCCGCCGCGGTCCCGTCCACGGCGCGCTCCGCCGCGGCGGCCTTCTTCGCCGTGGTCCTCTTCGCGGCCGTCGTCTTCCTGGCAGCGGACTTCTTCGCAGTCGCCTCCGACTGCTCTACGGCGGTCTTCTTCGCCACCATGGCCGCGGCCCCTTCACATATTGTGATCTTGCTCGCGAATCGTGCTGGGACGATAAATCGACTCGGGCCCCGCGGCAACGGGGCACGCCGCCCGATTCGCCCGCCCACCGCGCGCCGCGCGGCGAGCATGCATGCGTTGTGCCCAGCTCCCCGCCCGGTAATCCGCCGGCCCGGTTCCCGGCCGGACCCGCCGGGATCCGGGCCCCGGGCCCGGCATTCGGGTCACCGGGGGCCGCCCGACGCCCCCTCCCCGCCCGGCGCCGAAACCGGTCGGCCGCTGTCCGCGCGGCGCCGTACACTGGGCGGAGCGAAAAGCGTGGATGGGGACGAGTAGCGGCGTACGCAGCCCAGAGCGACCCGGGGACGGTGTGAGCCCGGGGGCGAGCGCGACGTGAAGATCACCCCGGAGCCGCCGGAGGAAAGCCCGACCCGAGGGACGGGCGAGTAGAACCGGCCTCGCTGCCCCAATGAGGGGGCTCACCGGCGCACACGACGCACCGGGGGGCCAAGGAGGGTGGTACCGCGGGAGCGCGCCGCACACAGCGGCGTACGTAGCCTTTACGGCTCTCGTCCCTCCGACGGAAGGCAGTACGTCCGCCGGAGGAAGCTCGTTGAATACGCAGCCGCAGTACCGTCAGGTGCCCGCCCAGGTCGACCTGCCCGCGCTCGAACACGCGGTGCTCGACTTCTGGCGCGAGCAGAAGATCTTCGCCAAGAGCCTGGAGCAGTCCGAGGGCCGCCCCGAGTGGGTGTTCTACGAGGGCCCGCCCACCGCCAACGGCATGCCGGGCGCCCACCACATCGAGGCGCGCGTCTTCAAGGACGTCTTCCCCCGCTTCCGCACTATGCGCGGCTACCACGTGGCCCGCAAGGCCGGCTGGGACTGCCACGGCCTCCCGGTCGAGCTCGCGGTGGAGAAGGAGCTCGGCTTCAACGGCAAGAAGGACATCGAGGCGTACGGCATCGCCGAGTTCAACGCCAAGTGCCGCGAGTCCGTGACCCGGCACACCGACGCCTTCGCCGAGCTGACCACCCGCATGGGCTACTGGGTCGACCTCGACGACGCCTACCGGACCATGGACCCGGAGTACGTCGAGTCGGTCTGGTGGTCGCTGAAGGAGATCTTCGGCAAGGGCCTGCTGGTCCAGGACCACCGCGTCGCGCCCTGGTGCCCGCGCTGCGGCACCGGCCTGTCCGACCACGAGCTGGCCCAGGGCTACGAGACGGTCGTCGACCCCTCCGTCTACGTCCGCTTCCCGCTGACCTCCGGTCCCCTGGCCGGCGAGGCGGCGCTCCTGATCTGGACGACCACCCCCTGGACGCTGGTCTCCAACACCGCCGTCGCCGCGCACCCCGACGTGACGTACGTCGTCGCGACGAACGGTGAGGAGAAGCTGGTCGTCGCCGAGCAGCTCGTCGAGAAGGCCCTCGGCGAGGGCTGGGAGACCACCGGGCAGTCCTTCACCGGCGCCGAGATGGAGCGCTGGGCCTACCGGCGCCCGTTCGAGCTGGTGGAGTTCCCCGAGCCCGCGCACTACGTGGTCAACGCCGAGTACGTCACCACCGAGGACGGCACCGGCCTGGTCCACCAGTCCCCCGCCTTCGGCGAGGACGACCTCAGGGTCTGCCGCTCCTACGGCCTGCCGGTCGTCAACCCGGTCCGCCCCGACGGCACCTTCGAGGAGGGCCTCCCCCTGGTCGGCGGCGTCTTCTTCAAGAAGGCCGACGAGCAGCTCACGGAGGACCTGGACGCCCGGGGCCTGCTGTTCAAGCACATCCCGTACGAGCACAGCTACCCGCACTGCTGGCGCTGCCACACCGCGCTGCTGTACTACGCGCAGCCGTCCTGGTACATCCGCACCACGGCGATCAAGGACCGTCTCCTCCAGGAGAACGAGAAGACCAACTGGTTCCCCGACTCGGTCAAGCACGGCCGGTACGGCGACTGGCTGAACAACAACATCGACTGGGCGCTCTCCCGCAACCGCTACTGGGGCACCCCGCTGCCGATCTGGCGCTGCGAGGACGATCACCTCACCGCCGTCGGCTCCCGCGCGGAGCTGTCCGAGCTGACCGGCACCGACCAGTCCGCGCTCGACCCCCACCGCCCGTACATCGACGAGGTCACCTTCGCCTGCCCGCAGGACGGCTGCGGCAGGACGGCCACGCGCGTGCCGGAGGTCATCGACGCCTGGTACGACTCGGGCTCGATGCCGTTCGCGCAGTGGGGCTACCCGTACAAGAACAAGGAACTGTTCGAGTCCCGCTACCCGGCGCAGTTCATCTCCGAGGCCATCGACCAGACCCGCGGCTGGTTCTACACGCTGATGGCCGTCGGCACCCTGGTCTTCGACAAGTCCTCGTACGAGAACGTCGTCTGCCTCGGCCACATCCTCGCCGAGGACGGCCGCAAGATGTCCAAGCACCTGGGCAACATCCTGCAGCCGATCCCGCTGATGGACCAGCACGGCGCCGACGCGGTGCGCTGGTTCATGGCGGCCGGCGGCTCCCCGTGGGCGGCCCGCCGCGTCGGCCACGGCACCATCCAGGAGGTCGTCCGCAAGACGCTCCTCACCTACTGGAACACGGTCGCCTTCCAGGCCCTGTACGCCCGCACCAGCGGCTGGGCGCCCAGCGGGGCCGACCCGGCCCCGGCCGAGCGTCCGGTGCTGGACCGCTGGCTGCTGTCCGAGCTGCACGCGCTCACCGACCAGGTGACCCAGGCGCTGGAGAGCTACGACACCCAGCGCGCCGGCAAGCTGCTGTCCGCGTTCGTCGACGACCTGTCCAACTGGTACGTCCGCCGCTCGCGCCGCCGCTTCTGGCAGGGCGACAAGGCCGCGCTGCGCACGCTGCACGAGGTCGTCGAGACGGTCACCAAGCTCATGGCCCCGCTGACCCCGTTCATCACCGAGCGGGTCTGGCAGGACCTGATCGTCCCGGTCACCCCGGGTGCCCCGGAGTCGGTCCACCTGGCCTCCTGGCCCGAGGCCGACCTGACGGCGATCGACCCCGAGCTGTCGAAGCAGATGGTGCTGGTGCGCCGCCTGGTCGAACTGGGCCGCGCCACGCGCGCGGAGTCGGGCGTCAAGACCCGGCAGCCGCTGCGCCGCGCGCTGATCGCCGCGACGGGCTTCGACGCGCTCTCCCCCGAGCTGCACACGCAGATCACGGAGGAGCTGAACGTCGAGTCCCTCGCGTCGCTGAGCGAGGTCGGCGGTTCCCTGGTCGACACGACGGCGAAGGCCAACTTCCGTGCGCTGGGCAAGCGGTTCGGCAAGCGCGTCCAGGACGTCGCCAAGGCCGTCGCGGCCGCGGACGCCGCCGCCCTCTCCCTGGCGCTGCGCGAGGGCACGGCGTCGGTGGAGGTCGACGGTGAGACGATCACCCTCGCTCCCGACGAGGTGATCATCACCGAGACGCCGCGTGAGGGCTGGTCGGTCGCCTCGGACTCGGGCGCGACGGTCGCCCTCGACCTGGAGATCACGGAGGAGCTGCGCCGTGCGGGCCTCGCCCGCGACGCCATCCGCCTGATCCAGGAGGCCCGCAAGAACAGCGGTCTCGACGTCGCCGACCGCATCGCCCTGCGCTGGACGGCCACGGACCCGGCGACGATCGCCGCCCTGACCGAGCACGCCGCGCTGATCTCCGACGAGGTCCTCGCGACGGACTTCGCCCAGGGCGAGGCGGACGACGGCTACGGGGACGCGTTCACGGACGAGGGCCTGTCCCTGACGTTCCGGCTGCGCAAGCAGCGGTAACGGCCACAGCGAAGGCCCGGCCCCTGGAATTCGCACCGAGGGGCCGGGCCTTTCGTCATACCGCTCGCGGCAGCTGCGGGCAGTCGTGCCCTCCCCAGGGTCTGGACGGCCCGGGAGGTATCCCGAGGGCGGTGGGGCCCCTCCGGGGGAGGCACCCCGCAACGCCTGGCCACCGGCCCCACCCCGCCCGGCGCCGACACCCCGCACCACACACGAGGGCGGGCCCCGGGTCAGAAACCCGGGGCCCGCCCTGAACGCCGCCGAAGGCTACGCCGTACTACGGATCAGTTGTCGTCCTCGTCGATCAGGAACCCGCGCATCGGCGAAGGCGCCTGTCCCATCGGCGACGGCCCCTGCGGCCGCACCGGTGCCATCGGCTGGGTCATCGCCGGCGACATCTGCTGCTGACCGCCGTAGGACGGACCGGACTGGCTCGGCCCGCCGCCCATCGACTGGTTGCCGCCGTAGGACGGGGCACTCGCGCCGGCCGGAGCCATCGAGGGCGCCGGGGACGGCGGCAGCGAGGCCGTCGCGGGCGTACGCGGCGGGGCGAGCGAGTCGTCCGCCTGGGTCTCCAGCTGACGCAGCTGCGACTCCAGGTAGGACTTCAGCCGCGTCCGGTACTCGCGCTCGAAGCCGCGCAGGTCCTCGACCTTGCGCTCCAGCGTGGCGCGGGCGGACTCCAGGGAGCCCATCGCGACGCGGTGCTTCTCCTGCGCGTCCCGCTCCAGGGCGTCGGCCTTGGCACGGGCGTCCCGCTCCAGACCCTCGGCACGCGAACGCGCCTCACCGACGATCTTGTTGGCCTCGGAACGCGCCTCGGCGATCGCCTGGTCGGCGGTCTGCTGGGCGAGCGAGAGGACACGGGCGGCGCTGTCGCCGCCGGGACCGCCCTGACCGGGCAGGCCGGGGCCACCGGGGCCCTGCGGACCGCCCATGGGGCCGCCCATCGGACCGGGACCCATCTGGCCCTGCATCGGACCCGGGCCCTGGCCCATCGGCCCCGGACCCTGGCCCATCGGACCGGGACCCTGCGGGCCACCCTGACCGCCGGGGCCGGCGGGCAGCTGCGGGGCACCGCTCGGCAGCTGGGGCGGACCACCCATGGGGCCACCCATCTGCTGCTGCGGCGGGCCCGATATGCCGGCGGGCACCGGAGCGCCGGGACCTCGCATGCCCTGCTGCGGCATGCCGCCCTGCTGCTGTGGATGCTGTGGATGCTGCTGCTGGTCCTGGGGCGGTTCCGGGGGCTTGCGCATGTTCTGCTGGTTCTGCGCAGCCGCGCGCGTCGCCGCGGCCAGTTTGGCGCGCAGGTCCTCGTTCTCGCGGAGCAGCCGGGTCAGTTCGGCTTCGACCTCGTCGAGGAAGGCATCGACCTCGTCCTCGTCATAGCCTTCTCGGAGGCGGACGGTCGTGAACTGCTTGTTCCGCACGTCCTCGGGGGTCAACGGCATCTCTTCACCTCAACGTTGTCGTCGGCATTCGGCAAGCCCGTATCTCTCTCATCGCTCACAGCCGGCTCACGATCGAGATCAGGATGTAGACGATGATCATCAGTACGAAGAAGGACAGGTCGAGCGCCACGCCCCCGAGACGCAGCGGCGGGATGAACCGCCGCAGAAGCTTCAACGGTGGATCGGTGACAGTGTAGGTGGCCTCCAGAACGACCACCATCGCCTTGCCGGGTTGCCACGAGCGGGCGAACTGGAAGACGTAGTCCATGACCAACCGGAAGATGAGCACGATGAGGAAGCACATCAGCGCGATGTAGACCACATCCAGGACCACGCTCATTACCTGTGCTTCCCTCTCCCCTGAACCATCTCTCGGACCCGCCCTCGGATCCGTGGTCTTGCTCTAACCGGTCGTGCGTCTCAGCTCTGGTTGAAGAACCCGCCCTCTGCGATGCGGGCCTTGTCCTCCGCCGTGACATCGACGTTAGCAGGAGACAGCAGGAACACCTTCTGTGTCACCCGCTCGATACTGCCGTGAAGACCAAACACCAAACCGGCCGCAAAGTCGACAAGTCGCTTCGCATCTGTGTCATCCATCTCAGTGAGATTCATGATCACCGGCGTGCCCTCACGGAAGTGTTCCCCGATGGTACGGGCCTCGTTGTAGGTCCGGGGGTGAAGTGTGGTGATCCGGTAGGGCTCTCGTTCGGACACGACCTTGGGCATGATGACCGGTGCGCTCTTTTCCAGGCTTGCGCGTTCTTGTGTGATGGACGCCACGGGCGCGATGCGCGCCGGGCGGCTCGATTCCGCCCCGAGCGAAGCGGACCGGGCCACCGGCTCGCGCTGCGCGGGTGGCTGGACGATTCGCACCTCTTCTTCCCTTTGAGGCTGATGTGAACCATGCGGCTGGTGTGCCGGTTCGTGCCTCCGGTGGTCCCGCTCGGGCTCCGGGTCCAGTTCGGGTTCGAAGTCGTCGTCGGGGTCGAACCCCCGGCCGTCGTACCCATCGTCCTCCACGAGGCCGAGGTAGACCGCCATCTTGCGCATCGCGCCGGCCATGCTCTGAGTCCTCCGCTCTGTGGTGGATCGGCTGACGACTGCCAAATGCCCGCGATCCACTAGGTCGTTGCCTCCGCCTTTCGGCGGTAATGACCATATTTTCTGCTGTGGTCCGACTTCTTGGCGACGTTACCCGAGCCTGGGTCGGACTCCGAGTACCGCGGTGCCGACGCGTACATGTGTCGCTCCGGCGGCCACGGCCTGTTCGAGGTCCGCACTCATCCCTGCGGAAACCATGTTCGCAGCCGGATGGGTCCGGCGCAGGCGGGTCGACAAATCCATGAGGTGCTCGAACGCCGCCTGTTGACGTCCGGCGTACTCGCCGGTGAGCGGTGCCACGGTCATCAGCCCGTCGAGCCGCAGTCCGGCCGATCCGGCGACCAGGTCGGCCAACTCTTCGATTCCCGCGGGCGCGACGCCGCCGCGCTCTCCGCGCGCGCTCTCCCCCGCGTCGAGTGCGACCTGGAGGAGCACGCCCACCTCGCGGCCGGCGCGCACCGCTTCCCTCGACAGGACCGTGACGAGCTTGGCCCGGTCGACGGACTGCACGACATCGGCGTAACCGACCACCGAACGCACCTTGTTGGTCTGCAACTGACCGACGAAATGCCACGAAAGCGGCAGATCCGAGCAGGCTGCGGCCTTGGGCGCCGCGTCCTGGTCGCGGTTCTCGGCGACGTGGCGCACGCCGAGTCCGGAGAGGACGCGCACGTCGTCGGCCGGGTAGGTCTTGGTGACCACGATCAGGGTCACCTCCTCGCGGCGGCGTCCCGCGGCCTCGCACGCGGCGGCGATGCGCTCTTCCACCTTCGCCAGGTTCCCGGCGAGTTCGTCCTTACGGTCCGTCATGCCCCATCAGTCCAGCCAGACATAGCCCGCGAGCCGCCCTGTGGTGCGGTCGCGTCGGTACGAGAAGTGGTCCTTCGACTCCCGGGTGCACACCGGCGACTGCGCCAGGTCGCACACCCCGAGCCGCTCGAGCTGCGCGCGCACTCCGGCGCTCACGTCGAGGGACGGAGTGCCCCAGCTCGTCACGGCGTGCGCCGCCGGTTCGACGGCGCCGACCTCGGCGCGCATCTCCTCCGGCACCTCGTAGCACCGGCCGCACACGGCGGGTCCGGTGCGGGCGACGATGCGGGCGGGGTCGGCGCCGAGCCCGGTCATGGCCCGTACGGCGGCGGGGACGACCCCGGCGACCAGGCCGGGCCGGCCCGCGTGCGCCGCGGCGGCGACGCCGGCGACGGGGTCGGCGAGGAGGACGGGTACGCAGTCGGCGGTGAGGACGGCGAGGGCGAGACCGCGTTCGGCGGTGACGACCGCGTCGACCCGCGGGGCCGGGCGGTCCCCCCAGGGCGCGTCGACCACGGCGACGTCGGCCCCGTGCACCTGGTTCATCCAGACCACACGGGCCGGGTCGACGCCCAGCGACTTCGCGGCCAGTTCGCGGTTGGCCGTCACGGCGGCCGGGTCGTCGCCGACCGCGCCGCCGAGGTTGAGCTCCTCGTACGGAACGGCGCTCACCCCGCCCCACCGGTCGGTGAAGCCGAAGTGCGCGCCGTTCACGGTGTCGCGCTGTCCTATCACTTCAGGAAGTCCGGCACGTCCAGTTCCTCGGCCGCGCTGTCCGAGTAGGTCCGCGACGGCGGGACCGGCGGCGGGGCGACCGGCGGCAGGTCGCTGACCGGCTCCGGTGCCGGGACCGGCTCCGGCTCCTCCTTCGGCTTGACGCTGCCGAGCGAACCGAAGGACGGGCGGCTCTCGGGCTGCCGGGCCGGGGCGGGCTCCTCGCGCTTGGCCGGGGCCGAGGCCGAGCCGAGGACGTTGTCCCGCTTGGCCGGCGGCTGGCCCCCGTCGAAGCCGGCCGCGATCACGGTGACCCGTACCTCGTCGCCGAGGGCGTCGTCGATGACCGCGCCGAAGATGATGTTGGCCTCGGGGTGCGCGGCCTCACTGACCAGCTGGGCGGCCTCGTTGATCTCGAACAGACCGAGGTCGGAGCCGCCGGAGATGGAGAGCAGCACGCCGCGGGCGCCGTCGATGGACGCCTCCAGGAGCGGCGAGGAGATCGCCATCTCGGCCGCGGCCACCGCGCGGTCGTCGCCGCGGGCCGAGCCGATGCCCATGAGGGCCGAACCGGCCTCCGACATGACCGACTTGACGTCGGCGAAGTCCAGGTTGATCAGACCGGGCGTGGTGATGAGGTCGGTGATGCCCTGCACACCGGACAGCAGCACCTGGTCGGCGGACTTGAAGGCGTCGAGCACGCTGACCTGGCGGTCCGAGATGGACAGCAGCCGGTCGTTGGGGATGACGATGAGGGTGTCGACCTCTTCGCGCAGCTCGGCGATGCCGTCCTCGGCCTGGTTGGCGCGGCGCCGTCCCTCGAAGGTGAACGGGCGCGTGACCACACCGATGGTGAGGGCGCCCAGCGAGCGGGCGATGTTGGCCACGACGGGCGCCCCGCCGGTACCGGTGCCGCCGCCTTCACCGGCCGTCACGAAGACCATGTCGGCCCCCTTGAGGACCTCCTCGATCTCCTCGCGGTGGTCCTCGGCGGCCTTGCGGCCGACGGCCGGGTTGGCTCCGGCGCCGAGTCCGCGGGTGAGTTCGCGGCCGACGTCCAGCTTGACGTCGGCGTCGCTCATCAACAGAGCTTGCGCGTCGGTGTTGATGGCGATGAACTCGACGCCCTTGAGACCGACCTCGATCATCCGGTTGATGGCATTGACACCACCGCCGCCGACACCGATGACTTTGATGACTGCGAGGTAGTTCTGCGGTGCTGCCACGTCGAAGGCCTCTCGCCTCGAGTTACGTGTCGTCGGATCACCGGGGCACTGATGCCCCGCGACCCGACGACTGATGCCGAATGGGACGGTCCGTAGCGCCGACCCGAACCCTAACGCTGAAGTTTAGGGTTACCAGTGTGCCTGTTCCTTGAAGTCTTCCGAACAGGACACTAAGTCGACACGTGGCGCGCGTTCAACGAACACGCCGAACCTCCCGTTTTTCTTTTCACCCTATGTGATCAGCCGTAGCGCTGCCCAACCAGGGTGCTGGCCTGCACGTATACCCGTCAACTCCCCGACGACGCCGGGGCGGTGGGAACGCTCACGTCGAAGTGCCGCGCGTCGGGCGTCGCTTTCATCAACGCGGTGAGCGCCCGGGCCTTCCGTTCGCCCTGCTCACCGCTCCCCCAGGCCACGGTCCGGCCGTCGCTCAGCCGCAGCGAGATGTCGTCGTAGGAACGGACCTTGACCTGGCGGGTCCGCCGCGCGACCGCGTCCGGGACGCTTCCGGCGACCCGCACCGCCTCGCGCATCAGGCGGTCCTCGCCGAAACGGCGCAGGCTCGCCGCGGCCGGGCCCGAGCGGGCGGGTTCCCATTCCAGCGCGGGCACGCCTTTCGGGGCCCGGGAAACCGTGGCGAAACGGACGCCTTCGTCGTCCACTTCGACGAAGTTCCGGCCTTTTTGCACCACCAGAACCGGAGTGCGCTCAGTCACTTTCAACGTGATTCCGTGCGGCCAGGAACGGACCACGTCGACCTCGTCGACACGGGGCAGTTTCCGGCTCAGCCGTGCCGCGATCGCCCCGGTGTCGACGGAGGCCAGCGCGTCCCCGACGGGCACGTCGGCGGCCTCGCGGACCTGGGCCGGCGTCAGGACGCGGGTTCCGGAGACCGACACCCGTTCCACGCGGAGCCAGTTCGACCCGTACAGCACCCAGAGCGTCACGCCCCCGGCGAGCACGAGCGCGATGGCCAGGATGATGATCATACGAAGGCGGGGCAGCCGGAACCGCCCCGCACCGGGCGGGCCGGACGACTCCTGCTGGCGTTCACCGCGTTCGGCGGTGGTCGGTCCGGCCACGCGCACTCCCTTTCCTGGCTCGGTTCACCTCCGGGGCGCCTCGGCCGGTGCCGACAGCCCGGCCGCGCCCGGCCCTTCGGGCTCCGCGCGCCCGGCCCGTCGACACCGACGCGCCCCTTCGGCTCGCTCGCCGATGCGTTACCTAGCGGTGTGCGCGGCCGGCGATCGCCTCGTACACCATGCCGACGAGGAGGTCGTCGGCGTCCCGGCGGCCGAACTCGGCGGCGGCGCGGGACATCTCGTACAGCCGGTGCGGATCGGCGAGCACGGGCAGGACGTTCTGCTGCACCCACTCGGGCGTCAGCTCCGCGTCGTCGACCAGCAGACCGCCGCCGGCCTTCACCACCGGCTGGGCGTTGAGCCGCTGTTCGCCGTTGCCGATGGGCAGCGGGACGTAGGCGGCCGGGAGCCCGACGGCGGAGAGTTCGGCGACGGTCATCGCACCCGCGCGGCAGAGCATCATGTCGGCCGCGGCGTACGCGAGGTCCATCCGGTCCAGGTAACTTACCGGGATGTACGGGGGCATCCCCGGCATCTGGTGCACCTGCGGCAGTTCGTTCTTCGGACCGACCGCGTGCAGGATCTGGATACCGGCCTGCTGGAGCCACGGCGCGACCTGCTGGACCACCTCGTTGAGGCGCCGGGCGCCCTGCGAGCCACCGGTGACCAGCAGCGTCGGCAGGTTGGGGTCGAGCCCGAACGCCGCGCGGGCCTCGGGACGCGCGGCGGCGCGGTCGAGGGTAGCGATGGAACGGCGCAGCGGGATACCGATGTAACGGGCGTTGCGCAGCTTGCTGTCGGGCGTGGAGACGGCGACCTGGGCGGCGTACCGCGAGCCGATCTTGTTGGCCAGGCCGGGGCGGGCGTTGGCCTCGTGGATGACGATCGGCACACCGAGCCGCTTGGCCGCGAGGTAGCCGGGCAGCGCGACGTAACCGCCGAAGCCCACCACGCAGTCCGCCTTGGTGCGCTCCAGGATCTGCTCGGTCGCCTTGATGGTGCCGCGCAGCCGGCCCGGGACGGTGATCAGTTCCGGCGTGGGCTTGCGCGGCAGCGGGACGGCGGGGATCAGCGCCAGCTCGTAACCGCGCTCGGGCACCAGCCGGGTCTCCAGTCCGCGCTCCGTGCCCAGGGCCGTGATGCCCACGGTCGGATCCTGCCTGCGCAGGGCGTCCGCGAGGGCGAGCGCGGGCTCGATGTGGCCCGCGGTTCCTCCGCCGGCGAGTACGACATGCACCGAAATTCACCGCTCTCCGGACGAGCGCGCCGCCGAGGCGCGTCGTCGCATCGTGTTCCGACTCCGGGGGGCCCGTTTGGCCCCGGAGCCCCCGGTTCCCCCCGTTCCCCGCTTTCTACCAAAGCGAGGTTGCCGCAGCGCAAGCGCCGCCCGCGCACCGGGCTCGTCGCGGGCGAAGGCGATGAGCAGACCGATGGCGAACATGGTCGGCAGCAGGGCGGATCCTCCGTAGGAGAACAGCGGGAGGGGCACACCGGCGATCGGCAGCAGCCCGAGGACCGCACCGACGTTGATCACGGCCTGGGCCGTGATCCAGGTGGTCACGCCTCCCGCGGCATACCTGACGAAGGGGTCCTCCGTGCGTCCGGCCACGCGGATACCCGCATAGCCTAGAGCCGCGAACAGGGCGAGCACCGACAGCGTCCCCGCCAGGCCCAGTTCCTCACCGGTGACGGCGAAGATGAAGTCGGTGTGCGCTTCGGGGAGTTCGCCCCATTTCTCCACACTGGCACCGATCCCGGATCCGAACAGCCCGCCCGAGGCGAGGGCGTAGATGCCGTGCACCGCCTGCCAGCAGGCGTCGCCGGGGCCGGGGTCGGTGGCGCCGATGCAGTTCAGCCGGGCCATGCGGTTGGGGCTGGTCTTGATGAGGATCACACCGAGCAGCACGGCGACCGAGAGCACCCCGGCGAACAGCCGGGTGGGCGCGCCCGCGAGCCACAGCAGACCGAAGAGGATCGCCGTGAGGATGATCGCCGTCCCCATGTCGCCGCCGATCATGATCAGCCCCAGCAGCATGAACGCGGCCGGCACCAGGGGGACGAGCATGTGCTTCCACTGGGTCAGCAGCTTCTTGTCCTGCTTGCGCGCGAGCAGGTCGGCGCCCCACAGCACCAGGGCGAGCTTGCCGAACTCGCTGGGCTGGATCTGGAAGGAGCCGCCCAGGGAGATCCAGTTCTGGTTGCCGTTGACCGACATCCCTATCCCCGGCACCTGCACGAGGATCATCAGGCAGACGGCCCCGGCGAGGATGGGGTAGGCCAGCGCCCGGTGGAGTTTCACCGGCATCCGCATGGCGGCCACCAGCAGCCCGGCGCCGATCAGCGCGGCCAGGAACTGCTTGCGGAAGAAGTAGGAGCCGGGCAGGGAGAGCTGGAGCGCGGTGATCTGGGAGGCCGAGTAGACCATCACCAGGCCGAGCACGGTGATCAGCAGACTGCCGCCGAAGATCAGGTAGTACGCGGTCAGCGGCCGGTCCCAGGCGCGGCGCAGACGGAGGTAGAGACCGAGGACCGGGTTCTCGTGCGGCGGCCCCGACGCGGCCGGCCGCTTGACGCTCCGCTGCACGGGCGGACGTCCGGTACGGCTACCGGGCATCGTGGCCTCCGCTGTCGATCGGCCTGGACCGTGCCACGCGTCCTCCCGAGTTCACCCGGCGCGGGAGCGTCCGGGTCAGGCGCCGAGTTCGCGAACGGCCGCCGCGAACGCGTCACCACGCTTGTTGTAGTTGGTGAACATGTCCATGGAGGCGCAGGCCGGGGCGAGCAGGACCGTGTCGCCGGGCCGTGCGAGCCGCCGGGCCTCCTGGACGGCCTGGAGCATCGCCCCAGTGTCGGTCCGGTCGAGGTCGACCACGGGTACTTCCGGGGCGTGTCGCGCCAGGGCTTCGCGGATCAGCGCGCGGTCGGCGCCGAAGAGGACGACGCCGCGCAGCCGCTTCGCCGCCCCGGCGACCAGCTCGTCGAAGGTGGCGCCCTTCGCCAGTCCGCCCGCGATCCACACGATCGACTCGTACGCCGCCAACGAGGCCTGCGCGGCATGGGTGTTGGTGGCCTTGGAGTCGTCGACGTAGGCGACCCCGTCGACGTCGGCGACGTGCGCGATGCGGTGGGCGTCGGGCGTGAAGGCCCGCAGCCCGTCCCGTACGGCGGCGGCGGAGACGCCGAAGGCGCGGGCGAGGGCCGCCGCGGCAAGGGCGTTGGCGATGTTGTGCGGGGCCGGCGGGTGGACGTCGGAGACCTCGGCGAGCTCCTGGGCGTTCTTCTGCCGGTTCTCCACGAAGGCGCGGTCGACCAGGATGCCTTCCACGACGCCGAGTTGGGAGGGACCGGGGGTGCCCAGGGTGAACCCGACGGCCCGGCAGCCCTCTTCGACGTCGGCCTCGCGGACGAGGTCCTCGGTCGCCTTGTCGGCGACGTTGTAGACGCAGGCCACGCGATTGCCCTCGTAGACGCGGCCCTTGTCGGCGGCGTACGCCTCCATGGAACCGTGCCAGTCGAGGTGGTCGGGGGCGAGGTTGAGCACCGCGGCCGAGTGGGCGCGCAGGGAGGGCGCCCAGTGGAGCTGGTAGCTGGACAGCTCCACGGCGAGGACGTCGTACTCCTCCTCGCCGGTGACCGCGTCCAGCAGCGAGACGCCGATGTTGCCGACGGCGGCCGTGCGCAGGCCGGCCGCCTTCAGGATGGACGCCAGCATCTGGACGGTGGTCGTCTTGCCGTTGGTGCCGGTGACGGCCAGCCAGGGCGCGGCGTCCGGGCCGCGCAGGCGCCAGGCCAGTTCGACGTCGCCCCAGACCGGTACGCCCGCCCGGTCCGCCGCCGCGAACAGCGGCTTGTCCGGCTTCCAGCCGGGCGCGGTGACGATCAGCTCGGTGCCTTCGGGGAGGGTGTTGCCGTCGCCGAGGCGCACGGTGACGCCGAGCGCCTCGAGTTCGGCCGCCTGCGCCCGCGCGCGCTCGTCGTCGCCGTCGTTGACGACGGTGACGTGCGCGCCGAGGCCGTGCAGGACCTTGGCCGCCGGGACGCCGGAGACGCCCAGTCCGGCGACGGTGACGTGCTTGCCCGTGAATTCCGAAGGCACCGAGGAGGTCACTTGTCCGCTGCCCATCCCGCGTAGAAGAGGCCGAGTCCGACGATCACGCAGATGCCCTGGATGATCCAGAAGCGGACCACGACGAGGACCTCGGACCAGCCTTTGAGTTCGAAGTGGTGCTGAAGTGGCGCCATCCGGAAGACGCGCTTGCCGGTGAGGCGGAAGGAGCCGACCTGGATGACCACCGACATGGTGATCAGGACGAACAGGCCGCCGAGGATGGCCATCAGCAGTTCGGTGCGCGAGCAGATCGCGAGACCCGCGAGCACACCGCCGAGTGCGAGCGAACCGGTGTCGCCCATGAAGATCTTGGCCGGCGAGGTGTTCCACCACAGGAAGCCGAGGCAGGAACCCATCAGCGCGGAGGCGACCACCGCCAGGTCGAGCGGGTCGCGCACCTCGTAGCAGGCGCCCGGGTTGGTCAGGGTCAGCGCGTTGGCGCAGGACTCCTGGAACTGCCAGACGCCGATGAAGGTGTAGGCGCCGAAGACCAGGACGGAGGCGCCGGTGGCCAGGCCGTCGAGGCCGTCGGTGAGGTTCACGCCGTTCGACATGGCGAGGATCATGAACAGCGCCCAGACCACGAACAGCACCGGCCCGATGGTCCAGCCGAAGTCGGTGATGAACGACAGCTTGGTGGAGGCCGGGGTGTTGCCGCGGTTGTCCGCGAACTGGAGCGCGAGGACCGCGAAGGCGATGCCGACGATGAGCTGGCCGGCCATCTTCGCCTTGGCCCGCAGGCCCAGCGAACGCCGCTTGACGATCTTGATGTAGTCGTCGAGGAAGCCGACCAGGCCCATGCCGACCATGAGGCCCAGCACCAGCAGGCCCGAGAAGGTCGGCCCCGCGTCGGCCTCCTCGTCCAGGTAGCCCGTGATCACCTTGGCCAGGAAGTAGGCGATGACCGTCGCCAGGATGAAGGCGATACCGCCCATGGTCGGCGTACCGCGCTTGCTGGCGTGCTCGCGCGGACCGTCGTCGCGGATGTACTGGCCGTAGCCCTTGCGGGCCAGCAGCTTGATCAGCAGCGGGGTGCCGACCAAGGTCAGGAAGAGGCCGATGACTCCCGCGAACAGGATCTGCTTCATCATCGGGCGGCGACCTCACCCTCGGCGCCGGTCTCGAGCAGCGCCGCGGCGACCGCCTCCAGACCCACCGAACGGGACGCCTTCACGAGTACGACGTCCCCCGGGCGCAACTCGCTGCGCAACAGGTCGATCGCCGCCTGTGCGTCGGACACGTGCACCGACTCCTCACCCCACGAACCCTCGTTGTATGCGCCCAGTTGCAGCCATCGGGCTTCTGTGCCCCCGACCGCGACGAGCTTGCTGACGTTGAGCCGGACGGCGAGCCGTCCGACCGCGTCGTGCTCGGCGAGCGCCTCGTCCCCGAGCTCGGCCATCTTGCCGAGCACCGCCCACGTCCGACCCCCTCTCGCCCGTGAGGCTCCGCCCATGGCGACCAGCGCACGCAGCGCGGCCTTCATGGACTCGGGGTTCGCGTTGTAGGCGTCGTTGACGACCGTCACGCCGTCCGGGCGCTCGGTGACCTCCATCCGCCAGCGGGAGAGGGAGCCCGCCTCGGAGAGCGCGGTGGCGATCTCGTCTGCGGACATGCCCAACTCGTGGGCGACGGCGGCCGCGGCGAGCGCGTTCGACACGTGATGCTCACCGTACAGGCGCATGGTCACATCACTTGCACCGGAGGGTGTGTGAAGCCTGAAGGAGGGCTGTCCGCTGTCCGTGAGTCGCACGTTCTCGGCGGACACGTCCGCTTCGTCGGACTCTCCGAAAAGGACCACCTTCGCCTTCGTACGGGAGGACATGGCGCGTACGAGGGCGTCGTCCGCGTTGAGGATCGCGACGCCGCCCTCCTCGGCCGGCGGAAGCGCCTCGACGAGTTCGCCCTTGGCCTGGGCGATCTGCTCCCGGCCGCCGAACTCGCCGATGTGGGCGCTGCCGACGTTGAGGACGAGGCCGATCCTCGGCGGGGTGAGTCCGGTGAGGTACCGGATGTGGCCGATGCCGCGGGCGCCCATCTCCAGCACGAGGTACCTGGTCTCCTCGGTGGCGGTCAGGGCGGTGAGCGGCAGCCCGATCTCGTTGTTGTGCGAGCCCGGTGTGAACACCGTCGGCGCCTGGCGCTGCAGGACCTGCGCGATGAGGTCCTTGGTGCTGGTCTTGCCGGCGGATCCGGTGAGGGCGACGAGGGTGGCGCCGAGGCGCCGTACGACGTGGCGGGCGAGGGCGCCGAGGGCGGCCTGGACGTCGTCCACGACGATCGCGGGCACGCCGACGGGACGGGAGCCGAGCACGGCCACCGAGCCCGCCTCCACGACCGCCGACGCGAAGTCGTGGCCGTCCACGCGCTCGCCGACGAAGGCGACGAAGAGGCTGCCGGGCCCCGCCTCCCGGGAGTCCCGGACCACCGGCCCGGTGACCTCGACGGACGCGTCCGGTATGTCGTGCATCTGCCCGCCGACGACTTCTGCGATCTCGGCGAGGGAGAGGGCGATCACAAGTTCATCCCCTGGTTCTTCAGGATCTTCATCCCTGGGTCTTCCGGATGGCTTCGCGAAGCACCTGGCGGTCGTCGAAGGGGCGGACCACTCCGGCGATGTCCTGGCCCTGCTCGTGGCCCTTGCCCGCCACCAGCACGGTGTCGCCGGGCTCGGCCCGGGCGACGGCGGCGGCGATCGCGGCGGCCCGGTCCTCGAAGACCTGGACCTCGCCGCGCTCGTGCGCGGGCACGGACGCCGCGCCCCGGAGCATGGCGGCGAGGATGGCCAGGGGGTCCTCGGAGCGGGGGTTGTCGGAGGTCAGCACGGCCGTGTCGGCGAACCGGGCCACGGCGGCGCCCATCGGCTCCCGCTTGGTGGTGTCCCGGTCGCCGCCGCAGCCGAGCACGGCGTGCAGCTTCCCCTCGGTCACCTTGCGCAGGGCCCGCAGGACGGACTCGACCGCGTCGGTCTTGTGGGCGTAGTCGACCACCGCGAGGTAGGGCTGACCCTCGTCCACCCGCTCCAGCCGGCCCGGCACGCCCGGCACGGCGGCGATGCCGTCGGCCGCGGTCTGCGGGTCGAGGCCGGCGGCGGCCAGGGCGGCGATCGCGGCGAGGGTGTTGGCCACGTTGAAGGGACCGGCCAGGGGCGACCTGGCGGTGATCCGCTCGTCCTTGGGGCCGACCGCGGTGAACGTCGAGTCCATCGGTCCGACCCGGACGTCCTCGGCGCGCCAGTCGGCGTCGGGGTGGCCCTCGGCGGAGTAGGTGACGACGGGGACCGTGGCCTCGTTCGCGAGCCGGCGGCCGTACTCGTCGTCGGTGTTGACGACCCCGAGCCTGCTGCGCTCCGGCGTGAACAGCTGCGCCTTGGCCTGGAAGTAGTCCTCCATGTCGGAGTGGAACTCCATGTGCTCCGGGCTCAGGTTGGTGAACACCGCGACGTCGAAGACGCAGGCGTCGACCCGGCCGAGCACCAGGGCGTGGCTGGAGACCTCCATGGCGACCGCCTCGGTGCCGCGCTCGCGCATGACCGCGAACAGGGCCTGGAGGTCGGTGGCCTCGGGCGTGGTGCGCTCGGACTTGATGCGTTCGTCGCCGATGCGCATCTCGACCGTGCCGATGAGCCCGGTGGTCCGCGCGGTGCGCAGGCCGCCCTCGACGAGGTAGGCGGTGGTGGTCTTGCCGGAGGTGCCGGTGATGCCGATCTGGAGGAGATCGCGGCCGGGGTGGCCGTAGATCGTGGCCGCCAGTTCGCCCATCCGCGCGCGCGGGTCGTCGACGACGAGCGCCGGCAGCCCGGTGGCGGCGACGCGCTCCGCGCCGGCCGGGTCGGTCAGCACGGCGGCGGCGCCGAGACCGGCGGCCTGGGTGACGAAGTCGGCGCCGTGGGCGCGGGCTCCGGGGAGGGCGGCGTACAGGTCACCGGGGCGGACGGCGCGGGAGTCGTGGGTGATGCCCGTGACCCCGGCGGTGCTGTCCGGCGCGGCGACACCCAGCTGATCGGCGAGTTCCGCGAGGGGTGTGGCGGAGACCTGCACCGGCCGGGGCGGTCCCGGATATGTCACGGGGTGGCCCTTCTGGGTGGATTGGGACTGATCAGCGTGTGGCACGGCGGTGAGCGTACCGGGCCCACCCGCCTCCGGGCGAAGCGAGGGGCGGGGGCTGCTCTGGTTCCCGGGATCCGGGGTGATCGTTGTCACGGATGGTTCCTGGTGGCTCGGTGCTGGCTCAGTGCGGGGGACTCTCGGCCGGTCAGGGCGCGAACTCGACCGGAAGGTTGGCGGGTGCGGCCCCGGTCGGCGGGACCTGGAGGGTCTTCAGGGCGAACTCCATGACCTGCTTGTAGATGGGTCCGCAGATCTGGCCGCCGAAGTAGTTGCCCTCGGTGGCGTTCTGGATGGCGCAGTAGACGGTGACGCGGGGCTTGTCGGCGGGGGCGAACCCGGCGAACGACGAGGTGTAGCCGTGATACTTGCCGGTGGCCGGATCCACTCGGTTGGCCGTGCCCGTCTTGCCCGCCACGCGGTAGCCGGGGATGCGCGCCTTGGTGCCGGTGCCGTCCTCGTCGTCGACGACGGACTCCAGCATCCGGGCGAGGGTCTTGGCGGTCTTCTCGCTGACCACACGGGTCTTCTCGGGTTCGGGGGCCGGGGTGAAGCGCCCGTCGTCCCCCTTGGTGCCGCGCACGAGCGTGGGTTCGACGCGCACGCCGCCGTTGGCGATCGTCGAGTACACGGAGGCCGCCTGGAGCGCGGTCACGGAGACGCCCTGGCCGAAAGGAATCGTGTACTGCTGCGAGGTCGACCACTGGTCCGGCGGTGCGAGGATGCCCTTGGTCTCGCCGGGGAAGCCGAGCCCGCTGTACTCGCCGAGGCCGAACTTGCGCAGGTAGGAGTAGAGCACCTTGTTGGCCTCCTGCTGGGTCTTGCCCAGCTCGCCGGTGGCCATGATCGTGCCGATGTTGCTGGACCTGGCGAGCACGCCGTTGAGCGTGAGGTACCAGGTGCGGTGGTCGACGTCGTCCTTGAAGAGCCGGTCGCCGCGCTTGAGCCGGTTGGGGACGGTGATGTGGGTCGTCGGCGTGGCGACGTTCTCCTCCAGCACGGCCGCCATCGACAGCACCTTGGCGGTGGAGCCGGGCTCGAAGGCGTCCTGGAGGGCCCCGTTGCCGAGCGCTTCGGGGTCGGCGTGGGCCAGGTCGCCCGGGTCGAAGCCGGGCGAGTTGGCCATGGCCAGGATCTCGCCGGTGCGGGTGTCCTGGACGATGACGTAGCCGCCGTCCGCCCTGGACTTCTCCACCTGCTCGCTGATGGCGTGCTGCGCGGCCCACTGGATGTCGCGGTCGATGGTGAGCTCGACGTCGCTGCCGGGCACGGCGCGCGTCTCGCTGGCGCCGGCGGTGGGCACCTGGCGTCCGCCGGACTGCACGTAGCGGATCTCGCCGTCCTTGCCCGCCAGCGTCTTGTCGAGCTGTCGTTCGAGGCCGCCGCCGCCCTTGCCGTCGGCGCTGACCCAGCCCAGGATGCCGGCGGCGAGGTCGCCGCCCGGGTACACGCGTTTGCTGCTCGGGTCGGCCAGGACACCCGCGAGGACGTTGACGGCGGACCTGTCCGTCTCGGCCTTCTTGCCGAGCGCGGTCTTCAGGTCCTTGATCTGGTTCCAGACCTGCGGGGTCTGCCGCTGGGCGAGCCGGACGTACCGCAGCTTCTTGTTCGCCGGACGGAGCCGGTCGACGAGTTCCTGCTGGTCCGTGCCGAGGATCGGCGCGAGGAGCGCCGCCGCCTGTTCGGGGCCGTCGTCGACCTTCAGCGCCTCGCGGGTGAACATCGTGGGGTCGGCCGTGATGTCGTAGGCGTCCACGGTGGTGGCGAGGGCCACGCCGTTGCGGTCGGTGATGCCGCCGCGGTCGGCGGTCAGGGTGTGCACGACGTAGCGGTTCTGCTCGGCCTTGGCGGCGTAGGTGCCGGCGTCGACGGCCTGCACCTGGAGCAGCCGTACGACGAAGGCGGCCATGACGAGGGTCAGCGCGAGGCCGATCATGCGCAGCCGGGGCCGGGGGCTGCCCAGCCGGATGGTGCGGGGCGCTCCGGGCCGGGGCGGGCCGGGCCGGCGCGCCGGGCGGGCGCCGGGTCCGGGCTGCCGCCGGCCGCCGGGGCCGACGGGCCTCGCGGGTCCGGGCACACGGCGGCGCGGCGGTTGCCTGTCGGACACTTCCGTCACCTGCCGGAGGTCGGGGTCGGGGTGGCTGGGGCGGACAGCCCGGTCAGTGCCTCCGGGGCGAGGACGAGCGGAGCGGCGGTGGCCGCCGCCGGGGCGGGCGAGCCCTTGACGGTGCCGTCGGGGGCGAGGAAGACGGGGCTTCCGCCGGGCACCATGCCGAGTTCGCGGGCACGGTGCTGCAGGGCCTGCGGGGCGGAGTAGGCGTCGATGTCCCGCTGCAGCGCCTGTTCCTCGTCGGTGAGGCTCTTCGTCTCCTGTTCGAGGTCGTCCAGCTGGAACGAGCCCTCGCTCAGGGCGGAGTTCAGCACGAGCAGCCCGATGAGCCCGCCGCCCAGCAGGAGGACGACGAGGAGCACGAAGGGCGCCCGGGCGGCCCTGCCGCGTACGCTGCCGGGCGGGAGGAGCCGGGCGAGCCGGGCAGCCCTCCCCTTCAGCTGAGGTCTCCCGCTCACTCGCCCTCCCCTCGGCCCGGGTGGCACACCCGCACCCGCCTGGCCTGCCTCACTCGTTTCACCCGACGGACTCCCTGATGCGTTCGGCTCCGCGCAGCCGTGCCGGTGCCGCCCGCCGGTTCTCGGCGATCTCCTCCTCGGTGGGAAGTTCGGCACCGCGCGTGAGCAGCTTGAGCCGGGGCGCGTAGCGTTCGGGGACCACCGGCAGTCCGGGCGGCGCGGTGTTGGCGGCACCGGCCGCGAACACCTGCTTGACCAGCCGGTCCTCCAGGGAGTGGTACGACAGCACGGCGATCCGCCCGCCCACGGCGAGCGCCTCGACGGCGGCCGGGACCGCCCGTTCCAGCACGGACAGCTCACCGTTGACCTCGATGCGCAGGGCCTGGAAGGTGCGCTTGGCCGGGTTGCCGCCGGTGCGCTTGGCCGCCTGCGGCAGCGCGGCGCGGATCAGCTCCACCAGCCGGGCGCTGTTGGCGAACGGCTCCTTCTCGCGCTCCCGCACGATCGCGGAGACGATCCGCTTGGCCTGCTTCTCCTCGCCGTAGGCCCGCAGGATGCGGACGAGTTCGCCCGGGGGGTAGGTGTTGAGGACCTCGGCGGCGCTCATGCCGGTCGTCTGGTCCATGCGCATGTCGAGCGGGGCGTCCTGGGCGTAGGCGAAGCCCCGGTCGGCCTCGTCGAGCTGCATGGAGGAGACGCCGAGGTCGAACAGCACGCCCTGGACGCGCGGGAGGCCGAGCCGGTCGAGGACGTCGGGCAGCTCGTCGTAGACGGCGTGGACGAGGGTGGCGCGCTCCCCGTACGGGGCGAGCCGCTCGCCGGACAGGCGCAGGGCCTCCTTGTCCCGGTCGAGGGCGACGAGACGGGCCTCGGGGAAACGGTCGAGCAGTGCCTGGCTGTGCCCGCCGAGCCCGAGCGTGCAGTCCACCACTACGGCTCCGGGCTCCTGGAGGGCGGGTGCCAGCAGGTCCAGGCACCGCTGGAGCATCACCGGGACGTGTCGACTCTGGCTCAACTGGGACGGCCTCTCGGGATCCGGCACGGCGTCACGCACCGCCGGGTCCCCTCCCGCTCGCTCGTGAAGGGGAGGCCTGCCGGCGCCAAAAGCGTCGGCCGGCCGGGAGCGGGAGGAGGCCGAGCCGTACGTACGCGCCGCGCACGTGGGGAGACCTGGTGGGACATCGCCCAGGTCTCCGGGGTGTTCAGTCCAGCAGGGAGAGCTTGGCCTCCCGCTTCGCGCCACTTTAGTCCACCCTGTCGCCCGGTCAATCAACCGGCCTGCGCGTCGCGGACGCCGGCGTCCGCAAACCGGTGCGCCGGGGCTTTTCACCCGTCCGGACGCATTCTCACGCCCTGTGGATTGGCTCACAACAAGCCGTGATGGCGTTCTTTGTCCCTCTTCGCAGCGGGCTTTGGGCACACGCGACCAGTAACGTCATGGTTATGACGACTTCCGCATCGGTTCCCGCAGGCCCGGAATCCGCCATAGCCGGCGACAGCAGCGTCACCGACCGGCTCGTCGAGGCGAACGCGCGCTACGCCGCCGCGTTCACCGATCCCGGGATGGACGCCCGGCCGGTCCAGCGCGTCGCGGTCGTGGCCTGCATGGACGCACGGCTCGACCTGCACGCCGCGCTCGGCCTCAGCCTCGGCGACTGTCACACCATCCGCAACGCGGGCGGTGTCGTCACCGACGACGTGATCCGCTCCCTCACCATCAGCCAGCGGGCGCTGGGCACCCGCAGCGTGGTCCTCATCCACCACACCGGCTGCGGCATGGAGTCCATCACCGAGGACTTCCGGCACGACCTGGAACTGGAGGTCGGCCAGCGTCCCGTGTGGGCGGTGGAGTCCTTCCGGGACGTCGAGCAGGACGTCCGCCAGTCGATCGAGCGGGTGCGCACCTCGCCGTTCCTGCTGCACACCGAGGACGTGCGCGGTTTCGTCTTCGACGTGAAGACGGGCCGGCTGGACGAGGTCACGCCCGCCTGATCCTCACCGCCCCTGCCGCCCCGCGCCCGCGGTCCCCCGCCGCGCAGGACCCGCAAAGGCCGTAAGGCCCGACATAACGCGGCCAGTTGTCCACAGGCGAGTGACACGAATCGGTAACGGCGGCAAGAATGCGGGGAAGTGGTGCCGCGCGGAACTGTTTCCGCACGGCGTCCGTGATGCGGGGTGGGCCGGCCGGCCGCACGGAGCCGGTCCGGAATGCTGGGGTACCCCGGGCTTCCGAGGAAGCGCGGGGCAAGGCCGAGGAGGGCCGGGTGACGACCTATGACGATCGTGCGAGCCATGGGGGTCCCCCCACCGGAGTAGGTCCGAGGGTGGGGGACGATCCGACCGCCGTGGTCGAGCGGGTGCGCGCTTCGGTGGAAGGCGTGATCGAGGGCAAGCCGGAGGTCGTACGGCTCTCGCTGACCGTGCTGCTCGCCGAGGGGCACCTGCTGATCGAGGACGTCCCCGGGGTCGGCAAGACCATGCTGGCCAAGGCGCTGGCGCGGTCGATCGACTGCTCCGTGCGGCGGATCCAGTTCACGCCGGACCTGCTGCCCTCGGACATCACCGGGGTGTCCATCTGGGACCAGCAGCGCCGGGACTTCGAGTTCAAGCCGGGCGCGATCTTCGCCCAGGTGGTGATCGGCGACGAGATCAACCGCGCCTCGCCGAAGACGCAGTCCGCGCTGCTGGAGTCGATGGAGGAGCGCCAGGTCACCATCGACGGCCAGACCTACGAGCTGCCCAGCCCCTTCATGGTGGTGGCGACGCAGAACCCGGTCGAGATGGAGGGCACCTACCCGCTGCCCGAGGCCCAGCGGGACCGCTTCATGGCCCGCGTCTCCATCGGCTACCCCAGCCCGGACGCCGAGCTGCAGATGCTGGACGTGCACGGCGGGGTGAGCCCGTTGGACGACCTCCAGCCGGTGGCGCACGCGCACGAGATCCTGAAGCTGATCGAGGCGGTCCGCAGCGTCCACGTCGCGGACCCGGTCCGGCGGTACGTGGTGGACCTGGTCGCCGCCACGCGGACCCACCCGGAGCTGAGACTCGGCGCCTCACCGCGCGCGACGCTGCATCTGCTGCGCGCGGCGAAGGCGTCCGCGGCCCTGAGCGGCCGGGAGTACGCGCTGCCGGACGACGTGCAGGCCCTCGCCGTCGCCGTCCTGGCGCACCGCCTGCTGCCCACCGCCCAGGCCCAGCTCAACCGCCGTACCGCCGAGCAGGTCGTCCAGGAGATCCTGCAGCGCACCCCGGTGCCCGCGGCGTCCCAGCAGCAGACCGGCTACGGCATGGGCCGGGGCGAGCCGGCGTACGGCCAGCAGCCGCCGCGGAGGCTGTGATGGACGCCGGGGGGACGGGGCGGACGGGGGACGGCCGCGGGGAGGCCGGCGGTGTCCGCACCGCCCTGGCGGGCCTGACCACCCGCGGGCGCTCCTTCCTGGCCGCCGGCATCGCCGCCGCGATCTGCGCCTTCGTCCTCGGGCAGAGCGACCTGCTGCGGGTCGGGCTGCTGCTGGGCGTGCTGCCGCTGGTGTGCGCGACGGTGCTGTACCGCACGCGCTACCGGGTCGCGGGCAGCCGCCGCCTCTCCCCCGGACGGGTGCCCGCGGGCAGCGAGGCGCGGGTCCACCTGCGCATCGACAACGTCTCTCGGCTGCCCACCGGTCTGCTGATGCTCCAGGACCGGGTGCCCTACGTGCTCGGACCGCGCCCCCGCTTCGTGCTCGACCGGGTGGAGCCGGGCGGCCGCCGGGAGGTGTCCTACCGGGTCCGCTCCGACCTGCGCGGCCGCTATCCGCTGGGCCCGCTCCAGCTGCGGCTGACCGACCCGTTCGGCATGTGCGAGCTGACCCGGTCCTTCTCCACGTACGACGACCTGACCGTGACCCCGCGCGTGGAGCCGCTGCCGCCGGTACGGCTGAGCGGCGAGGCGAAGGGGCACGGCGACGGACGCCGGCGCTCGCCGGCACTGGCGGGCGAGGACGACGTGATTCCCCGCGGGTACCGCTACGGCGACGACCTGCGCCGCGTGCACTGGCGCTCCACCGCGCGCCACGGGGAGCTGATGGTGCGCCGCGAGGAGCAGCCGCAGCGCGCCCGGTGCACGGTGTTCCTGGACACCCGGGGCGCGGCCTTCGAGGGCGCGGGCCCCGACTCGGCCTTCGAGTGGGCCGTGTCGGGCGCGGCGTCGGTGCTGGTGCACATGCTGGAGCGGGGGTACTCCGTCCGGCTGCTCACCGACACCGGGCACTCGGTGCCCGGTGAGGGCACCGACGGGTTCGCGGGCATGAGCCAGGGGACGGCCGAGGCGGCCGGGCTGATGATGGACACCCTCGCCGTGATCGGCCACTCCGACGGCACGGACCTGTCCCGGGGCCACGACGTGCTGCGCGGCGGGAGCGAGGGGCTGCTGGTGGCGTTCTTCGGCGATCTGGACGAGGAGCAGGCCGCCGTGGCCGCCCGGATGCGGCGGCGCAGCGGCGGCGCGGTCGCCTTCGTGCTGGACGGTGGGACGTGGCGGCGGGAGGCGTCCGGCGGGCCCGGCCCCTCGGAGGGGAGCGGGGAACGGCTGCGGATGCTGCGCGAGGCGGGCTGGAGCGCCGTGGGTGTGCCGCGGGGCGCCGGTCTGGAGGAGCTGTGGCGGCTGGCGGACCGGGAGCGCACGGGACTCGCGGCGGCGAGCGGCGGGGAGGGCGCACGATGAGCGGACGGGCACGATCGGCGCCGTGCGCCCCGGCGGCCCCGGACCACCGGCTCGGCGGTCCTGCGGCGGCGCGTCGTGAGGAGGGGGCGCGGTGAGCGGGCGGGCGCGGCTGGCGCTGTGGGCCTGGGCGGCCACGCTGATGGCGGCGTGCGCGCTGCTGCCCCTGGTCGACCCGGTCTTCTGGATCGTCGAGGCGGCGGTCCTGCTGGCGGTCCAGTCGGGGGTGGGCGCGGCGGCCCGCCGGGTGTCACTGGCCCGGCCGCTGACGATCGCCGCGCAGGCCGTGGCCGGCCTGGTGCTGCTGACCCTGGACTTCGCCCGTCGGCAGGCCCTCGCCGGGCTGATCCCCGGTCCGGAGGCCTTCCGGCACTTCGCCGAGCTGTTGCGGCAGGGCGGCGACGACATCGCGCGGTACGCGGTCCCCGCGCCGCTCGGGTCCGACGGCATCCGTCTGATGCTGGTCGGCGGCGTGCTGGTGATCGGCCTGCTGGTGGACACCCTCGCCGTGACCTTCCGCAGCGCGGCCCCGGCCGGACTGCCGTTGCTGGCCCTGTACTCGGTGGCCGCGGGGCTGTCCGACGGCGGCGCCGACTGGCTGTGGTTCCTGGTCGCGGCGGCCGGCTACCTGATGCTGCTGCTGGCCGAGGGCCGCGAGCGGCTCGCGCAGTGGGGCCGGGTCTTCGGCGGCACACCGCGCTTCCCGGGCGGCGGCCGCGGCGGTCCGGCGGCCCCGGTCCGCACCGGGCGCCGCATCGGCGCGTTGGCGCTGGGCGTGGCCCTCGCGGTGCCGCTCGCGCTGCCCGCGATGGACGGCGGGCTGCTCGACGGCACCGGTACGGGCGTCGGCTCCGGGACCGGGGGCGGCGGCACGATCTCCGCGGTGAACCCGCTGGTCTCCCTGCGCGACAGTCTCAACGTCGACGAGGACCGCCAGGTCCTGTCCGTCAGGACCGACTCGAACGCCCTTTCCGACCTGTACCTGCGGATCGTGTCCCTGGACGACTTCGACGGCAGCACCTGGAAGCCGTCCAAGCGGCGCATCACCGCCGTGCCGGAGGGCACGTTCCCCACCCCGGCCGGCCTCGGCCCCGACATCGAGCGGGTGCAGACCGAGACCACGGTCTCGGCCGCGGACTGGTACGCCCAGGACTGGCTGCCGATGCCGTACCCGCCGAGCGGCGTCCGGATCGACGGCAACTGGCGCTACGAGCCCGTCGGCATGACGCTGGTCGGCGACCACGGCCAGAACACGCGCGGGCTGACGTACGAGGTGCGGAGCCTGGACGTGCGGCCGACGGCGGAACAGCTCGCCGCGGCACCGCAGCCGCCGGCGGCCCTGAGGCGGGAGTACACCGAGCTGCCGGACTCGCTGCCGCCGGTGGTGGCGCGGACCGCCCGGGAGGTGACCGAGGGGACGTCGAACGCCTATGAACGGGCGGTCGCGCTCCAGGAGTACTTCGCGGTCACCGGCGGTTTCGAGTACGACACCGAGGTGCAGGTCGGCAGCGGTTCGCAGGCGATCGCCCGCTTCCTGAAGGACAGGCAGGGCTTCTGCGTCCACTTCTCCTTCGCCATGGCGGCGATGGCCCGGTCCCTGGACATACCGGCGCGGGTCGCGGTCGGGTTCGCGCCGGGCTCCCCGCAGGCGGACGGTTCGGTGTCGGTGACGCTGCGGGACGCGCACGCCTGGCCGGAGCTGTACTTCGAGGGCGTGGGCTGGACCCGGTTCGAGCCCACGCCGACGCGGGGCTCGGTCCCCTCCTACACGGTGGAGAACACGCCGGGCAACACGGTGCCCGACCCCGCGCTGCCGTCCCGGAACACGACGTCGGAGCCGTCGGCGGCGCCCTCGGCGAGCGAGAGCTGCTCGGCCCGGCTGAGGAAGCTGGAGGCCTGCCCGAGCGAGTCGGCGGCGGCGGTGGCGGTCACGAGCGGCGGCGGACCGACGTGGTACGCGGTCCTGGCCTGGTCGCTGGGCGGCCTCGCGGTCCTGGTGCTCCCGCTGGCACCGATGCTCTGGCGGATGCGGGTCCGGTCGGTCCGGCTGGGGGCGCACGGGCGTGGCGAGGCGGACGCGGCGCCGCACGTCCTGGCGGTCTGGGAGGAGCTGTCCGACACGGCGTGGGACTTCGGCATCCCGCCCGAGGAGTCGCGGACGCCGCGCAGGGCGGCGGACCGGATCGTCCGGCTCGGGCAGCTCGACGCGGCCGCGGCGGCCTCGGTGCACCGGGTGGCGGACGCCGTGGAACAGGTTCTCTACGCCTCCCGCCCTCGCCCGGCCGCGGGTCTCACCGAGGACGTGCACCGCGTGAGTGCGGGGCTGCGGGCCACGGTCGGCCGTGGCACGGCACTGCGCGCGCGGTTCGCCCCGCGTTCCGCCGTCCGGGTGGTGTGGGCGGCGTCGGCCCGGTGGACGGCGCTCAGGCGGCGGTTCCCGGCGGTCCGGCCGGCGCTGCGGAAGACCTCGGGACAACAGGGCTGACGCCCACGAGCCCCAAGGAGCACCGGGCCCGCCGTTCACGCGGCGGGGCCCGGTGCCGGCGGCAGTGACGGTGGCGGGTTCGCAAGGGGTCCGGGGCCGGTGGCGGGTCCCGCGGAGGGGTGTGCCGAGGCGCGCGGGGAGCGCGCGGACACGGGTGAGGGGGTGACCACCGATCGGTGGTCACCCCCTCACACGGACTGTCGTGGTGGGCGGCGGGCGGCTACTGGCCGCCCTGCTGTTCGTCCCGGCGGCGCTGCCAGCGCTCCTCGATGCGGTCCATCACGGAGCGTCTCTGCCGCACCTGATGGCGTCCCTGCGGTCCGGCGCCCGCGACGCCCGCGGCGGGCTGCTCGCCAGGCTTGGGAGCCTTGCGCCAGCCGGTCACGGCGAGGACCGCGCAGCCCAGCATGACGAGGAAACCCACCACGCTGAGCCAGACCTGCTTGGCGACCATACCGGCCATGAGGAGCGCAATTCCCACGAGGAAGCCCGCGACCGCCTGGTAGACCCGCCGCCGGGTGTACGTACGCAGCCCGCTTCCCTCGAGCGCCGACGCGAACTTGGGATCTTCGGCGTACAGCGCTCGCTCCATCTGCTCGAGCATGCGCTGCTCGTGCTCCGAGAGCGGCACGGAGTCCTCCTCATCGTGCAGTCGCCGGGGCGACCCGGGGGGTCCCTTCAGGATAGGCAGGGAATCGCCCCCGTGAAACCCGCCCCTCTACGCCAATTGGCCAACCGGAGTCCGTCATGGCCGCGCCGGCTCGCTGAAGTTTCCTTTCCCCAGCGGCCGACCCGTCATGCCGGGCGGTCTCCCTCGATCATACGGCTCCGGGCCCCCGTTCGGGTGGCCTGTGGCGTACTCCATCTGCCGCCGCGACCCTGATCAGGGGGCTGCCTCGTGAGACGGCACTCAGGCCTCCTCGGTCCCCCGGGTCTCACCGAGCACGTGGAGTTGCGTGGCCACGGAGTGGAAGGCGGCGAGCTCGGCCGCCGCGGCCTCGAGCTTGAGCAGTGCGTCCAGGGCTCCGGGCTCGGTGTCCACGAGCGCGCCGGGGACGAGATCGGCGAAGACCCGCACGCCGTGCACGGCGCCGACCCGGAGCCCCGCGTCCTCGACCAGGCCGGTGAGCTGCTCCGCGGTGAACCTGCGGGGCATCGGGTCCCCCGCGCCCCAGCGGCCGTCCGGGTCTCCGAGCGCCTGCCGGGCCTCCGTGAAGTGGCCGGCGAGGGCCCGCGCGAGCACGGCGCCGCCGAGGCCGGCGGCGAGCAGGCTGAGCACGCCCTCGGAGCGCAGGGCGGCCACCGCGTTGCGGACGCCCTCCGCGGGGTCGTCCACGTACTCCAGGACGCCGTGGCACAGCACCACGTCGTGGCCGCCGCGCTCGACGACGTCGAAGAGGCCGTGGACGTCGCCCTGGACGCCCCGGACCCGGTCGGCGACGTCGGCCTCGGCCGCCCGGCGCTCCAGGGCGAAGAGCGCGTTGGGGCTGGGGTCGACGACGGTGACGCGGTGCCCGAGGCGGGCCAGGGGCACCGCGAAGTTGCCGCTGCCGCCCCCGGTGTCCAGGACGTCCAGCACCTGGCGGCCCGTGGCCTTGACCCGGCGGTCGAGGGCGTCCTGGAGGACCTCCCGGACCACGGCGGTGCGCAGGGCGGCGCGGGACCGGGAGGGGTCGGGGCGCAGCGACTCCGCCTGGTGGCGGTGGGGGGAGGCGGGCGGGCGCATCGGGTCCGACACGGCAGTTGACTCCTCGGCGCGGCACCGCCTCTGGCAGGGGCGGAGCGAACGGGCTGCCTCCCCGGCCCGGGTGCGGGAAGGGGCAGGCTTCAGGCGTCTCCCACCCTATTGCCTCCGGTGCGCCGGCCGGTCACTCCGGGTACCGCCGGTGGACCCGGCGGACCGGCGCGTTCATCCCACGTCGGGCAGCTCGCGCCCCGCTCCGTCCGGATCCGGGTCCGGACGCTCCGGGTCCGGACGCTCCGGGTCCGGACGCTCCGGGTCCGGCCGGGCCGGGTCCGGCTTCTCCGTGTCGGGGCGGGGCGGGGGCAGGACCGGCTGGAGGGCGAGCATCCGCTCCACGATGCGCAGGAACATCGCCACGTCGCGTATCAGGTCGTCGGCGTCCCGGTTGCCGGCCGCTCCCTGGATGCCCGCCTCGGCGCGGGCGCGGCGCCGGGCGCCCGAGGCGAACAGCGCGCTCCAGTCGGCGAGCTCGGGCGCGATCTCGGGAAGCACCTCCCAGGCGCTCCGGATGCGGGCCCGGGCCCGCGGGGTGGTCTCGGGCCGGCCGCGCGCCGCGAGCACGGCGGCGGCGGTGCGCAGGGCGGCGAGGTGGGCCGTCGCGTACCGCTCGTTCGGCGTTTCGAGGGTGGTGGCCTCTTCCAGGCCGGCGCGGGCCTGGGCGAGGAGGTCGAGGGCGGCGGGTGGGGCGGAGGCCCGGCGGAGCACGGGGTGCACGTCGCTCGCGGGACCGTTCAGTGAGGGGGCAGGGCCGGCTGCGCGGGGCCGCCGGGCGGCGGCTGCGGACGAGTGGGCCATGACGATCCTCCTGTCGTCTCCGTGACGGCACGCACTGTGACGAGGTGCCGTATGCGCCCATCGTGCGGTATGCCACTGACAATCCGTTCTGACCTGGTCCTTCGATGCGTTCACGCGTTCGGGTCCCGTTGTGCCGCCGAGCCCTGCGGTGCCGGCCTTGGACGGGGTGCTGTGAGAATCGGGACCATGGAAAGCAGCAGCACCGCCTCGCAGGGCAGCAGCCGGCGCGAGGCCACCCGGCAGAAGCTCTACGAGGCGGCCGTCACCCTCATCGCCGAGCAGGGCTTCTCCGCCACCACCGTGGAAGAGATCGCCGAGCGCGCCGGTGTCGCGAAGGGCACGGTCTACTACAACTTCGCCAGCAAGTCCGTCCTCTTCGAGGAGCTGCTGCGGCACGGTGTCGGGCTACTGACGGCTTCGCTGCGGGAGGCGGCGGAGCGGACGGCGCGGGAGGGCCGGGGCCGGGTGGACGCCCTGGACGCGATGATCCGCGCGGGGCTGTTCTTCATCGACCGCTACCCCGCCTTCACCCAGCTGTACGTGGCCGAGCTGTGGCGGACCAACCGGGCCTGGCAGTCCACGCTGCTGGTGGTCCGGCAGCAGGCCGTGGCGGTGGTGGAGGGCGTGCTGCGCGACGGGGTGGAGAGCGGCGAGTTCAGCGAGGAGATCGACGTGCCGCTGACCGCCGCCGCGCTGGTCGGCATGGTCCTGGTGGCCGCGCTGGACTGGAAGTCGTTCCAGCCGGAGCGGACCCTCGACGACGTGCACGCGGCCCTGTCCCGGCTGCTCCAGGGGCGGGTGAGCGGCCGCCCCTGAGACGCGGTCCGGACACGAAGGACGCCGGCCCGCGGTGGCCGCGTCCCCCGCGGGCCACCGTCGGACCGGCGCCTTCTCCTGCTCCCCCGTAGACCCCCGTTCTCGGTCGTCCCCCGGGATCCCCCGTGCCTCGCTCCCGCCGGCCACGGCCGGCGGAAGGAGCGGATCGCGGGCCCGGCTCCGTTCCGGCGCCCCGTGCCGCCGGTGCCGGAGCCGTGCCCGTCTCCGTGCCCCCACTCTCTCGTCGACGCGGGCCGGGGCCCATCCGCGTGCGTACTCATCTCCTCGGCTAGGTACGGGTACTCAGTCCTGCGCACGAGAGCCCACCGGGGCGCGGCACCGGCCGGTCACCGGTACGCCCGTCGGAGCGCTCGGCGGGTCCCGCCGCGGTGCGGCCGGCGTGCGCCGTGGCCGCCCGGGCCCCTCACGGCCCCTCGGTCCGGGCTGCCGCCGGGGGCGGATAAAGTCCCTGGCATGGCACGGATTGCGGTGATCGGCGCCGGGATGGGCGCGATGGCGGCCGCCGCCCGGCTGGCCGTCGCGGGCCACCGGGTGGTGGTGTACGAGCGGACCGGGACGTACGGCGGAGCGGTGCGCCGCTTCGAGCGGGACGGCTTCTCCTTCGACACCGGTCCCGGGCTGCTGCCCCTGCCCGCGGTCTGGCGCGATCTGTTCGTCAAGACCGGCAGGGAGCCGCTGGAGTCCTGCGTCGAGCTGGTCCAGGTCGACCCCTCGTCACGGCACGTGTTCGCGGACGGCACGGAGGTCTCCCTGCCGAACGCCTCGCGGGCGGGCGTGGTCGCCGCCCTGGACGAGGCGCTCGGCCCGCCCGCCGGGCAGCGCTGGGGTGATCTGCTGGTGCGGGCCCGGGAGGCCTGGGACCGCACCCGCCGGCCACTGCTCGAGGAACCCCTGTGGCCCGACTGGCAGGTGCTGGCCGAACGCGAGCCCTACCCCGCGGTCCCCCACAAGCGGCTGCTGCGCACCCGCCGGGCCGGCACGCTCGCCGAGGTCGCCGCCTGGGAGCTGCGGGACCCCCGGCTCACCGCCCTGCTGGAGGGCCACGCGCTCGCGTACGGCCTCGATCCGCGGACCGTCCCGGCGAACGCGGCCGTGCTGCCGTACATGGAGCACGCCTTCGGCATGTGGTACGTGCGCGGCGGTCTGCGGGAGCTGGCGCGGGCGGTGTACGAGCGGTGCCGGGCCCGCCGGGTCGAGTTCCGCTTCGGCACCGAGGTCACCAGGATCGTCGAGAAGGACGGCCGGGTGGCGGGCGTGGAGCTGGCCGGCGGTGGGACGGCCGAGGCCGAGTACGTGGTCGCCGGTGTGGCGCCCGCCGTGCTGGACCGCCTCGCCGGGGACACGGTGGTGCGCGGCGCGGGCGAGGTTCCGCCGCAGCGCGGGGCGGCGAGCCGGCTCACGGTGCTGCTGGCGCTGCGGGGCGGCCGCCCCGGGGGCACGGCGCACCGGACGGTGGTGCACGCCCGGGACCGGGCGGGCGAGCTGGACTCGCTGTTCGGTGCCGCGCCCGGCGCGCCCGCGGAGCCGACCGTCACGGTCCTGCGGCCCGACGACCCGGGGCTGGTCCCCGGCCCGGACCACGAGGCGGTCACGCTCACCTCGGTGGTGCCCGCGGGCGCCGACGCGGCGGGCCGTGCCGAGCGTCTCGTCGCCGTCGCCGAGCGGGCCGTGCCGGGGCTGCGCGACCGTCTCCTGTGGCAGGAGGTGCGCACCCCGGCCGACATCGCGGCGGAGACCGGGGCGGCGGGCGGCGCGGTTCCGGCTCCGGCGCTGGCGGCGGCGGACGGGCGGCTGCTGCACGCGTCCAACAGCACGCGTCTCACGGGGCTGTTCACGGCGGGCGGCTGGTCGCACCCCGGCGGCGGGCTGCCGCACGCGGGCATGTCGGGCGCGCTGGTCGCCGGACTCGTCGTGGAGGGACCGGACTTCCGGGGCTCGCAGTGACCGGCGGGCCCGTCACCGGGCCCGGGTGCCGTCAGTAGCGGTACTGCTCGTCGTATCCCTGGCTCGGGCCCTGTGCCTGGCCGTCGCCCTGGTACGGGTACGCCTGCTCCGGCGGGAGCTCGGCGCCGTACGGATCGTCGGCGGTGCGCTGCTGCGGCACCCACACCCCGCCGGGCGGGGTCTCGCCGGCGTGGCCGCCGGGCGTCCCGGCGGGGAACTGGCCCTGGCCGTAGCCCTGCTGGCCGTACTGCGCCCCGCCGGTGGCGTCGTAGCCGCCGGTGTCGTACGCCCCGCCGCCGTAGGTGTGGGTGCCGATGTAGGGGTCGGAGTAGGCGGCGTACTGCTGCCCGCCGGTGTCGTAGCCGTAGTCCTGCCCGCCGTAGCCGGAGTGGTCGTGGGCGTAGGCCTGGCCGGGGCTCTGCGCGGCCGGCGTCTGCTGGTCCTGGCCGTAACCGGAGTCGGCGCCGTACACGCCGTACGAGCCGCTGTCGTCCGGCATGGGCTGCGGCGCGTAGACGGCGGTGGTCTCGGCGGGGCGGACCGGGGTGAAGACGTCGTCCCGGTCGTAGTCGTCGTGGCCGTAGGAGAGGCCGTCGTGGCCCGGTGCGCCTTCCTCGTGGGGGGCGGTGGCGGCGTCGCCCGCCTCCAGGCCGGAGACCTCCAACGTCGGTTCCCGGCGGCTCCGTTCGGGGCGGCGGCGCTTGCTGCCCACCAGGCCCTGAGGGGCGTTGACCGCCCATCCGGCCTCGAAGCCGCGACGGAACGACAGGGTGACGTAGGTCTGGCCGACCGCGAAGGCGGCGGCGCCCACCCCGATGACGAGCACGTTCGACATCAGCACGCCGGCCACCACGCCGGTGAACCCGCCGAAGGCGAGCAGCCGCCAGCGCAGCCGCGCCTTGTACTGCAGCAGCACCTCACCGAGCAGCCACAGCGCGACGACGCCGAACGCGATGTAGAGGACCGTCCAGCCCATGTACGCCCCTCTCCCAGTGGCCGTTACGCAGTGTGTCGCAAATACGTGCGGCCGGTCTAGGCCCGCGGGGGGTGGTGCAGGCCCAGGTTCTCGTAGATTTCCAGTGTCGCCGTGGAGTTGTTGAGCGTGATGAAGTGCAGTCCGGGCACACCCTCGGCCAGCAGCCGCGCGCAGAACTCCGTGGCGAACTCGATGCCAATGGAGCGTACAGCCGCCGGATCGTCCTGTGCCGAGAGGATCCGCTCTTTCAGCTCGGCCGGGAACGAGGCGTTGCTGAGTTTCGGCAGTCTCTCCAGCATCTTCACACTGGTCACCGGCATGACCTCGGGGATGACCGGGGTCTCGCAGCCGGCCGCGGCGACCCGGTCGCGCAGGCGCAGGTACGACTCGGGCTGGAAGAACATCTGCGTGATCGCGTAGTCGGCGCCGGCCCGGCACTTGTCGACGAAGTGCGCGACGTCCGTGTCCCAGTCGGCGGAGCGCGGGTGCATCTCCGGGAAGGCCGCGACGCCGACGCAGAAGTCGCCCGACTCCTTGATGAGGCGCACCAGCTCGGCGGCGTAGGTGAGGCCCCGGGGGTGCGGGACCCACTCGGCCGTCGGGTCGCCGGGCGGGTCGCCGCGCACGGCCAGCATGTTGCGGATCCCCGCGTCGGCGTACTGGCCGATGATGTTGCGCAGTTCCGCGACGGAGTGGTCGACCGCGGTGAGGTGGGCGACCGGGGTCAGGGTCGTGTCGGCGACGATCTGCTCGGTCTCCTTGACCGTGCCCGCGCGGGTGGAGCCGCCCGCGCCGTAGGTCACGGAGACGAAGTCGGGGGCGACCGCCTCCACCCTCCTGAGCGCGCTCCACAGGTTCCTCTCGCCCTTGGGCGTCTTCGGCGCGGAGAACTCGAACGAGTACGTCGTCTTGCCGGCGGCGAGGATGTCCCGCACGGTGCGTGCGCGATCCGTCCTGGTGGATGCGGTTCCGAGGGCCATACGGGCAGGTTAGCCAGGGAGCGGCGGCCCCCCAACCGGATGCGGGACATTTGTCCGTATTGCCGGTTTGTTGTCCATCCCTTGGACACGTGCCCCCGGCAACCGCGCCGGACGCGCTCCCGTCCTACGCCTGCCGCAGGCGCTTCGCGAACTCGGCCGCCGCCGCTCCGGGGTCGTCCGCCGCGGTGATGGCGCGGACGACGACGACCCGGCGGGCGCCGGCGTCCAGCACCTCGTCGAGGTTGCCGAGGTCGATGCCGCCGATGGCGAACCAGGGGCGGTCGGTGCCCAGGGACGCGGTGTACCGGACCAGGCCGAGGCCGGGCGCGTGGCGGCCGGGCTTGGTGGGGGTCGGCCAGCACGGGCCGGTGCAGAAGTAGTCCACGCCCTCCTGGACGGCGGCCGCGGCGGCCTCGGCCTCGGCGTGCGTGGAGCGGCCCACGAGGACGTCGTCGCCGAGGATCGCCCGGGCGGCCGGCACCGGGAGGTCGCCCTGGCCGAGGTGCAGCACGTCGGCGCCGGCGGCGTGGGCGACGTCCGCCCGGTCGTTGACCGCGAGGAGCTTGCCGTGGCGGGCGCAGGCGTCGGCGAAGACCTCGAGGTGCTCCAGCTCCTCGGCGGCCTCCATGCCCTTGTCGCGCAGCTGCACGATGTCGACGCCGCCGGCCAGCACCGCGTCCAGGAAGGCGGGCAGGTCGCCCTGGGTCCTGCGGGCGTCCGTGCACAGGTAGAGCCGGGCGTCGGCGAGCCGGGCGCGTGCGGTGGCGGCGGTCTCGGGCATGGGTGTGTCCCCCCAGGTCGATGACGTACGGGCCGTGCCGTACGGGCCGCGAGGGTCGCGGCCCGTACGGCGGGCGGCGTGTCGGGTCAGACGGCGAGCGCCTGGGCGCGGCGCTTCACCTCCGTGCCGCGATTCTCGCTCAGCGCCTGCGCGGGGGTGCCGGGCAGGGTCGGGTCGGGCGTGAAGAGCCACTCGAGCATCTCCTCGACCGTGAAGCCGTCGTCCCGCAGCAGGGTCAGGGTCCCGACCAGGCCCTTGACGACCTTGTCCCCGTCGATGAAGGCCGCCGGGACGTGCAGCGCGCGGTTCTCGCCACGGCGTACGGCGATGAGCTGGCCTTCCTTGATCAGCTGCCGCACGCGGGTCACCTCGACACCGAGCATCTCGGCGATGTCGGGGACGGTGAGCCAGGCGGGTACGAGAGCATCGATCTTTGCGTCAATCTCGGTCACGCCTCCAGCCTGCCATCTGGCACCGACAGTCGGAAGCCGGACCCGGTCCAACCCGCCGACGGCGGACTACGCCGTCGCCGCCTTCAGCGGCCTCGCGGGGTCGGCGAGCAGCCGCGGATCCATCCTGGCGCCCGCCTCGATCAGGCGTCTGCCCTGGGCCAGGTCCCGGGGGCGGCCCACCGCCAGCAGGGCGACCAGCCGCTCGTCGCGCAGCCAGCAGACCGTCCAGGCGGGACCGGAGGGGTCCCCCCGCCACAGGGTGGTGTCGGCGGACGCGTGATGACCCGCGTACTGGACGAACCGGCCGAACTGCTCGGACCAGAAGTACGGCACCGGGTCGTAGGGCGCCGGGGCCTCGCCGGCGGCGGCGCCGACGAGGTCGGCGGCGACCGTGCGCGGGCCCTGGAGGGCGTTGTCCCAGTGGTGGACGAGCAGCCGCTCCCCGTAGCGGCCGGAGGGGAAGGACGCGCAGTCGCCGACCGCGTGGACGTCCGGCACGGAGGTGCGCAGGCGGTCGTCGGCCAGGATCTCGCCGTGCGGGCCGAGCTCGATGCCGGAGCCGGCGAGCCAGGCGGTGGCGGGACGGGCGCCGACGCCGACGACGACGGCGCCGGCGGGCAGCCGCGAACCGTCGTCGAGGACGACGTGGCCCGGCTCGCCGGGTTCGACGCGCTCCACGCGCGCGTGGGTGCGCAGTACGGCGCCCGCGTCGGCGTACCAGGCGGTCATGGGGGCGGCGACCTCGGCGGGCAGCGCGCCGGCGAGGGGCCGGTCGGCGGCCTCCACGACGGTCACCGCGCAGCCCGCCTCGCGCGCGGCGGTGGCGAACTCGGCGCCGATCCAGCCCGCGCCGACGACCACGATGTCGTGCTGCCGGGCGAGCACCGGGCGCAGCCGCTCGGCGTCGTCGAGGGTGCGCAGCAGATGCACGCCGGGGACGCCCTCGGCACCGGGCAGCCGGACCGGTTCGGCGCCGGTCGCGACGACGAGGGCGTCGTACGGCACGGGCCCGGCGGAGGTGTCCAGGAGGTGCGCGGCGGGGCGCAGGCCCAGTGCCTCGCAGCCGAGCCGCAGCTCGATGCCGAGCGCCTCGAAGTCGACGTCGAAGGCGGACCCCTCGGCCGTGCCGAGCAGGACGGCCTTGGACAGCGGGGGGCGGTCGTAGGGCTGGTGGGGCTCGGCGCCGATCAGTGTCACGGCGCCGGTGAAACCCTGTTCGCGCAGGGCGACCGCGGTCTGCACGCCCGCCATGCCCGCGCCGACGACGACCACGCGACGCTCCGCGTCCGCTCCCCGCTCCTGCGTCTGCTCGTTCACCTGATCACCTTAGACACCCGGCGGATCACCGGTCAGTCCTCGTGCGCGGTGATCTCCTCCACAACGCTCGTCCCGCTGCCCCGCCGCGACTCCCACTCCCAGGTCTCCTCCAGGCGCACCCGCCCGTCGGGCAGGTCGACGACCGTCGACACGCAGTGGCCCGACGACGTGCTGCCGTCGGTCCTGAGCTGCACGTACCGGAAGTCGAGCCGGTCGCCCGCGCGGGTGCCCACCAGCCGGCCGCGGACGACGTCGCCGCCCGCGTACTCGGCCCAGACCTCGCCGTCCTCCTCGTGGTAGGTGAACCGGGTGCGGGTGCCCACCTGGCCGGGGGCCTGGTCGGCGACCGGGGCGAGGACGAGACCGTCGAGCGAACGGGCCATGGTGGAGGGCTCCCTTACGAGTTCGGCGCGCTGCGGGCTAGGGTGGCCAACGTAAGGCACTCGCGGGAGCCCGGACGCACCGGGCTGAGAGGGAGGCTGGCGGCCTCCGACCGTACGAACCTGATCCGGGTCATGCCGGCGAAGGGAGGGGCTGGACGCCCATGTCGTCCTCACCGATCGCACCGTCCGTACCACCCCGCGCGTCCGACGTCCTCGTCGTGGGCGGCGGGATCATCGGCCTGGTCACGGCCTGGCGGTCCGCGCAGCGCGGGCTCGCCACGGCGCTCGTGGACCCCGAGCCGGGCGGCGGCGCCGCCCAGGTGGCGGCCGGGATGCTGGCCGCCGTCACGGAACTGCACTACGGCGAGCAGACGCTGCTCGCGCTCAACCTCGCCTCGGCCCGCCGCTATCCGGAGTTCGCCGCCGAGCTGACCGACCTCACGGGCCACGACCTCGGGTACCGCCGCTGCGGCACCCTGGCCGTCGCGCTGGACGCCGACGACCGCGCCCACCTGCGGGAACTGCACGCGCTGCAGGAGCGCTCGGGCCTGGAGTCGGAGTGGCTGTCGGGGCGCGAGTGCCGGCGACTGGAGCCGATGCTCGCGCCGGGCGTGCGCGGGGGCCTGCGGGTGGACGGCGACCACCAGATCGACCCCCGGCGTCTGGCCGGCGCGCTGGTGGCCGCCTGCGAACGCGCGGGTGTGGTCCTGCACCGGGCGTGGGCCGAGCGGCTCACCGTCGCGGGCGACCGGGCGACCGGCGTGGTCACGGCCGACGGCACGGCGCTGGCGGCCGGGCAGGTGGTGCTGGCCGGGGGCAGCCTGAGCGGGCGCCTCGCGGGCGTGCCGGAGGCCGTGCTGCCGCCGGTGCGGCCGGTGAAGGGGCAGGTGCTGCGCCTGACCATGCCGCGGACGCACGGACCGCTGCTGAACCGGACGGTGCGTGCCGTGGTGCGCGGCAACCCCCTCTACCTGGTGCCCCGGGAGAACGGCGAGCTGGTCGTCGGCGCCACCAGCGAGGAGCAGGGCTGGGACACGACGGTGACCGCGGGCGGCGTCTACGAGCTGCTGCGCGACGCCCACGAGCTGGTCCCGGGAATCACCGAGCTGCCCCTCACGGAGACCCGCGCGGGTCTGCGCCCCGGCTCCCCCGACAACGCCCCGCTGCTCGGCCCGGCCGGGCTGGAGGGGCTGCTGCTGGCCACCGGGCACCACCGCAACGGCGTGCTGCTGACGCCGGTCACCGGCGACGCGATGGCCCACGTCCTGACCACCGGGGAGCTCCCCGAGGAGGCCCGCCCCTTCACCCCCCGGCGCTTCGGCGCCGCCCCCGCGCTCCCGGAGCAGACCCCGGAGCAGACCGTACTCACGGAGCAGACCGCATGAACATCTCCGTCAACGGGGAGCCGCGCGAGGTGGCTCCCGGCACGGCCCTGGACGCCCTGGTGGGCACGCTCACCGCGGCCCCCTCCGGAGTGGCCGCCGCCCTGAACGAGACCGTCGTCCCGCGCGCGCAGTGGTCCGCCACCGCCCTGGCCGACGGCGACCGCGTCGAGGTCCTCACCGCCGTCCAAGGAGGCTGACCCATGGCCGACGACCCCTTCCTCCTCGGCGGTACGGCCTACACGTCCCGCCTGATCATGGGCACCGGCGGCGCGCCCAGCCTGGACGTGCTGGAGCACGCGCTGGTGGCGTCCGGGACGGAGCTGACGACCGTCGCGATGCGCAGGGTGAACCCGTCCGTGCACGGCTCCGTGCTGTCGGTCCTGGAGAAGCTCGGCATCCGGGTGCTGCCGAACACGGCCGGCTGCTTCACCGCCGGGGAGGCCGTCCTCACCGCCCGCCTCGCGCGCGAGGCCCTCGGCACGGACCTGGTCAAGCTGGAGGTCATCGCCGACGAGCGCACCCTGCTGCCGGACCCGATCGAGCTGCTGGACGCGGCCGAGACGCTGGTGGACGACGGCTTCACGGTGCTGCCGTACACCAACGACGACCCGGTCCTCGCCCGGAAGCTGGAGGACGTCGGGTGCGCGGCGATCATGCCGCTCGGATCGCCGATCGGCTCCGGGCTCGGCATCCGCAACCCGCACAACTTCCAGCTGATCGTGGAGCACGCGCGCGTGCCGGTGATCCTGGACGCGGGGGCCGGTACGGCCTCCGACGTGGCGCTGGCGATGGAGCTGGGGTGCGCGGGTGTGATGCTGGCCTCGGCGGTGACGCGGGCGCAGGAGCCGGTGCTGATGGCCGCGGCGATGCGCTCCGCGGTGGAGGCGGGGCGGCTGGCCCGGCGGGCGGGGCGGATCCCGCGGCGGCACTTCGCGGAGGCGTCGTCCCCGGCGGAGGGCTTGGCGGTGCTGGACCCGGAGCGGCCCGCCTTCCAGGCGCCGGGCGCCGGGCCGGTGGAGGCGCGGCCGCCCGCGGCTCCCGCGGACACGGACGTCACAGGTCCGCTGCAGTAGCGCTGCGATCTCGGGCGTGGCGGCGGGGTGTCCGCGCCGGCTCGTACACTCGCCTGCGTGGACACGACCCTTCAGGACCCTCTGGTCGGGCAGGTGCTCGACGGCCGGTACCGCGTCGAGGCGCGGATCGCGGTCGGCGGGATGGCCACGGTCTACCGGGCCGTGGACACCCGCCTGGACCGCGTGCTCGCGCTGAAGGTGATGCACCCGACGCTCGCCACCGACGCCGCCTTCGTCGAGCGGTTCATCCGCGAGGCCAAGTCGGTGGCCCGGCTCGACCACCCCAACGTCGTCCAGGTCTTCGACCAGGGGGCCGAGGGGGCGTACGTCTACCTGGCCATGGAGTACATCGCCGGCTGCACCCTGCGCGACGTGCTGCGCGAACGCGGGGCGCTCCAGCCGCGGGCCGCGCTGGACATCCTGGAGCCGATGCTGGCCGCGCTGGGCGCCGCCCACCGGGCCGGGTTCGTGCACCGCGACATGAAGCCGGAGAACGTGCTGATAGGGGACGACGGCCGGGTCAAGGTCGCCGACTTCGGGCTGGTGCGGGCCGTGGACACGGTCACCAGCACCACCGGGTCGGTCCTGGGCACGGTCTCCTACCTGGCGCCCGAGCAGATCGAGCACGGCGCCGCCGACCCGAGGGTCGACGTCTACGCGTGCGGTGTCGTGCTGTACGAGATGCTGACCGGCGGCAAGCCGCACGAGGGGGACTCCCCCGCCCAGATCCTCTACAAGCACCTCCACGAGGACGTGCCGCCGCCGTCGGCCGCCGTCCCGGGGATGGCGGCCGCGCTGGACGACCTGGTCGCGTCGGCGACCGCGCGCACCCCGGAGGTCCGCCCGCACGACGCCGTGGCGCTGCTGGCCGGGGCCCGCCGGGCGCGTGCGGCGCTGAGCGCCGAGCAGCTGGACGCCGTGCCGCCGCAGGCCCTCGCCGCGGACCACGACAACGCCGAGGACCGCACGAGCGTGATCCCGCGCGCGCTCACCATGCCCCGGCCGCTGCCGGTGGACGAGGACGAGGACGTCGTCCCCGGCGGCGGGGCCCCGGCGGACGGGGTCCACCGCACCAGCCGGTTCGCGGCTCCCCCGCCGCTGCCGCCCCGGCGCCGCCGCCTGCGGCTGGGACGGGGACCGCTGGCGGTCGTCGTCGCCGTACTGCTGGTCCTCGGCGTCGGCACGGGCGTCTGGTACATCAACTCCGGTCAGTTCACCAAGGTGCCGCCGCTGCTGTCGAAGACCGAGGCTCAGGCCGAGGACCGGCTGGAGCAGGCCGGGCTGGACGTCGGCACGGTCCGGCACGCCTACAGCGACACGGTCGAGCGCGGCACCGTCATCAGCACCGACCCGGAAGCCGGCACCCGGATCCGCAGGAACGACTCGGTGTCGTTCACGATCTCCGACGGCCCCGACACGGTGGAGCTGCCGGACGTGCAGGGATACAAGCTGGACCGGGCGCGGTCCCTCCTCGAGGACGAGGGGCTGGAGCCGGGCATGGTGACCCGGGCGTTCAGCCAGGACGTCCCCAAGGGGTTCGTGATCTCCACCGACCCGAGGACGGGCACCGATGTGCGCGCGGGCTCGGCGGTCGCGCTCGTCGTCAGCAAGGGCAGCCCGATCGACGTGCCGGACGTCACCGGCACCGACCTGGCGGACGCGAGGGCGGAGCTGACGGACGCCGGCCTGAAGGTGAAGGTCGCCGCCGAGCAGGTCACCTCCGAGTACGACAAGGGCCAGGTCGCCCGGCAGACGCCGGACGCCGGCAGCCGGGCCGCCGAGGGCGACACGGTGACGCTGACGGTCTCCAAGGGCCCCGAGATGATCGAGGTCCCGGACGTGACCGGCGACAGCGTGGACGACGCGAAGCGGAAGCTGGAGGACGCCGGGTTCGAGGTGAAGGAGGACCGCGGTCTGCTCGGGCTGTTCGGCGACACCGTGAAGGAGCAGTCCGTCGACGGCGGGGACACGGCGCCCAAGGGATCCACCATCAAGATCACCATCAGGTGACGGCTCTCACGCTCCGGAGGCGTGGCCTGGCATGACACCCTGAACGGGTGAACAGTCACCAGTCCGCCCTCCCGCGCAACCCCGTCGGCGGTCACGTGCCCGTCGCCGGCGGCCTGCACTCCGTGGGCCTGTCCTACGCCCGTGACCTGCGGGCGGAGGCCGTACAGGTCTTCGTCGCCAACCCGCGCGGCTGGGCCACCCCGACCGGCGACCCGAAGCAGGACGAGGCGTTCCGGGAGGCCTGCGCCGCCGAGTCGATCCCGGCGTACGTGCACGCCCCGTACCTGATCAACTTCGGTTCGCACACCGAGGCGACGGTGGAGCGGTCGGTCGAGTCGCTGCGGCACTCGCTGCGGCGGGGCCGCGCGATCGGGGCGCTCGGCGTGGTCGTGCACACCGGCAGCGCGACCGGCGGCCGGGACCGCGCGGTGGCGCTGAGGCAGGTGCGGGAGTTCCTGCTGCCGCTGCTGGACGAGCTGACCCACGACGACGACCCGTACCTGCTGCTGGAGTCGACCGCCGGCCAGGGTGCCTCCCTGTGCTCGCGGACGTGGGACTTCGGGCCGTACTTCGATGCGCTGGACGCCCATCCGAAGCTGGGCGTGTGCCTGGACACCTGCCACATCTTCGCGGCGGGGCACGACCTGACCGGTCCGGCCGGCATGCACCGGACCCTGGACCTGCTGGTGGACACGGTCGGCGAGGGCCGGCTGAAGCTGATCCACGCCAACGACTCCAAGGACGTGGCGGGCGCGCACAAGGACCGGCACGAGAACATCGGCGCCGGCCACATCGGCGAGGACCCCTTCCGGGCACTGATGACGCACCCCGCGACCGAGGGCGTGCCGCTGGTCATCGAGACGCCGGGCGGCAAGGAGGGGCACGCCGCGGACGTGGAGCGGCTGAAGAAGCTGCGCGACGGCTGACCGCGAGGGGCCGGCCGGCGGGTCAGAGTTCGGGGCCGTCCCCGGGCTCCTCCTGGTAGGAGTAGCGCTGCTCCCGCCACGGGTCGCCGATGTTGTGGTAGCCGCGCTCCTCCCAGAAGCCGCGGCGGTCGGCGGTCATGTACTCGATGCCGCGGACCCACTTCGGGCCCTTCCAGGCGTACAGGTGGGGGACGACCAGGCGGAGCGGGAAGCCGTGCTCCGCGGTCAACAGCTCGCCGTCCTTGTGGGTGGCGAAGAGGGTGCGCTCGGCGGCGAAGTCGGACAGGCGGAGGTTGGAGCTGAACCCGTACTCCGCCCACACCATCACATGGGTGACGGCGGGCGCGGGCGGCGCGAGGTCGAGGATGGTGCGGGCCGGGACGCCGCCCCACTCGGAGCCGAGCATGCTGAACTTCGTCACGCAGTGCAGGTCGGCCACGACCGTGGTGTACGGCAGGGCGGTGAAGTCGTCGTGGCTCCAGCAGTGCTTGTCGCCGTCGGCGGTGACGCCGAAGACCCGGAACTCCCACCGTTCGGGCCGGAACTTCGGGACCGGTCCGTAGTGCGTGACCGGCCAGCCCCGCTGGAGCCGCTGTCCCGGCGGAAGCTCGAACCGCGGCGCCTCTCCCGAACCGCCCTCTCCCGACCCGTGTTCCACCGGCTGACCCATGCCTCCATCCTGACAGACCCGGACCGATGCCCCTGACACGGCCCCCTTACATCTGGCCAAAAGGGGCAAACATGGCCGAGTTCGCTCGTACTTACTAAGTCGATACTTACTGGACGATCTCCGACGCCGGTGCAATCATGCGGCGCAACCCGCCAGTCCCCGTGTGGAAGGAGCCTTACGCGATGCAGGGCGACCCCGAGGTCATCGAGTTCCTCAACGAGCAGCTGACCGCCGAGCTCACCGCGATCAACCAGTACTTCCTGCACTCGAAGCTGCAGGACCACAAGGGCTGGACCAAGCTCGCGAAGTACACGCGGGACGAGTCCTTCGACGAGATGCGCCACGCCGAGCTGCTCACCGACCGCATCCTGCTCCTCGACGGCCTGCCGAACTACCAGCGCCTCTTCCACGTACGGGTCGGCCAGAGCGTGACGGAGATGTTCCAGGCCGACCGGGAGATCGAGGTCGAGGCCATCGACCGGCTGCGCCGGGGCGTCGAGGTGATGCGGGCCAAGAACGACATCACGTCGGCCAACGTCTTCGAGGCGATCCTCGCCGACGAGGAGCACCACATCGACTACCTGGACACCCAGCTGGAGCTGATCGACAAGCTGGGCGAGTCGCTCTACCTGTCGACGGTGGTCGAGCAGTCCCAGCCCGACCCCTCGGGGCCGAAGCTGATCTAGGACTAGGCGGCTTCCGGAAGCTCCGAGAGAACCGGTTCGCCCTGGTCGGCCAGTTGCCGACGGGGGCAGGCGCCGCGGCCGAGCAGCGCCTGGATGCGCCGTACGCAGCCGCCGCAGTCGGTGCCGGCCTTGCAGGCGGAGGCGATCTGCCGGGGCGTGCAGGCACCGGCCTCCGCGTGGCTCCTCACCTGTTCCTCGGTGACACCGAAGCAGCTGCAGACGAACACGCGGTTCACCTCCCGAGCGGGGTACAAGGTCGCGCCGTACCGACGACCGGAGGGACCGACTGGCCGGTGAGGCAAACCTAACCTTACCCATCGCGCAGGGGCGGCAAAAGCGGAGGGGGCGCGGATCGTGTGTGACCCGCGCCCCATTCCGTGTGCCCGCCGCCCGGTCCGGGGGCGGACCGTCACTGGTCCCGGTACATCTCCGCCACCAGGAACGCCAGGTCGAGCGACTGGCTGCGGTTCAGCCGCGGGTCGCAGGCCGTCTCGTAGCGCTGGTGCAGGTCGTCGACGAAGATCTCGTCGCCGCCGCCCACGCACTCGGTGACGTCGTCGCCGGTGAGCTCCACGTGGATGCCGCCCGGGTGGGTGCCGAGCGACTTGTGGACCTCGAAGAAGCCCTTGACCTCGTCGAGCACGTCGTCGAAGCGGCGGGTCTTGTGGCCGGAGGCCGCCTCGTAGGTGTTGCCGTGCATCGGGTCGGTGATCCAGGCGACGGTGGCACCGGAGGCGGTGACCTTCTCGACCAGCTCGGGGAGCTTGTCGCGGATCTTGTCCGCGCCCATGCGGACGATGAAGGTCAGCCGGCCGGGCTCGCGCTCCGGGTCCAGGCGCTCGATGTACTGCAGCGCCTCCTCGGCCGTCGTCGTCGGGCCGAGCTTGATGCCGATCGGGTTGCGGATCTTCGAGGCGAACTCGATGTGCGCGTGGTCCAGCTGGCGCGTGCGCTCACCGATCCACACCATGTGCCCGGAGACGTCGTACAGCTGCCCGGTGCGGGAGTCGACGCGGGTGAGGGCCGACTCGTAGTCGAGCAGCAGCGCCTCGTGCGACGAGTAGAACTCGACGGTCTTGAACTCCTCCGGGTCCGTGCCGCAGGCCCGCATGAAGTTCAGCGCGTTGTCGATCTCGCGGGCGAGCTGCTCGTAGCGCTGGCCGGACGGGGACGACTTCACGAAGTCCTGGTTCCAGGCGTGCACCTGGCGCAGGTCGGCGTAGCCGCCGGTGGTGAAGGCGCGCACCAGGTTCAGCGTGGACGCCGACGCGTGGTACATGCGCTTGAGCCGCTCGGGGTCGGGGACCCGGGCCTCTTCGGTGAAGTCGAAGCCGTTGACGGAGTCGCCGCGGTAGGTCGGCAGGGTGACGCCGTCGCGGGTCTCGGTCGGCTTGGAGCGCGGCTTGGAGTACTGGCCGGCGATCCGGCCGACCTTCACGACCGGCACGGAGGCGGCGTACGTGAGCACGGCGCCCATCTGGAGCAGGGTCTTGAGCTTGTTGCGGATGTGGTCCGCGGACACCGCGTCGAAGGCCTCGGCGCAGTCGCCGCCCTGGAGGAGGAACGCCTCTCCCTCGGCGACGGCCGCCATCCGGGCGCGCAGCTGGTCGCACTCGCCCGCGAAGACGAGCGGCGGATACGACTCGAGGTCCGCGATCACTGCGCGCAGAGCCTCGGGGTCGGGGTACTCGGGCTGCTGCGCCGCGGGCAGGTCTCGCCAGGTGTTGCCAGCACTCGCGCTGGTCTTAGCGTTCACGGTCACGAACTCAACACTAAGGGGTCGGACGGCCGCTCCCGCCCCGTGCCCAGGGAGTGAGACACGGAGAACGCCCTGCGGACGGGCCGGGGTGGGGTACGCTGCGCCGTATGTTCGCGCACTCGACCCAGAACTGGTGGTGGACCGCTCCTCCGGCGGCCCGCTGACTGCGCGTACCCAAGACTTCGCGAAGGCCGCCCGAGAGGCGGCCTTCGGTGTTTTCGCGACCGGGGCCGTTCCTCTCACCGAGAGAACGAGAAGGACACGGACCCATGCCACAGTTCGACCTGCGCGCCCTGACCGCCGACGACCGCCCGTTCGCCCTGCTCCGCCGTCGCACCCCGGGCCACGACCACGACACCGTGGAACTGCTGCTCGGCCCGGTGACGGAACACGACCGGCTCGCCGGCCTGCCCGACGAGGGGCTGGCGCTGGTGCCCTTCCGGCAGATCCGCGAGCGCGGCTTCGACGTGCGCGACGACGGCACACCGCTGCTGGTGCTGACCCCCGAGGAGCGGTACGGCATCCCGCTCGCCGACGCCCTGGAGCAACTGCCCGCCCACGACGTCCGCGTCGAGGGCGGCGGCTTCGACGTGGACGACGAGGAGTACGCGCGGATCGTCGGGCGGGTGCTGGACGAGGAGATCGGGCGGGGCGAGGGCGCCAACTTCGTCATCCGGCGGACGTACGAGGGGCGCGTCCCCGGGTTCGGGCGCGCCGACGCGCTCGCCCTGTTCCGGCGGCTGCTGGTGGGCGAGCGGGGAGCGTACTGGACCTTCGTGGTGCACACCGGGGACCGGACGCTGGTGGGCGCCAGCCCCGAGGTGCACGTGCGGATGTCCGGCGGGAGGAGCGAGCGCGAAGCGCTCTCGGCCGGGGGCGGTGGGGGGAGGCGGGCGGGCGGCACCGTCGTCATGAACCCGATCAGCGGGACGTACCGCTACCCCGCCGGGGGGCCGACCCCCGGGCACCTGCTGGACTTCCTCGCCGACGGCAAGGAGATCGAGGAGCTGTCGATGGTGGTCGACGAGGAGCTCAAGATGATGTGCACCGTCGGCGACATGGGCGGCGTCGTCGTCGGGCCCCGGCTGAAGGAGATGGCGCACCTCGCGCACACCGAGTACGAGCTGCGCGGCCGTTCCTCGCTGGACGTGCGGGAGGTGCTGCGGGAGACGATGTTCGCGGCGACGGTGACCGGCTCGCCGGTGCAGAATGCCTGCCGGGTCATCGAGCGGCACGAGGTCGGGGGACGGCGCTACTACGCGGGCGCGCTGGCACTGCTCGGCCGGGACGCGGGCGGTGCGCAGACCCTCGACTCCCCCATCCTCATCCGCACCGCCGACATCGACGCCGACGGGCGGCTGCGGGTGCCGGTCGGCGCCACGCTGGTGCGGGGCTCGGACCCGGCGGGCGAGGTCGCGGAGACGCACGCCAAGGCGGCCGGGGTGCTGGAGGCGCTGGGGGTGCGTCCCGCCCGGCCGCGTGCGGAGGCGGAGCGGCCGAAACTGGCCGACGATCCCCGGGTGCGGGCGGCGCTGGACGGGCGCCGGGCCTCGCTGGCGCCTTTCTGGCTGCGGATGCAGGAGGCGTCGGACGCGCTCACGGGGCACGCCCTGGTCGTCGACGCGGAGGACACCTTCACCGCGATGCTCGCCCATGTGCTGCGCTCGGCCGGGCTCGGCGTCACCGTGCGGCGCTACGACGAGCCGGGGCTGCGCGAGGCGGTGCTCGGGCACGACGGCCCGGTGGTGCTGGGCCCCGGCCCCGGCGACCCCTCCGACACCGCCGATCCCAAGATGCGCTTCCTGCGCACGCTGACCGCCGACGTGCTCCTCCCCCACGCCCGGCTCCGCTCGCGCGGGGGGACCCCCACCGGCCGGCACGGCGTCCTCGGGGTCTGCCTCGGGCACGAGCTGATCGCGGCCGAGTTGGGGCTGGACATCGTCCGCAAGGAGGTGCCGTACCAGGGGGCGCAGACGGAGATCGACCTGTTCGGGCGGCGGGAGACGGTCGGCTTCTACAACAGCTTCACCGCCCGTTGCGACGACGAGGCGGCCGCCGAGCTGGCGGCGCACGGCATCGAGGTGAGCCGGAGCGCCGCGCACGAGGTGCACGCGCTGCGCGGCCCGGGCTTCGCCGGCGTGCAGTTCCATCCGGAGTCGGTGCTGTCGCTGAACGGCGCGGCGATCGTGCGGGAGCTGGCCGGTCAGCTGCGCGGCACGAGCACGTTCTCCGAACGGCGGCCGGCCCGGTAGTCGAGGACGTTCTTCACCGTGGCGTCGACGATCTGCCGGACGGCGTCCTCGGTGTAGTACGCCTGGTGGGAGGTGACCAGGACGTTCGGGAAGGTGACGAGGCGGGCCAGGGTGTCGTCGGCGATGGCCTCCAGGGACTTGTCGAGGAAGAACAGGCCCGCCTCCGCCTCGTACACGTCCAGGCCCACGCCGGTGAAGCGGCCCGCGCGCAGTTCGCCGACCAGGGCCGCGGTGTCGATCAGCCCGCCCCGGCTGGAGTTGACCAGGATCGCGTCGTCCCTCATCGCCTTCAGGGCGTTCGCGTCGATCAGGTGCTGGGTCTCGGCCATCAGCGGGACGTGCAGGCTGACCAGGTCGGACTCGGCGAGCAGCTCGTCCTTCGGGACGTAGCGCATGCCCAGCTCCAGGCAGGCGGGGTTCTCGGCGACGTCCCAGCCGAGCAGCCGCATGCCGAAGCCGTGGGCGATGCGGGTGAAGGCCTCGCCGATCCTGCCGGTGCCGAGCACGCCGGCGGTGCGGCCGTGCAGGTCGCGGCCCATCAGGCCGTGCAGGCGGAAGTCGAAGTCGCGGGTGCGGGTGGAGGCCCGCACCACGCGGCGGTTGACGGCCATGGCGAGGGTCCAGGCGAACTCGGCGACCGAGTACGGCGAGTAGGACGAGACCCGGGCGACGGTGATGCCGAGCCGTTCGGCCGTGTCGAGGTCGACGTTGTTGAAGCCGGTGGAGCGCTGGGCGACCATCCGGGTGCCGCCGGCCGCGAGGGTCTCCAGGACGCGGGCGCCCAGGTCGGCGTTGACGGAGGTGGAGACGATCTCGCGGCCGGCCGCGATGGGGGCGGTGTCCTCGGTGAGGAAGACGTCCAGGCAGTGGACGTCGTGGCGGCCGTGGAAGGCCTCCTCGATCAGGGGCCTCTCGTCGGCCTGGACGCCGAAGGCCAGGATCTCCATGACCGCTCCCGTTCCGCTGGGCTCCGGGCCGAATATACGGCGCCGGGCCCGCGGGCGCCGGTTTACGGGGAGAGACCCCGGGCTCGGGTCAGGCGTCGTCCAGACCCCGTTCTATCGCGTACCGCACGAGCTCCACCCGGTTGTGCAGCTGGAGCTTGCCCAGGGTGTTCTGGACGTGGTTCTGCACGGTGCGGTGGGAGATGACGAGGCGTTCGGCGATCTGCTTGTAGCTCAGGCCCTTGGCGACCAGGCGCAGCACCTCGGTCTCGCGGTCGGTGAGCCGGGGCGCCCCCGGCTCACCGGTCCCGGCCGCGGGGGCCGGTTCGGAGGCGAGGCGGCGGTACTCGCCGAGGACCAGTCCGGCCAGTCCCGGGGTGAAGACGGCGTCGCCGACGGCGGTGCGGCGCACCGCGTCCCGCAGCTCCTCGGTGGAGGCCGACTTGAGCAGGTACCCGGTGGCGCCGGACTTCACCGCCTCCAGCACGTCGGCGTGCTCCCCGCTCGCGGACAGCACGAGGACGCGCAGCGTCGGGTCGGCACCGACGACCTCCTTGCAGACCTGGGCGCCGGGCTTGCCGGGCAGGTTCAGGTCGAGCACGAGGACGTCGGGGGCGGCGGCCCGGGCGCGGCGCACCGCCTGGTCGCCGTCGCCGGCGGTGGCGACCACCTCGAAGCCGGACTCGGCGAGGTCCCGGGCCACGGCGTCGCGCCACATCGGGTGGTCGTCGACCACCATGACCTTGATCGGATCCTGTCGCTCGGTCATCGGTCCGCCTTCCCCCGTGCGGTGCTGCTGGTGTCCATGGAAGTACCGGGCGCCTTCGGCGCCCTGAGTTCGACCTCGGTGCCCTGTCCGGGCACCGAGATCAGCTCGGCCGTGCCGCCGAGGTCGCGCAGCCGGCCCCGGATGGACAGGGCGACGCCGAGCCGCCCCTCGCCCTCGGCCTCGGCGAGCCGTCCCTCGGGGATGCCGGGTCCCTCGTCGCGGACGGTGACGATCACCTCGTCCGGCTCGTCCTCGACGAGGATCCACGCGCGCGCGTCCTCGCCGACGTGCTTGCGGACGTTGTCCAGGGCGGCGCCGACGGCCGCGGCGAGCTCGCGTGCCGCGGCGGGGGCCAGCCGCACCGGGGCCCCGGGCCCGGCGAGGTTCACCCGCGAGCCGGCGTACGGGGCGAGCAGGGCGAGCAGGTCGACGGGTCCGTCCGGGGCCTCGCCCTCCGGTTCCTCGACCAGCCGGACGACGGCGCCCTCGGCGGTGTCCTCCGACGCCCGGGAGACGGGGACCAGGCCGCCGGAGACCAGGGTGCGCAGCGCGACCTCCTGTTCGCCGGCCATGCGGCCCAGCTCGGCCGCCTCGCCGCCGATGACGGCGCCGCGCCGCTGCACCATCGCCAGCACCTGGAGGACGCTGTCGTGGATGTCGCGGGCGAGCCGCTCGCGTTCCCTGGTCGCCGCCTCGATCTCCAGGGCGCGGGCGAGGGTGCGCTCGGAGGCGCGGGCGACCTCGACGACGTAGCCGATGGCGATGGAGGCGACCCAGACGAGGATCACGTTGTGGACGGTGTCGCGGGCCGGGGTGCCGCGCTCGACGAGGTTGGCGACGGCGACGAGGGTGGAGGCCACGGCCGCCCAGCGCCAGCCGCCCTTGATGGCGAAGGCCAGGACGGAGCCGGCGGTCCATATCGACGGCAGGGTCGGCCCGCCGTCCATGACCCGCTCGTGCGCGTCGGCGAACGGGGTGAGCAGGACGCCGGTGAGCGCGACCGCGAGGTCGGCGGCGAGGAAGCCCTTGGTGCAGCTGACCGCGCCCGAGACCTTGGGGAGGGTCGCCAGGGTCCAGACGAAGAGGACGGCGTAGTAGGCGACGGCGAGCCAGGGCCGGGTGAAGCCGGACCAGGCCGTGGTGAAGAAACCGATCGCGTACAGCATGGTGAGCACGCGGTAGCCGGCGAGCGCGCGCCACAGCGGCTGCTCGACCGACATCTTCATGACTTTCTCGCGCCTGGCCATGTCCCCACCCCCGGTACCGGCCCGGCTAGGGCTCGGTCCCCCGCTCGGCGGCCCCGTCCCGTCCGGCCGCCTTCTCCTTCGCGCTCTGTTCCTTCTCCGCCCGGGCGAGCGCGGCCTTCGCCGCCTTGCCCGCCTCCTTCTCGGCCTTCGCCGCCTCCGCGAGCTGCCGCTTCATGGCGGTCGCGTACATGTCGACGTACTCCTGGCCGGAGAGCTTCATGATCTCGTACATGACCTCGTCGGTCACCGCGCGGAGCACGAAGCGGTCGTGCTCCATGCCCTGGTAGCGGCTGAAGTCCAGGGGCTTGCCGATGCGGATGCCGGGACGCATCAGCTTCGGCACCACCTTGCCGGGCGGCTGGATCTTCTCGGTGTCGATCATGGCGACCGGAATGACGGGGGCGCCGGTGGCGAGCGTCACGCGGGCGAGGCCGCCGGGCTTGCCGCGGTAGAGCCTGCCGTCCGGGGAGCGCGTGCCCTCGGGGTAGATGCCGAACAGCTCGCCGCGCTCCAGGACCTCTATGCCGCTCTTGATCGCGGCCTCGCCGGCGCCGCGCGCGCCGGAGCGGTCCACGGGGAGCTGGCCGACGCCCTTGAAGAACGCGGCCGTCAGCCGGCCCTTGACCCCGGGGGTGTTGAAGTACTCGGCCTTGGCGATGAAGGTCACCTTGCGGTCGAGGACGGCCGGCAGGAAGAAGGAGTCGGAGAACGACAGGTGGTTGCTCGCCAGAATGGCGGGGCCGTCGGCCGGAATGTGCTCCAGACCTTCCACCCAGGGCCGGAAGGCGAGCTTCAGCGAACCCCCGACGGTGACCTTCATCGCGCCGTACAACAACCGAGTGCCTCCTGAGTCTGTGGGTCAGACCCTATCCCGGGGCGCCGCCGATGGCTCCGACGGCCCTGGTCGGTGCCCGTGCGGTCGCGTACGGTGAGGTACCCGCAAGTACCGCACACGACGTGCCGGCTGTGCCGGCCCCCTGACGACAGGAGACCGAGACGTGCCGGTCCTGCCCGGAGCCGAGCCGTTCCGCCACGAGGGCGGGGAGACCGGCGTCCTCCTCTGCCACGGTTTCACCGGATCCCCGCAGTCGCTGCGCCCGTGGGCCCGTCATCTCGCGGAGCGCGATCTGACCGTCGCGCTGCCGCTGCTGCCCGGGCACGGCACGCGCTGGCAGGACCTGCAGGTCACCGGCTGGCAGGACTGGTACGCGGAGGTGGACCGCGAGCTGCGCGCCCTGCGGGAACGCTGCGCGCGCGTGTTCGTGGCCGGCCTGTCGATGGGCGGGGCCCTGGCGCTGCGGCTCGCCGCGAAGCACGGGGACGCGGTGTCGGGCGTCGTGGTCGTCAACCCGGCGAACCGGATGCACGGCGTGGCCCAGCACGCCCTGCCGGTCCTGCGCCACCTGCTGCCCGCGACGAAGGGCATCGCCAGCGACATCGCCAAGCCGCTCGGCACGGAGCTGGGGTACGACAGGGTGCCGCTGCACGCGGCCCACTCGCTGCGTGGGTTCTTCCGGCTCGCGGACGGCGATCTGCCGCAGGTCACGCAGCCGCTGCTGTTGCTGCGCAGCCCGCAGGACCACGTGGTGCCGCCGGCCGACTCGGCGCGGATCCTCGGCCGGGTGTCGTCGACGGACGTCACGGAGGTCCTGCTGGAACAGAGCTACCACGTGGCGACGTTGGACCACGACGCGGACCGGATCTTCGCGGAGAGCGTCGCGTTCATCGGCCGGCTCGCGCCCGGTTCCGTCAAGGAGCCCGGGCCCGGTCTCGGTGAGGAAGGGACGACCGCAAGTGGCTGAGCACGACTCCGACCGCGAGGGCCGGGAGAAGCGGGAGAAGCGGGAGGAGCGGAACGTGGACCGGGACCGGGAGCTGGAGCGGGAGGCCGGGCGGGAGCGCCCCGGGGGCCGGGAGCCCGGGGAGGAGCGTGTGCCCCAGGAGCAGTCCGCGCCCCTCGACGAGGACGCGGTCTGGGCGGCGATCGTCGCCGGGTACGGGGAGGAGCCGCCGGATCCGCCGGGCTCCAGGCCGTTCAGGTCGGTGGAGGACCTGGCTCTGCCGGAGCCGGAGACGAACGACGACGAGCCCGAGCCGGAACGGCCCGCCCCGGCCCGGCCGCTGGGCAGCTCCGTCGCCTTCGCCCCGGGCGTCGGACCGCGCGACCACAGCCTGGCCGAGCCCTCCGACGACGATCTCGGCGAGGACGACGAGGGCCACTTCGTGCCGCCCGAGCCGCCGCCGCTGCCCGAGGGCGACACCACGGCGAAGTTCGCCTGGCTGGGCGTGCTCGGCGGCCCGGTGCTGCTCCTGCTGGCGGTGGTGCTCGGCTGGGACATGACCTGGTGGCTGACGACCCTGAGCATCGGCGGCTTCCTCGGCGGCTTCGCCACGCTGGTCATGCGGATGCGGACGGACGACGAGGACGACGACCCGGGGCGGGGCGCGGTGGTCTGAGGCCGGTGGCCCCCGGCCGCCGGCCGGTCTCAGGCCGCGGGCACGCGGAGGGCGGCCAGGACCGGGAGGTGGTCCGTGGCCGCCCTCAGGTCGTCCTCGGCCACCCCGGGCAGCCCCGTCGGCACCCCGCAGCCCAGCACCTCGACGCCCTCGGTGGCGAAGAGCGCGTCGATGCGCTGGTGGGGGTCGGCGGCGGTGGAGGTGTACTCGCCGCCCCGGGGCGCGGCGGTCCAGCAGTCCCGCAGCCCGTCGCCGAGCCGCCGGAAGGTGCGCCCGCCGGGGCGTTCGTTCAGGTCGCCGCCCGCCACCACGTGCTCCACGCCCATCGTGGCGACCTGCTCGAGGAGCAGGCCGGCCTGCGCGTACCGCTCGTCCTTCTGCAGCGACAGGTGACAGCTCACGACGCCGAGCCGGGCCCCGCCGAAGCGGACCACGGCGGTGGCGAAGCCCCGGCGGTGCAGGCCGGGGGTGAGCGGGAGCAGGACGTCCTCGGTGCGCTCCACGGTGGCCCGCAGGGAGCACAGCAGCGCCGGTCCGGCGGCCGGGGCTCCCCCGGAGAGGATCACCAGCCCGGAGGCCGCGGCGAGCCGGGCGAGCTTCTTGCGCCAGCGGAAGAAGCGGGGGGCCTCCTGGAGGAGGACGAGGTCCGGGGCGCAGGCGGCGATCACGCGGGCGAGGGCGTCGGTGTCGTCGCGCATCGAGCGGATGTTGTAGACGAGGACCCGGATGACGGCGGAACCGTCGGGTTCGGTGCGGGAGTTGGGGAGCGGCTCCATGTGGATCACAGTACGCCCGACGGCTCGGGGTTCGCGGGCGACCGCCGGTACGTCGTGGCCTGTCGCGCCCGCGGGGCGGAGCCCCTGACGGACTCCGCCCCGCGCCCCTGAGGACGTGCGCCGAACGGCTGTTACATGATCGGGTCGGGCTCGCGGGCCAGGTCGGCCGCGCCCACCAGGCCCGCCTTGTTGCCGAGCTGGGCGGCGATCACGTCGGCGACCGGACGCCAGTTGCCGCCGACCAGCCACCGCTTGTACGACTTGCGGATCGGGTCGAGGACCAGGTCGCCCTCGTCGGAGAGGCCGCCGCCGACGATGAAGGCGGACGGGTCGAAGAGCGAGGCCAGGTCGGCGAGGCCGGCGCCGGCCCAGCGGGCCAGCTCGCGGTAGGAGTCGACCGCGACCGGGCAGCCCTGCCGGGCGGCGACCGAGATGTGCTTGCCCTCGATGCCGTCGGGGGTGCCGTCGCCGAGCGCGAGCAGCACCTCGGCGCGCTCGGGGGTGGCGTTGGCGCGCTGCTTGGCGTAGCGCACGAGGGCGCGGCCGGAGGCGTACTGCTCCCAGCAGCCCTGCGAGCCGCAGCCGCACAGCAGACCGTCCGGCACCATGCGGATGTGGCCGAACTCGGCGGCCACGCCGAAGTGGCCGCGGCGCAGCTTGTTGCCGATGATGATGCCGCCACCGAGGCCGGTGCCGAGCGTGATGCAGATGACGTTGCGGTGGCCCTTGCCGGCGCCGAACTTGTACTCGCCCCAGGCCGCGGCGTTGGCGTCGTTCTCCACGACGACCGGCAGGCCGACGCGGGCCTCGACCTTCTCCTTGAGCGGCTCGTTGCGCCAGTCGATGTTCGGCGCGAAGTAGACCGTCGAGCGCTGGCGGTTGACGTAGCCGGCGGCGCCGATGCCCACGCCGACGATCTCGTGCCCCGCGCGCGCTCCCTCCACCGCCGAGGCGATGGCGTCCACGATGGCCTCGGCTGTGGTGGGGGTCGGCACCTTGAAGGTCGAGAGGATGTTGCCTTCCTCGTCGACCACGCCGGCCGCGATCTTCGTGCCGCCGATGTCGACGCCGATGGTGAGTCCCATGAATCCCTCAGTTTCGGTCGAGCCCCGCTACGGCCAACCGTACCCGAGGGGGGCCTCAGTCCAAGTCGATACGCTGGCCGGGGCCGGTGCCCTCGTCGCCGTCGTCGCGGGGTTCGTCCAGGTCACGGGGGTCCTCGGGGCCGGTCGTCCCGGTGGTCCAGCGGCGTTCCTGGTTCTGGACGGCGGAGCGGTAGGCGGCGAGGAGTTCACCGCCGGCGGCCGCGAGGTGGTCGAAAACATCCGGATTGCGCTCGATGACCGGTTCGACGGCGGCCTTGGCCTGCTGGACGACCTGCCGGACCACCTGCTGGGCGGCGGGTCCGGCGACCTGGCCGAGCAGCGGGGACTGGAGGCCGGACAGCTTCTCCGCGACCGCGTCGACGAGCCTGCGCAGCTCCTCGGCGGCCGAGCCCGGCGGCGGCCCCTGCTCGGCACGGCGGCGGGCCTTCTCGGCCTCCAGGTCCTCGGCGCACGCCGTCGCCCAGGCGTCGGCGTCGGTCGCCCGCGCCCCGTCGGCCGGTCCGGCCGGCCCGACCGCGTCGGCCTCGTCGTGGCGAGCGGCCTCGGACGGGGGGAGATCTTCGCTCATGACGGACTCCTGACTACGGTTCGTCCTTACGACGTTACCCGAACGGGCGTGGCGGGATCAGCGTCCCCGCGGCCACAGCCGGGGGTCCGGCGCGAAGCGGACGGCGAGGGTGTCCTCCCGCAGGGCGGCCCCGTCGACGGCGCAGCGGCGCAGCGCGGACGGCAGCGGCACGATCCGGCGGAACGGACCGGCGGTGACGACCAGTTCGTCGCCGCGCCGGACGAGGTCGAGTTCCTCGCGTATGGCGCCGGGCAGCGGGAGGTGCCAGACGAGGACGCCGTCGTCGGCCAGCCGGTCGGTGACGGGCCACTCGACCGGGGTGGCGTCCCGGTTGACGCCCGGCGTGTCGAGGGCGGCCAGGTCGTCCGTGCCCCGCGGGTCCCGGCCGAGGTGGGCGACGGTGCGGACGTCGTACGTCCCCTGCCACTCCTCCAGCGCCTTGCGCTGCTGGGCGAGGGGACCGGCGAGCCAGCTGTCCGCGGGGGCGTCCTCGGGCAGGACGCGGTTGGCGACCAGCAGGTCGGTGCGCAGGCCGCGCAGGGCGAGGCCGAGGCGGGCGGTGCGGAGCGCCTCCGCGCCGGCGGGGCCGGGTTCGGCGACGAGCCGCACGACGGTGTTCCGGTCGGCGAGGACGGCCTCGGTGGCGGCCAGTTCCAGGTCCCAGCGGGCGGCGGCCTCGTACAGCGACTCGGCGGGCACGGGGACGCCCGCGAGCCGGCCCAGGACGGGACGCAGGGCGCGGGCGGCCTGCCGCTCGGGCGGGAGCAGGCGGCGCAGGTAGCGGCGCAGTTCCTCGGGCAGGGCGAGCAGGGCGAGGGCGCGCGGGGCGGCCGGGAGGTCGACGACGACGAGCTCGTGGGAGCCGGCGCCCTCGGCGAGGGCGGCGTCGCGCAGGGCGCGCAGCAGCGCGAGTTCGTCGGCGCCGGGCAGGGGGGTGAGCTCCTCGGCGTCCAGGCGGGCGGCACCGAGCAGATCGAGGGCGGAGGCGGCGCGGTCCTGGAGGGCGGCGAGACCGTCCCGGAAGCCCTGGGCGGCGTCGGGCCGCCGGACGGTGAGGCCGGGTTCGACACGAGCCGGTTCTGGGCCGGTGCGCACCCCGAGCGCGGCACCGAGGGTGTCCTCGCGGTCGGCGCCGAGCAGAAGGGTGCGGGTGCCGGCACGGGCTGCGGCGAGCGCGGTGGCGGCCGCGACGGTCGTACGACCGCTGCCGCCCGGGCCCGTGATCAGGATGGTGCGCATGAGGCTGAACGGTACCTTCGCCCCCGCCCCCGGCGACCGCACCGCCCACCGCGCCCTCGCCCGCCGCGCACCGCCCCGGCAGCGGCGCGCGGCCACGGGGAACGCCCGCGGCCGCGGCTCACGACGCGGGCGTCCGCTGCCGGGCGGAGCCGTCCGTGCCGCCGGGCCGTCGCCGGGCCGGCCGCGGTCGGCGCGCGTCCCGTGCGCGACCTGTCCGCCGGCCCGGACCCGCTACTTCGGGGACGTCTCCACGCGCTTCTTCAAGCCCGCCAGCGCCCGGTCGATGATGACCTTCTCGGCCTTGCGCTTGATCATGCCGAGCATCGGGATCTTGACGTCGACCGTGAGCCGGTAGGTGACCTCCGTGCCCGCTCCGGCCGGCCGGAGCAGGTAGGAGCCGTCGAGCGAGCGCAGCATCTGGGACTTGACCAGCGTCCAGGACACCTCGTGGTCGCCGGTCCAGGTGTACGCCAGCGTCTGGTCGTCCTTGATCGCCCCGGCGTCCATGACGAGTCGGACCTGCTCGGCACGCCCCTGGGCGTCGGTCGCGAGGACCTGCGCCTCCTTCACCTCACCGGTCCAGTCCGGGTAGCGGGCGAAGTCGGCGATCACCTCCATGACGTCGGCCGGTGCCGCCTCGATCGTGATGCTCGAGCTGGTGTGTTCCGCCATCGCCGTGGCTCCTCCAGATGCGGGCCGGGTACTGAGGGTCGTCGTGCGCGGAGCGCGCACGTGTGTGCCGCGTGAAGGCTATCGCGCACGGGCAAAGCGGATGTCACCACCCGTCCGCGACAGTCCGGCCGTCCGGGCTCACCACTCCAGCGCCCACGGCCTCCCCGTCGACGCGAAGTGGCCGACGTTCACGCACTCGGTGGCCCCGATCCGCATCCGCCGCGCCAGCGGCTGGTGCACGTGGCCGAACAGGGCGTAGCGGGGCCGGGTCCGCCGGATCGCGTCCAGCAGCGCACGGCTGCCCCGCTCGAAGCGCCGCGCCACCGTGTCGTAGACCAGCTCCGGCACCTCGGGCGGGATGTGCGTGCACAGCACGTCCACCTCGCCGACGGCCTCGATCTTCGCGGCGTACTCCTCGTCCCCGATCTCGTACGGCGTGCGCATCGGGGTGCGCAGGCCGCCGCCGACGAAGCCGAAGACCCGGCCGCCGATCTCGACGCGCTCCCCGTCCAGCACGGTCGTGCCCGGTCCGGCGTACTCCGGCCACAGGGACGGCATGTCGACGTTGCCGTAGGTGGCGTACGTGGGAGTGGGGAACGCGGCGAACAGCTCGGTGTACTGCCCCCGCACCGCCCGCTCGATCAGCGTGGCCCGCTCCTCGCCGACGCCCGCCCACAGGCGCTGCCCGAACTCCCGCGCCTCGGCGAAGCGGCGGGCGGTGCGCAGCTCGACGATGCGGTCGGCGTTGGCCTCGCCGAACAGCTCGGGGAAGATGCCGCGCGAGTGGTCGGCGTAGTCGAGGAAGAGGACCAGGTCCCCCAGGCAGATCAGGGCGTCGGCGCCGTCGCCGGCCCTGGCCAGGTCGCGCGCGTTGCCGTGCACGTCGCTCACCACGTGGACGCGCGTCGTCGTGTTACGGGCCGGTGCGGGTGACATGACGATCAAGCGTAGGCGTGTGCGGCATACGTGAACAGTGGCGGCCGGACCTGCGGTTACTGGCTGGTCGGTGAAGACGTCGACTACTCTGCGCCATGGAAACCCCGCCCGTGTGACGCAGCGAACATCTCGCGGGGACCCCCTGTCGGAGACGCCATACCGGCGGGTAACGTCCGGGCAGTCCAGTCGTGCTCAGGATTCCACCATGTGAACGGAACATGTGTCGTCCACGAGCACTTGCCCGAGCCTTGGACCGCACCGTCGCATCGCACAACGTCGTGGCGCCGGCGCCCTATGAGGAGCAGCAGTCTTGCGCGAGTTCAGCCTTCCGGCTTTGTACGAGGTCCCTGCGGACGGAAATCTGACCGACATCATCCGCAGAAACGCCGCGCAGCACCCCGACGTCGCCGTCATCGCCCGCAAGGTGAGCGAAGCGAAATGGGGGTCCCCCCGGACGGAGTCCGGGGGAGGTACCTGGCAGGACGTGAGCGCCCGCGACTTCCGCGCCGAGGTGCACGCCGCCGCCAAGGGGCTCATCGCCTCCGGTGTCCAGCCGGGCGACCGGGTCGGGCTGATGTCCCGCACGCGCTACGAGTGGACCCTGCTGGACTTCGCGATCTGGAGCGCGGGCGCGATCACCGTGCCGGTGTACGAGACCAGCTCGCCGGAGCAGGTGCAGTGGATCCTCGGCGACTCGGGCGCCACGGCGTGCGTCGTGGAGTCGGCCGGGCACGCCGCCGCCGTGGAGTCGGTGCGCGAGCAGCTGCCCGCCCTCAAGAACGTCTGGCAGATCGACGCCGGGGCCGTGGAGGAGCTGGGGCGCCTCGGCGGGGACGTCACGGACGAGGCGGTCGAGGAGCGCAGCTCGATCGCGAAGGCCGACGACCCGGCGACCATCGTCTACACCTCGGGCACCACCGGCCGCCCCAAGGGCTGCGTGCTCACCCACCGCAGCTTCTTCGCCGAGTGCGGCAACGTCGTCGAGCGCCTGCGCCCCCTGTTCCGCACGGGCGAGTGCTCCGTCCTGCTCTTCCTCCCGCTGGCCCACGTCTTCGGCCGCCTCGTTCAGGTCGCGCCGATGATCGCGCCGATCAAGCTGGGCTGCGTCCCGGACATCAAGAACCTCACCGACGAACTGGCCGCGTTCCGGCCCACGCTGATCCTGGGCGTGCCGCGCGTCTTCGAGAAGGTCTACAACTCGGCGCGCGCCAAGGCGCAGGCCGACGGCAAGGGCAAGATCTTCGACAAGGCCGCCGACACGGCGATCGCGTACAGCAAGGCCCTGGACGCCCCGTCGGGCCCGTCCCTCGGCCTGAGGGTCAAGCACAAGGTCTTCGACAAGCTCGTCTACAGCAAGCTCCGCACGGTCCTCGGCGGACGCGGCGAGTACGCCATCTCCGGCGGCGCGCCCCTCGGCGAGCGGCTCGGCCACTTCTTCCGCGGCATCGGCTTCACGGTCCTGGAGGGCTACGGCCTGACCGAGTCCTGTGCGGCCACCGCCTTCAACCCCTGGGACCGGCAGAAGATCGGCACGGTGGGCCAGCCGCTGCCCGGCTCGGTGGTGCGCATCGCGGACGACGGGGAGGTGCTGCTGCACGGCGAGCACCTGTTCAAGGAGTACTGGAACAACCCGGGCGCGACCGCGGAGGCGCTGGCCGACGGCTGGTTCCACACCGGTGACATCGGCACCCTCGACGAGGACGGCTACCTGCGCATCACCGGCCGCAAGAAGGAGATCATCGTCACCGCCGGCGGCAAGAACGTCGCCCCGGCCGTGATCGAGGACCGCATCCGGGCGCACGCTCTGGTCGCGGAGTGCATGGTGGTCGGCGACGGGCGGCCCTTCGTGGGGGCGCTGGTCACCGTGGACGAGGAGTTCCTCGGCCGCTGGTGCGCGGACCACGGCAAGCCGGCCGGCTCCACGGTGGCGTCGCTGCGGGAGGACCCGGACCTGCTCGCCGCGATCCAGTCGGCGGTCGACGACGGCAACGCGGCGGTGTCGAAGGCGGAGTCGGTGCGGAAGTTCCGTGTGCTGGGGGCTCAGTTCACGGAGGAGTCGGGGCACTTGACGCCGTCGCTGAAGCTGAAGCGGAACGTGGTGGCGAAGGACTACGCGGACGAGATCGAGGCGCTCTACGCCAAGTAGGGCCGCCTTCCGGGGCGGTGGGCGCGGTGGGCCGGCGGCTCCCGGCGCACCGCGGCCGGGCGCGCGGTTGCCCGCGCCCCGGGGCGGCGTGCCGCGCTCCGCGGCCGAAGGGCTCCCCGTGTCACAGCAACGCCTTCAGGTGTTCCGCCAGGAGGTCCCAGCGCCACTTCTCCTCGACCCAGGTCCTGCCCCGTTCGCCCATCCTCCGGCGCAGTTCCGGGTCGCCGAGGAGGGTGACGATCCGGTCGGCCGCCTGGTCGGCGTCGCCGCCCCGTACGACCCACCCCGTCTCACCGTCGAGCACCGCGTCCGGCGCGCCGCCGGAGTCGCCTGCGACGACGGGCAGGCCGGTCGCGGAGGCCTCCAGGTAGACGATGCCGAGTCCCTCCACGTCCAGTCCGCCCCGCCGGGTGCGGCACGGCATGGCGAAGACGTCCCCGGCGCCGTAGTGCGCGGGCAGCTCGGCCCACGGCACGGCGCCGGTGAAGCGGACGGAGGCGGCGACGCCGGTGTCCCGGGCGAGGCCGCGCAGGTCCTTCTCGTAGGGGCCGCCGCCGACGATCAGCAGGACGGCTGCGGGCTCGGCGGCGAGGATGCGCGGCATGGCCCGGATCAGCGTGTCCTGGCCCTTGCGCGGCACCAGCCGGGAGACGCACACCACCACGGGCCGGTCGGTCAGCCCGAGCCGGGCCCGCACCTCGTCGCCGCCGCTGTCCGGGTGGAAGGTCTTCTCGTCCACGCCCGGCGGCAGCTGCACCATCCGCGCGGCGGCCTGCGGGGTCAGCGCGCCCGCGATCCGCGAGCGCGTGTACTCGCCGAGGTAGGTGATCGTGTCCGTCGACTCCCCGATCCGGCGCAGCAGCTGCCGGGCGGCGGGCAGCTGGGCCCAGCCGGCCTCGTGCCCGTGGGTGGTGGCGACGATCCGCTCGGCGCCCGCCCGGCGCAGGGCGGGCGCCATCAGTCCGAGGGGCGCCGCCGCCCCGAACCACACCGACGTGCACCCGTGCTCGCGCAGCAGCCCGACCGCCCGCCGGGTCGCGCCCGGCGTCGGCAGCAGCATCGTCGTACGGTCGCGCACGACGGTGAAGGGCTGCTCGGCGTCGAAGGCGGCGGTCGCCTCGACGCCCTCCCGGCTCCGCTTCCAGGTGGAGGCGTAGACGACCAGCCGTTCGGGGTCCAGGCGCAGCGCCATGTTGTGCAGGAAGGCCTGGATGCCGCCCGGGCGGGGCGGGAAGTCGTTCGTCACGATCAGGGTCTTGCGCATCGCCGCCGACCCTACCGAACCCGCCGTCCGGGGCGGGGCCCGGCCGTGTCTGCGGCCCACCCGCGCGGGGCGGGGACATCATGGGACACCGGCACGGCACACGCGGACGGGCAGGGAGCACGTGGAGACGACGGACGCGGGACGGTCCCCGGTGCGGCCGCTGACGGCCTGGGGCGTCACGCGGCTGGTGCTGCTGCTGTTCGTGCTGAAGGTGCTGGTCTTCCCGGGCCCCGACGTCACCGGCGACGTGTCGGTCATCTACCGGGGCTGGTACGACGTCCTGCGCACCGGAACGTTTCCGCTGGACGACGTCACCTGGCAGTACCCGCCCGCCGCGGCGCTCGCGGTCCTCTCCCCCGGCCTGCTGCCCTTCCTGGACTACCCCACCGCCTTCTTCGCGCTGGCCTGCGTCGCGGACCTGACGGTCCTTACGCTGCTGCTGCGGGCCGGACGGGGACGCGGCCGGTCCCGGCTCGGCGTCTGGGTGTGGGTGGCGGGCGTCCCGCTGCTCGGGCCGACGGTGTACGCCCGGTACGACGTGATGGTCACCGCGGTCGCGGTGGCCGCGCTGCTCGCCGCCGGGCGGCACCCGCGGACGGCGGGCGTCCTGGCGGCGCTCGGCGCGCTGCTGAAGGTGTGGCCGGCCCTGGTGCTCGCCGGCGTGCGGGGGCGCGGCGCCTGGACGGCGGCGGCTCTGGTCGGCGCCGGCCTGGCCGCGCTGTCCGCCGTGGCCGTGCCCGGCGCGTTCGCGTTCCTGACGTTCCAGCGCGAGCGGGGCACCGAGGTGGAGTCGCTGGGCTCGCTGGTCCTGCACATCGCCCGACACCACGGCTGGGACGGAGCGGTGCTGCTCAACTACGGCTCCGTCGAGTTCCTCGGCCCTCACGTGGGCACGGTGAGCACGGTCGCCCTCGCGCTGACGGCGACGGCGTTCGGCTGGCTGCTGCTGTGGCGGCTCGCGGCCACGCGGTTCGCGGCGCACACCGCGGCGGACGCGGCCCTCACGGCGGTGCTGGTGTTCACGGTGACCAGCAGGGTGATCAGCCCCCAGTACATGGTCTGGCTGGTCGGCCTCGCCGCGGTCTGCGGGTGCTTCCCGGCGAGCCGGATGCGGGTGCCGGCCGCGCTGGTGCTGGCGGCGAGCGCGGTGACGGTGCTGGAGTTCCCCGTCTGGTTCGCGCACGTGGTGGCGAGCGACCCGCTGGGCGTCACGCTCCTGTTCGTCCGCAACGGCCTGCTGGTGGCGGCCGCGCTCGTCGCGGCCCGCGCCCTGTGGCGCGACACCGTGCCGCGCGGGGGACCGCGGCGGTCCGCCGGGTCCGGGCGGCTCAGCCGAGCTCGGTCCGCAGATACTCCCGCCACCGCGCCGTGAACTCCCCCTCCGTCGTCCCGAGCACGTCCCGCATCGCGTCCTCGACCGCGCCCGCGCGCCCGTCGTGGGCGTCGTGGGCGCCCACCGCGCGGTAGAAGGCGTTCAGCCGGTCCTCGCCCCACCGGTCGGCGATCATCCGGCAGGCCAGCCAGCCGCCCTCGTAGGCGCGGGCGAGTTCGTCCGCCTCGCCGGTGAAGCCGAAGTCCTCGTCCGTGGGCAGCCCGCCGGGCACCCGGCCCTCGGACACCGCGCGGGCCAGTTCGGAGGCGGCCCGGGACGGCACGCGTCCGTCGGCGCGGTAGCCGACCCAGTCGGCATAGCCCTCGGACAGCCACAGGGGCGTGGCGGCGGTGGTGTGGACGCGCGTGGCGACGTGGGTGGTCTCGTGGGTGAGCACGACCCGTCTGCCGAGGGTGCCGAGCAGTCCGTACGCGTCGGGGTTGACGACGATCCGGTCGGCGGGCGCGCGTTCCCGGCCGCCCGTCTCGCCGGTGGTGACCGCGGCGATGCCCCGGTAGGAGGAGGCGGGCGAGCCGAGCAGCCCCGCCATCCCCTCCAGCGACCGGGGCACCAGGACGACGATCCGGCGGGCCCAGTCGCCGTCCCAGGCGTCGGACACCGCCGGCACGGCGCGGTCGGCCAGGTCCGCGTAGTCGCCCAGCGTCCCGGCGGACTGCCCGACGCCGAGGACGAGGCTGTGCTCGCCCCGCACCACCCGTACCGGGCCCTGGTCCCACGGCTGCTGGCCGGACTGCTTCGCGGGCCGGTCGGAGTCGACGGACCACCGTCCGTCCCCGTCCCGGCTCAGCCGCACGGTGCGGGCGGTCGTCAGGGCGCCCCGGTCGTAGCCCTCGACGCGGTAGCTGAGGTCCGCGTCGGCGGTGACGGTGTCACCGGTGCGGTGCACGCCGGTCACGCGGTACGACCAGGCGGCCAGCGGGACCGCGCTCAGGTTCCCGAAGCCGCTCCCGGCGCCGGTGCGGGCCCAGGCGGCCTCGTCGTGGGCGAGGACGGCCCGGGCGCGCCGGTCCAGGACCTGCTGGACCTCGGCCCGGACGGGGTCGGCCGCGGTCCGGCCGCCGCAGGCCACGAGGGAGACCAGCAGCAGGCACAGCGCCACCACCGAGGAACCCGACACCCGCCTTCGACCAGCCACCCCTCCGATCGTACGGGCGCCGGGCCGCAGGGGCCGGGGTTCGGGGAGGTCAGACCCTGGTGACCGAGGAGACCGGCATCATGCCGACCGGGTCGTAGCGCACCGGGGCGCCGGGGTGCGGCGCGTGGATCACCTGGCCGTTGCCGGCGTACATGCCGATGTGGCTGGCGTCGTCCCGGTAGGCGACCAGGTCGCCGGGCCGCGCCTCGGAGAGCGGGATCCGCCGGCCCGCGTACCGCTGCGCCTGCGAGGTGCGCGGCAGGCCGACCCCGGCCTGGGCGTACGCCCACTGGATGAGCCCCGAGCAGTCGAAGCCGGAGGGGCCGTTGGCGCCCCAGACGTAGGGCCTGCCGAGCGCGGAGCGGGCGGCGGCGAAGGCGGCCGCCGCCCGGCCGGAGGCGGGCACGGCGCCGCCGAGGGCGGCCAGGTCGGCGCGACCGGAGCGGGAGGCGCGGCCGTAGGCGGCGCGTTCGCCGGCCGGCAGGGTGCCGAGCAGCCGCCGGGCCTCGGCGAGCTTGCGCTCGACGGTCTTCTTGTGGGCGGCGACGGCCTTGCGGCCCTTCTCCAGCTCGGCGAGCTTGCGCGCGGCCTCGGCACGGTCCTGGGCGATTTCGCGCAGGACCCCCTGGAGCTCCCTGAGCTCGCCGGCCTCGTGCGTGCTGATCCGGTCGAGCACGGAGGCCTTGTCGAGGTAGTCGTCCGGGTCGGCGGAGAGCAGCAGGACGAGGGCCGGGTCGACGCCGCCCGAGCGGTACTGGGCCCCGGCGAGCGAGCCGAGCCCGTCCCGCACGGTGTTGATCCGCTCCTGCTTGCGGGCGATCTCGTCCTGCGCGGCGTCGACCTGCTCGCGCAGGACGTCGACGCGCTCGTCGGCCTTGTTGTAGGCCTCGGTCGCCTTCTCGGCCTCCGTGTGGAGGCGGTCCACCTCGGCACGCGTGTCGTCGTGCGGCGCGGCCACGGCCGCCGGTACGGCGCCCAGGACGGCGGTGGCGACGGAGAGGAGGCCGATGGCGGCGGTGGCGCCGCGATCGAGCCCGGACGGTGCAAGGCGGCGATGGGACCCCACGGGAAGCCGCGCTCCTTCCGCTGACGGACGGGAAACGCGGCAGACAGTAGCCCCGCTGCGGGGCGGCGACCAACGACCTGGGGAGGGTGCGCGACACGACGCCCCGCCGCTGACGCAGGTCACCGGCGGGGCGGGGGGTCGGAACGCCGTGCCGTGATTCGCCCGAACGGACGGCACGGCCGAGGCGTTCCCGGAAGTTCCCGGAGCGGGGATCAGACGCGGACGCCCCACATGAACGGGCCGCCGATGGTGTTCATCGACTCGTAGCGGACGAACGTGCCGGTGCGCGGCGCGTGCAGGACCTGGCCGTTGCCGGCGTAGAGGCCGACGTGGTGCAGGTCGTTGAAGAAGAAGACGAGGTCGCCGACCTGCAGGTCGCTCATGGAGCTGATGCGGGTGCCGTAGTTGGCCTGGGCCTCGGAGGTGCGGGGTATGTCGACGCCGGCCTGGGCGTAGGCCCAGGAGGTCAGGCCCGAGCAGTCGAAGGAGGAGGGACCGGTGGCGCCGTAGACGTACGGGGTGCCGATCTTGCTCTGGGCGGCGGAGAACGCCGCGCCGGCCCGGCCGGAGGCGGAGGCCGTGGAGCCGGACAGGGCCTGGCGCTCGCTGCTGCGGGTGGCGCGGTCCTGCTCGGCGGTGAGGGCGGCCTTCTCGGCGGCGGTGAGCGTGTTGAGGAGCTTCTGGGCCGAGGAGAGCTTGCCCTGGACCTCCTTCTTCTTCTTGCCCAGTTCGGTGCGGGTGGCGGAGAGGTCCTTGAGCTTCTTGGAGGCCTCGGCGCGCTGCTGGGCGAGGTCGCGCTGCTTCTCCTGGATCTTCTTCAGCGCCTCGACCTGCTGACCGCTGAGCTGGTCGAGCGTGGAGGCCTTGTCCAGGTAGTCGTCCGGGTCGGCGGACAGGAAGAGCTGGAGGGAGGGGTCGATGCCGCCGGAGCGGTACTGGGCGCTGGCCATCGAACCGAGGCCGTCGCGCAGCTCGTTGAGCTCCTCCTGGCCGCGCGCGACGTTGTCCTGGACGGTGGAGATCTCCTTCTGGAGCTTCTCCTGCTTCTCCTTGGCCCCGTTGTACTTCTCGGTGGCCTGCTCGGCCTCTTCGTAGAGCTTGTCGACCTTGGCCTTGACCTCGTCCTTGCTCGGCTTCTCGGTCGGCGCGGCGTTGGCCGCCTGCGAACTGAGAGCGACTGCGGCTGCCGCTGCGGTGGTGAGCACGGTCACACGCGTGCGGCTCGGCTGCTTGGGACGACGGTGGGACGCCACGGAGTCGAGCTCCTTCTGGAGAGGGATCACCCGATCGCGGGTTCGAAGGCGCGGGCGGGTTCGAAGCCAGACCCTAGTGACCAAGTCGTGATGAGTTCAAATCCTCAGGTGAAAATAGTGAGACCAGGGAGGCATATTTTGCCGTGAACTCACGTGCGGTGAACCGCCCTTGACCGTGCGTCGCGCCGAGCGGCCCTCAATTCGGGCAAGCGGCCCGTATGTTGCGCTTGGGGCGGACCGCACCCCGGGGACATACGGTTCGGGGATCAGCCGTGCGAGAACCGCTTGAGGAGGACCACCGAGGCCACCGGCCGCGCCCCCGCCTTCGCCACCCCGTCGGCGACCTCGCGGTCGGTGGAGACGACGATGACCGGCCGGCCCGGCGGCTCGGCCCGCACCAGCTGGCGGATCAGCTCGTCGGCGGTGATCCCGGGCTTGGAGAACAGCACGCGCACCCCGCGCGGCGGCGCCAGCAGCACCGGCGCCGCCAGTTCGGCCCCGTCGAAGACGCAGGTCGTCTCGGCTCCGGTCTGGGCGGCGAGCTGGGAGAGCTGCCCGAGCAGGCGCAGCCGCTGCTTCTCCAGCGGCATCTGCGGGTAGCCGGTCTTGGTGACGTTGTAGCCGTCGACGACCAGATGCGCCTGGGGCAGCGCGAGCAACTGGTCGAGGATGGCGGGGTCGTGCTCGGACAGGGCGCGGGCGGCGATGTCCTTCGGGGTCATCCGGCCGGGCTCGACGGCGTCCACGGTCTCCGCGGGCCGCGCCGACACCGGGGGGAGCGCGAGCTCCCGGCGCAGCCCCTGCGTGGCGTCCAGCAGGGTGTCGAGGAGCAGCCGTACGCGCATGTCCTCGACGCTGCGTCCTTCGCGGGCCGCCCGGCGGCTGGCCTCCAGGGCGGCCTCCGTCTCGCCGAGGCGGGCCTTGAGCCGCCGGCTCTCGCTCTCGGCGGCGGACACCTGGGCGTTCGCCTCACCGCGGACGGTGTCTATCTCGTCCCGCACCTTGCGCAGGGCCGCCTCGCCGCGCTTGACATCGCTGAGGGCCGAGCGCAGCTTGCGGTGCAGCGAATCGGCCTCCTTCTTCGCCGCGTCCAGCTCGCCGCGCAGCCGCTCCGTCTCGGTCCTGGCGTGCTCCCGGACCCGGACCAGCTCCGCCCGCAGCCGTTCCAGCTCCGCGCGGCTCTCCTCGTCGGCGCGCTCGGCGTCCGCGCGCTGCGCCTCCTCGCCGGCGGCGGTCACCAGCTTCACCCAGCCGTGCGGGCGCAGCACGTAGGCCGCGGCCGCCACGTCGAGGGGGTCCGCGGCCGGGGGCGGGGACCCTGAGTCGAGGGCGCCGGCCAGCTCCGGCTGGGCCTGCCGGAACTTCTCGCCTATCCGCTGCCGGAACAGGGGGTCGCTCTCCACGGCGGCGGCCATGGCGTTGCCGGCGAACTTAGCCCGGCGGTTGGGAGCGAAACGGGCGTACTGTCTCAGCTGCGCGGGCAGTTCGCCGAGGGTGAGCGAGCCGAAGCCGTCGGACACGATCTGCACGACCCTGCGGCGCACTCCGTCGGGCAGCGGACGGTCGAGCACCTCAGCGGCGCCGTCGCCCGGCCCCCCGCCGTGTGTCTCCACCATCCGTCACCCCAATGCCTCTGCTGTCCGCACATGCCTGTGCCCGGTCCCGGTAGGGGACCACGGCCCGCGAAGCCCGCTCCCGTCAGGAACCGGCGCCCGGCCTGTCCACCAGTTCCACCTGGTCCACGGCGTTGCACCAGCGGCACCGCACCGACTCGATGGTCTCACTGAGCACCTCGCGCTCCTCGACCGACGGCTCACCGGCCAGATCGAGGTGCACGTACTCGACGACCTTCGAGGCGCGGGTCACGTCGAACCGGGTGAGGTTGCCGCAGAGGGTGCAGCGCCACCGCGTCGTGTCGGTCGGCAGGGGAACCGTCATCGTGGCTGTTCGCTCTCTATCCAGTGTCCGTGACGCGCCGGCCTCCCCGGTGCGTATGGCTCGTAACCCTACGGCCTGGCGGGTACCCGCCGCCCGCGCGTCCACGGCGGCGAGGCGGTATGGGCGGTTGCGTCCGGTTGCGCCATGCTCTGTATCCATGATCCGCAACTGGAGCACGGCGGCCCTCGGGAAGATCAGGACGCTCGGCACGGCCCGCGCCCCGCGGGAGCGCACGGCGCCGGTGACGTACGCGCTGATCGTCCTGTGCTGCGCGCTGTTCCTGATCAGCCCGGCGGCGGGGCTCGATCCGGCCTACGGCTCCGGGGAGGAACAGCTCGCCGCGCAGCGCGCCTGGTTCCGCCGCTGGGGCGTGATCCCCGCAGAACTGTTCGAGGACTCCCCCGGAGCCGTCCTCACCCCCGCGACGGCGCTGTTCGTCCACGGCAGCTGGGTGCACCTGCTCGGCAACATGCTCTTCCTCTACGTCTTCGGCGCGATGACCGAGGCGCGGATGGGCCGGCTCCAGTTCCTGCTGTTCTACCTCGGCTGCGGCTACCTGGCGCTGCTGGGCTACGCGGGGGCCAACGCCCACTCCCAGGAGTCCCTGGTCGGGGCCTCGGGGGCGATCTCCGCGGTCCTCGGCGCGTTCCTCTTCCTGTTCCCGCGGGCCCGGGTGACCAGCCTCCTGCCCTTCCTCCTCTTCCTGCCGCTGCGCCTGCCCGCGTGGGTGGTGCTCCCGTTCTGGGCGTCCCTGCAGTGGATGGCGGCGGGGCGGGCCGGTGGCGGGCCGGGGGTGGCCTACCTCGCGCACCTGGTGGGCTTCGGACTGGGCTTCGTCTTCGCCTGGGTGCGGTTCGGCGGTGGGACTACAGTTGGGGACGTTCCAGCGACGGCCCCCGAGGGAGAGAACCAGCCGTGATCAGCGCGATCGTCCTCATCAAGACCAGCGTGGACCGGATCCCCGAGATCGCGGAGCAGATCGCCTCGCTGGAGAACGTCAGCGAGGTCTTCTCCGTCACCGGCACCTACGACCTGATCGCGATGGTGCGGGTCAACCAGCACGAGGACCTGGCGGAGGTCATCCCCGGCCGGATCAGCAAGATCCCGGGCGTGGAGGGCACGGACACCCACGTGGCGTTCCGCACGTACTCGCAGCACGACCTGGAGGCGGCCTTCGCCATCGGCCTGGACAACTAGGGAACCAGGGCCCGAAGACCGTGCCGCCCCGTGTGCCGGCGCCCTCCGGGGAGGGCGCCGGCACACGGGCTCAGGCGGCGGCGCCGGACGTGTCCGGTACGCAGCGTCCGTCCTCGGTGCGGTAGCTCCACCGGGCGCCGTCGCTCACCAGTTCCCTGACGGCGTTCACGAACCGCTCGACGTGCTCGTCCGGGGTGCCCGCGCCGAAGCTGACCCGGATGGCGTTGAGGGACTTCTCCCCCGGCGCCGCCTCGGGGGCGCCGCACTCGCCCTGCGTCTGCGGGTCGCTGCCGAGCAGGGTGCGCACCAGCGGGTGGGCGCAGAACAGGCCGTCGCGCACGCCGATGCCGTACTCGGCGGAGAGGGCGGCGGCGAAGTGGGAGCTGTTCCAGCCCTCGACGACGAAGGAGAGGACGCCGACGCGGGGGGCGTCGTCGCCGAAGAGGGAGAGGATCCGCACCTGCGGCACCTCGGCGAGCCCTTCGCGGACCGTGCGGATCAGGTGCTCCTCGCGGGCTACCAGCGTGTCGAACCCGGCCTCGGTGAGCGCCTTGCAGGCGGAGGCGATGGCGTAGGCGCCGATGACGTTGGGCGACCCGGCCTCGTGGCGGGCGGCGCTGTCGTGCCACTGCACGTCCACGCCGCCGTCCGCGCGCCGGCTGACGCTGCGGCTGGCCCCGCCGCCCGCGAGGTACGGCTCCGCCTCGCGCAGCCAGTCGGCGCGGCCCGCGAGGACGCCGGAGCCGAAGGGGGCGTACAGCTTGTGCCCGGAGAAGGCGACCCAGTCGACGTCGAGGTCACGGACGTCGACCGGGTGGTGCGGGGCGAGCTGGGCGGCGTCCAGCACGATCCGGGCCCCGTGGGCGTGCGCGGCGGCGGCCAGTTCGCGCACCGGCCACAGCTCGCCGGTGACGTTGGAGGCGCCGGTGACGCAGACCAGGGCGGGCCCGTACGGCTCGCGGGCGGCGAGCGCGCGCTCCAGGGTCCCGACGGCCTCGGCGGGGCTGCCCGGGGCGTCGAGGTAGGTCACCTCCGCGTCCCGCCAGGGCAGCAGCGAGGCGTGGTGCTCGGTCTCGAAGACGAAGACCCGGCAGCCGGCCGGGAGGGCGGCGGCGAGCAGGTTCAGGGAGTCGGTGGTGGACCGGGTGAACACCACCTGGTCGGCGTCCCGGCAGCCGAGGAACCCGGCGACGGTCTTCCGGGCGTTCTCGAACAGGTCGGTCGACAGCTGCGAGAGGTACCCGGCGCCGCGGTGCACGCTGCCGTAGTACGGGGCGTAGGCGGCGACGTCGTCCCAGACCCGCTGGAGCGCGGGGGCGCTGGCGGCGTAGTCGAGAGCGGCGTAGGTGACCTCGCCGCCGGTGACGAGCGGAACGGTGACGTCCCGGCCCAGGACGGGCAGCGGGGCACGGACGGACTGGTCGGCGGAGACGGCGGGGACGGACATGGGGTACTCCCGTGAAGGCAGGGGGCATCGCCACGCGAGCGCGCACGGCTCGAACGCGGGACGGAAAGGAAAAGGGGATGCGGAGGCGGGGCTCTGCGGCCCTATCGCATTCGCTGATTCACGGGAGACTCCCTCGGACGACCCAGGACCCCTGGTTCCGCGAGGGGTCCGCGCTTGCCGTGGACCTTGCTGTCCACGGCCTGGTCTTCACCCGGGGCACCCCGCCACGGACGGAGGGTTGCCGGACAGTCGGCCGGGGCCTCATGACTGTCACTCATGACCTGGGAAGGAACGTACGTGAAGTGATCGCCGCCCCGCAACCCGAGTCCGGATCGCGGGACGGACGTCACCGTCCGGGGCGGCGCCCTACGCGTTGCTGGCGGCCACCCAGCGCTCCAGGGTCCGCCTGGCCGCGCCGGAGTCGATGGATTCGGCGGCCTGTTCCATGCCGGCCCGGATCCGCTCGGTCAGCGGGCCGTCGCCGGGCTTCAGGGCCACCAGGGCCGCCGCGGAGTTCAGCAGCACCGCGTCCCGGACGGGGCCGGGCTCACCGGCCAGCAGACGGCGGGCGACGTCGGCGTTGTACGAGGCGTCGGCGCCGCGCAGCGCCTCGACCGGCACCAGTTCGAGGCCGACGTCCCGCGGGTCGAAGGCCTCCTCGGTCACCGTGCCGTCCCGGACGACCCAGACCCGCGAGGTGGAGGTGGTGGTCAGCTCGTCGAGGCCGTCGTCGCCGCGGAAGACCAGGGAGGAGTTGCCGCGCTCGGCGAACACCCCGGCGATGATCGGGGCCATCCGGGGGTCGGCGACCCCGACCGCCTGGGCCTTCACCTTCGCCGGATTGGTCAGCGGTCCGAGGAAGTTGAACACGGTCCGCACGCCCAGCTGGCCGCGCGCGGTCGCCACGTGGCGCAGCGCGGGGTGGAACTTGACCGCGAAGCAGAAGGTGATCCCGGCCTCCTCGGCGACCTCGGCCACCCGCTTCGGCGTCAGTTCCAGATTGACCCCGAGCTTCTCCAGCACGTCGGACGCGCCGGAGGCGGAGGAGGCGGCGCGGCTGCCGTGCTTGACGACCTTCGCGCCGGTGCCGGCGATGACGACGGCCGACATGGTGGAGATGTTGACGGTCCTGGCCCCGTCGCCACCGGTGCCGACGATGTCGACGGTCTCGCCGGGCACCTCGATGACGTGCGCGTGCCCGTACATCGAGCGCACGCAGCCGGAGATCTCGTCGACGGTCTCGCCCTTGGCCCGCAGCGCCGTCGCGAAGCCCGCGATCTGCACGTCGGTCGCCTCGCCGCGCATGATCAGGTCCATCGCCCAGGCGGTGTCGTCGGCGGACAGGTCGCGGCCGTCCAGCAGTCCGTTCAGCAGGGCGGGCCAGGAGCGGCCCGCCGCGTTGTCGCCTCCAGCGGGGGTCACAGCGCTCATGAGCCGCTCCTGATCGTGTGCGTCGTGGAAAGGGGGTGCGGTCCCCACCCTATCCAGCCTCCGGGCACGGCGAAGGGCCCCGTCCGCAGACCGGACGGGGCCCTTCGACCGTGGTGTGGCGACCTCGGAGGTCAGTGGTGGCCGTGGCCGCTCGTGATCTCCTTGTACTCCTCGACAGTCGGCTTCGGGATCTGCGACCCCTCGCCGTAGTACGCCTTGCTGAGCTTGACGCGCAGCTTCTCCGAGCCCGTGGCCTTGCGCTCGACACCGTTCTCGTCGACCGCCGGCCCGATCTCGGCCGGCTTGTACTGCTCGTGCGACGTGAGGGTGTGCAGCGCCCCCTGGCTGAGCGGCTCGTGGACCTCGATGAACTCACCGTGCGGCAGGCGCTTGATGATGCCGGACTCGCGTCCGTGCAGCACCTTGTCCTTGTCGCGGCGCTGGAGGCCGAGGCAGATCCGCTTGGTGACCACGAAGGCGATGACCGGGCCGACGAAGAAGCCGATCCGGACGAACCAGGTGACCGCGTTGATCGACAGGTGGAAGTGCGTGGCGACGATGTCGTTGCCACCGCCGATCAGCATGATGATGTACGCCGTGACCCAGGCGACGCCGAGGGCCGTACGGGTCGGGGCGTTGCGCGGCCGGTCCAGGATGTGGTGCTCGCGCTTGTCGCCGGTCACCCACGACTCGATGAAGGGGTAGACGGCGATGACCGCGAGGAAGATCCCGAAGATCACCAGCGGGATGAACACGCCCAGGACGAGCGTGTGACCCCAGAAGTTGATCTCCCAGCCGGGCATGGCGCGGACGAGACCCTCGGCGAAGCCCATGTACCAGTCGGGCTGGGCACCGGTCGACACCTGGTCGGGCCGGTACGGGCCGATGCTCCAGATCGGGTTGACCGACACGAGGCCGGCCACGGCCGCGATCACACCGAAGACCAGGAAGAAGAAGCCTCCGGCCTTCGCCATGTACACCGGCAGCAGCGGCATGCCGACGACGTTGTTGTTGGTCTTGCCGGGACCCGCGAACTGCGTGTGCTTGTGGTAGAAGACCAGGATCAGGTGGCCCACCATCAGGCCGAGCATGATGCCCGGCAGCAGCAGGATGTGGATCGAGTAGAACCGGGCCACGAAGTCGTGGCCGGGGAACTCCCCGCCGAACAGGAACATCGAGAGGTACGTGCCGACGATCGGCACGGACAGGATCGCGCCCTGCGTGAAGCGGACACCGGTGCCGGAGAGCAGGTCGTCCGGGAGCGAGTAGCCGGTGAAACCGGTGAACATGCCGAGGACGAACAGCAGGAAGCCGAACAGCCAGTTGATCTCGCGCGGCTTGCGGAACGCGCCGGTGAAGAAGACGCGCATCATGTGCACGAACATGCCGGCGAGGAAGATGATCGCCGCCCAGTGGTGGATCTGCCGGATGAGCAGACCGCCCCGGATGTCGAAGCTGATGTTCATCGTCGAGGCGTACGCCTCGCTCATCAGCTGACCCTGCAGCGGCACGTACGAACCGTGGTACGTGACCTCGTTCATCGACGGGTGGAAGAACAGCGTCAGGTACACACCCGTGAGGATGATGATGATGAAGCTGTACAGGCACACTTCCCCGAGCATGAACGACCAGTGGTCGGGGAAGATCTTGCGCATGTTGGCCTTGGCCAGGGCGTAGATCCCGAGCCGGCCGTCGGCCCAGTCGGCGACGCGTTCGCCGGCCGGTGCCTTCCCGCGTGAGCGGGAATCGTTGGTCGCTGTCGTGCTCATCCGCGCTCCCAGAATGCAGGACCGACGGGCTCTTCGAAGTCGCTGAGCGCCTCGAGATAGCCCTCGTCGTTCACACCGATGCGCAGCTGCGGCAGGGCGTGACCGGCGGGACCGAAGATCACCCGGGCACCGTCGGAGAGGTCGAAGGTGGACTGGTGGCAGGGGCACAGCACGTGGTGCGTCTGCTGTTCGTACAGGGAGATCGGGCAGCCCACGTGGGTGCAGATCTTCGAGTACGCCACGATGCCCTCGTGCGACCACTCGAGCTCGCGCTTGTCCTTGATGTTCTCCGGCTGGATCCGGACGATCATCAGGGCGGCCTTGGCGATCTCGTTCTGGAATTCCTCGTCGTGCTCCTCCAGGCCCTCGGGCTTGGCGAAGGTGAGCGAGCCGACCGCGACGTCGGAGGGACGCATCGGCTCGTTGGTGTTCATGTTGACGAGCAGCTTGCCCTTGGACCACAGGGTGTGGCGGAGCTTGGTGCCGGGCAGCGGGCCGAGGTCACGCAGCAGGACGACACCGGAGAGCGGCACCAGCGTGAGCGCGCCCAGCATCGTGTTGCGGATCAGCTTGCGCCGGCCGATCGCGGACTCCTTGGCACCCTGCTTGAAGTCCGCGTGGACCTTGGCGCGGATCTCGGGGGGCGCCTCGATCGGGTGACGCTCGTCGGCGACCTCCTCGTCGGACATCAGGGTGCGCGCCCAGTGGACGGCGCCCGCGCCGATCGTGAACAGCGCCACGCCCAGCGTCAGGCCGAGCGCGAAGTTCATCGCGTTCACGTGCCCGAGCGGGAAGAGGTAGATCGACTTGTCGTGCGGGATGGTCACGAACGAGGCGATGAAGCCGATGGTGGCCAGCATCGACAAGGTGAACAGGAACGCGACCGCGCGCTCGGACCGCTTGGCGGCCCGCTCGTCGATGTCCTGGATCCGGTGCTCGTGGGGCGGCAGCCCCGGGTCGGCGAACGGGTGGTCCTCGTCCGCGACCTTCACCGCACCGTGCGTGGTGCCCTGCTCAGCCGGCAGGTTCTCTTCTGGAATGTCTTGGCTACTCATGACTTCTTGGCCTTTGCGGTCCGGGCGGCGACCCACACGGCGACGGCGATGCAGGCACCGAGGCCGAAGATCCAGCCGAAGAGGCCCTCGCTGACCGGCCCGAGGCCGCCCAGCGACAGACCGCCGGGGCTGACGGTCTCGTCACCGTTGACCGCGTTCAGGTAGGCGATGATGTCCTTCTTGTTCTGCTCCGACAGCGTCGTGTCGGGGAAGGAGGGCATGTTCTGCGGGCCGGTCTGCATGGCCTCGTAGATGTGCTTCGGGTTGACATCCTCGAGGCTGGGCGCGTACTTGCCGTGGGTCAGCGCGCCACCCTTGCCGGTGAAGTTGTGGCACTGGGCGCAGTTGGTGCGGAACAGCTCACCGCCCTTGGCGGTGTCCGCGCCCTCCGGGCCGTACTTCTCGTCCGACGGGATGGCCGGACCGGCGCCCAGCGAGGCGACGTAGGCCGCCAGCTGGTCGATCTCGGCCTGGGAGTAGATCACCTTCTTGCGCGGGATCTGCGCGCCCGGCTGCTGGGCCGGCATGCGGCCGGTGCCCACCTGGAAGTCGACGGCGGCGGCGCCGACGCCGACCAGGCTCGGGCCGTCGGTGGTGCCCTGACCCCCGGTGCCGTGGCAGCTGGCGCAGCCGACGGCGTAGAGCTTCTTGCCCTCGTCGATGGCGAGGGACTGGGCGGATTCATCGGCCTGCGCCTTGCTCGCGGGCGCGAACGCGGCGTACAGCCCCCCGGTGCATGCCAGCGCGAGGAGTAGGACGACGAGCGCCGCCAGCGGATGGCGTCGTCGTGCGGAGAGCTTTTTCACGGATTACCCCGGTGTCAGGATCTTCTGCGTCGATGCTTCTGGTATTGCGCGGGTGCGTGCCGCGACTACTTGATCATGTAGATCGTGGCGAAGAGGCCGATCCAGACGACATCGACGAAGTGCCAGTAGTAGGACACGACGATGGCGGCGGTCGCCTGCTCGTGGGTGAACCTCCGGGCCGCGTAGGTGCGGCCGAGGACCAGCAGGAAGGCGATGAGGCCGCCCGTCACGTGCAGTCCGTGGAAGCCGGTGGTCAGGTAGAACACCGAACCGTACGGGTCCGACGAGAGCGAGAGGCCCTCGTGCTTGACCAGCTCGGTGTACTCGAACACCTGACCGCCGATGAAGATCGCACCCATCACGAAGGTGACGATGAACCACATCCGGAGCTTCTTCACGTCACCGCGTTCGGCCGCGAACACGCCGAGCTGACAGGTGAGGGAGGAGAGCACCAGGATCGTGGTGTTCGTCGCGGAGAACGGGAAGTTCAGCGCGTCGGCCTTCTCGGACCAGAAGTCCGGGCCGGTCACCGATCGCAGGGTGAAGTACATCGCGAAGAGGGCCGCGAAGAACATCAGCTCGGAACTCAACCAGATGATGGTTCCGACGCTGGTGAGGTTCGGCCGGTTGACCGACGGGTGCGCGTGCCCGGTTTCTACTGTCGTTGCTGTCGCCACGACCGACATTATGTCGGTCGCTTATCCCGCCCTCACCCCGGGGGGTGCCGTTCGGTGTGTTCACCCCCTCCGTAGTGCCCGTATGGCCCATCGAACGGGCCGTCGAAGCCGGGGTCGAACCGGTGTTGACGGGCTGTCCGAGGGAGTAGCATCCGCCGCAACGGGCACGACAGTCTCCACCGCGTATCGGAGGAAGCATGCAGGCGACCGCCACGGTGCTGGTCTACAGCGACGACTCCAACACCCGCGAACAGGTGCGGCTCGCGACGGGCCGGCGGCCGGCTCCGGACGTGCCCGTGGTCGAGTTCGTGGAGTGCGCGACGCCGGCCGCCGTCGTCAGGGAGTTGGACAAGGGCGGGATCGACGTCTGCGTCCTGGACGGCGAGGCCGTGCCCATGGGCGGCATGGGCCTGTGCCGGCAGATCAAGGACGAGGTCTTCCAGTGCCCACCGGTGCTGCTGCTCATCGCCCGGCCGCAGGACGCCTGGCTGGCCACCTGGAGCCGTGCGGAGGCCGCTGTGACGTCACCGGTGGAGCCGGTGGAGTTCGCGGGCGCGCTCGCTTCCCTGCTGCGGCAGAAGAGACTGCAGGGCGTCTAGGGACGCCCGGGGGCGGGACGCGGCCCCGCCCCCTCGCGCGGGCGCATCACACGACCGTCGGCCTCAGCCGTGCCGCCTCCTGCGAGCCCGTGACGTCGGTGCCACCCGTCAGGGCGCTGCCCTGGCGCCACTTGGCCCAGTCCAGGTTCCAGTCACCGAAGCCGTTGTCGAAGGGCTCCATGGTCTTGCCGCCGGAGTTGATCACCTGGACGACGTCGCCCTCCTGGACCTGGCCGAAGAACCACTTCGCGTTCTCGGTGCTCATCCCGACGCAGCCGTGGCTGACGTTGGCGGAGCCCTGGGAGCCGACGGACCAGGGCGCGGCGTGCACGTACTCGCCGCTCCAGGTGACCCGCGTGGCCCAGTGCACCGGCAGGTCGTACGAATCCGACGAGCCCTCGGCGATGCCGACGGTGCTGCTGCGCATGCGTACGAAGGGCTCCTTGCCCAGCACGACCTTGACGCCGTTGCGGGTCTCGAAGCCGGGCTTGCCCGTGGTGACGGGCAGCCGCCGGACCTCCCGGCCGTCCCGGTAGACCGTCAGGGTGTGCGTGGCGGCGTCGGTGACGGCGACGACGTGGTCGTCCGTGGTGATCTTCAGGGACGTGGCCCTGCCGCCCCACAACCGGTCGCCGATCTTGATGCCCTCGAGGTTGCTGCGGACCTGGACGGTGGCGTGGGCGGGCCAGTACTCCCGGGGCCGGTAGTGGAGCTTCTTGTCGTCCACCCAGTACCAGGCGCCCTGCACCGCGGGCGTCGACTGCACCTGCAGGGCGCTCTCCACCACGGCCCGCTGGGCCTTGTCCGCGATCGGGCGGCTCAGTTCCGCCGTGATGGGCTGGCCGACGCCGTACGAGCCCGCCTCGGGGCCGAAGGAGACCTCCAGGGTCTTCCTGGCGCCGGGCTTGTCCGTCTCGAAGGTGAGGACCTTGCGGCCGGGTGCGCCGTCGCCGTCCTCGGTGCTCACGCGCACCGTGTAGCGGGCGCTCGCGGCCAGCGGTGAGGTGCTGTGCCAGCGGGTCCCGTCGGCGGAGAGTTCGCCCGCCACGTAGCGACCCGAGGCGTCCACCGCCGTCACGTCCGTGATGCGCCCGTCGGCGCCCTCTGAGACGATCTCCAGGGGCTTGTCCGGGTCGGCCTTCTTCCCGGCGTCCGTGGGACCGTTGAAGGAGATCTGGCCGGCCGCGTCGTAGGGCGTGGCCGACAGCGGGTTGTCGTCATCGCCCAGGCAGGCCGTGACACTCGCGCCGAGAGCGATCACCAGCAGGGTGCAGCCGACGACCGTACGCCCCCGCGCCTGGAAGTGAACCGTATTGCTCATGGCCTCACGCTAGGGAGTGACGTCAAGGGTGGCACGGCGGGTAATCCGGACGGGTGACACGGGCGCGCGGCACGCGCAGGGGCCCGGACACTCCTGACGGAGTGTCCGGGCCCCTGCGTGCTCAACGCGTGTCACTGGGTGCGGTTCTCACCGCGGTAGTACTCGAAGACCCAGCCCCACAGGCCGACCAGGATGACCGGCAGCGAGAAGTACATGACCCACCAGCCGACGGCCACGCCCAGGAAGGCGAGGGCTCCGCCGATGCCGAGGGCCAGCGGCTGCCAGCTGTGCGGGCTGAAGAACCCGACCTCGCCGGCGTCGTCGGCGACGTCCGCTTCCTTGTTGTCCTGTGCCCCGGCGTCCACCCGCTTGGCCGTGAAGGCCAGGTAGAAGCCGATCATGAGGCACAGGGCGAAGGCCAGGAAGAGGGCCGTGGCACCGGCCGGCTCCTTCGCCCACACGCCGTACGTGACCGCCACGGCGAGGATGAAGAGGCTCAGCCAGAGGAAAATCTTGCCCTGGATCTTCACTTGCCGGCCTCCTTGCCGCCAGCGAGGGTCTTTTCACCGTGACCGACGTTCTCGAGCTGGTCGAGCGCGGAGATCTCCGGGTGGTGCAGGTCGAACGCCGGGGCCTCGCTGCGGATGCGCGGCAGGGTGAGGAAGTTGTGCCGCGGCGGCGGGCAGGAGGTCGCCCACTCCAGCGAGCGGCCGTAGCCCCACGGGTCGTCCACGCCGACCGGCTTGCCGTACTTGGCCGTCTTCCAGATGTTGTAGAAGAACGGCAGGATCGACATGCCGAGCAGGAACGAGGCGATCGTCGAGACCGTGTTCAGGAAGGTGAAGCCGTCGGCCGCCAGGTAGTCGGCGTAGCGACGCGGCATGCCCTCGGCGCCCAGCCAGTGCTGGACCAGGAAGGTGCCGTGGAAGCCGGCGAACAGCGTCCAGAAGGTGATCTTGCCCAGGCGCTCGTCGAGCAGCTTGCCGGTGAACTTCGGCCACCAGAAGTGGAAGCCGGCGAACATCGCGAACACCACGGTGCCGAAGACGACGTAGTGGAAGTGCGCCACCACGAAGTACGAGTCGGAGACGTGGAAGTCCATCGGCGGCGAGGCCAGGATGACACCGGTCAGACCACCGAAGGTGAAGGTGATCAGGAAGCCCATCGTCCACAGCATCGGCGTCTCGAAGGACAGGGAGCCCTTCCACATGGTGCCGATCCAGTTGAAGATCTTCACGCCGGTCGGGACCGCGATCAGGAACGTCATGAAGGAGAAGAAGGGCAGCAGCACACCACCGGTCACGTACATGTGGTGGGCCCACACCGTCACCGACAGACCCGCGATCGCGATGGTCGCCGCGATCAGGTTCATGTAACCGAACATCGGACGGCGGCTGAAGACCGGGATGATCTCACTGACGATGCCGAAGAACGGCAGCGCGATGATGTACACCTCTGGGTGTCCGAAGAACCAGAACAGGTGCTGCCACAGCAGCGCTCCGCCGTTGGCCGGGTCGAAGACGTGCGCACCGAACTTGCGGTCCGCCTCCAGGGCGAACAGGGCCGCGGCCAGCACCGGGAAGGCCAGCAGGACCAGCACACCGGTCAGCAGGACGTTCCAGGTGAAGATCGGCATGCGGAACATGGTCATGCCGGGGGCACGCATGCAGATGATCGTGGTGATGAAGTTGACCGAGCCGAGGATGGTGCCGAAGCCGGAGAAGGCCAGACCCATGATCCACAGGTCACCGCCGATGCCCGGCGAGTGCACCGCGTCGGACAGCGGCGAGTAGGCGAACCAGCCGAAGTCGGCCGCGCCCTGCGGGGTGAGGAAGCCGCCCACCGCCATCAGCGAGCCGAACAGGTAGAGCCAGTAGGCGAACATGTTCAGCCGGGGGAAGGCCACGTCCGGCGCGCCGATCTGCAGCGGCATGATCCAGTTCGCGAAGCCGGAGAACAGCGGCGTCGCGAACATCAGCAGCATGATCGTGCCGTGCATCGTGAACGCCTGGTTGAACTGCTCGTTCGACATGATCTGCAGACCCGGGCGGGCCAGCTCGGCGCGCATGACGAGCGCCATCACACCGCCGATGCAGAAGAACGCGAACGACGTGACCAGGTACAGCGTACCGATCGTCTTGTGGTCCGTGGTGGTCAGCCACTTGACGACCACTTCACCACGCCTCTGGCGCCGGACCGGCAGCTCGTCCTCATAGTGGGACCCTGCCGCGGCACCCTGGGGTTCGTTGAGGATGCTCACAGGATGTTCGACTCCCGGTTCTTCTCGTGACCCGCCTGCTCGATGCCGGCGGGAACGTAACCGGTCTGCCCCTTCTTCACGAGGTCCTTGAGGTGCTGCTCATAGCGCTCGGGGGAGACGACCTTCACGTTGAACAGCATCCGGGAGTGGTCCACGCCGCACAGCTCGGCGCACTTGCCCAGGAAGGTGCCCTCCTTGTTGGGGGTCACCTCGAAGGCGTTGGTGTGGCCCGGGATGACGTCCTGCTTCATCAGGAACGGCACCACCCAGAACGAGTGGATGACGTCGCGCGAGGTCAGCACGAAGCGGACCGTCTTGCCCTTGGGAAGCCAGAGGGTCGGGCCCGGGTTGTTGGTCTGCGGGTTCCGGGTGCCGGGGACACCGCAGTCGTAGACGCCGCCGGCGTTCGCCGGGAAGTCCTCCGTGTACCGGTCCGGGATGGCGGCCAGTTCCTTGGAGGTCTTGGCGTTCCCGGTGGAACCGGGGACGTCCTCGACGTAGTTGAAGCACCAGCTCCACTGGAAGCCGACGACGTTCACTGTGACGTCGGGCTTCTTCTTGAGGCTCAGGAGCTCGGACTCGTCACGGGCGGTGAAGTAGAAGAGCACCGAGACGATGATGAGCGGAACCATGGTGTACAGCGCCTCGATGGGCATGTTGTACCTGGTCTGCGGAGGAACTTCGACCTTGGTGCGGCTGCGCCGGTAGAAGAATGCACACCACAGGATCAGGCCCCACACCAGCACGCCGACGGCGAGCGCGGCAGCCCAGGACCCCTGCCACAGGGAGAGGATCCGCGGAGCCTCTTCCGTGGTCGGGGTGGGCATGCCAAGGCGGGGGAAGTCCTTGTATGTGCAACCGGTGGCGGTCGCCAGGACCAGGCCCGCGGTCAGTGCCTGCAGCAGCTTCCGCCGCATCGGGCGCCGCGGCGAGCGGTCGGAGCCGTTGGGACTCACGTAGCGCCTTCCCGAGAGTCTCGCCCGCGCTGTTCGGCTGCGGCCTTCTCGCTGGTCGGTCGCCGCCCTGCGTCGGGCAGGGGTTTGATGTTTATGCGGACCAAACCCTAGCCGACGCCCTCCGGGGGGTCGCGGGGAGGGTGGCATACGCGCCGCCGGTCACTCCGAAGGGTGGGGCGGGGTGCCTACGGAGGGCGGCTCCGGGGCTGTTCGGCGACTGACGGTCCGTCGCCGAACAGCCCCGGAGCCGCACGCCGGACGCGGCCCCGCGCCCCTTCGGGGCGCTCCCGCACCGGACGTTCTAGCGTTGTCCTGTGGCCTACTTCGATGCTGCTTCCGCTGCTCCTCTCCATCCCGTCGCCCGGCAGGCCCTGTCGGCCTCGCTCGACGAGGGGTGGGCCGATCCCGCGCGGCTGTACCGGGAAGGGCGCCGGGCGCGCCTGCTGCTCGACGCGGCCCGGGAGGCCGCGGCCGAGGCGGTGGGGTGCCGGCCGGACGAGCTGGTGTTCACTCCTTCGGGGACGCGGGCGGTGCATTCAGGGGTGGCCGGAGCGCTGGCGGGGCGGCGGCGCGTCGGACACCACCTGATCGTGTCGGCGGTCGAACACTCCTCCGTACTGCACGCGGCCGAGGCGCACGAGAGGAACGGCGGGACCGTCACCCGGGTCCCCGTGGACCGGACGGGGGCGGTGGACCCGGCGGCGTACGCGGCGGCCCTGGACTCCGGCACCGCGCTGGCCTGTCTCCAGTCGGCCAACCACGAGGTGGGCACCGAGCAGCCGGTGGCCCGGGTGGCGGAGGCCTGCCGGGCGGCGGGGGTGCCGCTGCTGGTGGACGCGGCCCAGTCGCTGGGCTGGGGACGGGTGGCCGGCGACTGGTCGCTGCTGGCGGCGAGCGCCCATAAGTGGGGCGGACCCTCGGGAGTGGGGCTGCTCGTGGTGCGCAAGGGTGTCCGGTTCGCGCCCCAAGGACCCGGGGACGAACGGGAGTCGGGCCGGGCGCCCGGGTTCGAGAACCTCCCGGCGATCGTGGCCGCGGCGGCGTCCCTGCGGGCGGTGCGGGCCGAGGCGGCCGAGGAGGCGGCCCGGCTGCGGGAGCTGACGGAGCGGATCCGGGCGCGGGTGCCGGCACTGGTGCCGGACGTGGAGGTGGTCGGCGATCCGGTGCGCCGGCTGCCCGGTGTCGTCACCTTCTCGTGTCTCTACGTCGACGGCGAGACCCTGCTGCACGAGCTGGACCGCGCGGGTTTCTCGGTCTCGTCCGGCTCGTCCTGCACGAGCAGCACCCTGACGCCGAGCCACGTCCTGAAGGCGATGGGCGTGCTCAGCGAGGGCAACGTCCGGGTGTCGCTGCCGCCGGGGACGTCCGCCGAGGACGTCGAGCGGTTCCTGGAGGTGCTGCCGGGCACGGTGGCCGCGGTGCGCGAGAAGCTGGGGGCGCCGACGGGGACGGAGCCCGTGCGGGAGGCGGGGGCCGGCCTCGTCGTGGACGCGATCGGCCGGCGCTGCCCCGTTCCGGTGATCGAACTGGCCAAGGTCATCGGCGACGTCCCCGTCGGCGGCACGGTCCTCGTCCTCTCCGACGACGAGGCGGCCCGCCTGGACATCCCGGCGTGGTGCGAGATGCGGGGGCAGGAGTACGTGGGCGAGGAGCGGGCGGAGAGGGGAACGGGTCACCTGGTCCGCCGGACCAGGTGACCCGCCCGGGGCGGAGGCCGTCCGGGGATCAGCCCAGGTGCGCCTGGACCTCGGCGGCCGCCTCGTCCCCGTACGCCTTGGTGAACCGTTCCATGAAGTGCCCCCGCCGCAGCTGGTACTCCTGCGTGCCGACCGTCTCGATGACGAGGGTCGCCAGCATGCAGCCGACCTGCGCCGCCCGTTCCAGGGTCACTCCCCAGGCCAGTCCCGACAGGAAGCCCGCCCGGAAGGCGTCGCCGACGCCCGTCGGGTCGGCCTTGCGCTCCTCGTCCGGGACGCCGACCTCGACGGTCTCCTCGCCGGCCCGCTCGATCCGCACGCCCCGCGCGCCGAGGGTGGTGACCCGGTGGCCGACGCGGGCGAGGATCTCCTCGTCCGTCCAGCCGGTCTTGGTCTCGATGAGTCCCTTCTCGTACTCGTTGGAGAAGAGGTAGGTCGCCCCGTCCAGCAGTATCCGGATCTCGTCGCCGTTCATCCGGGCGATCTGCTGGGAGAAGTCGGCGGCGAAGGGGATGTTCCGCGCGCGGCACTCCTCGGTGTGGCGGAGCATCGCCTCCGGGTCGTCGGCGCCGATGGAGACCAGGTCGAGGCCGCCCACGCGGTCGGCGACGGTCTTCAGCTCGATCAGGCGGGCCTCGCTCATCGCGCCCGTGTAGAAGGAGCCGATCTGGTTGTGGTCGGCGTCGGTCGTGCAGACGAAGCGGGCGGTGTGCAGGGTCTCGGAGATGCGCACCGAGTCGGTGTCGACGCCGTGCCGCTCCAGCCAGGCCCGGTACTCGTCGAAGTCCGAGCCGGCCGCGCCGACCAGGATCGGCCGGGTGCCGAGCTGGCCCATGCCGAAGGCGATGTTCGCCGCGACGCCGCCCCGGCGCACGTCGAGCTGGTCGACCAGGAAGGAGAGCGAGACCGTGTGCAGCTGGTCCGCGACGAGCTGGTCGGAGAAGCGGCCGGGGAAGGTCATGAGGTGGTCGGTGGCGATGGAGCCGGTGACTGCGATGCGCACGGCGTGGACTCTCTCCTGAGGGGAGGCGGGGTTGACAGTTCACGCTACCCGGCGGCACCCCGACTCCGAAGCGGGCAAAACTACCCGATAGTAGAACTTCCTACGCCGTCCGGAACGTGCCTACGGTTCCGTTATGACGAACCCGAGGACCGTCGCACCCGCCCCGGCCGACCTGGAGGGCGATCTGGCGTCGCTGCGCGGCGACTGCGCCCGGATGGTTCCGCGCTGGTCGCCGCCCGCACGGGACCCGGCCCGTCCCGTCCCCCTGTCGCTGATCCACGGCGTACGGGTGCCGGGGACGTCGGCCCGGTTGCTGGAGGCGATGTCGGACTACGGCGACTAGGACCCACCCGTCCGGTGCTCCCGCGGCCGTTCGGGTGACCCGTGCCGCCGACGGGAACCGGATCCTCCCCCACCGCGTCCCATCGCTGTCCCCAGCAACAGCCGAAGGAGCGATGCGGTGAACACCGAGCGACCCGACAACGACGACGCCCCCGCCGCCGGCGAGGCGGGCACCGGGCGTTCCGCGCGGCGACGTCCCCGGGCGGCCGTCGTCGCCTCCGTCACCGCCGTGCTGCTCATGGGGGCCGGCGGGGCGTACCTGGCCGCGTCCGCCTCCGGCGGCTCGGACGGCGGTACGTCGTCGGGGGCGCCGGGCGGCGGCACTCCCCCGCCGCTCGCCCTCGACGACCACGGGACACCGTCCCCGGGCGGCCCGGACGGCGGCGGCACGAACGGCATCGCGCCCGGCGAGCCCGACCCGTACGGGGTCGTCTACCGCGCCGACGGCCCGCTCCCCGGAGGACCCGGCTCGGCGCCCGTGTACCGGGCGGAGGGCGAGGTCGGCGAGGCGGAGGTGGCCCGCCTGGCGAAGGCCCTCGGCATCGACGGGGCACCGCGGCTCCAGGGCGGGGCCTGGAAGGCCGGCAACGCCGGGGACGGCGCGGGCCCGCTGCTCACGGTGGGCCGGCAGGCGCCGGGGACCTGGACGTTCCAGCGCTACACGCCCGGCACCGACAACTGCCGGAAGGGCGCCGTGTGCGAGGCCCCGTCCGCCGACGGGGCACCGGTGGACGAGGCGACCGCGAAGAAGGCGGCGGCGCCGGTGCTGAAGGCGCTGGGCCAGGACGACGCCGAGCTGGACGCGAGCCAGGTCATGGGGGCCCGGCGGGCCGTGAACGCCGAACCCGAGGTCGGCGGGCTGCCGACCTACGGCTGGACGACCGGCGTGGTCGTCGGCGCGCGGGGCGAGGTGGTCGGCGGCAGCGGACAGCTGAAGGAGCCGGTCAAGGGGGACACGTACCCGGTCCTGGACGCGAAGGAGACGCTGGCGCTGCTGAACTCGCCGGGCGGCGGCCCCCGGGCCGGCATCGGCGGCTGCACGGGTCCGGTACCGCTGGAGGAGGGCACGGAGCAGGGGCCCTGCGAGCCCTCGACGGCGACGGGCGCGCCCGGGAAGCCGGACGGGCCGCGGTCGTCGGACCGGCAGACGCTCACGGTCCGCGAAGCGGTGTTCGGACTGGCCGCGCACCCGGTGCGGGGGCGGCAGGCGCTGGTGCCGTCCTGGCTGTTCGAGGTGCGCGCGCCGGGCGCCGAGGACACCTTCACGGTGACGTATCCGGCGGTCGACCCGAAGTACCTGGCCCCCACCGCCCCGTCCCCGTCCGGCGCGTCGGCCTCGGCCCCGGCGTCGCCCCGCGACGTGCGGGTGAGCGGCTGGACGGCCGAGGGCACCGAGCTGACCGTGCACTTCACCGGCGGGGTGTGCTCCGACTACGACGCGACGGCGAGGGAGGACGCGGGGCGGGTGACGGTCGCGGTGACCGAGACCCCGCATCCGGACCGGGTCTGCATCCTGATCGCCGAGGAGTACGAGCGGACGGTGACGCTCGGCAAGCCGCTCGGCGACCGTGAGGTCGTGGGGACGGACGGCAAGGAGATCCCGGCGTTCAGGCCGGGCGCGCGGCTCCCGGCGCCGTCCGGCGGCCGCTGACGCCCACCGGCGCGGACGGCGGAAGGACGGAGAAGACGGAGGGGCGGGGAAGACGGAGAAGAACGGCGGAAAAGGGCGGCGGCCCGGGGAGGAACCCCGGGCCGCCGCCCTTCGCACGATGATCCGCGGCTCAGCTGAAGGAGTCGCCGCAGGCGCAGGAGCCCGTCGCGTTCGGGTTGTCGATCGTGAAGCCCTGCTTCTCGATCGTGTCCACGAAGTCGATGGTGGCGCCGCCCAGGTACGGGGCGCTCATGCGGTCGGTGGTGACCTTGACCCCGCCGAAGTCCTTCACGACGTCGCCGTCGAGCGAACGCTCGTCGAAGAAGAGCTGGTAGCGCAGGCCGGAGCAGCCGCCGGGCTGGACGGCGACGCGCAGCGCCAGGTCGTCACGGCCTTCCTGGTCGAGCAGGGCCTTGACCTTGGCCGCGGCGGCGTCGGTCAGGATGATGCCGTCGGTGACGGTGGTGGTCTCGTCCGATACGGACATCTACATCTCTCCCGGGTTGTACGGAGACTGCTTGCCGACGGTTCCAACCGGCGGGGCCGCGGATTCATTCCGGGACGGATCCCCGGGTGTGTTCCTCGGCCTTCTCCTCATGCTCGCACATGCCCGTCGGCGCGGACAGCGGCCCGGGGACCGGGATTCACGTCACATCGACACGATGGGCATCGTCAAAGTGACGTGAAGCGGTTATGATATATAGCGTCAGTTCGACGAAAAGTAGAAAGGGTGCGTGTCGTGACCACCGCCCAACCCCAGGAGCTCGACGTGCAGCCGACGCCCCTCGCCCTGCTGCTGCTCGGCCGCGAGGCCGACCCGAGGAGCGAGCGCGGCGTGGAGTGCCCCGGCGACCTGCCCTCGCCCTCCGACCCGGACCTGGTCGCGCGCGCCCGTGCGGCCAAGGAGAAGCTCGGCGACAAGGTCTTCGTCCTCGGGCACCACTACCAGCGCGACGAGGTCATCCAGTTCGCGGACGTCACGGGCGACTCCTTCAAGCTGGCCCGGGACGCGGCCGCGCGCCCCGAGGCCGAGTACATCGTCTTCTGCGGCGTGCACTTCATGGCGGAGTCGGCGGACATCCTGACCTCCGACGACCAGAAGGTGGTCCTGCCCGACCTCGCGGCCGGCTGCTCCATGGCGGACATGGCCACCGCCGAGCAGGTCGCCGAGTGCTGGGACGTGCTGACCGAGGCCGGGATCGCCGAGCAGGTCGTGCCCGTCTCGTACATGAACTCCTCCGCGGACATCAAGGCGTTCACCGGCAAGCACGGCGGCACCATCTGCACGTCCTCCAACGCCGAGCGGGCCCTGGACTGGGCCTTCGAGCAGGGCGAGAAGGTGCTGTTCCTGCCCGACCAGCACCTGGGCCGCAACACGGCGGTGCGCGACATGGGCATGTCCCTGGAGGACTGCGTCGTCTACAACCCGCACCGGCCGAACGGCGGGCTGACCGCCGAGGAGCTGCGCGCCGCGAAGATGATCCTGTGGCGCGGGCACTGCTCGGTGCACGGCCGCTTCAGCCTCGACTCGGTGAACGACGTGCGCGAGCGCATCCCGGGCGTGAACGTCCTGGTCCACCCCGAGTGCCGGCACGAGGTCGTGGCCGCGGCGGACTACGTCGGCTCGACCGAGTACATCATCAAGACCCTGGAGGCGGCCCCGGCCGGCTCCAAGTGGGCGATCGGCACCGAGCTGAACCTGGTCCGGCGGCTGGCGAACCGTTTCGCTCCCGAGGGCAAGGAGATCGTCTTCCTCGACAAGACGGTCTGCTTCTGCTCGACGATGAACCGCATCGACCTGCCGCACCTGGTGTGGGCGCTGGAGTCCCTCGCCGAGGGCACCCTGGTCAACCGGATCGAGGTCGACAAGGAGACCGAGGCGTTCGCGAAGCTGGCGCTGGAGCGGATGCTGGCGCTGCCGTAAAGGGCGTCTCCCACCCGCCCGCGCCGCCTCCCACGGCTGGGGCCCTGCCCGACCACCTTCGGTGTCGGGCAGGGCCCCAGCCGTTTCCGGACGCCTCAGACCTTCGCCGGCTCCGGCTCGTCCGAGGCCGCCGCCTCCGGCGGCACGCCGCCGCCCTTCTTCGCCGCCCGCTTCTTCGCGCGCCGTTCCTTGCGCAGCTCCAGCATCGCGTAGAGCGTCGGGACCAGCAGCAGGGTCAGCAGCGTCGAGGTGATCAGACCGCCGATCACGACCACCGCCAGCGGCTGGGCGATGAAGCCGCCCTCACCGGTGACGCCCAGCGCCATCGGCAGCAGGGCGAAGATCGTCGCCAGGGCCGTCATCAGGATGGGCCGCAGACGGTGCCGGCCACCCTCGATCACCGCTTCGACGACGCCGTGCCCCTGCCTGCGGTACTGGTTGATCAGGTCGATCAGCACGATCGCGTTGGTGACCACGATGCCGATCAGCATCAGCATGCCGATCATCGCCGGGACGCCCATCGGGGTGCCCGTGGCGATCAGCAGGCCGATCGCGCCGGTCGCCGCGAACGGGATCGACACCAGCAGGATCAGCGGCTGGGCCAGCGACCGGAAGGTGCCGACCAGCAGCATGAACACGATCGCGATCGCCGCGAGCATGGCCAGGCCCAGGTTCTTGAACGCGTCGTCCTGGTCGGCGGTGACGCCGCCGATCTCGGCCGTGGCGCCGGCCGGCAGGTCGAGACCGTCGATCTTCGACTGGAGCGCCGTGCCCACCGCGCCGGTGTTGTCGCCGGTCGGCTTGGCGGTGATGGTCGCCGCCCGCTGACCGTCGATCCGGGTCATCGACACCGGGCCGTCCACCAGCCGCACGGTCGCGATGTCGCCCAGCTCGACCGCGCCGAGGTCCAGGGCCCTCAGCTGGGCCATCGTCGCGGCCGGCTGGGCCGACCTGACGACGACGTCGCGCTCGGTGTCGCCGAGGACCGCCTTGGCGACCGGGGTGCCGCGCACCGCCTGGGCGACGGCCGCGCCGAGCGTCTGGTCGGTGAACCCGGCCTCGGCGGCCTTCGCGTTCGCCTTGACCGAGATGCGCGGCACGCTCTGCGCCAGGTCGCTGGTGACGTCGGTGACGTCGTCGAGCCCGGCGACCGCCTTGCGGACCTCCTCCGCGGCCTCGCGCAGCACCTGCGCGTCGGCCGCCTTCACGACGACGCTCAGGTCCTGGCTGCCGAAACCGTCGCCGGCGGCGACCGTGGTGGTGCCGATGCCGTCGAGCTTCGCGAGCCCCTCCTCGATGCGGTCCCGGACGTCCTCGGCGTCCGCCGAGTCCTCCAGCATCAGCTGGTACGAGGCCTGGTTGGTGTCCGTGCCGCCGCCGAAGGCCGCCATGAAGCCGGACGAGCCGACGGTGACCTGGAAGTCCTTGACGCCCTCGGTCCCGCCGAGCAGCTTCTCGACCTTCCGGGCCTGGGCGTCGGTCGCGCCGAGGCTGGTGCCCGGCTTCAGCTCCTGCTTGATGCTGAGGACCTTCTGCTCGCCCTGGTCGAAGAAGTTCGTCTTCAGCAGGGGCGCCATGCCGAACGTGCCGATCAGCACGACGACCGCGATGGCCACGCTGGTCAGGCGGCGGCGGGTGGCGAAGCGCAGGACCGGGACGTAGAAACGCTGGAGGCGGCTCTTCGCCTCCTTCTCCTCGGCCAGGCGGCGGGCCTCCTCGGGGTCCTCGGGGGTGTCCTTCGGCGGGCGCAGGAACCAGTACGACAGCACCGGCACGACCGTCAGCGACACCAGCAGGGACGCCAGCAGCGCGGCGGTGACGGTCAGGCTGAAGGAGCCGAACAGCTCGCCGACCATGCCGCCGACCAGACCGATCGGCAGGAACACGGCGACGGTGGTGAGGGTGGAGGAGGTGACCGCTCCGGCGACCTCGCGGACGGCCCGGAGGATGGCCTCCTGGCGCTCCTCGCCGTAGCCGAGGTGCCGCTTGATGTTCTCCAGGACCACGATCGAGTCGTCGACGACGCGGCCGATGGCGATGGTGAGCGCGCCCAGCGTGAGCATGTTCAGCGACAGGTCGCGCGTCCACAGCACGATCAGCGCCAGCACCACCGACAGCGGGATGGAGACCGCGGTGACCAGGGTGGAGCGGATCGACGCCAGGAACACCAGGATGACGAGGACGGCGAAGAGCAGACCGAGCCCGCCCTCCGTGGTGAGGCCCGAGATGGCCTTGGAGACCGCCGGGCCCTGGTCGCTGACGACGGTCAGGGTCGCGCCGGAGCCGAGCTGCTCGCGCAGTTCGGGCAGCTTGTCCTCGACCGCGTCGGAGATGGCGACCGCGCTGCCGTCGTGGTCCATGGTGACGGCGACGGCGAGGCTCGGCCTGCCGTTGGTGCGGGTGAGGGAGTCGGCCCTGGCCTCCTCCTCCTCGACGGTGGCCACGTCACCGAGGCGCACCGGCTTCTTCACGCCCTCACCGGTGACCATCAGGTCCTGGATCTGCTCCAGCGAGGTGAAGCCGCCGCCGACCTGGACGGTGCGGTTGGCGCCGCCCTCGTCGAACGAGCCGGCCGGGACGGTCGCGCCGCCCGCCTGGAGGGACTGGGTGAGCGCCATCGGGCTCACGCCGGCCTCGGCGAGCCTCGCCCGGTCGGGGGTGACGGTGACCTGGAGGTCCCGCACGCCGTCGACCACGACCTGGGCGACCCCGTCGATGTCCTTCAGCTCCGTCACGACCGTCTTGTCGAGCTGGTCGGCCAGGGCCTGCTGGTCCTTGTCCGAGGTGACGGCGAGGACGACGGTGGGGATGTCGTCCGTCGAGCCGGAGATGACCTGCGGGTCCACGCCGTCCGGGAGCTGGGCGCGGGCCCGGTTGACGGCCTGCTGCACGTCGGCGACGAGCTGCTGCGTGCCGTTGCCGTAGTCGAAGGACGCCATGATCACGGCGTTGCCCTCGCTGGCCGTGGAGGTGATGCCCGAGACGCCGTCGACCGCTTCGAGGCTGTCCTCGATCGGTTCGACGACCTGCTTCTCGACCACGTCGGGCGAAGCGCCCTGGTACGGCGCCAGCACGGACACCATGGGCAGTTCGATGGTGGGCAGCAGCTGCTGCTTGAGCTGGGGGACGGCGATCGCGCCGAAGACGAGCGCGACGATCGACATCAGGCCTATCAGGGCCCGTTGCGCGAGGCTGAATCTCGACAGCCAGGACATGGATCAGGGTCTCTCTTCTGTGGCCGAGCGGAGGAAGGGCACACCTGAGCGCCCACCTCACACCCTGGGCCATGGACGGCCCCGGTTCCCTAGGCCCCAGGTCCATTTCCTTATCCGGCGCATACTCCCGCCGCAGTACGGCCGGGCGGGGATCACTCCACCCTCGGACGTACCAGCCCGGACTCGTACGCGATGACCACCAGCTGAGCCCGGTCGCGGGCGCCCAGCTTGGCCATCGCCCGGTTGACGTGCGTCTTCACCGTGAGCGGGCTGACCTCCAGCCGCTCGGCGATCTCGTCGTTGGAGTGCCCGCCGGCCACCTGCACCAGCACCTCGCGCTCCCGCACGGTCAGCGAGTCCAGCTTCCGGGCGCGGGCGGGGTCGCGGACCGCGTCGTCCGCGCTGCCCTCCTGGGCGAGGAAGCGGGCGATGAGCCCCTTGGTGGCGGTCGGGGACAGCAGTGCCTCGCCGCCGGCCGCGACGCGGATCGCGCTCAGCAGCTCCTCCGGCTCCGAGCCCTTGCCGAGGAAGCCGGAGGCGCCGGCGCGCAGCGACTGCACCACGTAGTCGTCGACCTCGAAGGTGGTCAGTATGACCACGCGGACATGGGCGAGGGCGGGGTCGGCGCTGATCGCGCGGGTGGCGGCGAGACCGTCCGTGCCGGGCATCCGGATGTCCATCAGCACCACGTCGGGCCGGTGCTCGGCGGCCAGCCGGGCCGCCTCGGCGCCGTCGGACGCCTCCCCCACCACCTCCATGTCGGGCTCGGAGTCGACGAGCACCCGGAAGGCGCTGCGCAGCAGCGCCTGGTCGTCGGCGAGCAGGACACGGATCGTCATACGGCATCCTTCGCGGCGTCGTCACGGCTTTTGACGGGAAGGATCGCATGCACCCGGAAGCCGCCTCCGTAGCGGGGGCCGGTGGTGAGGGCGCCGCGTACGGCGGTGACGCGCTCGCGCATGCCGAGCAGCCCGTGTCCGCCTCCGGCGGCGGGGGCCGCCGTCTCGCCGGCGCCGTCGTCGAGGACGGTGATCTCGATGTCGGGTCCCACCCGGACGATGCTGACCTCGGCCTTCGCCCGCGGCCCGGCGTGCTTCTGCACGTTGGTCAGGGCCTCCTGGATGATCCGGTAGGCGGCCAGGCCGACGGCGGTGGGCAGGGTGGTGCCCTGGTCGGCGCGGGCCACCTCGACGCGCAGGCCCGCGTGGCGGAAGGTGGCGACGAGTTCGTCGAGGCGGTCCAGGCCTGGGGCGGGTTCGGTGGGGGCCCTGGGGTCGTCGGACTGGCGGAGCAGGCCGACGGTGGCGCGCAGTTCGTCCAGCGCGGACCGGCTGGCCTCCCGTACGTGGGCGAGGGCCTCCTTGGCCTGGTCGGGCCGCTTGTCCATGACGTGGGCGGCGACGCCGGCCTGGACGTTGACGAGGGCGATGTGGTGGGCGACGACGTCGTGCAGGTCGCGGGCGATGCGCAGCCGTTCCTCGGCGACGCGGCGGCGGGCCTCCTCCTCGCGGGTCCGCTCGGCCTTCTCGGCGCGCTCCCGGATGGCCCGGACGAAGGCGCGGCGGCTGCGGACGGCGTCCCCGGCGGTGGCGCCGATGCCGGTCCAGGCGAAGACGGCGAGGTTGTCCTGCGCGTACCAGGGCAGGGGGCCGGCCAGCATGGCGGCGCCGGTCAGCACGGTCGTGGTGAGCAGGCCGACCCGCCAGGTGGTGGTGCGGTCGGTGGTGGCGGCGACGGTGTAGAGGGCGACGACGGCGGACATGACGACGGGGGCGCGGGGGTCGCCGGTGACGCACTCGACGACCGAGAGGCAGCCGGTGAACGCGAGGACCGCCAGCGGGGCACGGCGGCGCAGGACGAGCGCGGCGGCGCCGAGGACCATGAGCAGCAGGCTGAACGGGTCGGGGGCGCGTACGCCCCAGGTGACGCCGTCGGGGCCGTGCGGGTCGGCGAAGGAGCCGGCCACCATGCACACGAGGACGGCCGCCGCGAGGGCCGCGTCCAGGGCCGAGGGGTGTGCGCCCAGGCGGCAGCGGGCGCGGGCGAGGGTGCTCACGCGTGTTCACGGTAGCGGGGCGGGCGCCGGCGCGTGCGGCACCCGGCGATCCGCCGGGCGACGCGGGGGCTGCGCCCCCGGACCCCGCTCCGGCCCTGGACGGGCCTCGTCCTCGAACGCCGGACGGGCTGACGGTGCCCGGCCTCGCCAGGGTGCCGGACGGCGTGACGGTGCCCGGCGTTCCGCGCGGGTGCCGTCAGGAACCGTCCGGGATCAGGCCGTCGTCGCTCAGGAGTCCGCGGACCTCCTCCAGGGTGGCGTCCGGGGAGGGGAGGATCAGGTCCGACGGCTCCAGGGAGTCGTCCGGCAGCGGCTCGCCCAGCTCGCGGACCCTGGCCAGCAGGGCCTGGAGGGTCGCGCGGAAACCGGGGCCGTCGCCGTTCTCCATCTCGGCGAGGAGTTCGTCGTCCAGCTTGTTCAGCTCGGCGAGGCGGCCGTCGGCCAGCGTCACCTGCCCCTCCCCCATGATCCTCACGATCATGACGCCCTCCTCGGCGTGGGCTACTGCTTGTCGAAACGCGGGGTGTCCTGCGGCTGCTGCTGCGGCTGCGACTGGCCCTGGCCGCCCTCGATGGCCTGGCGGTCGGCGGCGCTGCCGCCGGCCAGCTCGGCCTTCATGCGCTGCAGTTCCAGCTCCACATCCGTACCACCGGAGAGCCGGTCCAGCTCGGCCTGGATGTCGTCCTTGTGCATGCCGGACTGGTCGTCCAGGGCGCCGGAGGCGAGCAGCTCGTCGATGGCACCGGCCCGCGCCTGGAGCTGGGCGGTCTTGTCCTCGGCCCGCTGGATCGCCAGGCCCACGTCGCCCATCTCCTCGGAGATGCCGGAGAACGCCTCCCCGATGCGGGTCTGCGCCTGGGCCGCCGTGTAGGTGGCCTTGATGGTCTCCTTCTTCGTGCGGAAGGCGTCCACCTTGGCCTGGAGGCGCTGGGCCGCGAGGGTGAGCTTCTCCTCCTCGCCCTGGAGGGTGGCGTGCTGCGTCTCCAGGTCCGTCACCTGCTGCTGGAGCGCGGCGCGGCGGGACAGCGCCTCGCGGGCCAGGTCCTCGCGGCCCAGCGCGAGCGCCTTGCGGCCCTGGTCCTCCAGCTTGGACGACTGGGACTGGAGCTGGTTGAGCTGGAGCTCCAGGCGCTTGCGGCTGGTCGCCACGTCGGCGACGCCGCGGCGCACCTTCTGCAGCAGCTCAAGCTGTTTCTGGTACGAGTAATCGAGGGTCTCGCGCGGGTCCTCGGCCCGGTCAAGGGCCTTGTTGGCCTTCGCGCGGAAGATCATCCCCATACGCTTCATGACACCGCTCATGGGCTTCGCGCGCCCCCTTCTGGCCGACTCCAGCTCCAGCGACTGCAACAGAACCCACAGTACGGGCCCTGCATCCATTACCGCACTGTCCGGGGGCGGATGCGCTCATCCCCAAGGACGACTGCCCGCTCCCCCGGTCCGGCGTAGGGAGTAGGTGCTCCCCCGGGGGGACGTCCCGGCGCCCGGGCCCCGGGCCGTACGCGACGTCCCCTCTGTCCCCTTACTGACGACTGGCGTTGCCGGATCGTTCCCCACCGGGCCTGGGTCCACACTCCCCCACCCCGTACCCTTGGGTTTTGTGTTCCGTAGCCGTGCCAAGGAAGAGAAGGCCCCGAACGCCGTCAAGGCGCCGGTGACCGTCTCCAAGCAGCCCCGCGACCCCCAGGCCCCGAAGGGCAGGCCCACGCCCAAGCGCAGCCAGGCCCAGTCCCAGCGCCGCAGCGTCGCCAACACCCAGATGACGCGCAAGGAGGCCGCCAAGCGTCAGCGCGAGGAGCGCCGCTCCGCGCTGGAGCGGCAGCGCCAGGCGCTGGCGAGCGGTGACGAGCGGTACCTGCCGGCCCGCGACAAGGGCCCGGTCCGCAAGTTCGCGCGCGACTTCATCGACTCGCGGTTCAACATCGCCGAGTACTTCCTGCCCATGGCCGTGGTCATCCTCGTGCTGAGCATGGTCCGCGTGGCGTCGCTGCAGAACATCGCGCTGCTGCTGTGGCTGATCGTGATCGTGCTGATCGTGCTCGACTCGCTCGTCACCGGCTTCCGGCTGAAGAAGCGCCTCGCCGAGCGCTTCCCCGACGACCGCCGGCGCGGCGCGGTCGCCTACGCGCTGATGCGCTCCCTGCAGATGCGCCGGCTCCGGCTGCCCAAGCCGCAGGTCAAGCGCGGGGAGCGGCCCTGAGCACCACGCCGTTCACCGGGGGCGCGGCCGATGCCTGGCTGGACGGGCTGGGCGGTCTGCGGGACGTCGTACGGCAGGAGCTGGTGGCCCGGCAGCTCGACGAGCAGATAGTCGGCCGCTTCCCGGTCGGCAGGCGGCTGCGGGTGCTCGACGTCGGCATGGGGCAGGGCACCCAGGCGCTGCGGCTGGCACGGGCCGGGCACCAGGTGACCGGCCTGGAGCGGGACGCCACGATGATCGCGGCGGCGCGTGAGGCCCTGGCGGGCCAGCCGGAGGGCATCCGGGAGCGGATGCGGATCATCGAGGGCGACGGCCGGGACACCGGCGTGCACTTCCTGCCGGGCAGCTTCGACGTGGTGCTGTGCCACGGCGTGCTGATGTACGTCGAGGAGCCCGACCCGCTCCTGGCCGGGCTGGCCCGCATGCTCGCCCCGGGCGGCCTGCTGTCGCTGCTCGTGCGCAACGGGGACGCGCTCGCCATGCGCCCGGGCCTGCACGGCGACTGGGCCGGCGCGCTCGCGGCGTTCGACACCACGGCCTACAGGAACCGTCTCGGCCTGGACGTCCGCGCGGACCGGCTGGCGACGCTGACGGCCAGGCTCGCGGGCATCGGCGCCCCGCTGCACGCCTGGTACGGCGTCCGGGTCTTCACGGACACGGCGGCCGACGGGGCGGCGCCCCCGGACGACCCCGAGACGCTGCTGGCCGTCGAGGAACGGGCCGGACGGACGGACCCGTACCGCGGGGTCGCGGCACTGCTGCACCTGTGCGGGGTGCGGGGGTAGTCCCTCCGGCGGCGCTCGTTCGGGTGCGGTGCGGAAGCAGGACGTCGAAGCCGCCGTGAGACTCGGGGCATGGACGTCTCCCCTGCCCGTGCGCCCCGGTCCCGTGCCCCCGTCGCCGCGCTGGCGTCTTCCCTGCTGCTCGTCACCGGCTGTTCCGCTGCCGGTCCGGACGCCGGGTCGGAGACCGGTGCCGGCAGCGGGCGAAAGGCCGCCACGGCCCGGGCCGTCGCACCGGCCGCGCTCGACGACCTGCAGGCCGACTACCAGCGGGTGATCAAGGACGTCCTGCCCTCGGTCGTGCAGATCCAGGCGGGGGACGACCTGGGCTCGGGGGTCGTGTACGACGACCGGGGCCACGTCGTCACCAACGCCCACGTCGTCGGGGACCGGACGGCCTTCCGGGTCACCACCGCCCACAGCGAGGACCCGCTGACCGCGCGGCTCGTCTCCTCCTACCCCGAGCAGGACCTCGCGGTCGTCAAGCTGGACGAGGTGCCCGCCGGGGTGAAGGCGGCCGGGTTCGAGGACTCCTCGAAGGTCCAGGTCGGACAGATCGTGCTGGCGATGGGCTCGCCGCTCGGGCTGTCGTCCAGCGTGACGCAGGGCATCGTGTCGGCGACCGGACGGACCGTCACCGAGGGCCGCGGCGGAGGCGGCACGGGTGCGACCATCGCCGGCATGGTGCAGACCTCGGCGGCCATCAACCCCGGCAACAGCGGCGGCGCCCTGGTCAACCTCGACGGCCGGGTCATCGGCATCCCGACGCTCGCCGCGACCGACCCCGGCCTCGGCGACAGCGCGGCGCCCGGCATCGGGTTCGCGATCCCGTCGTCGACGGTGAAGACGATCGCCGGCCAGATCGTCCGGGACGGCAAGGTCACCGACTCGGGACGGGCCGCGCTCGGCATCACCGCGCGCACGGTCGTCGACGACTCCTACCGTCCCGCCGGTGCGGCGGTCGTCAGCGTCGTCGAGGGGGGCGCCGCGGACCGGGCGGGCCTGCGCGTCGGGGACGTCATCACCGGGCTGGGCGACTCGGGGATCACCACGATCACCTCGCTCTCCGAGGCCCTGGCGTCGATGCGGCCGGGCGACCGCACGAAGGTGACGTACACCCGCGACGGCGACGAGCGCACCGTCGAGGTGACGCTGGGCGAGCAGTGACGCGGGAGGGGGCGGCCCCGTCGTGGCCGCCCCCTCCCCCGGCGCCCGGTCAGGCGTCCTCGGCGTGCAGGCTCATCGGCCCGTAGATCTCCGTGGAGTCCTCGAACAGCCGGACCTGGTCCGTGCCGCCCTCCTTGAGGTCCTTCCAGTGCTCCCCGATCCAGGACTCGGCGTCCCCTTGCGTGGTGAACTCCTCGGGCTGCACCGCGGGCTGGACCTCCGTCCCGCCGGTCGTCTCGAACCGCCACGTCCATGCCGCCATGTACGCCTCCAAGATGTGAGCACATGCAGAGCGGAAGCCGGATCTTGGTCCGGCGCCCGGTGGCAGCCTATGCGGTGAACCGGGCGTGTCGTAGAAGGCCCGGGGAGGTCTCCGGGGGCCGGCCGCGCCCCTCGGGGGCCTCGGGCGCGCACGCCGGGGGGTGACCGGCGAAAATCGGGGCGTGGACGTGACTCTGCTCGGCACCGGTGCCCCCGCGGGACTCCCCCGCCCCGACTGTCCCTGCGCGGCGTGTGCCGCGGCGCAGGGCGAGAACGCGCGCGCGGCGACCGCGCTGCTGGTGGACGGGGCGCTGCTCCTCGACCTGACGCCCGGTGCCGCGTTCGCCGCCGCGCGCGCCGGGCACTCCCTGGGCGGTGTGCGGCAGGTGCTGCTGTCCCACCCGCACGACGGCCCCGCCGTGGAGGTGCCGGCCGGGCTGCCGCAGCCGGGGCGGGTGCCGGACGGGCGGGAACTGGCGTTGCTGACGGGGCACCGGGTGCGGGCGGTGGCGATGGACGCGCCGGGCACCGGGTACGCCGTGACCGGGCCGGACGGACAGCGGCTGCTGTACCTGCCGCCGGGCGGGGCCCCGGCCGGACTGGAGGAGCCCGCCGAGCCCTACGACCTGGTCCTCGCGGACGTCATGGGGCGCCCGGACGCGCTGGCGAGACTGCGGGCGGTGGGCGCGGCGGGGCCGACGACCGATGTCGTCGCCGTCCACCTCGGCCACGACGTGCCGCCGGGCCGGGAGCTGGCGCGGCGGCTGTCGGCGGCGGGGGCGCGGGCGGTGCCGGACGGGACGACGCTGGTGGCGGGGGTGTACGAGGACGTGCCCGACGTGCCGCGGCGCACGCTGGTGCTGGGCGGGGCCCGGTCGGGGAAGTCGGTGGAGGCCGAGCGCCGGCTGGCGTCCTTCCCGGACGTGCTGTACGTGGCCACCGGCGGCTCCCGGGGCGGGGACACCGAGTGGGCGGCGCGGGTCTCGGCGCACCGCGAGCGGCGGCCGGGCTCGTGGCGCACCGTCGAGACCTGCGACCTGGTCCCGCTGCTCAAGGACGACGGACCGCCGCTGCTCGTCGACTGCCTGTCGCTGTGGCTGACGGACGCGATGGACGCCGTCGGCGCGTGGGACGACGCGGAGTGGGCCGACGGCGGGGAACGGGCTCTGAGGGACCGGGTGCGGCAGCTGACGGAGGCGGTGCGCGCCACCCGGCGCACCGTCGTCGCCGTGTCGAACGAGGTGGGGTCGGGCATCGTGCCGGCCACCGCGTCGGGCCGCCGCTACCGGGACGAACTCGGGCGGCTGAACGCGGCGTTCGCCGACGAGTGCGAACAGGTGCTGCTGGTGGTGGCGGGCCAGGCGCTGGTGCTACGGGGCTGACGGCCCTTTGCGGGCGACGAGACGGGGGGCGCGCTCGCCGGTGAGGACCGTGCAGCCGCGGGCCTCCAGCTCGGCGCGCAGGCCCACCGGCTGCGACGTGCCCGGCGGCAGGGCGAACAGGCGGCGCGGGTCGGCGACGTCGAGGAGCAGATGGCCGCCGGGGCGCAGCACGTGGAGGGCGGCGCGCAGTTCGGCGCGCGGGTCGGGGACGCGTTCCAGGTGCTGGAAGAGGCTGACGACGTCGTAGCGGGCACGGAGGCGGGCGGCGATGTGCCGGTCCGTCAGCCGGCCGACGTACGCCTCCTCGACGCGGTCGGCCGCGCGGGCCCGCAGGACGCGGTGCGTGGGGTCCACGCCGTCGAACGAGGTGTACGGGAAGTACTTCCGCGCCGCCCGGGGGAAGCCGGCGTCGCCGGTGCCCACGTCCAGCCAGCTCTCGGGTTCGGGGCAGTGGCGGAGCACCGCGCGGGCGGCCAGGGCGTGTCTGAGGCGGACCCCGGCCCGGACGGCCGGGTGGCCGGGCCGGGGCGCGAGCAGGGGGTTGCGGAAGGTGTGCCGGCAGTCCCGGCACCGGTCGAGGACGGAGCGGGCGGGCGCGCCCTGCCGCGGGTTCCCACGGCCGGGCCGGGAGCGCAGCCGCCGGGAGCCGCACCAGGGACAGTCCGCGCGGTGCGGGCCGTAGAGGGGGACGGGAGGCACCGGCGGTACGGGAGACGGCACCGAGGAGGCGGAGTGCGCGGACATGGGCGGCTCCCGACAGGTGGAGGAGGACGTACGACAATCCATCGCAAAACGTTACGTAGGGGATGGCGATCCGGAGGGCAACGCCGCCGGTCCGGCGCGGTGCGGATGTGACCTCCGTGGCGTTCGGCCGGGGCCGGTACTGTTCGGCGAATGAGCTCGCTGAATCTCGACGACTTCACCGATCTGATCGAGCGCCCCGACGGCGGGGTGCGCCGCGACGCCGAGGCACGCCGGGAGCGTCAGGTCGTGCCGCCCGGGGCGCTGGGCCGGCTGGACGACCTGGGTGAGTGGCTGGCCGCGGCGCAGTCCGCCGTGCCGGTGCGGCCGGTCGAACGGCCCCGGGTGGTGCTCTTCGCCGGTGACCACAAGGTCGCCGAGCTGGGCGTGTCGGCACGGCCCGCGGGCGGCGCGGCCGACCTGGTGCGCGAGGTGCTGGAGGGCGGGCGGCCCGTGTCCGTGCTCGCGCGGCGCCTGGGCGTGCCCGTGCGCATCGTCGACATGGCGCTGGACTGCGACCCGGAGACGCTGCCGGCGGAGGTCGTGAAGCACCGGGTGCGGCGCGGCGGCGGACGCATCGACATCGAGGACGCGCTGACCCCGGAGGAGGCCGAGGCCGCCTTCCGGGCCGGGGTGGCGGTGGCCGACGAGGAGGCCGACTCCGGTACGGACCTGGTGGTGCTCGGCGATGTGAGCGTGGGCGGGACGACGGCGGCGGGCGTACTGGTCGCGGCGCTGTGCGGGACGGACGCGTCGGTCGTCACCGGCCGGGGCGGGCTGGCCATCGACGACCTGGCGTGGATGCGCAAGTGCGCGGCGATCCGGGACGCGCTGCGGCGGGCGCGGCCGGTGCTCGGGGACCAGTTGCAGCTGCTGGCGACGGTGGGCGGCGCCGACCTCACCGCGATGACGGGCTTCCTGCTGCAGAGTGCGGTGCGGAAGGTGCCGGTGATCCTGGACGGCGTGGTGGCCGCGGCGTGCGCGCTGGTGGGCCAGCGGGTGGCGTTCCGGGCGCCGGACTGGTGGCTGGCGGCGCACGACAGCGGGGAGCCGGGGCAGGCGAAGGCGCTGGACCGGATGGCGCTGGAGCCGCTGCTCGCGCAGGGCGTGACGGTGGGCGAGGGCGCGGGGGGTCTGCTGGCGCTGCCACTGGTGCAGGCCGCGGCGGCGCTGGCGGCGGAGCTGCCGGAGGTCTCCGACGGGGGCGAGTGAACGGGCCGGTGCGGTCCGGCGCTGCGGGGTGTGGAGCGGGGTGGGTCGCGTGGCCCGGCGCTGCCGGGGTGCCCGGCGTGGGGGTGGATGCGGGGTGGGTCGCGCGGCCCGGCGCTGCCGGGGTGCCGCTGCGCCCACCCGTGCCGCCCCAGCGGCACGACTGCCCGCAGCTACGACGGCACGGCGACTGCCCGCAGCCGGGGCGGCGGGGGAGGCACGACTGCCCGCAGCGGCGGCGGCACGGCGACTGCCCCCAGCTAGGACGGCAGCGTATGGCGGCTGCCCGCAGCCGGGCGGCGTGGTGCGACGGCGGGTCAGTCGCGTACGGCGGGAAGGGGACGTGTCGGGGGGTGTCCGCCCGCAGCGGTTGGCGCGTCAACGCCCCGCCTGCTGGTCAGTACCCGATTCCGCGCCGTTCCGAGGACGGACACCCCCCGACGCGGCCCCGACCCACAGACCACGCACCGCGCTACGCGCACCCCCACCAAAGCCGCACGGGCCGCCGCAGGCACCCCGCACCACCACCGGAGCCGCACAGGCGCCGCAGGCACCCCGCACCCCCACCACACCCGCACAGGCCGCCGCAGGCACCCCGCGCCCGCTCAGGGCCGCGGCGGGTCCGGGCGGCCGCCGATCCAGTCCTGGAGGGTGCGGCGCGGGCCGGACCAGCGGCGGTCGTGGTGGTAGGCGCGCAGGCGGGACTTGGCGCGGGCGCGCGGGCGGCGGCCGTAGAAGCGGCGGGCCCAGAAGGAGCCGGGACGGGCCAGGCGGACGGCGCCGACCAGGGCGACGAGCGGGACGATCACGCCGAAGACCGCGAGGCGGGTCTTGCCCTTGGCCAGGGCGAGGAGGGAGAAGAGGAAGTTGCCCGCCACGGTCGCGATGACGTTGGCGCGGTCCTGCAGCTCGTCCTGGGACAGGTTGTCGACGCCGAACGGCGTGAACCCGGCGAGGACCAGGCCGACCAGGGCCGCGGTGATCACCACGACCTCCACGCTCTTGCGGCCGGCCTCGGTCCAGTAGACGTCGTCGAGGTGCAGGATCAGCGCGAACTCGTCCAGGACGAGCCCCGCCCCGACGCCGAAGAGCACCGCCGCGAGGGCGGATCCGAACCCGTGCCCGCCGCCGGCGACCGCGCCGAAGCCGCCGACGACGGTGAGGACGATCCCGGGAACCACGTGGTGGATGTGGACCCCGCCCGCCTCGACGTTCCCGAACGGACCCTTGCCCGCCCGGATCAGGCGGGTCACGATCCGGGTGATCACGAACGTCAGCACGAAGGCGCCGAGGGCGAGGAGCAGCGGCAGCTTGCCCGGTTCGACGATGTTCCGCTGCCACCAATCTCCCATATGTGAACTTTATCCCCGAGCCCCGGAAGCGCCCCGGTGACCGCCGGGTAGTCTGCGCCGGTGCTCAGGACCCCCTCCCTCCACGGCCTCCGGTTCGCGTTCGGCACCCTCACCGTGCTCCCGGTCCGGGTGACCCGCTGGGACCGCGGGGCGGCGCGCGGCGGCATGCTGTGCGCCCCGCTGGCCGGTCTGGTCGTAGGGGCCGCTGCCGCCGCCACCGGACTCGTGCTGCTGTTCCTCGGCGCCGGCGGCCTGCTCGCCGCGGTCGCCACCGTCGCCGTGCCCGCCGTCCTCACCCGGGGGCTGCACCTGGACGGGCTGGCCGACACCGCGGACGGGCTGGGCAGCGGGAAGCCCGCCGAGGACGCGCTGCGCATCATGAAGCAGTCGGACATCGGTCCGTTCGGCGTGATCACCCTCGTCCTCGTGCTGCTGGCCCAGGTGGCCGCGCTGGCGCAGGCGTACGACGGCTCCTGGGCGCGGGGCGCGCTCGCCGCCGTGGTCTCGGCGACCGCCGCCCGGCTGGCGCTCACCCTGGCCGCCCGGGCCGGGGTCCCTGCCGCGCGCCCGGAGGGGCTGGGCGCCGCGGTCGCCGGGGTGGTCCCGGTGGGCGGGGCACTGGGCGCGGCCGTCGCCGTCACGGCGGCCGGGGCGGCGGTGGGCGCGGCCCTCGGGACGCACGACGCGCTCCGGACGGCGCTCGCCGTGCTGTGCGCCGTCGCCGTCGCCGAACTGCTGCTGCGGCACTGCCTCCGCCGCTTCGGCGGGGTCACCGGTGACGTCTTCGGCGGGGTCGCGGAGGCGGCGGCCACGGCCGCGCTGGTCGTCTCGGCGCTGGGCTGACGCTCAGCAGGCCTCGCGCCACGCCCCCAGTTCGTACCTCTTCAGCATCGAACTCAGCCGCAGCTCACGGGAGTCGGCGCAGAAACGGTCGGTCGGCAGCTCGTACTCGACGTGGAAGACGGCCTTGTCCGCGTCGATGAACGGCTCGTTGTCGGCGCACTCGCCGTACTGGGCGCACTGCTCGTTGACCGCGAAGTCGAAGTCGTCCACCAGCTCCGGGATCTGGTCGAGGTCGTTCTTCAGGCCGACGGCCATGCCCCGGTCGTGGGCGAGCTTCGCGATCAGCCGGTTGTAGCGGAGCTGGTCGCCGGCGGTGAGCGGGAAACCGGTCTCGTTCTCGTAGCCGTCCATGTTGTCCGGCTCGACGGCGTCGAAGCCCTTGTCGCGGCACATGTCGAGTCGTTCCGCCATCAGGGGCTCCAGGACGTCCGTCGCCCGGATGTCCAGCCAGCGTTCGCCCTCCCAGCCGTTGCCCTCGCCCAGCACCGACTCGGGGAAGTCCGCCGCGTCGGGGCGGAAGTCCTCCCAGGCGCCGGTGGACACGTAGCAGACGACCTTGCGGCCGTCGTCGTGCAGGGAGGCCACCGTGGCCGCGGTGTGGTCGAAGCCGTCGATGTCGTAGACCGGCACGTCGACGGTGGTGTCGAGCCTGCCGCTGAGCTGCCACTGCCAGGCGGTGCCGGGGCGCGGCCGCCAGGGTTCCGCGGCGCCCCGCCCGTTGTCGGGGGACGACGACGAGCAGCCCGCGAGCAGCAGGAGCAGGGCGGTCAGCAGGGCGGGGCGTCTCATGGGGCGTGCTCCAGGGGTGGGGACGATGTGCCCCGCAATGATCTCGTGCGCCCCCGGAGGTGGGGGAAACGCGGGGCACGGGAGGAAGCGGACGGGTACGCGAGCGTAGGCTCGTGCCGGGTGTTTGCCTGCCCGGGTGAAGACCGCATCGCAGGAGGGATCTAGGGTCGGTTGTCGGGCCCGGTCGACCCACCCGCATTCGGCCATACAGGAATTCGTACGGAAGCGAGATTTCACCACCGTGACTGCTCTCACTCTCTCCACCGCAGCGGTGCCCGGCCTGCGGGCCGACGCCATCGTGATCGGTGTCGCCAAGGGCGCCCGCGGCCCCGTCGTCGCACCGGGCGCCGAGGCCGTGGACAACGCGTACGACGGCAGGCTCGCCGACGTGCTGGAGACCCTCGGTGCCTCCGGTGCCGAGGGCGAGGTGACGAAGCTGCCCGCGCCGTCCGGCTTCAAGACCCCCGTCGTGGTGGCGGTGGGCCTGGGCGCCGAGCCCGAGAAGGACGCCGGTTTCGACGCCGAGGCGCTGCGCCGTGCCGCCGGTGCGGCCGCCCGCGCGCTCGCCGGCGCCAAGAAGGCCGTCTTCGCGCTGCCGCTGACCGAGGCCGCCGACGCCGGCGTCGTCGGTGAGGGCGTGCTGCTCGGCGCGTACTCCTTCGACGCGTACAAGGAGAACGGCCGTCAGGCGCAGGGCTCCGCGAAGGCGAAGAACGGCAAGGCGCCGCTCGCCGAGGCCGCGCTGCTCGGCGGCAAGCCCCGCGACAAGGCGTACAAGGCGGCGATCGAGCGCGCCGCCGCCGTCGCCGAGGAGCTGAACCGCGCCCGCGACCTGGTCAACACCCCGCCGAACGACCTGAACCCTGAGGCGTTCGCGGCGATCGCGCAGGCAGCCGCCAAGGAGCACGGCATCAAGGTGCAGGTGCTCGACGAGAAGGCGCTGGCCAAGGGCGGCTACGGCGGCATCCTCGGCGTCGGCGCCGGCTCGGCGTCGGGGCCCCGGCTGGTGAAGCTGTCGTACACCTCGTCCAAGGCGACGAAGTCCCTCGCCTTCGTCGGCAAGGGCATCACCTACGACTCGGGCGGCATCTCGCTGAAGCCGGCCGGGCACAACGAGACGATGAAGTGCGACATGGCCGGTGCCGCCGCCGTGTTCGCCGCGGTCGTCGCCGCCGCGCGTCTCGGCCTCGACGTCAACGTCACCGGCTGGCTGGCGCTGGCCGAGAACATGCCGTCCGGCTCCGCCACCCGCCCGGGTGACGTGCTGCGCATGTACAGCGGCAAGACGGTGGAGGTCCTCAACACCGACGCCGAGGGCCGTCTCGTCCTCGCCGACGCCCTGTGGGCGGCCTCGCAGGAGAAGCCCGACGCGATCATCGACGTGGCGACCCTGACCGGCGCGATGATGCTCGCGCTGGGCAGCCGTACGTACGGGATCATGGCGAACGACGACGCGTTCCGGGCCGCGGTGCACGAGGCGGCGGAGGAGGTCGGCGAGCCGGCGTGGCCGATGCCGCTGCCGGAGCACCTGCGCAAGGGCATGGACTCGGCGACCGCCGACATCGCCAACATGGGCGAGCGGATGGGCGGCGGGCTGGTGGCCGGCCTGTTCCTGCGCGAGTTCGTCGGCGAGGGCATCACCTGGGCGCACCTGGACATCGCGGGTCCGGCCTTCAACGAGGGCGGTCCGTTCGGGTACACGCCGAAGGGCGGCACGGGTACGGCGGTGCGGACGCTGGTGCGGGTCGCCGAGCTGGCGGCCGCGGGCGACCTGGGCTAGGGGCGCCCACGAGTCCGGGGCGCGGGTGACCGTGCGCGCGCGGGTCCGTCGTGGCCCGTCGCGCCCACGCGGCGAAGCCGCGGATCGGCACGGCCCCGCGCCCCGACGGCGTCGGCCCGCCGTCCCCCTCGAAGGAACGTGGGGCGTCTCACACCCCGGCCCCACGTCTCGTTCGCCCCGCACAGGTGCGAAGATGGGGCTCGGCAGGACAGGGCCCCGACCAAGGGCCGAAGAACGAGCGGCCGGACACCAGCCGCCAGCCGGTCACCGACGACCGGTGGCGCACATGCATGGAGGACGTGACGTGGCGAACGACGCCAGCACCGTTTTCGACCTAGTGATCCTCGGCGGTGGCAGCGGTGGTTACGCCGCGGCCCTGCGCGGGGCGCAGCTGGGTCTGGACGTCGCCCTGATCGAGAAGGACAAGGTCGGCGGCACCTGCCTGCACAAGGGTTGCATCCCCACCAAGGCCCTGCTGCACGCGGGCGAGATCGCCGACCAGGCCCGCGAGAGCGAGCAGTTCGGCGTGAAGGCCACCTTCGAGGGCATCGACGTACCGGCCGTCCAGAAGTACAAGGACGAGGTGATCTCGGGGCTGTACAAGGGCCTGCAGGGTCTGATCGCCTCGCGCAAGGTGACCTACATCGAGGGTGAGGGCCGGCTGTCCTCCCCGACCTCGGTGGACGTCAACGGTCAGCGCATCCAGGGCCGTCACGTCCTGCTGGCGACCGGCTCCGTGCCGAAGTCGCTGCCGGGCCTGGACATCGACGGCAACCGGATCATCTCCTCCGACCACGCCCTCGTCCTGGACCGCGTGCCGAAGTCCGCGATCATCCTGGGCGGCGGCGTCATCGGCGTCGAGTTCGCCTCGGCGTGGAAGTCCTTCGGCACCGACGTCACGATCATCGAGGGCCTCAAGCACCTCGTGCCGGTCGAGGACGAGAACAGCTCCAAGCTGCTGGAGCGCGCCTTCCGCAAGCGGGGCATCAAGTTCAACCTGGGCACCTTCTTCGAGAAGGCCGAGTACACCCAGGACGGCGTGAAGGTCACCCTCGCCGACGGCAAGGAGTTCGAGGCCGAGATCCTGCTCGTCGCCATCGGCCGCGGCCCGGTCTCGCAGGGCCTGGGCTACGAGGAGGCCGGGGTCGCCATGGACCGCGGCTACGTCCTGGTCGACGAGTACATGCGCACCAACGTGCCGACCATCTCGGCCGTCGGTGACCTGGTCCCGACCCTCCAGCTCGCGCACGTCGGCTTCGCCGAGGGCATCCTGGTGGCGGAGCGGCTGGCCGGTCTGAAGACCGTCCCGATCGACTACGACGGTGTCCCGCGGGTGACGTACTGCCACCCCGAGGTCGCCTCCGTCGGCATCACCGAGGCCAAGGCCAAGGAGATCTACGGCGCGGACAAGGTCGTCGCCCTGAAGTACAACCTGGCCGGCAACGGCAGGAGCAAGATCCTGAAGACCGCGGGCGAGATCAAGCTCGTCCAGGTCAAGGACGGTGCCGTGGTCGGCGTCCACATGGTCGGCGACCGTATGGGCGAGCAGGTCGGCGAGGCCCAGCTGATCTACAACTGGGAGGCTCTGCCCGCCGAGGTGGCCCAGCTCATCCACGCCCACCCGACGCAGAACGAGGCGCTCGGCGAGGCCCACCTGGCGCTGGCCGGCAAGCCGCTGCACTCCCACGACTGACCTTCCCTCGGTCACTGGGCGCGACGACACAGACTTCCGCAATTCGTAAGGAGCAACCGAAACCATGGCGGTTTCCGTAACCCTTCCGGCGCTCGGCGAGAGCGTCACCGAGGGCACCGTCACCCGTTGGCTCAAGGCCGAGGGTGAGCGCGTCGAGGCCGACGAGCCGCTGCTCGAGGTCTCGACCGACAAGGTCGACACCGAGATCCCGGCCCCCGCCTCCGGCGTGCTGTCCTCCATCAAGGTCGCCGAGGACGAGACGGTCGAGGTCGGTGCCGAGCTGGCCCTGATCGACGACGGCTCCGGCGCCCCGGCCGCCGAGGCCGCCCCGGCCGCCGAGGCCGCCCCGCAGGCCCAGCAGGTCGCCGAGCCGGCCCCCGAGCCCGCGCCGGCCGCCCCCTCCACCGAGCAGGCCGCCCCGGCCCCGGCTCCGACGGCCGAGGCCACCTCGGGCGGCGGCTCCGCCGAGGGCACCGACGTGGTCCTGCCCGCGCTCGGCGAGTCCGTCACCGAGGGCACCGTCACCCGCTGGCTGAAGTCGGTCGGCGACAGCGTCGAGGCCGACGAGCCGCTGCTCG